>JBBEAY010000001.1:0-49702 GCA_040882605.1 Actinomycetota bacterium
ACGATCACGCCTTCCATGCGGTGGTCGCCGCTCACCCAGTCGGCGTCCTCGATCGCGCTCTTGGCGTGCGTGAGCGAGTAGCCCTCGTTCGGCACCATCATGATGTCGGGCGCCTGCTCGGCGAACCTCCCGCCAGGGAAGAGGTCCTCGCGCTTGGCGATCGACCTCACAGGCGACTTGCCCGTCTTCGGGTCCACGTAGGAACCGAGCCGGTCCATCAGGTCGCCGCGGACCTTCTCGTAGTCGCCGGGGTCGACGATGCCGTCGATGTCGCGTCCGGCCAGGTTGATCGAGACGCCCTCACCGGTCGAGCGGATCGTGGTGTACGCCCGCGTCTTCGCCCAGTTCACCGACTGAGGCAGGGCGACCTTCCCGTGCAGGCCCAGGGTGTCGTAGACCTTGCGCGCCACCGTGCGCACGGGCCCCCACTGCATCGGACCGAACACGGCGTTGGAGGCTGAGAACTCCAGGAAGTCCATCTCGTGCAGCATGCGGTCCATGTTCACCGCGCGCGTGCACGACTGGAAGCCGTGGTCGCTGATGAACAGGATGATGTCGTCGGGTCGCGCCCGGCTCACGAACGAGCCGACCGCGTCGTCGGTCTGGCGGAAGATGTCGGCCACCTTCTTACCGATGCGAGAGTCCTTGTTCGCCGCGTAGTCGGGGTGGTCGGGCGCGATGTAGTTGCTCAGGCAGTGCTGCGTGCGGTCGATGCTCACCCACACGCTTGCCATCAGGTCCCAGTCGGTGTTGTCCATCAGCCACTCCGACGCCTTGATGCGCTTGCCCGTGACCTCGAAGGCCTCATCGAGGTAGGCGTCGGGCTTGTTGTGATAGGTCGTCCAGCTCATACCGTTGATCGGCCATTCCAGCCCGGCCTTCTGCAGCTGGTCGGGAAGATCGCCCGGCATCGTGAACTGACGGTTCTTGGGCAGCACCCCGCCGGCGGCGAGCGTTCCCTCGATCGCAGGCGGCGGGAACGTGAGCGGCACGTCGAGCAGCAGCTGCTTCTTGCCCGCGGCGGTGAGGTCGTCGAGGAACGTGCGCGCCTTGATCGACTTGTAGGTCACCGGGTACTGCTTGTGCGTGCCCGGCACCGTCTCGAGGATGTCGTACACACCGTGGTCCACCGGGTCGACCCCCGTGAGGAAGCTCGGCCAGGCCGACCAGCTGTGCGTGGGCACCGTGGAGCGCAGCACATCGCGCTGCCCCCGGTCGATCAGCGCCTGCAGGTTCGGCAGGGCGCCCTGCTCGAGCAGAGGGTCGAGGATGCGCCAGTCGGCGCCGTCCCACGCGATCAGGATCACTCGTGACATCTAGGAACCTCGTTTCCGCAGGTCAGGGATGCCAGCGAGTGTACCGAAGGGGGTGTGCCCATCCGCGGAAAGCAACTTGGCGATTCCGCCACAACCGCGACACGCCGATGTGCGCCAACATCCGAGGGGAAGCTACGATCGGCGACGTGGCCCCTCTCCCACAACCGGGCAGCGATACCCTCATGGCACTCGTGCCGAATGCGGCAGTTCGAGTCGTGTACGAGGTCTTGTACGAGCACCGGCAGGAGGGCCTCACGATGTTGGAACTCCGGGCGCTTGCCCTCCCACGTCTCCATGCCCTCGGTCTCACCGACCAACAAGAGCAACTTGATCGACGGAAGCGTGACCTGCACCCCCACTTCGAGATCGACAAGAGCGGGAGTGGGAAGACCACGAAGCATCGGCTGGTGCGCCTCAAGGATGTCCCGTCAACCGGCAGGAAGGGCATCTCGCTTCGAACGAGGGCCGAGGTCCTCAAGGCCAAACGGTGTGCCATGTGCGGGCGAACACCTTTCGAAGACGAGATCAGGCTGGTCGTCGACCATCGCATCCCGCTGGACTGGGGTGGTACAGACGACATCGAGAACCTCCAGCCGCTCTGCGAGGAATGCAATGCAGGGAAGAAGGCACACTTCGCATCGTTCGACGCCAACGGCGATGCGATCAGAGCCGCGATCAGCTACAACGAGCCTCACCGACGCATCGGCGAGCTCCTCAAAGCGCTCGAGGGGCAGGACGTTCGAGGGGATCTCATCGGCATGGTCGCGAGCGCCGGGACGTTTCAGGAGGACTGGCAGAAGCGCCTCCGAGAGTTGCGCACCCTGGGCTGGGTCATCAAGAGCTCCATCCGGAAGGAAGCCAAGCGTCACTGGGCCTATTACCGGCTGGAACATTGGGAAGCGTGGCCTGAAGGGAACATCGGAGCCGAGATCCGCCGGAGGGAGCGTCTGCGCGAGGAGGGCTCCTAGAGCTTGCGGCCCGGAGTAGCTTGGCTCGTACCCTGTCGGGCTTCGCCTTCAGCTCGTGATCCCAGACCCGAACAACGCTGATGCCTGACGCCCGCAGTTCTCGCGTGACGCGCCTGTCTCGTCGCTTGTTGCGCGCGAGCTTCGGGCCCCAGTAGTCGGCGTTGTCTTCGGGGATTCGGCCGTGCTTCGGACATCCGTGCCAGAAGCATCCATCTGCGAACACCGCGAGGCGAAGACCAGGCAGGAAGTAGTCAGGCTTGCCCGTCAGGTCAGGGCGCTCAACGACCTTCCGCCGTGGGAACGCCTCATGGATGACAAGCGCGAGTCGACGTTCCGTGGCGGTCCCGGTCGAGCGGATCGCCGCCATGTTCCGTGAGCGCTGAGAGGGAGTCAGCCAGTCGGCCATGCCGACCCGAAGGCTACCCCACGCCGACGGGCAGCTGCTCCTGCTCGAACACCTCGGGGACATCGGGGGCGGGAGTACGTTCCCGCTTCTCGAGCGCGGCGGCTATGGACTCACCGAGCGCCCGCGCGACAGGGGGTGGGAAAGCATTGCCGACTTGCCGATAGGCCTGGGTCTTCCTTCCGACGATCTCCCAGCTCGATGGATCGAAGCCTTGGATGATCGCCGTCATGCGGACCGTCAGCAGCACCGGCCCCTGGTGACCGGGCTGGGGTGGGTTGTCAGCGAGTGTGCGCCCGTCGACCCCGAGCTTGGCCCACGCCTGACGCGCCCTGGTCGGCCCAAGGTCAGGACCCCCGTGCTTCTTCGAACCACCGACGAGGGTCGGAGCGATGTCGCTCGCTAGGGCCGACCACGCATCGGCGCCCTCCCACCCATCGCGTGCCATCTCGTGAAGCAGGGCTTGCCCGACCGTTGGCGCTGGACCCTCCCTGCCCACCGGCCAGGCGAAGAACGGGACGTACTCAGGCTTCAAGGCAACCATCGCCACCCGGGGGCGGAGCTGTGGCACGCCGAACCAGCTCGCATGCAGCAACTGCCAGCCCATCACCGCGTACCCGAGATCTTCGAACTCCTGCTCGATGTGAGCTCGGTAGCCGGCGAAGACAGGATCGCGGAGGCCGCGGACGTTCTCGATCAAGACCGCACGGGGCTGAATCTCCGATGCAAGACGAACCATCTCCGGGAAGAGGTCTCGCTCGTCAGCCTTCCCAAGTTGCTTGCCCGCCACGGAAAATGGCGGGCACGGGACTCCACCTGCGAGAAGGTCGATGCCCTTGAACTTGCTTCCGCTCAGCTGCCGGACGTCGCCTTCGATGACTCTCCAGTCGCGATTGTGCCGCAACGTCTTGCAGGCGTGAGGATCCATCTCCACGCACGCGGCGTGCCTGAATCCGGCCTGCTCGAGGCCCAAAGCCTGCCCGCCCGCACCCGCACAGACCTCGAGCGAGTTCAATTCAGCCACCGACCCTCCCCCTGAACCACAGGCGTGTGATTCAGCCCAGAGCCTAGCCTCACACAACGATGACTCGCAAGCTCGCCACGAGCATGCCCCCTGTCGACCTGCCATTCAGTGACGTCCGTCACGGAGAGGAACGGGTAAGTCGGCTTGTCCTGCCACTTGCCGGGTTCCGCATGGGTGAGGCGAGCGACCACCCGTTCGAAGACGACCCTGCGGCGCAGACGGTCGACGCTGACGCCCGACTCGCGCGAGTGGTCGTTCAGCCGGTGCTCGAGTGCCATGCGCAGCGCTTCCGGCGTCTAGTAGCTCATGGGACCTCCAGTGCGTGGATGGAGCGCTCCATACGGAGCGCGCCCTTCGGATCGACCGCCTCGGCTCGGGCTCGAAGCTGCCGGAGGGTGATGAGGCCGGCGTCGGTGGCATCTTCGATCGCTCGGGCCAGTTGCTCCTCGTCGGCACCTTCGGCGGCGACGTCGACGAGTGCGCGAGCGACCGTGGTCACCCGGAAGCCAGCCAGTTGCATCACGTCCATGTCGGGAAGATCCGCGTGGTGGATGACGACCGCATCGTCGTGCATGGTGAAGCCAGGGGGAACCGTCAGATGCACGTGCGCCGACTCGAACTCGCCCACGCCATGGACAGAGAGGGCGGTCTCATGAGAGACGGAGGCCCGGTCCTTCGACCACACGGTCCACCTGCGGAGGTCGTCGTGGAGATCGGGCACCCATTCGGCGAGGCGGAAGAGACCTCGGTCGATCCGGTGCCAGTTGCCGGCATCGACGTGATACGCCTGTGCTTGGTACGAGTAGCCGAGGCGCTTCGCCTCAGCAGCTGTGAAGTAGCCGCCCTGCTGGGCGGCCAGGCTGAAGAGCCGTCGGCGGAGGTCTCGACGATCGATCGCCATACGAAGAATCCTACATGGAAACTTGAGTTCCAGCTCCTCGCTACGTTCAAACTCAAGTTTCCACTGAGTTTCAGGCCACGTGGAGCAGCTTACCCAGCTCGGATACGGCGTTCCGGAGTCTCGTTGGGCGAGCCGAACCGGTCGGCGAGATAGAGGACCAGATGGTCTGCATCGCCACGAACGTCTTGCCGGTGCCGGTGGCGAGCGTCAGGAGCAGCCGGCTCTCGCCAGCGAGGATCGCCTGCACCGCCCGGTTGATCGCCGTTCGTTGGTAGTAGCGAGGTTCCTTGACGGTGCCGTCGGGATTGCGCAGGTCCCGGTTGAACGGGAGGAGCAGGCCATCGGCGACCGAGTCGACGACGATGCCCTTCCAGGCTCGGTAGCGGGTCCAGATCTCGGCGGGGGTCGGAAACGCGGCGAGCCGGTCATTCTCGAGACCGGTGTCCCGGTCGTCCTCGACGATACCCTTGCCGTTGGTCGAGTAAGCGAATGGGAGGTCGAGCAGCTCGGCGTAGTTCTTCGCCTGCTGCAGACCTTTGCCGGGTATGGCGTACTCGCGCTTCGCCTCGACGACCGCCACAGTCAAGCCCGGCTCGTACTCGAGAACGTAATCGGCTCGCAGGGCGTCACCCCTCCGGTGCTTCTTGCCGACGATGATAACCCGGCCCGCCGTGATCGGGAACTGCTCGATGATCTGGTCGTCGCTCCAGTGCGCCGCCTTCAAGAGCGGCAGCACGTAGTCGCGGCACGTGTCCTTCTCGAGCGGCCCCGCCGGCATGTTGCCAACAGTACTTCAGCGGCCGTCGCTACTCGATCACGTGCTTCTGGTCACGCTCGTGGGTCATCGACGCGGACCTAAAGGGCGTCAGAAGTCGATTCGCATGACAACCCAACGGGAGCTCGGCCGGCTCACCTCCGTGAACCCGACAGCCCCGAACGCGCCGACCGTCCCGAATGAGCTCCCACGAGGATCACCAGGGACGCGTCGTACCCGACTGATACAACCGACCCGAAGGTTGAGGAGGGGTCTATGGTGCGCGATCGCACGACCGCTCTGGAGGGTATCGCCGGGTACATCGAGGAGCGCATCGACGTGCCCGCCCGCGAGGTCTACGCGCGGCTGGTCGAGGTCGACGACATCGCGACCGACATCGACGCCGTCACCTCGATCTTCGCGGAGTTCGCGATGTCCATCATGGCGCTCACGCTCGAATCCCTCGAGGCGAACGGGGTCGACATGATCGGGCGATGACAGCTACGGATCAGGTCGGCCCTGACCTCGCTTCTCCGCGTGAAGTTGCGGCTCCGCTCATGTGCGCCACCGTACGCACGATCTGCCCGAGGCGCCGGCGACCTCCGCAACGGTTCCCTCGCAGCCTCCCGGTAGCGTGGCGTGGATGCACGACGGGATGTTCGCCGCGATCGATGCGTCCGCACGCACGGTCGTGCCCGTCGAGGGCGTGAGCGACCAGCGGGCCCTCGAGACCCTCGCCGCGAGGCGCGGGCACGATCTGGCCTCGGCGGGCGTCACGATCGTCGCGATGGGCGGCTCGAAGAACGTCCGGTACGCCGTCGACCGGTTCGGCCCCGCCGGTCTCGACCTGGGGATGGCAGGGCTCGTCGACGTGTCCGAGGAGGGCGACTACCGGCGTGCGCTCGAGCGGGCCGGGCTGGGGCTCGGTCCGACGCGAGCCGATCTCGAGCGCCTCGGCTTCTTCGTCTGCGAGGCGGACCTCGAGGACGAGCTGATCCGAGCCCTCGGCCCGGCGGGGGTCGAGGCCATACTGGAGGCCCGCGGGGACCTCTCGACGTTCCGCACGTTGCAGCGCCAGCTCGCCCAACGCGGTCGTCCGATCGAGGCGCAGCTCCGGCGGTTCATGGGCACGAGGAGCGGACGGAAAGAGGCGTACGCCGCCTACCTCGTCGAGGCGCTCGATCTCGCGGCCATGCCGCGGCCGATCGACCTCGTGCTCCGGCACGTGACCTGGACCCCCGGCGAGGCCTGATACGGCAGGAGCGAGGGCACCCGCTACGGAGCCAGGCCGCTTATCCACGCCGGACCGTTACAGAACGGAAACCCGGTTCCCTTATCTAATGGATCCGAGCCATGACGACCTATCATGATCGCTTCTTCGCAGCGGCCTTCCCGCCAACCGTGCCGACGGAACAGTCGGACAGGCAGCCCTAGCCTCGATCATCCGCGTTCTGGAACAGCGCGAGGTACCGGTCGTACGCGAACAGGCGATCGCGACGGCGACCGGTGATCTCGCGGAGGATGCCAACTCGGGTCAGGTCCTTCAGCAGCGCTCCCGCCGTCGGTTGCGATACATCGACCAACTCCTGGACGCGCTTCGCACTCACGAGGGGGAACTCGTAGAGACGATCGAGCAGCGCGTGGGCGTTCGGCGAGCGCCGGCCCAGCGACGCCGCGATCCGCGCCCGGTCCTCCTCACGCAGACGGACGATGTCCAGCGCTCGGTCCGCCGCCTCGCGGGCGGCGACGCCGATGCCTTCGACGAAGAACGCGAGCCACCCCTCCCAGTCGCCCCGATCGCGGATCGCCTGCAGGCGATCGATGTACTCCACACGATGTTCCTTGAAGTAGAGCGATGGATAAAGGAGCGGTCGCCGGAGGATGCCCTGCTGCATCAGCCAGAAGGTGATCAGCAACCGCCCGATGCGCCCGTTGCCATCGAGGAAAGGATGGATCTTCTCGAACTGCGCGTGCACGAGCCCGATCTTCACGAGCGGGGCCACGGGAGCTTCGTCGTGCAGATACCGCTCGAGCAGGGAGAAGGTGGGTCCGACCTCTTCCCACGGCGGCGGAACGAACCGTGCGGTCATGGGCGAAGCGCCGCCGATCCAGTTCTGCGAGCGGCGGAACTCGCCGGGCGTCTTCTGCGGCTCGCCCCCGCGGACCCCTCGCATGAGCTCGGCGTGCACCTCACAGAGCAGTCGCCTCGATATCGGCAGGTGCGCGAGGCGGTCGAGGCCGAGGTGCATCGCAGAGATGTGGTTCGTGATCTCACGGACGTCAACGCTGGCCTCGGACGCATCCCGCAGTGCTTCGAACTCGAGGACGTCCATCAACGAGGCCCGCGTTCCCTCGATCTGGCTCGAGAGCATCGCCTCCCGCCGCACGTACATGAACACGAAGAAGTCGGGGTCCGGAACGAGGGCGGTGGCCCCTTCCAACCGACCGAGCTCTCGATCGCTCCTGGAGATCAGCGCGCCCAGCGAGGCGTCGATCCGCAGATCCGCCGGGGGAAGCGGCTCGGGGATGAACGCCTCGTACCCCCCGGGTTGCCGAACGCTGCGGCCTGCACGCGCTGCCTTATCTGTCGCCATACGTTGAATAAGGATACGCTCTTATCTTTATCTCTACAAGCTGACTGGCGGCCATGCCTTATGCAGCCCAGCGCGATGTATAGGTGAAACCCGACATCCTGATTCTTGTCATTTACCATCGTCTGCCGATGTGGGCCCCACCCGGCCATAGCGCACGAGAAGGGCACCCGGGCGATGGCCCGGGTGCCCCGTGAGACCTCCGATGCGCGGTGGCGCTTACCTGGAAGCGCTTCCCACAGCAGCCAGGCTCGGCTCCACCGCTGGCGAGCCCGTTTCCAGGCTCACGATCCTCGTCGTCTTGAAGCCCTTCCATGCGAGGTAGATGCCGAGCGAGGCTTCCCAGGCGATCTCCGGCGTCGACAGCAGGAACTGCCACGACGAGCCGACCTCGATGGCTCCGAACAGCACGAGCGCGAAGGCCACGATGAGCAGAGGACCGCCCACGAGACCCAGCATGGCCATGCGGCGAGGCACGAGGCCCGAGCGGTACATCAGGTAGCCCAGGATCAACCCGTTGGCGACGCCGGCGATGAGGCCGGGCCCGAACAGGAACGCCCATTCGTACGTCGCCACCAACGCTCCCGCGGTCGCCTCGGTGCCGGCTGCTCCCGCGAAGTCCTGACGCAACCTCACGACCGAGAGCAGGCTGATCAGGCTGATCATGATGACGACGCATTCCATGACGCGCGCGGTCACGTAGCCGAGGGCGCCGATCTCGCTCTGCCGCTTGGCGACCGGGTAGAGCACGACCGCGGTACCGATGTTGGTGACGACGAGCAGGAACTCCAACACCGCGCCGACGTAGATGCGCGTGTCGGAGCCACCGAAGATGCTGCCCCATCGCCCCACGGGGGCATGAAGAGCAACCGCGCGGCGATCGCGGTGATGAACGTAGCGATGAACAAGAGCCCCGTGACCCTTGCGATCCTCTGAAGTTCCATCCGACTTCCTCCCTCTCTTCGTTCCGTTTGCGTACGCTGTACGCACCGACGGTGCTAAGGTATCGCGTACGATGTACGCATGTCAAGCGGAAGGCTCGAGATGATCCAGAAGAAGAAGGCGGTCCCCCTGAGCAGGGAACGCATCGTTGAGGCCGCCGTGGTGCTCGCCGATGCGGGCGGCTTCCAGTCCCTCAGCATGCGCAACATCGCCGAGGACCTCGGCGCCGGCACGATGGCGCTCTATCGACACGTCGCCAACAAGGAGGACCTGCTCGACGACATGGTCGACGGCGTCTTCGCCGAGATGTACGCCCCCGCCATCGGCGGTGACTGGAAGCGGGAGCTCCGCGATCGGGGCATCTCGGCGCGCACCGCCCTGCGACGCCATCCGTGGGCGGTCGGTCTGATGGAGACGCGCATGCATCCCGGTCCTGCGAGCGGCAACCACCACAACGCGACGATGGGGTGTCTCCGGGAGGGAGGGTTTCCGTTCAGGGACGCGGTGCACGCGTACAACCTGCTCGACGCCTACACGTACGGGTTCGCCCTGCAGGAGCAGACGATCCCGTTCGAGACGCCGGAGGAGTCGGGCCACATGGCGGCGGCCACCGTGGGCGAGCGCGGCGACGAGTACCCGTACCTGGCCGAGGTCGCGCTCGAGCTGGGGAAGCGGGGCTACGACTACGCCGAGGAGTTCGAGTTCGGCCTCGACTTCATCCTCGACGGGCTCGAGCGATACCGGCGAACCATCCGTTCCAGAAGGAGACCACGGTGAGCTGAGGTGCGGAAGGCTCAGGACTGGTCAGGGGAGCTCGTTCGCTTCCATCTGCTCGATCAAGTTCAACAGTCTGTCGGCTTCCCAGGCTCGATTCCGCTGTGATGTCCCCAGGGCTGCCAGCACTCCGGCCCCCTCGAGCGCGGCGATCCCGTTGGTGACGGCCGGCTTGCTCCTTGCCGTGGCCGCGACGCCGACCGGAACCGTGATGACCGGATGCGCGGGCAGCGCATCGATCAGCGCCCACGCGGCCGCATCGGCTCGGGGGTTCGATGAAGCCCGGAGCTGCTCCCGCCACTCCTCTTGGAGCTCGCGCACACGGTCGAGATAGGAGGAGGCAAGCGATGCGGCCTGGGCGGCGGCCACGGCGAAGGATTCGATCCATTCCGGGAGCGCGTCGTCCCGGAAGATCTCGAGGCCTCGGATGTACGTGGCCTTCGAGCTTGCGAACACGACGCTGATCGGCGGCACGAAGGACGGTGCCAGTCGCCGGCGGCGCAGCACGACGTGGGTGATGGCTCGGCCCGTTCGGCCGTTCCCATCGGCGAACGGGTGGATCGTCTCGAACTGTGCGTGAGCGATCGCAGCTTGGACGAGCGGCGGAAGCTCCTCCCGATCGCAGAACGCGGCGAGGTCGAGGAGCAGACCCTCCAACTCCCCTTCGGGCGGGGGTACGAAGTCGGCGCCACAGGGGTTGTAATCGTTGCCGCCGATCCAGCCTTGGCTCGTCCGGACCTTCCCCGCGATGGCAGCGTTCGGAGCCCGCCGCATGAGCGTCCGATGGATCTCCACGAAGGTGTCGAGTGTCACGGCCATGGCAGCGGCTTCCTCGATGGCGAACTGCATCGCGTCGATGTTGCCGATCACCTCGGCGGCCTCGGACCCGATCCGGCGGCCCGTCGCCTCCTGCGCCTCCGCGCGCGCGAGACCTCGCGTCGCGACCTGGAGCCCCTCTACCTTGGACGAGGCGATCGACTCGGTGCGGAGCAGCAGGCGTGCGAAGGGCGCCAGCTCCGGTCGCGCCTCCTTGTTGAGGGCCGCGATGGCCGCCTCGGCGTCGGAGACGACGGCCGCGACGGCTCCCGGAAGCGCCAGCTCCAGCCCTGCGAGCGGATCGGGTACGAATGCCTCATAGGCGCAGGCGCGCCGATATCGCGGTGGAGCGTGAAGCGCGGGATCGGACTCCCATGTGCGCTGCACCAGCCTCCCACGCACCTTCTAACCTTTCCCTCGGCTCACGTCAGGTAAAGGTTAGCCGATAGCCTTTACCAAGAGTGGGACTGCGAAAAGGCTGTCCGGCGCGCCGTGCCCTCAGGATTGGAGTCGGATCACCTCGGGGTTCCCACCCAGCGACCCGGTGATCACCGGACGGTTCTTCCCGTCCAGGTACATCGCCTCGGCGTTCATCGGCGTCGACGTGAAGACAAGGCCGTTCGTGCCGTACGAGGCGAGGGGAGCGCCCCGGCGGCCGAGAGCGCATCGACGTCCTTCGACAGCATCGACTTCTGGATCTTCGGGACCAGACCCTCATACGTCAGGTTGATGCCGTCGACCACGATCTTGGTCGGCTCCCTGTAAAGCAGGTCGTGCAGTTCCCTCTTGGTGTACTTGCCGATCGGCTTGTTGGGGTCGAAGAAGCCGCAGCCGCGAAAGATGCGGCCGTACCAGCCGTCCATGCTGTAGCCGGGGATCGTGAGCGCGCCATCGTTGAGCGACACGCTCTCGTCGTAGAGCGCAGACAGGTCGAAGTCGGTGACCGAGCCCATGCCCTCGCAGCGCGGACACATGCCGCCGAGCCGTGTGAAAGTCGCCTTCTCGGTCTTCGTCTTGCCGGCGCCGCGCTCGACGGTGATCGCACCGCTGGCCTTCACCGAGGGAACGTTGAATGAGTACGCGTTGGGCGAGCCGATGTGCGGCTTCCCGAGCCTGCTGAAGAGGATGCGCAGCATCGCGTTGGCGTCGGTGGCGGTGCCGACGGTGGAGCGGGGGTTCGAGCCCATCCGCTCCTGGTCCACGATGATCGCCGTCGTCAGGCCATCAAGTACCTCGACCTCCGGCCGCGACAGCGTGGGCATGAAGCCCTGCACGAAGGCGCTGTAGGTCTCGTTGATCATCCGCTGCGACTCCGCGGCGATCGTGCCGAACACCAACGAGCTCTTGCCCGAGCCCGACACGCCGGTGAATACCGTCAGCCGGCGCTTCGAGATCTCGACGCTGACGTCCTTCAGGTTGTTCACGCGCGCGCCCTGCACGCGGATCAGGTCGTGCCTGTCGGCGACGTTCGGCGCAGGCGACTGCGTGTCCTTCTTCGTGGCCTTGCTCACCGTGTCTGCATGAGCCGGGCTCAGCGCACCGCCTTCGTCACGAGCGCGACGATCTTCGTCTCTTCGGCGGCGGTCAGCTCCTTCAGCGCGAAGGCGACCGGCCACAACTCGCCCTTGTCGAGGTTCGCCTCGTCGCTGAATCCGAACGTCGCGTACCTCGAGTTGAACTTCTCCGCGGCCTGGAAGAAGCAGACGACCTTGCCGTCCTTGGCGTACGCGGGCATGCCGTACCAGGTCTTCGGCCACAGGTCCGGCGCGGCGGCGGTGACGATCGCATGAAGCCGCTTTGCCATCGCCCGATCCGGTTGCTGCATCTCGGCGATCGCCGCGAGCAGGACGCGTTCCCCGTCCGCCTTGTTCTTGTTCGCGCGCGCTTCCGCCTTCAGCTCCTGAGTACGGGCCTTCATCGCCGCCCGCTCCTCGGCGGTGAATCCGCCGGACGTGCTCGCGGTGGTGCGCTTGCTCTGCGTGGTCTTCTTTGCGGACTTCTTCTCAGCCATTTCGAAGCATCTCTTCCGGACGGATCAGGTCAGTTCCTGGATGCGGAAAGTCACGGCGGTCACTCTAGCCCCGACGACCAGGCAACGAGAACCGATACTCCACGATGGGCACCTCGACCCCGTGTTGGTACAGCAGGGTGTTCAGATCCCCGTGATGTTGGCGCTCGTGCAACACGGCGTGCACGAAGATGTCCGCCGGGCTGTACCGCAGGATGTCGCCGTCGACGTTCATCTCGCGAGGCGTCAGTAGCTCCTCGACGGCGAGCGAATCGAGGTACGCCCGCGTGTGACCGCGCGCGCGGTGACGGTACGCCTCGAGCTCATCCCATGACTCCACCCGGTCCACCGGCTCATCGCTCGTTCTGGCCGGGTCCGCCAGCCAGCGGACGTATGCCCAGTTGATATGCGCCAGCGCATCCCGCAGCGCCGGCCAGCCGGAGCCGGGCGCCGGCTTCGTCAGCACCTCGTCGCCGAGTGGGTGGATCACGCGCTCGTACGCTCCCCAGCTGTAGTCCGTGAAGGTGAGCAGCTCTTCGATGGCAGCGCGGTCCATGGGTAGAGTTGGAGCATAGGGCGCGTCCCGGTCTTCGGTCTCGGCGATCAGATCTTGATGACGATCTTGCCGGCTGCGTGTCCCTCTTCCAGATGGCGGATCGCGTCTGGGGTCTCGATCAGAGGGTACGTCCGGTCGATCACCGGCGTGACCGTGCCGGCCTCGATCAGATCCTTGAGCCCGACGATGTCCTCGTGCTTCTCCTTCGAGACGAGCCCGCGCAGCTTCTGACCTGTGAAGAGGGAAACCACCGGCGCCCGGAGCATCTGTCGGAAGAACCCGCCGGTCAACGTGCCGCCGCCTTCGCCTCCGACGATCACGAGGGTTCCTCTTGAGGTGAGGGCGCGCCGGAGATCGGGCAGCGAGCGGCGACCCGACGTCTCGATGACCAGGTCCCAATGCCGCGACCCGTCCGCGAAGTCCTCGCGGGTGTAGTCGATCACGTCGTCCGCGCCGATCGAGCGGACCAGGTCCATCTTCGACGTGCTGCAGACGCCGGTGACCTGTGCGCCGTACGCCTTCGCGATCTGCACGGCGAGCGACCCAACGCCTCCGGCGGCACCAACGATCACCACTTTCTGCCCCGGCTGCACCTTCCCCTCGTCACGGAGCGCTTGAAGCGCGGTGATCCCGGAGATGGGAGCGGCAGCCGCCTGCTCGAACGTGAGGTTCGCCGGCTTCGGGACGAGCTTCTCGGGTCGGGCGATCGCGAGCTCGGCGAAGGAACCCTCGGCGATGCCCATCACGTCGTCGCCGGGCTTGAAGCCCGTGACCGCCGAGCCGACCGCCTCGACGCGTCCGGCGACGTCCCGGCCTCGCACACCAGCCCTCATCTTGTGGAACCCGGGCACCAGCCGCACCATCTTCGGCAGCCCGGTCATCAGGTGCCACACGTCAGGGCCGCAGCCCGCCGCGTGGACCCGGACGAGCACGTCGTTCTCGCCGACCACGGGCTGCTCGATGTCTCGGAACTCCAGCACGTCGGCCGAGCCGTATCGATCCTGCACGATCGCTTTCATCTCGAATCTCCTCCCTCTCGTGGTGGCGTACGTCCTGTGTACGCCGTACACTGTGAGGATGACCTTACGTGTACGCCGTACACCTGTCAACATGGTGTGCCCCGCGGAGGTGCGGGAGTGACGGAAGTCGACGTCATCGCGGAGGCCCGGACGCCCTTGACAAGGGATCGGGTGCTGCGCGCCGCGGTTGCCTTGGCTGATCGGGGCGGCATCGAATCCCTGAGCATGCGGAAGCTCGCGCAGGCTCTCGACGTGGTTCCGATGGCGCTGTACCGACACGTGGCAAACAAGGACGAGCTCCTGAGCGGCTTGGTCGATGTCGTCGTCGGCGAGATCGACCCACCTCGCACCGACGCCGACTGGAAAACGGCGATGCGGGAGCGCATCCTCTCGGCCCGCCGCGCGCTCCTCCGCCACACCTGGGCGTCGACGGTGATGGAGTCGCGCACCACCCCCACGCCGGTTGTACTCGGCTACATGGACTCGATGATCGGGCTGCTTCGCACCGGGGGCTTCTCGCTCGATCTGACCCACCACGTGCTGCACGCGATGGGCAGTCGGATGTTCGGGTTCACCCAAGAGCTGTTCAACGACACCACCGATGTCGACCCGGAGGCAGCGGCCGAGATGTGGGGCGCGATGGCCGGCACCTACCCGTACATCTACGAGATCTTCACGACGATCTCCCACGACGACAGGTCGGTCGTCGGTGCGGGGTGCGACGACCAGTTCGAGTTCGAGTTCGCACTGGACGTGATGCTCGACGGCATCGAACGTCTCAGGAACCGATCATGATGGCCGCGAGCCTCGGTCCTCGACACCTCCTCGCGATCGCCACAGCCCCAGCGATCCCTGCTGCCACCGATCAGTTCGTCCGAAGGATCTCGCGGATCGGATCCAGGACCTGGTCGATCTCGCCCTCCGAGGAGAAATGCGTGTGCCCGGGCAACGACAGGAACCTGGCCGTCGGGATCTCCTCGGCGGCGCGACGAGCGGCGTCATGCATCTCGTCGGCTTCCCCGACGTAGATCAAGCACGACACACGCCAGTTGGACAGATCGTCGGCGATCGACCCTTCCGTGAAGACCGATGCCCACGCGGCATGCATCGCCTGAGGGTCGTTCTGCAGTTCAAGCGTGCGGGCCGGCTCGGGGAACCTGACGCCGACACCTTCCTCGAAGGTTTCGACGAACCCTGGCATGCCGGAACGGGTGCTGGCCTCGGCGGCAGCGGCGACTGCCTTCGCCACCGGAGACGCGAGGTCCCATCCGTATGGCTGGTTACCGCAGAGCACCAATGCGCGGACCCGCTCGGGCGCATATCCGCCGATCGCGAAACCCAGCCGCGCGCCCCATGAGAAGCCGATCACGTGTGCCCGCTCGAGACCGAGCGCATCGAGCACCGCCGTGTGGTCGGCGACGCGGGTGGGCAAGGCGTACGCCCGCGGGTCGTGCGGCTTCCCGGAACGTCCGTGACCTCGATGGTCGGCGAAGATCAGGCGGAACTCGTCGCGCAACGCTTCCGCCATGCCGGATGCCTGCGCAACCTCGATCGGATCGAGGAAACCCGTGTACATCACGACGGGCGCTCCCGAACCGCCCCAGTCCTCGAAGTAGACCGGGACGTCGTCCACGGGGTTGAGCGTGTGTGGCAATCACTGCTCCTTCAGATCACGGCGCCTCTAGCGGGACCCTCAGCCCACAGGTCGGTGCTCAAGTACTTCATGCCCGAGTCAGCCAGGACGATGGCGATCGTCTTCCCAGCCTGCGGGCCGGCGAGCAGGCTTTCGGCGGCGCACACCACCGCGCCGGACGAGAACCCGGCGAAGATCCCTTCCTCGCGCGCAAGTCGGCGGGCCGTGTCGATCGCGTCGGTGTCGGGCACTTGGAGGAAGCCGTCGACCAGCGCCGGGTCGAGTAGCGGCAGTGACGGCATCGAATAGCCGCCTCCCTGCATGCGGTGGGCCGGCTCGGTGAGCGGCTCGCCCGCGAGGACCGCCGCGCCTTCGGGCTCCACCGCGTAGCAGGCGATCGAGGGATCTCGGGTCTTGAAGAACCCGGACATACCGGCGAACGTGCCGGCCGTCCCCAGGAACTGCCGTCGAGATCTCGGGTGATGCGCGACAGCTCGACGAGCGGCGTGCTCCCGATCGCATCGAGCACCGACGACCCGACCCCGTTCACCGGTCCTCGGCTCACGATGCGGTCAGGACTCGCTCGACTGCGTCCACCCGCGCCACGCACCCGAGCGCGCCGGCCGTCGAGAAGAGATCGCGGGCGGCCTGCAGCGTAGCCATCGGGTCGAGCCCGCACGCGGCCCGGGCCTTCGCGAGATCGAGCAGGACCCACCCCAACTCGACCGCGGTCCCCAGCGCCTCGAGCCGTTCGGTTGCGTCGGTCAGCACCGTGACGGCCGTGTCGGGATCGGCTTCCAGCAGGCCCTCGACCACGCGACCGAGCGCGATGCCGAACGGCGATCGCGCGCCGTCGATCAGGTCGGTGTACGACATCGCGGTGTCGCGGTCGCCCCGGGCCAACAGCGAGCGGATGAGCGGCGGGAAGATCTCGGGCAGCGCGTCGGCGTGGAAGGAGCGCCCCACCTCGATACCGGCCTCGAACTGGCGCACGGCCTCGGCAGCGTCGTCGCCGATCACCGCGAGCAGCCCGCGTGCGTGCCGGAGCATCATCCTGAACTGCGGGTCGGGGTTGGCCTCGGCGATCGCCGTGGCCCGCTCGAGCGCGGCGGCGGCTTCGTGCAGCTCGCCTCGAAGTGCCTGCATGATCACGAGGCCGCACAGCCGCATGCCGAGCAACGGCTCATCGCCCATCTGCTGGGCGAGCTCGACCGCCTCGAGGGCCAGGGCCCGAGCTTCGTCGGTCGGCCCGCGCTGCTGGGCGATCGTGTCGCACAGGTTGCCGAGCAGCCAGGCGACGTTCTGCAGAGCGCCCGCCTTGCGGGCGAGCTCCACGCCCTCCGCGGTCACCTCGAGCATCTTCGGGAAGTCCGAGACCCAGGTCAGACCGGTGGCGGGGTAGTTGATGTAGATGCGCATCAACACGTTGAAATCGCCGGAGGCCTTCGCCAGCCGGTAGGCCTCGTCCATGACCTGCACGCACTCGTCCTTGCGCCCCAGCATCGACAGCGAGACCCCGAGGTCCATCATGGCGTCGGCGAGCACGACCTGCGCGTCGACCCGGGTGGCGACCTCGATCGCCCGCCGCAGCACCAGCTCGGCCTCGGCGCTGTCGCCGGTGCGCCACCGCAGCCACCCCGACGTGCGCAGGGCGTCGGCGAGCTCGACGCTGTCGCCGAGCGGCTCGAGCAGCTCGATCGCGGTTTCCGCCATGGCCTCGGCGTCGTCGTTCCGTGCGAGGTCGAAGTACACGCGCACCAGGCGCGCGCGCCCGTACCCCTCCGCCAGACGGTCGCCTTCCTGCTCGGCGAGCTCGATGAAACGGCGACCGATGCGTTCGTTCTGCTCGACCGTCTGGGGCCCCCACGCAGCGTCGATGTGAGCCCTCGCGAGCGAGACTCGATCGGCGAGCGGCACCTCTATCAGGTCGGCGGCGCGGGTGGCTTCCGAGTACCAGCCCGATGCTTCGCTCTGCAGCCAGACCGCAGCGGTGCGATCGCCGGCCGCCCGGGCCCACCGATAGGCGGCCCGTGCCGTGGCGGCATGCTCGCTGCCGGTGTCGCCCAGCTCGTCGCGGTAACGCAGGGCCGCCAGCGCGTGGGAGGCCACCAGCTCCGCCATCTCGTCGGCGCGCTCGCCGGCGCGCTCGGCCGCCCACACCACGACCCCGGCGTGCTTCTCCGCGCGCAGCTGCTTGGGCAGCGACTCGTAGGCCCCGTCGCGCAGCAGCAGGTGCCGGAACGAGAACTCCGCCTCGCCGCGGAAGCCCGAGGTCTCGTGGGGCACGATCAGCTCCTTCACGCGCAGACGCCCCAGCACCTCGCGGGCAGCCGCGGGCTCGAGCCCCGACAGTGCCACAACCGAGCCGAGCCAGAACTCGCGCCCGACCACCGCGGCATCCTGCAGCACGAGCTTCTCGTCGTCGGGAAGGCCGTCGAGCCGGGCCGCGATCAGGCCCTGGATCGACCGAGGAACCTCCACGTCCTCGATCGCGGCGGCGACCTCCCAGCGAGAGGCCTCGGTGGCCCGCAGCACGCCCCGGTCGATCAGCATGCGCACGATCTCCTCGGTATAGAGGGGGTTGCCCTCCGCGCGCTCGACGATCATGGCCCGCAGCTCGTCGGGCACGTCGCCGGGCACGAGCTCGGTGACCATCTCCGCGTCCTCTTCGGCCGAGAGGGGGTCGAGGTAGATCGAGTTCGCGTTGCGCTTGCCGCCGCCCCACGTGGGCCGGCGCTCGAAGAGCTCGGCGCGAGCGAGGGCGACCACCATGATCGGGCCCTGGGCCCAGTCGGCGACGTGCTCGATGAAGTCCAGCAGCCCTTCGTCGGCCCAGTGGATGTCCTCGAGGACCAGCACCATCGGGTAGCGGGCGGCCATGCGTTCCAGGAAGCGGCGCCAGGCCTCGAACAGGTCCTCACGCGAGAAAGCCCGCTCTGCCGCCGACACGAGCGCGCCGATCGCGGGCGCGAGCACCAGGTCGCCGAACAGCTCCAGTACGACGGCGTCGACCTTGGCGCGCACCACCTCGACCGGGTCGTCCTCGAGGATCTCGCACTGCGCCTTGATCGCGTCGGCGAGCGCCGAATATGCGGCGTTGCCGTAGGCCAGGCACCGCCCGACCCGCCAGTAGAAGAAGCTCGGCAGGCCCTCGACGTAGTCGGCGAGCTCCGAGACCAGCCGGGACTTGCCGACGCCAGCCGGCCCCACGATCGTAACCAGCGACGGCCGAGCCGAGTGCTCGGTCTGCTGCAGCGTCTGCTTGAGGACCGTGAGCTCCTCGTCGCGGCCGATCAGCCGGGCTTGCATGCCGAGGGAGGGTCGCTCGCCCCGCCGCTTGGCGATGACGGCACGGGCGTCCCACGCCGGCACGGCCAGGGCCTTGCCTTTCAGCACGAGCGGCGGCAGCTCCCCGAGGTCGATCACGTCCTTCACCGCCGCGTAGACCGCCGGACCCACCACTACGTGGCCCGGGTCGGCGGCGGTCTGCAACCGAGCCGCGGTGTTCACCGCGTCGCCCGTGAGCATGCGGTCGTGGGGGCCGGTGGTCCGCTGCAGGTCGACGAGCACCTCGCCCGCCTCGATGCCGATCCGCATCGCGAGCTGGGGTTTGCCTTCCCCGGCGAAGGTACGGTTCAGCTCGCTCAGGACCGCCTGCATCTCCAGCGCGGCTCGCACGGCACGCTCGGGGTCGTCCTCGTGCACGCGTGGGATGCCGAACACGGCGAGCACGGCATCGCCCATGAACTTCTCGAGGTGCCCCTCGTACCGGATGATCTCCTCGGACAATCGGTCGAAGGTTCGGCCCACGACCGACTGGACCACCTCGGGGTCCTCCCGCTCTGCGAGCATCGTCGAGCCGACGAGGTCGGCGAACAGCGCCGTCGCGAACTTGCGCTCCATGCGGCCCGGCGCCGGCTGGGCGTCGAGCGGCGTCGCGCACGCCAGGCAGAACTTCGCGCGATCCGGATTCTCCTCGCCGCACGCCGGGCAGGTCCGCATGGTGGCGAGACTACCCTCGGTCCCACCCGCACGTAAGTGGCCGTGAGGCCCTCAGCTCACGGCGCACCGGCGTCCCAGGGGTCGGTGCTCAGGTACTTCATGCCGGAGTCCGCCAGCAAGACGACGACGGTCTTTCCCGCGTGCGGTCCGGCGAGCAGGTGCAGGGCCGCGCTCACGACCGCGCCTGACGAGAAGCCGGCGAAGATCCCTTCCAGCCGACCGAGCCGGCGGGCGGTCCCGATCGCGTCGGAGTCGGGAACCTGGAGGAAGCCGAAGACCAACGCGGGGTCGAGCAGCGGCAGCGACGGCATCGAGTAGCCGCCTCCCTACGCCGGACTGCTCCCAGATCTCGGCGGCCGTGTCCTCGTGTGCGGCGGGGTTGCCGTCGAGGTGGAACTGATCGGCGCGGTAGGCGCGCCGTTCGCGGGCGGTGCGGGCGGCGACCTCTTCGACGAGCACGAGGTAGTCATCGCCCGAGACGTGGCTGCCTTCGAGCCTTCCTGCTGGTCGACGAGGATGACCTCGGCGCCGAGCGACCGCATCATCTGCGCGCTCCTCGGAGTTGCCGGCGCTCATCACCGCGACGAACGGATGGCCCGTCACGGCGCAGACGATGGCCAAGGCCGGTGCCGGTGTTCCCGCTCGTGAGCTCCACGACCGGTTAGCCGGGTGCGAGGTTGCCGCTCGCTTCGGCGTCGCGGATCATGCGCAGCGCGATGCGGTCCTTCTTGGACCCGCCGGGGTTCAGGTAGTCGAGCTTGGCGAGGATCCTGCCTCCGAAGTCACGGGTGATGAGCGATAGTTCGACGAGTGGCGTGTTCCTCTCCTGTCCGAAACATAAGGGCTCGGCGATTTCCGCAGCTCTGTCAGAGTCAAGCCGTAGATTCCCTTGACCGATGTACAAGGGAATCGCAAGATGGACAACAAGGACTACCGGAAGGTCCGGAATGCAGCGATGGAGCAGGGCTGGCGGGTCGCATCGACGAAGCACGGGGAGACCTTCCTCGCACCTGACGGTCGAATGAAGGTGATGGTCCACCGGCTGCATGCGTCGAGCGATCCGCGGGCACTCGACCACATCGTCCGCCGGCTCAAGCGAGCGGGGTTCCGGTGGCCAGCGTAGGGCTCGGCGGAAAGGATACGACGATGGAAGACGGGTACGTGAGCGTCTCGATCGAGACTTGGGGCGCAGGTCCCGACTCGATCGACGAGGACGTCATGGGAGAGCTCGGCACGATCCTGGAGGATCTCGGCGCCACCGGAGCCGTCACGGGCATCGGCGGGCTCGCAGGTGGCGCCGGTGCGACCTTCGGCCTCGAGCTCGACGGAGAGGGCGACCCCGACAACCTCAGCCACTCGTGCGGGCAGGCGCTCGAGATGTTCCTCACGGCCTGCGAGAAGGCCGGTATCCCGATCGAGGGCATCGCGAACATCGAGATCACGACCGAGCGCTACCTCGAGCTCGACCTCGAGCGCGAGCCGGAACGGTTCGCCGGCCTGCACGAGGTCGCGGAGTTCCTCGGCGTGTCCAAGCAGCGTGTCGCCGAGCTTCGAGGGCGCCCCGGCTTCCCGGCGCCGGTCGCGGAGCTCGCCGCCGGCCCCGTCTGGACGGTCTCGAGCCTCAGTCGATTCCTGTCGGAGTGGCCGCGTCGGCCCGGGCGACCACGCACGCGCCCAGCCGCGAAGGCGGTGTGAAGAGCGGCGCTAAGAGCCGTTCGGTGTCGTCGGTAGACTCGCCGACAGCCATGAGCGATCCGGACACAGCACCCTGGCCCGACCCTCCCCTCACCGGCGACGACGCCACCGCGATCGTGGCGGCGCTCGAGCGCCAGCGCGCGACCCTGGCGTGGAAGTGCGGAAGCCTCGACGCCGCCGGCCTGCGGGCCACCACCGCCGCCTCGACGATCACCCTGGGCGGGCTGCTGAAGCACCTGGCCCTGATCGAGGACAACAACTTCACCAGGAGGATCGGCGGGCGGGAGATGGTCCCGCCGTGGAACGCGGTGGACTGGGCCGCCGAGCCCGACTGGGAATGGCGCTCGGCCGACGACGACACGCCCGAACAGCTCTACGCGCTCTGGCGGGAGGCTGTGGCCCGCTCGCGCGTCGCGCTCGACGAGGCGCTGGCCGACGGCGGCCTGAACCAGCTGGTCAGGAGGATCACCGATGACGACGGTCGGTCACCCAGCCTGCGGCGCGTGTTGCTCGACACGCTCGAGGAGTACGCGCGGCACGTCGGCCACGCCGACATCATCCGGGAATCGGTGGACGGCCTGGTTGGCGAGGATCGGCCTGACTGACCGCCCCTGGACGCTTGTCGTTGCCCGCCCCTAGGGTCGAAGGATGACGAACGCACCGATCATCCTGGTTCCCGGATTCTGGCTGGGCGCGTGGGCGTGGGACGAGGTCGCCGAGGCGCTGCGTGCAGACGGCCACGACGTCACCGCGCTGACGCTGCCCGGCCTCGAGTCGGTCGATACCGACCGGTCCTCGATCACGTTGGCGGACCACGTCGACGCGATATGCGAGGCGGTCCGGGCGGCGGGAGCGCCCGTCGTGGTGGCCGTGCACAGCGGCGCCGCGGTTCCCGGCTACGGCGCGAGCGACCGCGTGCCCGAGCTGATCGCACATATGGTTTACGTCGACACCGGCCCCGCGACCGCCGCCATGGAACCCGACATCGAGGGCGACGAGTACCCGCTGCCCTCGGCGGAAGATCTCGCGGAGGGCGAGAACCTCGACGGGCTCAGCGAGGACCAGCTCGCGACGTTCCGCAGCCGGGCCGTGCCCGAGCCGGCCGGTGCGCTGCGCGACGCGCCCGAGCTCACGAACGACGCGCGGCTCGACGTGCCGAGCACGGTCATCTGCACCGGGTACACGTCCGAGGAGTACCGCGATGCGGTCGCGGACGGCCAGACCTGGCTCGGAGGTCTCGCCGAGCTGCGCTACGTCACCTACGTCGACCTGCCGACGAGCCACTGGCCGATGTGGTCGCGCCCCCGTGAGCTGGCCGAGATCATCGGCGGGATCGCGATGGCGCACGCCCCCGGCGCGTGAAGCGCGGAACGGACTGACCGGCTCGCTTAGTCGCGGCCTATCAAGGTGGCCACATCGACCTCGTTGCCCTCGGCGTCGGCCAGCGTCCACCAATCCGGCGCGTGCTCGTCGCTCACCAGGTGGCCCCCGGCGGCGATCGCCGCCGCGACGCGGGCCTCGGCCTGATCGTGCGGCACGGAAACGTCGATGTGGATGCGATTGCGCTGCGGACGCGGCGCGTCCATCTCCTGGAACCAGATCGACGGCCCACGGGCGTGAGGGTCGGCCAGATCTTCGTCGCCCAGCTCCCGGTAGCCGAGCACGGCGCGCCAGAAGGGCACCACGTCGGGACCGACCAGCGCATCGATCGCGATCTGTACCGTCTGTACGACGGCCGGGTCGGCGGGCACGCCCAGTTCGCTCGCCGCCGCCGAGATCTGTTGAGCCAGTTGGACGTCTCGCTCGCTCAGCCCGCCGACGCTGTGCGTGATCAGACGCACCGTCACGCCCGCGTACCGCAGGTCGACATCGGGGTGATGGTTCGCGGCGTCGGCCAGCCTGCCGATCGCGTCCACCAACGCGGCGCCTGCCGCGAACGACCCGGTGCCGAAGTACGCGCACGCGCCCTCGAACAACACCCGCCAGTCCTCGACCCCGGCCGCCTCGTGGAACTGCCTCGGCGTGACCCGCTCGGTCATGTCGCTCAGCATACGCAGCGACCGTCACGGAAGCCGTTCGATCGCGCGTCTGCGAACGGCGGGGATCACCGGCAAGAGCGCGAGCTCGTCGCGGTCGGCTGAAACGGTCAAGCCCACGGATCGGGACCGCCCCCATCCGATCCCGAGTCCACACGGTAGGCCGGAAGCGGCACGTACGATGCGCGGATGCGGTGTCCCACCTGCGGCCAGAACAATCCCGATCGCGCGAAGTTCTGCCTCGAGTGCGGGGCACCTCTGGCCGCCACCGCGGAGCCCGCGACCGAGACCCGCAGGGTCGTCACGATCGTCTTCGCCGACATGGCGGGCTCGACGGCGATCGGCGAGCGTCTCGATCCGGAGGCGCTCCGCCGCGTGCAGGCTCGCTACTTCGACGCGATGGCCGCGGTGATCGAGCAGCACAGCGGCACGGTCGAGAAGTACATCGGCGACGCCGTGATGGCGGTCTTCGGCATCCCACGGCTCCACGAGGACGACCCGCTGCGGGCCGTGCGGGCGGCCGAGGGCATGCAGCGCGCCCTCGACCCGCTGAACGACGAGCTGCGCCGGGACCACGGCGTCGAGGTCCGCATCCGCATCGGGGTGAACACCGGCGAGGTGGTAGCCGGCGACCCGGCTGCCGGACAGCGGCTCGTGACCGGCGACACCGTGAACGTCGCGGCGCGGCTCGAGCAGGCGGCCGGCGCCGGCGAGGTACTGCTCGGGGCGTCGACCCACCGGTTCGTGAAGGACGCCGTGCGCGTCGAGCCGGTCGAGCCGCTCGAGCTGAAGGGCAAGTCCGAGCGGGTACCCGCGTATCGGCTGCTCGAGGTGCTGGCCGACACCGCCGGGCACGTGCGCAACCTCGACGCGCCGATGGTGGGGCGTGACAAGGAGCTCGAGATCCAGCGGCAGGCGTTGCGCCGGGTCGTCGACGAGCGCACGTCGCACCTGTTCACGCTGCTCGGGCCGGCCGGCGTGGGCAAGTCGCGGCTCGTGCGCGAGTTCCTTGCTGGGACGACCGACGCGCGCATCCTGCGCGGCAGGTGCCTCTCCTACGGCGAGGGCATCACGTACTACGCGTTCGCCGAGATCGTGCGCGACGTCGCGGGGCTGGCCGAGGGAGCCGACACGGCGACGGTGCGGTCCGCGGTGGAGGCGCTGCTCGAGGGGGTCGATGACGCGGCGACGATCGCGGGCGCGCTCGGTGGGGTGCTCGGCTGGGCAGAGCCTGCGGGCTCCGAGGACACAGCGTGGGCGGCCCGCAAGCTGTTCGAGCATCTGGCACGGTCGCAGCCGCTCGTGCTGGTGATCGACGACCTGCATTGGGCCGAGCCTCTGCTGCTCGACCTCGTGGAGCACCTCGCCGATTGGACCCGCGACGCGCCGGTGCTGCTGCTCCTGATCGCGCGGCCCGAGCTGCTCGAGCTGCGCTCGGGGTGGGGTGGGGGCAAGCTGAACGCGACCACGATCCTGCTCGAGCCGCTACCCGGCGACGCGGCCACCGAGCTGCTCGACAACCTCCTCGGCGAGAACGACCTGCCGGCGTCGGCGCGCGAGCGCATCCTCGCGGCGGCCGAGGGCAACCCGCTGTTCGTCGAGGAGATGGTCGGCATGCTGATCGACGACGGCCTGCTGCGGTTCGACGGGCAGATGTGGCGTGCCGCAGAAGACCTCGCCGACCTCACTGTGCCGCCCACGATCCAACTGCTGCTCGCCGCGCGTCTCGACCGCCTCGACGCCGAGGAGCGCGCGGTGATGGAGCGCGGCGCCGTCGAGGGCAAGGTGTTCCACACCGGCGCCGTGACCTCGCTCGTGCCCGAGGGGCTTCGCGCGCAGGTGCGTCCGCGTCTGCTCACGCTCGCTCGCAAGGAACTCATCCGCCCCGACCGGGCCGAGTTCGCCGGCGAGGACGCGTTCCGCTTCCGGCACATGTTGATCCGCGACGCCGCATACCAGGCGATGCCGAAGGAACAGCGGGCGGAGCTGCACGAGCGGTTCGCCGAGTGGCTCGAGCGCGCGAGTGGCGAGCGGCGTGACGACTACGTCGAGATCCTGGGGCACCACCTCGAGCAGGCGTGGCGCTATCGGCGCGAGCTCGGGGTCGCCGACGAGCAGACCCGTTCGCTCGGCAACCGGGCTGCCCAAGCCATGCGAATGTCGGCCGACCGCACGATGACGCGCGGCGACCTGCCGACCGCGACGCACCTGCTCGAGCGCGCGGCGGGCTCGTCGAACGGCGAGACGCACGACGCCGCGCGGGTCGAGCTCGCCGAACTGCTGCTCACGCAGAGCCGGTTCGTCGACGCGGCCCTGCCGGCGTCGGCACTCGTCGAGGGCACCGGCGACCCCGCGATCAGGATCCGGGCCCAGCTCGTGGCGCTGAGCGTACGCGAGCAGACCGATCCGACGTGGCGCTACGAGGAGAGCGAGCGCCTGTTGCTGGCGCTCCGCGACGAGGCGGCCCGCCTCGGCGACCAAGTGGTGATCGACAAGTGTGAACTCTCCTACGCTCGACTGCGCTTCCTCGGCGGTGATTCGCTCACCCACCGCGAGACCGCGCTGCGGCTGCTGCCTCGTGTCGACCGGCTGTCCTTCCTCGATCGGCGCGACGTCGCGTTCGGCCTACTGGCGGCCGTCGCTTGGGGTCCGGTGCCGATCGCCGAGGGGATCGTCAGCGCCGACGAGATCGAGCGGATCCACGGCGGCTCGCTGCTCGGTCGTAGCCGCGCCATCTTCTGGCGCGCGATGATCCACTCGATGCACGACGACGCCGATGCGTACGACGCATCGATCGCGGAGCTGGACGCGATCTACGGGGAGCTGGGCGATCCGAACCTCCGTTACCTCAACGGACAGATCCGCGCGGAGTGCATGTGGCGGCTGGGCCGGGTCGACGATGCGATCACCTGGGGTCTCGCCGTCAAAGCTGTGTACGACGAGATCGGCGAGACCGGGGCGAACTCGACGATGACCGCGTTGACGGCGTTCTACGCGTGTCACCGCGGGTCGCTCGACTTGGCCGAGGAGCTCCTTCCGGATGCGCGCGCGATGACAGCCGACGACGATTTCGCAGCGCTCGTGCCGATCGGGTGGGTCGAGGCCCGGCTCGCGTCGGCCCGAGGCGAGCACGAGCACGCCCTCGCTGCTGTCGACATGGCGCGCGCCCTGCTCGTCCCGACGGACTACCTGATGTTCGAAGCGGAGACCGAGCGGGTCGGGGGCCACGTGCTCTTCGCGGCCGGCCGTCGGCGCGAGGCCGGCGAGGCCTTCGACGCCGCGCTCGCGATGTACGAGCGAAAGGGCGATGTCGCGTCGGCACACCGGCTCTCAAAGGAGCGCCCCGACAGAGCATGACCCGACGCCGGTAGCGGATCGCATCGGTCGAGACGTCGCCGGTTGGATCACGCGACGTTTCCGGTCGGCAGCTATCTTCGGAGACATGTCGGATCGCTCCTACATCGACGAGAATACCCGGGAACGGGAGCGCCTTCGCGCCCTTGTCGAGCGCCTGAGCGAGGGCGAGCTCCGCGCTCCGGTGAACGAGTATTGGACGGTCGCCGCCGTGTTCGGCCACATCGCGTTCTGGGATGCCCGTGTGCTCTCGCTCGCCGACAAGATGGAGCGCAGCGAGCCGTTCTCGCCATCCGACGCCGAGCCGGAGGACGTGGACTGGATCAACGACGCCTCGCGCCCGCTGATCCACGCTGTGCCGCCGCTCGAGCTTGCTCGGCTGTCGTTGCAGATCGCCGAGGAAACCGATGCTCGAGTCGCGACGCTACCCCTCGATCGCCTCTGGCCGAACGATCCGGACAGTCCGCTCTACGCAGCGCGCGCTTCGCACCGAGGCGAGCACCTCGACGACGTCGAGGCAGCGCTCAGAGCCCGCTGACCGCGGCCGGACGCGCTCACTCGAGGAAAGAGCCGATCGTCTTGCCCACCGCCGCCGGATCGTCGAGCCAGACCAGGTGACCACCGTCATCGATGAGCTCGACCTTGCCGTCAGCCATGCTTGCCACGAAGCGTTGCCATGCCCCGGTGCTGCCGACGGGGTCTGCGGTGCCGTAGACCATCAGGGTCGGCGCCTCGAGCGCCGCGATCTCGGCCTCACTCGGCACTAGTCCGGGCACGAACCCCTGACGGCCGACGATGCTCCGCACCATGTCGCGCTCATGACGACCCCAAGATGTGTATCGCGTGAGCGCCCCGTGCCAGTCAACGAAGGCTTCCGGTATTCGACCTGCCTCGATGCTCGCATGGTGGCCCATGCTCGCGAGCTGCTTACGGAACATGCCCGGCCGTTCGGGCACGCGCACGATGATGTTCCCGATCGGCGACCGCAAGAGTCTGATGAACGGAGGAATGGTGACCGCGGGCGAGATCGGGCCACCACCCAGCAGCACGAGCCGCTCGACACGTGACGGCTCGGCCATCGCGAAGCGCAGGGCCCACAGATCACCGATCGATGCGGCGAGCACATGGGTACGCTCGACCTCGAGCGCGTCCAGCGTGTCGCGTAGCACTTCCGACACGATCTCGCCGTAGGGGCGACCGGAGTAGTCGATCGGCGCGCTCATAGCCCAACCAGGGCGGTCGATCACGAGCCGGCGGAACCTGGTCAACTCCGCGACCAGGGGCGCGAAGTACGCCCCGGATCCTCCCGTGCCGTGCACGAACAGGCCAACACGGAGCGGCGCCGGCTCATCGTTGACGTCGAGAAGGCAGGGCTGCACAGCAACGGTGAGCGCTGGCTGTCGCAAGCCTGGAAACAGGTGCTCGCAGCGCTGTCCGACGGGCGGGAGGCCACGTCGTCCGAGCTGCGCGCCGAGATCCCGCTGCTCGAAGGCTCGATCGCCTATGGGAAAGGCAGGTCGTGGGGTGGGCTCGTGCCGGTCGGCCCCCGAGTGCTGACCACGCTGTCCGCGGCAGGGCATATCGTGCGTGCGTCGAACGACGGCGGATGGTCCACCTCCCGGCCCCGCTGGGCCTCGATGAAGTCCTGGCTGGGGGAGCCGATCGAACCTCTCCCGCAGGCCGAGGGAGTGGCGAGGCTGGTCGAGCAGTGGCTGCGCGTGTTCGGCCCCGGCACGGCGGCCGACATGAAGTGGTGGCTCGGGTCGACCGTCGCGGTCGTGCGGAGGGCCTTGGCCGACCTCCAGGCGGTCGAAGTCAATCTCGACGGGCAGGTCGGATACGCGCTGCCCGACGACCTGGAGGCGACCGATCCGGTCGAGCCGTGGGCAGCGTTGCTTCCGCCGCTGGATCCGACCACGATGGGCTGGTTCGAGCGGGAGTGGTACCTCGGCCCGTACAAGGCGCAGTTGTTCGATACCAGCGGTAACGCCGGACCCACCGTGTGGTGGGACGGGCGGATCGTGGGCGGCTGGGGCCAGAGCGAAACCGGTGAGGTCATGCTGCAGATGCTCGAGGATGTCGGCTCCGAAGGGCTTCACGCTATCGAGCACGAGGCTGCGCGCCTGACCGAGCGGTTCGGGGGCACCCGGGTGCTGCCGAGGTTTCCCTCACCGCTGTCGAAGGCTGCCGATGAGTTTCGACGACGGTCGTCGTCTGATAGGTAGAGGAATCGACAAGAGGGAGCGTCATGAACCTGAACAGCATCCTGATCGGGTCGGAGGATCCGCAGCGCCTTGCGGACTACTACACCAAGCTCTTCGGCGAGCCCGGCTGGAACGAGGGCGGCTACATCGGCTGGCAGGTCGGCTCGGGTGGATTCACGGTCGGCCCACACGACCAGGTGCAGGGTAAGAACCCCCAGCCAGGCAGGTTGATCTGGAACATCGAGACCCCAGACGTGAAAGGCGAGTTCGACCGCCTCGTCGCCGCGGGGGCGACGGTGGTCCAAGAGCCGTACGACCCCAGCGAGGGCGGAGACGACATGTCGATCTGTACGTTCGCCGACCCGGACGGCAACTACTTTCAGCTCATGAGCCCGATGGGCTGAGCACGAGGAGCGTGACCTCGTGAGCGGAAAGGGTCCGACATGAGGCGGCTGATCTCGTACATGTTCACGTCGCTCGACGGATTCATCGCCGATCGCGACGGAGGGCTCGATTGGGTGCCGATCGACGACGAGCTGATGCGGTTCGCGAACACGTACTTCGCCACGGCGGGGGGCATCGTCTTCGGCCGCAAAGTGCACGAGGGGTTCGTGTCGTACTGGGACGAGCTCGACGCGGCGAACCCATCGGTCACCGAGCTCGAGGCCGAGTTCGCGCAGATCTTCGGGAACATGGAGCGCATCGTCGCGTCGAACACCCTTCGCGACGCCCCGGAAGGCACGATCGTGATCGCCGACGATCTGCCGGCCGCGATCGGCGATCTGAAGGACCGGCCCGGAGGCGACCTGCTACTGATCTGCGGCCCCGACCTGCGCTCGACCCTGGCGGGGCACGGCCTGATCGATCGCTATCGCAGCCTGGTGGCCCCGGTTGCGCTCGGCGAGGGCGTGCCGCTGTTCAGCCCGCTGCGTGAACCCGCCCGCCTGCGCCTGCTCGACTCGTCTACGTTCGAGGGCGGCGTCGTCATGCTCGACCACACACCTGCCTAGAACAACTTAGGGTTGCGAGGATCTCACTGATGCCTGAGATCGAACGCGAGGCTGCGCGACTGCGCGTCCGAGCTGCCTCAGGGCGCGTCCTGATGCTGCACCTGGCCCCGTCGTTCCGCGACCCGTTCTGGGTCACGCCTGGCGGCGGGCTCGATGAGGGCGAGACCATGCTCGATGCTGCGAAGCGCGAACTCTACGAGGAAGTCGGCCGCGACGATCTGCCGATCGGACCGTGCGTCTCGAAGAGCGACGTCAGTTCGAATGGGAAGAGTGGCTCGTGCGGCAGCATCAGTGGACCTTCCTCGTCGAGGCGCCCGACGAGTTCGAGGCACGCGTGCTGCACCCAGACGAAGAACCATCGTCGGCTCGGCCTGGTTCTTCGCAGACGAGCTGCGGGCGCTCACCGAAGACGTCTACCCGGATGGATCGATCGACCTGTTGGTCGAGCTCGATCTTCGCCCCAGTTGAACGACGTGCGACGGCCACTGCCCAGGCTGCATCGGGGTGCTCGGTCAGCCACTCCTCGGCGGCGAGCATAAGCTCTCGGCGGATGGGATCTTGACGGCAGCAGACTCGATGTTCGTGATCGCGCGTAACCCGCAAGAGGACAGCAAGCTCCCCTACCTGTTGCGGCTTCCCGTCGACGGCGGACTCGTCCTCAAGGCGCGGGACACGTGGCCCCGCTCTGCCCGCATCTACTGCCACCCCTTCGAGGAAGAGTGGCCCGCGGGCATCGAGATCGTCGAGGAGACGCCGATCGCTACGTGTCGCCGGCGCGGGGCGATGATCGACCTTGTGCTCGACCGGCCCCGACTCACCCGATCGCAGTTCGTCTTCACGGAGGTGCGCGGACGCCCGGCCATCTTCTGGCAGACGCGGAACGCCGCAAAGGCCGCCAACCCGGGTGCGCGCATACCGCGGGCTCGCGCCCTGACCTCCGGCTTCACGATCGCGGTCGACACCAGGGAGCGGTACGGCTACCGGTTCGCGAACCGCGACGTGCAGACCGAGCGCACCACGTTGGGCGCGGGGGACTACGCCGTTCTCGCCGACGGTGACCCGATCGCCACCGTCGAGCGCAAGACGCTCGAGAACTTCGCCGCCTCGCTCTCCGATGGCACGCTGGCCTTCCAGATGCAGCGCCTCTCTGAGATCCCGACCGCCGCGGTCGTGGTCGAGGGCCGCTACCCGGCGCTCTTCACGCTGGAACACGTGCCGGGCGCCTGGCTTGCGGACGTGCTCGCACGGTTGCAGATCCGCTACCCCGAGGTGCAGGTCGTGTTCGCCGACTCTCGCAAGTTCGCGGAAGAGTGGACCTACCGTTTCCTCGCCGCCGCGCTCGCCGAGGCGCCTCTCCGCTGAAGTCTTACTGGTAAGCTATCTTTCCAAGTGGTAAGGTTTCTTTCCGTCATGACCGAGGAGAAGAACGATGCAACTCAAGGATCCACTCGACGACGTCTTCCGAGGAAGGAGCAATGCACCCGTGCTGCGGGCCCTCCTCCGCCTGCCCGACGGCATCGGGGTCAGCATCCGAGAGATCGCTCGTCGAGCCGGCGTGACGCATCCCACGGCCTCCGGTGTGCTCGAGGGCTTCCGCGCACAAGGTTTGGCGCTGCGTCGGAGGACCTTGCTCGCCGACGAGTATCGGATCAACCCCTCACACGTGCTGGTGAGCCCCCTCCGGCGGCTCTTGGACGCCGAAACCGAAGTGCCAGACTCGCTCGAGCATTTCCTGCGGAACCAGATCCTCGGCCAAGCGCCGTGGGTCCACGATGCGTACCTCTTCGGCAGCGCCGTTACCGGCGATATGCGACCGGACAGCGACATCGACGTGGCGTTGATCTGCCCTGCTCGCCAGGAACGGCGCCTCTCCGAGCTCATGGACGAGTTGAGCGACGAGACGGCCTCGCGGTTCGGCAATCACCTCGGTGTGCTGATCGGCACGAAGCCGATCATGGAGCTCGCCCGACCGGGACGCCCCGGATACCGCATCTGGCAGGAGGTCAAGCAAGACGGACGCCGACTCCTTCCCGCGGAAGGGGCCTGAGCGACGTGACGCGTGCGAAGCGGGTGAGCGCCGATCGGACTCAGGCCGCGGCCTATTCGGCGAAGGCGAAGGAGTTCCTCGACGAGGCGAAGCTCGCCCAGGCTGCCCGTCGTTGGGATGCCGCGATGCTGAACGCGATCCACGCTGCCATCAGCGCGTCGGACGCTGCCACGATCGCGTTGTCGGGCCAACGCTCGGTCGATCCCGACCACATGCGCGCCGCCGACCTTCTCGAAGAAGTCGGCTCCACATCACGTGAGGTCAAGGCCCAGGCCACGCAGCTGCGTCGCCTATTGGCACGGAAGAACGCCGTGGAGTACGAGTCACGTCGATCCCGTCAAGGTGAGGTCACTGACGCGGTGAAGCGGGCCGAGCGCCTCGTTGCGTGGGCGAGCGCGGTCGTTCGAGACGCCAAGCTCTGATCGCCTCGAGGACTCACCGATCGACTTCCTCGACACGGCCGGCGCTCCGGGGGCGCGGACCCGACGACCAGCTCTGCATCTCCTCGCGGAGCTTGCGGTCGAGTGCACCGAGTGGCTCATCGAGCAGGAGCAGGCTGGGCCGGTTGACCAGGGCTCGCGCGAGCGCGACCCGCTGTTGCTGTCCGCCCGAGAGCTGCGCCGGTTGACGGGTGGCCATCGGCGACATCTTCACCATCTCGAGCGCCTCGCCCACGCGCCGCCCGATCTCACGCTTGTCGATCTTGCGCTGTCGCAGCCCGTACGCGACGTTCTGCGCGGCGGTCATGTGCGGGAACAGCGCGTAGTGCTGGAATACCGTGTTCACGTCTCGCTTGTGAGGTGGCACTCCCCCGACCGCGTGGCCGGAGACGTAGATCTCACCCTCGTCGGGCTCTTCGAACCCCGCGAGCATGCGGAGCGACGTCGTCTTTCCGCAGCCTGAGGGTCCGAGCAGCGACAGGAATTCGCCCGGCTGCACGTGCAGATCGATGGCGTCGACAGCCGTCACCTGGCCGAATCGCTTCGTCACGCCGATGAGCTCGACCGTGCCTTGCTCGACGCTCCCCGCCACGATCGCCTCCTCTGCCCGGCTGTCGGAAACGGGCGGAGCATGGCATCGAACCGTGGCCAGCCGCAACCCAATCGCGTGCAGAGAGTACCGCCGTGCCTGGGCCGCCACGAGTGCTCGGGAGTTGACGTCAACCTTGCCTTTTAGGATACTTAACCGAATGGTTCAGTCTCAGACGCTCGACCGGACGTTCTCGGCGCTGTCGGATCCGACGCGCCGCGACATCCTCGAGCGCCTGTCGACCGGGCCCGCATCGATCAGCGAGCTCGCGCGGCCCTTCGGCATCTCGCTGCCCGGGGTGATGAAGCACGTGCGCGTCCTCGAGGACGCGCACCTCGTCACCACCCGCAAGCGCGGGCGAACCCGCGAATGCCGCCTCGGACCCGAGCGGATGGACGACGTGACGACGTGGATCGAGGCCTGCCGCCGCGCGTGGTGATGACGAGTAGTCCGATGCAAGAGAGCCGGCCGCGCCGACGGTGGAGTGCGTCAACCTCGGCGACGACCTACGATCGGTAGACCGAGTGAACAGGAGGGGGCTCGATGCTTGGATGGCTGGACGACATCAACAAGCTCACCCTAGGCAACACGAACTTCCGCGCCGTCACGTACACCGGTGAGCACACGCAGCTGACGCTGATGCGGCTGGGCCCAGGTGAGGAGATCGGGTGGGAACGACATGGGCACCTCGACCAATTCCTGCGGCTCGAACAGGGACGAGCCCGAGTGGAGTTCGGCCGTACCGAGGACGCCGTCGACGAGACCCACGAGGTCGAGGATGACTGGGCCTTCATCGTGCCGGCCGGCGTCTGGCACAACGTGGTCAACATCGGCGACGACGACGTCAAGCTCTATTCGCTCTATTCACCTCCCGAACACGCCGACGGCACCGTCCATCGGACCAAGGCCGACGCCGATGCGGCCGAGCACGAGCACGGCTGAGACCACGCATGCAGCAGCGGGTGAGCATCGTCACGGTGGGGGTGACCGATGTTCATGCAGCCAGAAGCTTCTACGAGCGGCTGGGCTGGCGAGCGGGCCTCGAGGTCGATGAGACGGTGTTCTTCCAGATCGGAGATCTGCTGCTCATCCTATGGAGCCGGGCGAAGCTGGCGGAGGATCTCGGCGTCACCGATGGCGGGGGTTGGGGCGGCATCGCGCTGGCGCAGAACGTGCACTCGACCGATGAGGTCGACCGCGTGATCGAGGAGGCGCGCGCAGCGGGCGCGCTCATCGGCCGCGAGCCTGCCGATACATTCTACGGAGGTTACGCCGGCGTCTTCGTCGATCCTGACGGCGATGCCTGGGAAGTCGCCTTCAACCCGGGCCTCGAGCTCGGAGACGACGGCAGCCTGCGCCTCCCGCGGGCGTGAGACGATGCCGTAAGGCCTGGACTGAGTTGGACCGCCGCTCGTCATTCCGCTGCCGGCTCACCGCCCATCTGCGACACGGCGATATCCTCTTCGTGCCGCACCCGGTCTCGGACCTCGGAGAACTTCGTCGCCTCGAAAGCGATCAGCGCGATCATGACCGCGGCCAGCAGTCCGAGCGCTGCGAGGGCAGACATCTGCGCCCCGAGGGGGATCAGCGCGAGCAGCGCCGCGATCACCACTCGCTGCACGTTCAGGCTGCGCACGTTGCGGTAGCGGAACGCCACGTGCGCGATGAGGTACAACGCGACGCCTCCGTATAGCGCGCCCAGGGGCAGCAGTTCGAGAGGATCGCTCAGCTCGTGGTCCTGCATCAGCGAGAACACGAAGACGAGATCGAAGAACAGCTCGATCGGCGTGACCTTTGCCTCTTCGGACACTGACTGTATGCGCGGATGCCGCGGTCCGGTGCTCACGAGTCGAATCGTCTCACGGGTTGCGAGCAACGAGCCTCTCGACGATGCCAGCCCGCATGCGATCGGTGGCTTCGATCGTGAATCCTGCTGCGAGCACGTGCGCGATGGGGCGCCGCGTCAGCTCATTGTCATGCCGTGACGGTGCGAGTTCCATCAGGCGCTGGATCCAGAAGATCGGCGCAACGCTGCTGCGGACGTGATCGACCAAGATCAACCGTCCGCCGGGCCTGAGGACCCGCCTCATCTCGAGGACGGTCCGACGCTCATCGGGCACGCTGCACATCGCGTACGTGGAGACAACGGTGTCGAACGCGCGGTCGCGGAACGGAAGCGCTTACGCATCGCCTTCGCAGAGCACGACGGGGATACCGAGATCGACAGCACGCTCTCGTGCAAGCGCGAGCATCTCGGGCGTAAGGTCGAGACCGGTCAGGCGTACCTCAGGCGGGTAGTTCGGAAGGTTGAGACCCGTGCCGATCGCAACCTCGAGCGTGGCGCCTGTCGCGCAGGAGCACACCCACCCACGGTGCTCGCGGCCGAAGAGCCACCGCTCGGTGCGGTCTGCCTCACGGTCGTACGTCGACGCTTCCTTGGCGTACTGACGCCGGCGCCGTTCGTTGGCGCTCGCACGGGCAAGCGGCGAGAGGTCTTCTGCCATCGACCCGTTTCTCGCGAGTACGCCTCGATTCAGGCGTTCTCCCAGAGTCCGAGCACGTTGCCCTCAGTGTCCTTGAAGTACGCGAACGCACCCATGCCGGGGATCTCGGTCCGCGGCTGCACGACGGCACCGCCCGCGACTTCCACCTGCTTCATCGAAGCGTCGATGGAGTCGACGCCGACCGTGAGCACGGGCGAGGGCGTGTCAGTGGATCGCTTCATCATGCCGCCGTTGATGCCGCCCGGCTCCGTGGGCATCTGGGTCTGCTCGTCGACGGGAGTCGTCATCGCGATCGTGTAGTCCATCTCGTCCATCGTCTGCAGCTGCCACCCGAAGATCGAGCCGTAGAACTCCTTGGCTCGCGCGAGATCGTCGGTCGGGATCTCGAAGTGCACGACCTTGTCCATGGCGTTCGCTCCTTCCGGGTCACCCCGTCGTCGATGCTCGCTCTACCGTGATCGCGTTCTCCGGACAGTCGGCTTCGGCCAACCGGACCTGCGGTTCGAGCTCGGGTCCAACCTCGGGCAACTTCACGACGGAGTAGCCGTACTCGTCGGACTCGAAAACTTCCGGGCACGCGATCACGCAGCGATTGTGGCCTTGGCATCGCTGCCCGTCCACCTCGACCCGCACCGGCGTCACGCGCGACCACTCCCGTCGAGCATCAACGGAAGCGGATCGATGCCGTACCAGACCGGATCGGAGCCCGACGCGAGTGAGAAATCGGGGTAGCGGATCAGGAACTCTTCCAGGGCGACCCGCAGCTCACGACGAGCGAGGTTCGACCCCATGCACCGATGGATGCCGGCGCCGAACGCCACGTGCGGATTCGGCTGACGGTCGATCACGATGCGATCCCCGTCGGGGAACTTCGCCTCGTCGCGGTTTCCCGCCCCGAACACGAGCAGCACCCGGTCGCCCTTGCGCAACGTGTGGCCGTTGAGGTCGACGTCGCGCGTCACGGTTCGCGCCATGCCCTGCACCGACGAGAGGCACCTAAGGAATTCTTCTACCGCCGTCGCCACGAGCTCGGGTTGCTCGTGAAGCTTCGCTCGATCCTCAGGGTGTTGCGCCAGGTACCAGAGGCTGCTGCGCAGGACCCACGCCGTGGTGTCGAGCCCGGCCACGACCAATATGAAGCCGTAGTCGGCGAGCTCCTCGTCGGTGAGTCGCCGGCCGTCGATCTCGGCGGTGAGCAGCCGCCCGAACAGGTCGTCTCGGGGCTCCTCCCCCTTGCGTGACTCGAGGACCGACGTGATGTAGCTGGTGAGCTCGGCCGCGGCTCTCAAGGTGGAGTCGTAGTCGTGCGTTCGCACGTAGAAGATGCGGTTGATCCAATCCTCGAGCTTGCCGGACTCGTCGGTGGGCAGCCCCGCCAGCTCGCAGAACACGACCATCGGGAACGGCACGGCGTAGCGTGCGGCGACGTCGACCGCGCGCTCGTGGGCGAATGTGTCGAGCAGTCCGATCGCGGAGCGCCGCACCATGGGCTCGAGCCGGTCGATCTGCTGCGGGCTGAACGCGGGCAGCATCACCCTTCGGTACTTGCCGTGCATGGGAGGGTCGATGTCGATCGGCACACCGGGCCGCTCGTTGCCCATGGGCGGAAGCAGCATGCCGGGCGACACGGCGAACGTTTCCGGATCCTGCTCGATGCGATGGATGTCGTCGAACCGGGTGACGAACCAGAAGCCTCCGTAGTGCTCACTGAACCCGACCGGACAGCCCTCACGCAGCTCGCGATACACCTCGAAGGCGACGTCGAGACCCTCGTCGTGATGCCGGAAGTCGCGCGCGAGTGCCTGTATTCGATCGTCGTTCATCATGCGAGGAACGAGCGTAGCTGACCCCGCCCGTCCGGAGACCACGCACCCGGTCAAGAGGTTGATTAGCGCGTGCGCCGGCGTCGCGCATGATCCAGGCCTTCGCGGGTCATGATGACCACATGGAACCCCCCGCACGCACCGTGGATCCGCCGGCTCGTCTACCTCGGCGCCGCGTCACTGGCGGCGGGCACGCTCACCCTCGGGTTCGCGCTCATCACCTCATGACGCGACGCGCCCGCTCATGCCCCCGGGGCCTGCCCACTGAGGCCCGACGCCGGGTTGCCGGTGGGCTCCTCCTCGGAGCCCACCGGCGCAGTTCCTCCCCGCTACTCAGATGAGACCGGCCATCACCGTCCGTAGCGCACGGGCAGTGTCCGCTGCGGCGTCGAGGTCGCCATCGACCACGGCGGTTCCCATGTCTCGCACCATCGTGTCGATCTGCACGCGGGTGACGGAATCGACCGTGTGCACGAACCGGTCACGGATCCACTCCATGACGACCCGGTCGCTCCTCACCCCGCCTGTTGAACCGTCGACCGCGTGCACGAGTGCGCGACGGGTCCACAGCTCGAACCGGATCGTGTCCACCTCGGTCACCGGCCGATAGCGCAACTGCAGGTTGATGCTCACGTACGAGGCATCGACCGACGCCGCCCGGGCCTTCGAGCGATCGCGGGACTCGATCTGCTTGATCAAGGTTCGCAGCGCGATGGTCGTCGGCTTCACGAGCCTCGGCGGCACGTCGCCTGCGCGGAACGCGTCCCAGGCGTCGACCATTCCGGCCGCCAACTTCTCGGCCTTCTTCCACTGCGCCCCGGTCGCCAGACTCGACGCGAAGATGCTGTCGGCACCCTCGGAGATCGCCGTCAGCTCAGCGGGCACGCCGCCCGCGAGCGATTCGGTCGGCGACGCCAACGCCATCGCCATCGCTTCGATGTCGTTGCCGTCGGTCGACAGGAACTCGCCGTACCCAGGTGCGAACCACTTGTCGCTCAGCGAACCGTCTTGATGTGTCTCGGTGCCCACGATCCCGCCTGAGATCGGGCCCGACGGTCCGTCGAAGGTCTGGTCGACCTTCGTCACGGTCACCTCTTCGAACACGCTGCCGGGGATGTTCTCGGGACGATGCGCGTCACCGACCTGCGGGTCCGACGGCATGATCATAGCCACAGGCCCTTCGGTGCCGGCGTGCCACGTGCCTTCGGTGGTGAAGATCCGCCCGGCACGGTCGTAGTCGTAGACGTCCTCGCCCAGGTACCACACCGACCCATCGTCGGCCTGCGCGTAGAGGTCGATCGCGGTTTCCTCCAGCTTGCCGTCGAGGAACGCCATGTACTGCGAGACGAGCACGCGCACGCACTGACCCGGCGTCCATTCGATGACACGGGTGAATGGCAGCAACGTGGTCTCCGTGTAGAACGGCTTACCGTCGACCCGGCCGTTCAAGATGGCCGAGTCGAGCTCGGCGATCGGGAACAGCGGGTTGATCACGGCCGTGGGGTCCGAGAACGGCTCGGCGACCAGGTCGCGGCGGGCCGAGTCCGGTGCCAACGGGATCCCGTCGAGTCCTGCGGCCTGGAGCTCCTCCGGGGTGGGTTGCGGGATGGGCGTCGACGCAGTGGCCTGGCATCCGGTTGCGCCTGTTCCCGGCGCGACCGCCTGGCTCTGGGCCACGGTGCCGAAGCCCGGCAGCAACGTCGTCGCGAGCGCGACGACGAAGACCGCCCGGGCTGATCGGGCCTTCCTCGGTCGGTTCTTCATGATGGTGCGAAGCATGGTGCTCCCTCCTTCTCTCGATCGACCGTTCGATCGTCGAGGCCACCTTGCGGCTCGGTCGATGAGAGCATGGTGAGCGTTCCGTGAGAGCAGGCTGAGTTACGAGTCCCTTGCTACGACAGGCGCAGCGTGACCACGACTTCGGCCCCGCCCTCGGGTCGGTTCCTCGCGATCGCCGTGCCCCCATGCGCCTCGGTGAGCGTCTGCACGATCGCGAGTCCGAGACCGACGCCGCCGGCAGCGCGGGAGCGGGATGCTTCAGCTCGAGCGAAAGGCTCGAAGGCCTGAGGCAGGAACGCAGATGGGAAGCCCTCGCCTCCGTCGCTCACCTCGAGCACGAGCACCCCGTCGTCGATGCGCGCGCCGACCGTCACCGCCGCCCCCTCAGGGCTGTGGCGGATCGCGTTGTCGAGCAGGTTCCCCACGATCTGACGGAAGCGTGAGGGGTCGAGCGCGACGGGCCCAGGAACGAACACGTCGGTCTCGATGGTGCACCCGCGGCGGGCGGCAGGAGCAGAGAAGGTCGCCGCCACACCCGCGACGAGCTCCCCGACGTGTACGGGCTCGCGCACGACCTGGAGCCGATGCGTGCCGGCGCGGGCGAGCACGAGCAGGTCTTCAGCGAGACGCACCAGCCGGTCGGTTTCCTCGCCGGCGCTTCGCAACGCCTCGAGCAGCTCCGCCTCGGTTCGGGATCGGCCGAGCGCGAGCTCGAGCTCGGCCTTCAGGTTGGCAAGCGGTGTCCGCAGCTCATGGCTGGCATCGGCGACGAATCGGCGTTCCCGGTCGAGGGCTGCGCCGAGCCGGCCGAGCATCTCGTTAAGGGTCTCGGCCAGCCGCGCGAGCTCGTCGCGCGTCTCAGGCACCGGGAGCCGTTGCGTGAGGTCGTCGACCGAGAGCGCGGCGGCCTGGGACCGCATGCGATCCACAGGGCGCAGAGCGAAGCCGGCCACCACCCAGCCCACACCAGCGGCAAGCACGACGGTGAGCGGGCCGCCGATCGCCAGCATCGTGGCCAGCCGGGAGAGCGCCTCGCGGCGGTCTTCCAGTGACGCGCCCACCACCACGACCGTGCTCTCGTCGAACCGCACCGCGAGGATCCGGGCGGGCACGAGGTCGCTCGCAGCGCGCACGCTCACATCGAAGAAGCGAGGCTTCCGCAGCGGTTCCAGGTCGGTCGCGGCGAGCACAGGCTGGTCCGCGAGCCCGGGTGAGGAGTCGACGACCGTACCGTCGATACGGAGCACCTGCGCGAATGCCTCGTCGGTCTCGGTGAGGATGCCGGCCGTGAGCGGCGCGGAACGCGACAGCTCGCCGACGATGGCCTGCCCGCGTGAGCGGAGCCCGGCATCGACCGCCTGCAACAGGTCGGAACGGAACCGCACGAACAGGAACACGCCTGCAGCGGCGAGCACGACCGCCATCAGTGTCGTGAACGCGAGCGTGAGCCTAGCCCTGATCGGCAGGTGCACCGGCCGGTCCTTCCTGTAGGCGATAGCCCGCCCCGCGCACCGTCTCGATGGAGTCTCTCCCGAACGGACGATCGATCTTCTGACGGAGGTAACGCACGTAGACATCGACGACGTTGGAATCGCCCTCGAAGGCGAAGTCCCACACGTGCTCGATGAGATTCGAACGGCTCAGCACCTCGCCGGCGTGCCGCACGAAGTACTCGAGCAGCGCGAACTCCTTGCGCGTGAGGGCGATCGGCACGCCTGCGCGAGTGACCCGATGCGTGGCGGGGTCCACGACGAGGTCGTCGACTTCGAGCACGGTCGGACGTTCGGGCTCGCCCCGTCGCAGCAGCGCTCTGAGCCTCGCGAGCAGCTCCGCGAACGAGAACGGTTTCGTGAGGTAGTCGTCGGCGCCAGCGTCGAGCCCCGCGACTCGGTCGTCCACGGCGTCCCGGGCCGTGAGCATGAGGACCGGGCTCCACCGCCCGGCCTCGCGCAGCTTCCTGCACACGCCGAACCCGTCCATGTCCGGGAGCATCACGTCGAGCACGATCGCGTCGTAGGGGTGCTCGGTGCCCATCCACACCGCGGTCAGCCCGTCTGACGCGATGTCGACCGCGTAGCCCTCTTCCTCGAGCCCACGCTTCAGCAGGCTCGCCATCTTCACCTCGTCCTCGACCACCAGCACACGCATAGGCGCCTCCGTGGCACGAAGGGTAGGGCGCGGGAGATGAGAGCAGGATGAATGTGCAGCCTGCTGGTTTCAGCCGACGTTCAGCTCGAACGGTCAAACCGTCGGCGCGGGGGTTCTTCGACGGGCGAGCTCCTGGCGTACGGCGGGCGCGACCTCGGTTCCCAGCAGCTCGATCGAGCGCATCAGCTTGTCGTGGGGCAGCGACCCGACGCTGAACTGCACCAGGAAGCGATCGTGGTCGAAGATCTCGTGCTGGAACAAGATCTTCTCGATCACCTGCTGCGGCGAGCCCACGAAGTTCGCGCCGCGCAGCGTCGCGCCCGCCTCGTACTGCTCGAGCGTCATCGGCTGCCAGCCGCGCTCGCGGCCGATCGTGTTCATCATGGCCGCCGCATACGGGAAGGACTCGTCGATCGCCTGCTGCGAGATCTCGGCGATGTAGCCGTGAGAGTTGATGCTCAACGCCGGCAGCGGGTCGTGGCCCGCCTGGCGCGCCGCGTCGCGGAAGAGCTCCGCGAACGGCGCGAACCGCTCGGGCATGCCGCCGATGATGGCGAGCGCCATGGGCAGTCCGAGCGATCCAGCGCGGAACGCTGACTCGGGAGCCCCACCCACCGCGACCCAGATGGGCAAGGGGTCCTGCACGGGGCGTGGGTAGACGCCGACGCTCCCGTCGAGTGGTGCGCGGTGCTTTCCGGACCATCGCACGCGTTCGCTCTTACGAAGCGCGATCAGCATCTTGAGCTTCTCTTCGAAGAGATCGTCGTAGTCCTCGAGGTCGAAGCCGAACAACGGGAAGGATTCAGTGAACGACCCGCGCCCGGCCATGATCTCGGCGCGTCCGCCGGAGAGCAGGTCCACGGTGGCGAAGTCCTGGAAGACGCGGACAGGATCGTCGGAGCTCAGCACCGTGACGGCGCTCGTGAGCCGGATGCGCTCGGTTCTCGCCGCGGCGGCGGCCAGCACGACGGCAGGCGACGACACGATCAGGTCGGGCCGGTGATGTTCCCCGATGCCGAACACGTCGAGCCCGAGCTGGTCGGCGAGCTCAACCTCTTCCATGAGGTTGCGCATGCGCTGCTCGGGGCTGATCAGCTGCCCGGTGCCCGGGTCCGGATACAGCTCCGCGAAGGTGTAGAGACCGATCTCCATGGTTGCATCGAACGTCAGCCGAAGCGTCCTTGTTCCATCACAGCCGTGGCACCTTGAGGAAGCTCGCCGCGAGCCGCCCTTTGATGCCGGTCACGTCGAGACCGAGGTCCGCGTCGATCTCCGCCCACGTGCCGTAGTCGTGCACGAAGCGCCTCGGCACGCCGATGAAGCCATACGTGGCGGGCATGTGACCGAGCGCGCGCGTCAACACCGTGGCCGCGGTGCCTTCGTACCAGGGCTCGACCGCTATCACGCGCGGGGCCGCGCCGACGATCGCCGCGAGCCCCGTATCGTCGAACGGCTCGACGCTCGTCGCATACGCAACCGTGACGTCGAGCCCCTCGGTGGCCAGCAGCGTACGGGTGAGCATCGGGCCGAACGCGATCACCGTGGCGCCGGCGCTTCGGCGCACGATCTCGAGGCGGCCGGGCGCCACGTCGTGCGACTCGTCGTTCGTGGCCAGGCTCGTTCGCACATAGGTCGGCGAGCCGTTCGCATATGTTGCGCTCATCATCGCCGCGACCTCGTCGCCGTGGCCCGGCACGAGCACCTGCATGCGCGGGATCGCGAGCATCGCGGCCACGTCACCGGCGCCATGGTGGGTGGCGCCCTCACTCGCGTAGTCGTACGAGCCGCCGGCACCCACGAAGGTGCCGCCGAGCCCTTGGTAGCCGAAGTCGAGCTTCAACTGCTCGAACGGACGCTCCGCCATGAACGGGGAAAGCGAGTGCGCGATCGGGTGGAACCCTTCCATCGCGAAGCCGGCCGCGACGCCCACCATGGTCTGCTCCGCGATGCCGACGTTGACGACACGGAGCGGATCGTGACGTCGCGCGTCACGGAACAGTTGCTCGCTGATCTCGGCGAGCACGATCGCCACACGGGGTCCCTGCGCTCGCTGCCGGCCGACCGCGCGCCGACCAAGGCGGAGTGGGCGAAGGTCTCGCGCGCGTGGCGACGGAACCTCGACGAGCGCATCGTCGACCTCGAACGGCTCCGCGACGACCTCACCGGCTGCATCGGCTGTGGATGCCTCTCGCTGACATCGTGCCGCCTGTACAACCCGCAGGACATCGCGAACGTGAACGGCACCGGCCCTCGGTTCCTGCTCGGCGACGACCCCGACGGCTTCGTTACGCCGGCGCCTCGTCAGGAACCGTCGTCGGCACCGCCCTCACCCGAGGTCTCGCCAGACTCGCCCGTTTCGGCCGAGCCTTCGGCGTCGACTCCGCTTGCGGTGACCTCGAAGTTCGCGTCGAGCTGTACTTCCACCACGCTCCCGTCTTCGAGCAGCACTGCGACCTCGTAGGCGGCGCTTCCTTCACCTGCTTCGCTCTCGACGACCCTGACACCGCCGGTGTGTTCGAGGGCGGCGGTGGTCGCCCGCTGGAGCTCGTTGCCCATGAGTGACGAGTCGCCGCCGCCGAGCGCCACGCTGACGGTTGCGGCTGCGCCGGCGACCACGACGGCCGCCCCGGCGACGATCATCAACTTGACCTTCGTGCGCATCGTGCGCCTCCTCCACCGTATGCGTTCTCATCACAGATGGTGCCCCTGCGGCGCTGACTCCACGCTGAACCGAATGAGCCGATGCAGCGAGCTCAGGGGGGAGCGGCCGGGAGCCTCGCCTGCACCCGAGCACCGCCATCCGTACCCTCCGCGAACGACACCTCGCCCCCATGTGCCTCGACAACGGCTCGCACGATCGAGAGGCCCAACCCGGCGCCCCCGCCGTCGCGGGCTCTCGCATCGTCGAGACGAACGAATCGGTCGAATACCCGGTCACGGTCGGCGGCAGAGATGCCCGGGCCGTCGTCTCCGACGGACACCACGATATGCGTGCCCGTGTCCGTCACGGCCAGCGCGATCGCGGCATGCGCATGACGCGCGGCGTTGTCGGCCAAGTTCCGGACCACGCGCTCCAGCTCCGAAGACCGTCCGAGCACCCGGCCGGCTCCGACGCCGCTCGTATCGATCGTGAGCAACGTGGCCGCTCGCAGACGCGCGGCTTCGGCGAGCACGATGTCGTCGAGATCTACCTGTTCCTCACCGTCGCGGGCGCCCTCGTCGAGGCGAGCGAGCAGCAACAGATCGTCGACGAGCCCTTCCACTCGCAGGTTCTCGGCATGTACCGTGCCAGCGAGATCGCCCACGGGGGTGCTCTCGGGGTGAGCGAGCGCCACCTCGGCGTGCTGGCGGATCGAGGCCACGGGCGAGCGCAACTCGTGCGCCGCATCGGAAACGAAACGACGCTGGCGGGCCTGCGAGGACTCGAGCCGTGCAAGCATGCGGTTCATCGTGGTAGCGAGCCTCGCGATCTCGTCGCCGGTGGCCGGCTCGGGCACGCGCCGGTCCAGCCCTTTCGCCGAGATCGCCTCGACTTCTGCGCGGATCGACTCCACAGGTTGCAGCGCCCGCCCCGTGATCCACCAGGTCACCGCGGCCACCACCAGCACGAGCAGCGGCACACCGGCCGTGAGCAGAGGCGCCGCCGCGCCGGTGGTCTCGGCGATGTCGTCGAGGTTCCGCCCCACGATCACGGTCTGCGACCCCTGTGGTGAGGCCGCGCCCGCGGCGACGGCGAGGAAGGATCCGTCCTCGAACGGCACCGACTCGAGGCGCGACGTCTCTGCGGGTTCCAGCGTCGCGAGCGCTGGCTCCCCTTCGACGTTAGAGCTCGAGTCGAGAACTCGCCCAAACTCATCGAGGATCTGCACGAACTCGTCCTCGGACTCGCCCTCGAGCAGGACCGGCTCGTCAGCTTCGATCGCCATCGCGACCTCGCTCGCGCGGGTCTCAGCCTTGTCCTGGATATCGGCAGTCAGCGCCCGCCCCAGGAAGACGAGCAGAGCCACCGACGCGACGACGAGCGCGAAGCCGACGACCGTTGCCGCGGCGAGGGTAGTGCGAACGCGCACGGATCGAAGCCGGCTACGACCGGTGGCCACGCCTCACCCGCCGTTCGCGGCCAGGCGGTAGCCGGCGCCTCGGACCGTCTCGATCGAGTCGCAGTCGAACGGACGATCGAGCTTGTTCCGCAGGTGTCTCACGTAGACCTCGACGATGTTCAGGTCGCCGTCGAACCGGTCGTCCCAGACGTGATCCAAGATCTCGGTCTTCGACACGACCTCCCCGACGCGGCGCAACAGGTACTCGAGCAGGGAAGCCTCGCGGGCGGTCAGTCGCACCTCGGTCTCACCCCGCCACGCGCGCCGAGCGCCGGGGTCGAAGCGTAAGTCGCCCGCCTCGAGCATGTTCGGGCGCTCGGGCGCACCTCGGCGGATCAGCGCACGCAACCGGGCCACCAAGGCCACGTACGAGAAGGGCTTCGTAACGTAGTCGTCTGCGCCCGTGTCGAGCGCCTCGGCCTCGTCGTACTCGCCGTCCTTCGCGGTGAGCATCAGGATCGGGGTCCACACCTCGGCTTCCCTTATTCCCGCGCAGACGCGGAAGCCGTTGAGCCCCGGCAGCATGATGTCGAGCACGATCGCGTCGTAGGCGTGCTCGAGAGCCATCGAGAGTCCGTCGGTGCCGTCATGAGCGACATCGGTGGCGAACCCCTCAGCCTCGAGCCCCCGCCTTATGCCCTCGGCGAGCGCGATCTCGTCTTCTATGACCAACACCCGCATGCTCGATCACCTTTCGCGACTCGTCATCTTCCCTTGTCAGCCTGAATCGTGGCTGAAGGAAGGGGCTTCGACAGACCCGACGTTACATCACTAATCAGAGGTGACGTAAGATGACCGATGTGAAACGGCTTCAGATCATGATCGACGAGGATCTCGACTCGATCCTCCAGCAGATGGCCCGCGACGAGGGCACATCGAAAGCAGCGCTCATCCGGCGGTTCGTGCGCGAGCGCGTCGGCCCCCTTCCCCCCATCGAGGAAGACTCGCTCTGGGAGATGGTCGGCGATGTCAGCGTGGAACCGGTTCCCGGCGAAACTATCGACGACGTCGTGTACCGATGATCTTCGTTGATACATCGTTCTGGCTCGCCATCGAGAACGGCCGAGACCGCAATCACGACGATGCGGCGCGCCTCATGGCAGCCCTTGGGACGGCGCAACTTCACACCACGAATCACGTTCGGGGGGAGACGTGGACATGGTTGCGGCGCCGGGCCGGTCATCGTGGCGCGGTGCGATTCCTCGACCACCTCGATGCGTCCGCTCGCGTTGAGGTGGAGCACATCGGCCCCCGGATCGAGTCGCAAGCGATCGCCTGGCTCCGATCGCGTGATGAACGCGAATATTCGTTCGTCGACGCAACCAGCTTCGCGTTGATGCGTTCACGGAAGATCCGCGAGGTCCTGGCTTTCGACGGGGACTTCAGCGCTGCAGGCTTCATCGAGCTCCGCCCCTGACTTTTGGCCGCTTGCTCGAGCAGCCACCCGACCTCCACGACCTGGCCGACCGGGGGCTTGACGCCGCGTACGAGGCGTGGAGCGAGACCTACGACGAACTGCCGAACTTGCTGATCGATGCGGAAGAGCCGCTCGTGCGATCGCTCCTTGGTGGACTCGAAGGTCGGCTCGCGCTCGATGCTGCATGCGGAACCGGCCGGCTAACGCGCCCGCTCCATGAGCGAGGCTTCGAGGTGGTCGCGGTCGATGCGTCAGCCTCCATGCTGCACCGCACGAGCGAGCCGGAGGGACCTCACGCCTTGCGATCGCCGACATCCGTCGTCTGCCGCTGCGATCCGAGAGCGTGGACGTCGTGGTGTGCGGTCTCGCGCTAACGCACTTCGAGCATCTCGGTGCGCCGATCGCCGAGCTAGCGCGCGCGCTGCGACCCAAGGGGGCCATGGTGATCAGTGACCTCCACCCTCTCGCCGTCGCCACCGGGGGCCAGGCTTACTTCACGGCGTCCGACGGCTCGCGACACATGGCGCGCAACCACGTGCACTGGCCGAGCGCTGACCCTCGTACTGATCGCATGTGCCGCAGCGATCACGCCTATCTCGCTCCCGACGCCCGCCCTCGCGGCGGCCCCACCCATCCGCATCAAGGTGATGTCGTTCAACATCCAGTACGGCGCGTACTACTCCACGCTCGCTGCCGTGGTCGATGCGATCGTCACGGCCGATGCCGACGTCGTGGGCCTGCAGGAGGCGTTCGGCAAGACGAGGAAGATCGCCCGCATGCTCGACTGGTACGCGTCGCCTCGGTTGCATCTGGTGAACCGCTTCCCGATCGTGCACCCTGGCGGCAGCCGCGTGGAAGGCCCGCCCGGCGGCCGCATCCCCGAAGGCGCCTGGGCGTACCTGCTGCTCGGCAACGGCGCGGTCGCCGCGATCGCCCAGACCCACACGCCGTGGTGGCCCAGTGGCATGTACGCGATGCTTCAGGGCGAAGACGAGGCCGAAGTCTTGAGTCGGGAAGAGGGCAAGCTGGCGTGGCTGCAGCCGCACCTCGATGCGGTCGCCGCTCCGATCGCAGCGGGCGTGCCGACCTTCTTCGTCGGGGACCTCAACACCCCTTCACACCTCGACTGGACGCAGGCAGCCGTCGACGCACTCGGATGGCAGCCCTCGACGCTCGATCCACCGGGCGAGCGATACCTAGTGGCGTGGCCGGTGACCCTGGCGATGGAATCGGCAGGGTTCCACGATACTTATCGTGAGGTCAATCCGGACCCGATCACAGAGCCCGGCTTCACTTACTGTGCCGATCTCTACCCGGCGTGCGGCAAATGGGACACGTGGGATCGCATCGACTACGTGTACACGGCGGGCCCGATCGGCATCGTGGGCAGCAAGGTCGTGGGCGAAGGCGGCCCCTACACCGACATCCGCAGCCGCCCGTGGCCCACCGATCACCGTGCGGTCGTGTCGACCGTCGATGTCACGCTCGTGACCCCCGATCCGTTCGCCGCTCCGCTCGATGAGCGCGTGTTCATCGGACGCTCGGTGCAGGCGGCGTTCCACGACTCGGCATCGCCCAGGCGCACGATCGGACTCTGGCCGCCCGGAGCGGACCCCGCGGTCGACCCCGCCGCGATGTCGGCGCCCGTAGACGCCGCGGCTGACGACGCCATCGTGGCGCTCGACACAGACGGCCTCGACGCCGGCGACTACACCGTGGCGCTCATCAACGGGGCGAACGTGGTCGCGACCTCGTCGGTGGCCCTGGTCGAACGGACGGCTCCCGCCATGATCACGACCTCTGTCCGCCGATACGAGCGGGGCGAACCGATCCGCGTCGAGTGGACCGGGGGGCCCGGCAACCGGTATGACTGGCTGAGCTTGAACCGGAACTGCTTCGACCCGAGCGTGTGCTCGCTGAGACAGTGGCGCTACATCGACGGCCGGGTGTCCGGCGTCGCGCGCTTCACGCGAGGCTCGGAGGGTGCTTGGCCCCTGCGAACCGGACGGTACGCGGTGTCGCTCTGCATCGACGACGACTACCGCTGTGTCGCCACCAGCGAAGTCTTCCGCATCGTGGCGGCTTAGAGGCCGCTTCTGCGGTCAGCTTCCTATCGGCAAGGGCTTGCCCGTGAACGCCTCCAGCTCTTCGGCAGGCATGGGGTAAGCGAACCAGAATCCCTGCGCGAGGCGGCAGCCGTTCGAGCGCAGGAAGACATACTCGCCCTCGGTCTCGACACCCTCGGCGAGCGGCACCATGTCGAGGGACTGTGCGACCTGGATCATCGCCCTCACCATTCCGGCCAGGCGAACGTCCTTGTCGACGTTTCGGATGAACTCCCGGTCGATCTTCAGCACGTCGACCGGCATGTTCTTCAGGCGCGAGAGCGACGAGTAGCCGGTCCCGAAGTCGTCGAGCGCCAGGCGCAGTCCCCAGGCATGCAGCTCTCGGAGGGTGCGCTGGGTTCGGTCTGGGTCCGCCATCGCCGTCGACTCGGTGATCTCGGCCTGCACGGTCGAGGGGTCGACGCCGGCGTCACGGAGCTTCGCGAGCAACCGGTCGGCCAGGCGAGGGGTCCATAGCTGACGGGGTGAGAGGTTGAACGACACTTCGAGGTCGAGTCCCGCATCTCGCCACGCGCGCTGCTGGGCGGCCACCTGGTCGATCACCCAGTCGCCGATCGCTTCGATCAGCCCGAGCTCCTCGGCGATAGGGATGAACTCCCCGGGCGGCACGATGCCGCCGAAGTCCTTCCAGCGGATCAGGGCTTCGGCGCCCACGACACGGCGGTCGGCTAGGAGACTGCTGAACAATTCGTCCACGGGTGCTCGCGACGGTCGCCGCGGGGT
>JBBEAY010000002.1:0-59119 GCA_040882605.1 Actinomycetota bacterium
AAGCTGCTCAGTTTTCAACCGGCGAGAAGTGCTCAGTTTTCACCCGGCGTCGACACCCGATGACCTTGCTTGGCCCGAAGGGATCTACAAGGGCGGCGAGGAATTCCCGAGCACCGAGTATTCCTTCAACACAATCTGGCAAGGATCGACCGCTGACTCGAACCTTAGGGTGTACGCAGGTGCCATGGCAAGCGATTTGAAGCAGGGGATCGTGCTCGTGGATGTCGTCGACCCCACGTCCTTTGAGCATTCATTTAAGGGCCCGATCGTCGCCGTGGGCTCGCCGGGTCCTCTTCAGATCGTCGGCGCCAAGGGGATGCTGATCTATCTTGAGGCAGCCGACGGTTCTACGATTACCTTTGACGTTGAGAGCGTCTCGTTCGTGAGATCCTGATCCCCCGAGGGTCTCGGGACGACGACGGCGCGTTGCCGAGATCATCTCTAGATTGGCGGCGCAGTCCCCCAATGGTGCGTCGGGTAGCGAGCCCATAGGGAGCGGTGATCGTATTCCGGTGGGGCTTAACATCAAGCAGTCGAACCATCTCGCCGAGGATGGTTGCATCGGCCCCGATCCCGGGGGAGCCTGTGAGGGCATCGGGCCGGTTGCCAACCCCTCCCTCGGTCCGGTATGGGTAGACGCTCACATATGACCAGAACGCACTTCCCCTTCCCCGCCCGCTTCCCCATGGCGGTTCGCGTCGCCGCGGTTTCGACCGCGCTCGTCGCCATGCTCGCGGTCGCCGCCACGAGCGGTTTCGCCAATCCGAAGGAAGAGCTGCAGGATGCCCGCGATCGCCGACGCGCCCTCGAGTCGAAGCTGTCGGCGGCCGAGGGTCAGCTTTCCACGATCGACGCGCGGCTCGCCGACGCCTTGCTGAAGCTCGAGGATGCGACCGGCCGGTTCGAGGAGGTCACGGCGAACCTGCAGGCCACCCGGCACGAGCGTGACGAGGCTGAAGCGCGCGTCGCCCGCATCGAGGTGCGCCTGAACGAGCGCGCCGCCGAAGTCTTCATGGAAGGCCCCGCATCCGATGTCGGCTTCTTCCTCGGCGCCACGTCGCTCTCCGATCTCTCCGACCGCATCGAGTTCGTCGATGTCGTTCAGCAAGAGGACGCCGACCTCGCCCAAGAGGTTCTGAACGTTCGGAACGAGCTCCTCGCGGCCGAGGATCGTCTCGAAGAGCTGCAGTCCGAGGCGCGGCGGCGCTACGACAAGGCGCAGGATTTGGAGGCGCAGGTCGAAGCCGATCTCGCGGCCCAGCAGTCGGTGCTCGCCGATGTGGAATCGACCCTCGCCGGGGCCAACGCCGACGAGAAGGCAGCCGAGAAGGCCTACCAGAAGTTCCTGGCGTCCCAGAGCTATGGAGCCCACTCATCGGTCGCGCTGCCCGAGGCGTGGCAGGGCGTGTTCAAGTACTGCCCCGTGGCGTTGCCGCGCGGGTTCGGTGACGGGTTCGGGGCGCCTCGCTACGTCGGCGGCTATCACCTCCACAAGGGCGTCGATATCGTGGCGCCAATGGGAACCGAGATCTACGCCACCTTCGACGGGGTCGCGAGCGACGCGACGAACGCCTACGGCGGCGCCGCCGTGTACGTGAGTGGGCAGTACGGGGCCACCTACAACGCGCACATGACCTCGATCGCGAAGCTCGGGCCGGTACAGGCCGGCGACGTGATCGGCTACGTCGGCAGCACGGGGCTCGCAGGAGGCGAGACGAACCACAACCACTTCGAGTTCCGGCCCAACGTGATGCCCTCGCCCTGGATCGCGAGCTACTACGGTTACTCGGTCATCGACGACGCGATCAACCCGTACCCCCTGCTCGTCGCAGCCTGCGGCTAACCTTCGCTTCGCCCTCGGCTCCCGGTGCCGGTCGCCGGGCTTCCTGCGTACCTAGTCCAAGCAGGACTACCTAGAGAGCGCGGCTGCGGATCAACAGGCCGAGCCCGATCACGAGCACGACCCCAGCGGCCACGAGCAAGGCAACGGCGAGCGGCGGCGTGCCGGATGCTCCGCCAGTCGTCGACCCGGACGAGCTCGGTGAAGGCGGCGCCGGCACCCCCGCCACCACGACGTAGCCGGGGCCGGGTACCTTCGCCTCCGCCTGCTGCTGGCCGGGGGAATCCGTCGTCTCGAGGGGTTCCCAGGTCTCGCCATCGTGGGAGTAGAGCAGCTCATGCGTGTTCGCGTGCAGCGTCGAGGTCGCCGGATACACCAGGATCGCCTGGATCGGCCGGTCGAAGTCGCGGGCCCGATCCCCTGACGGCCGGTACGTGGCGCCGACCCGGTAGGCATTCCCGAAGAACGCCAGCTCGCCGCCGGGCGGTGCGAGCGCCGTCGGATCCACCGGCGCCACCACCAGCTCGACCGACCGCTGGCCCGGCGCTGGACCGATCGACCCCTCGTCGATCACTACGGTGACTTGGCTGTCGGAGGTGAACAGAACCTGGGTGCCCACGCCGCCCTCTCGAAGCGGAAGGTCGAAGCGTCCAGCGCTCGGTCGCTGGTTCGTGGACTCGAGCTCCGGGGGCGGCGACACCCACCGGTAGTTCACGGGGGCGAGGCCGTCGAGCAGCGGACCTCGGGCCAGTGGCGACAGTGATCCCGACCAGGCGGCCATCGCGGCGTAGATCGCCACGACGACGAGCCCGGAGATCAGCCGGCGCCGAGCCTCTCGGGTCCCGCCTGGATCGTCGGTCACGAGGCGATGTCCAGGGGCTGGACCTCGTGCGTGGCGAGCCCGGGAGGCCACACGACCGTCGCACTCCCCGATTCGAGCCATTCCCAGATCACGGCGACCGCGGCCACGTTGTCGCCTGCGGTCGCGGTGCCGGGGTCGCCGAAGCGCAGGCCACTTCCGTTCGGGAGGCTTCCCATCGGCAGATCGGTTGTGAGCGCGGCATCGGCGATCGCGTCGGGGGAGAGCGCGCCGTTAGCCGATCCGGCGGCGGCCGGCATCACCTCGGCGAACAGGGCCCATGCCGCAGAGAATCCGGCGAGCGCGGCGGGGCTCATGTCCTCATGCCAGCGCTCGTCATAGGCGGCGCGCGCGCGCTCGAGCAGATCGGCGCCTTCCGCGCGAAGAGCGGACGGGTCGATCGAGGCGCCGCTCGGCTTGTCCGAGGCGAACAGACCGACCGCGCCAGCGCCGAGCGTCGCGCCGAACTCGGGCATGCAGTACGACGACGAGGTGCCGATGCTCGCGAGCAGGTCGACGCCGTTGCGGACGAGGGCGCGACGCAATCCGATCGCGTCGTCGAGGTACGCCGAGACGAACAGGACGTCCGCGCCCGATCGGTCGATGCGTCGCGCGAGCGCGTCGTAGTTCGCCGTGGTCACGTCATAGCCGAACCTTCCGACGACGTCGAGCTCGAGCTCGTGTGCGGCCTGCATCGCGCCGCCCGCCACCGAGCGTCCGTACACGTCGTCGACGAACGAGATCGCGTATCGCAGCTCGCGCGGATCGCGCCCGAAGGCTTCGGCGAGCGGACCGTGCACGAACTCGATCGCGTTGCGACCGAGCACCGCCCCGGTGGGCGGCATACGGAACGTGCGCACTCCCTGCTCGGAACGATCGGTCAGCGTGCCGACGGCGCCCGTCTCCCAGAACAGCATGTCGTTCGCGGCGGCGGTCTCCGAGGCGGGCGCCGAGATCGTGCTCCCATAGCTGCCGAGCACGACGTCGATGCCGTCGGCGGCGAAGTCCTCGATGGCGCCAGGAGCCGCCTCGGCCGCCGGCACATCGGTCGAGACGATCTCGAGCGGGCGGCCGTCGACGCCGCCGTCTGCGTTCACGAGCTCCGCGGCGAGCAGCGCTCCTCGGTGCTCGTCGATACCTCCCTGGCCTTGCGAGCCGGAAAGCGGGTAGATCGCCCCGACCCTGATGGTGTCGGCGCCGGTGTCAGACGTGCATGAAGGGAGCGCGAGAGCCATCGCTGCCAGAAGTGACAGCGTGCGTCTCATCGCAGCACCGTCATCACCACGTTGGCCGCTGCGTGGGTCGCTGCGGGAACCGTCCAGCTTCCAGAGGCCCAGCGTTGCCACGAGAGCAGCAATCCGGCGCCGAGATCGACCGGGAACACCGCCACCCCGTAGATCGGCACGTGCACCAGGGCGAACGCGACCGCTGTGACGCCGATCGCGACGATCGCACCCCGTCGCTCGAGTGCGCCGTACATCGTCCGACGGAACAGGGCCTCTTCGGCTACGGCGGCGAGCAACGTGAGCGGTAGCGCCCACGCGATGAGCGGGGCGGGCACGGGGGGCCCGCCGGTGGCGAGGGAGAGCGCGACGGCCGCCAGGCCGACGGCGAGCACGAGGCCGGGGTGCAGGCGGGCATTGCTCCGTGCAGCCGGAACCAGGAGCGATGCCACCAGGATCGCGAGCAGGGTCGCGGTGAGTCCGGCCAGGCGCCCGAACGAACCAAGCGTTGGCAGCCAGGTGCGCATGAGTAGCAGCGCTGCGCCGGTGGTGACCAGGCTGAGCGTAGCGAGGTCTCGGTGTGCGACCCGCCCTCGTGTCTGGCTCACCTGCGTCTGCGGCCGGCTCATGCCTTCGCCTCGAAGGAGACGGCGGCCAGCACCCTCGGATCGAACGGCGCGTGGTCGCCCGCGACGAACTCGACCTGCAACAGGTGCTCGCCCGGTGTGAGGTCGGTCAACGGCAGCGAGGTGCCCGAGGTCATGGTGATGAGCGAGCCGTCGAGCATCACGTGCAGGTGTCCCTGATCGGGCCGAAGGTCGGTCGAAGTCTGGTCGACGATCTCGGCGCCCTTCAGGGCGACCTCGAGCTGTGCGGTCCCGCCTGCGACGCGCTCGCCGTTCTCGGGGCTCACGATCGTGAGCACCCCAGTGCTCGTGGGCCGTTCTGTCGCCACGGTGGGAGTCGTCGGAGTCGAGGCCGAGCCGTCGTCGGTCGTATCACCCCCACATGCGGCTGCGAGGAGGGCGAGGGCGACGACGAGGGTCGGGGCGAGACGCACTGCTCGCGCGATCGAGCCGCGTCGCATAGTTCGGCCTCGCTTCACGGTTCGATCTCCTGTTCGTGGGTGGCTTGCAGCACGGTACCGCCTTCGCTCGTCGCGACGACTTGGAATCGCCAGAGACCGGGGTCGACCTCGACGGACGCCGAGAAGTGCCCGGGCGTGAGTCGCGTGGTGTCGAGCGCTTCGGCTTGCCCCTCGGGGGCGACCGCGACCACCACGAGCCCGGAAAGCGGAAGCTCGTCACCCTGGGCATCGAAGGCCGTCACGTGCAGCTCGTTCGCACCGGCGGCGCCTGGGTCGAGATAGACCTGGATCTGGTCGCCCGTCGAAAGCGTGAACGTCTCGATGTCGGGAAGGTCCCCCGAGCCTTCGGTCATGATCGAGGCCGTCGGGGGGGCGCGCGTGACGAGGATGAGTGGCACCTCGATCGTGCGCGCCCCGGATCGCACCTGGACCACGGCGTCCCACGCCCCGGCGAGGGAGAGCTGCGTGCCGATGCCCGTCCAGGTTGCGGGCCCTCCCTCGGCCGTGCCGCTGGGCTCGGTCGTGGCGGGGCTTGCAGCCGTGCCGGTGGATCCGAGGAGGAGCGTGGCGGGCTCGATCTCCGGGCGGCCGATCGCCGAAAGCAGCACGGTGACCTCGTCGGCTTCGACGGGTGTGCCGCCGTCGTAGTCGACGATGATCGCCTCGAAGGTATTTGGCCCGGCGGTGCCTGGCGACGCAGTGAGCGTGACCCGGGTGGTGGTGGCGAAGTCGGCGCCCGCCCCGGCGATCGATGGCGCGGCTCGTGTCGGCGAAGCGCCCGGTGGGTTGGGGTTGAGGCTCGTGAGTGTTCCGGTCAGCCCGAAGACGCCGAGCGCGCCGACGACCTCGATCGCGATCACGCGGCGCAGCAACGTGCCGTCGGTCGCGAGGCGCGGGATCGACCGTCGACGGTTGAACGCCCCGAGTCCGATCAGGCCCACCGCGAAGGCGACCTTCACGATCAAGGCGGCGCCGTAGCTCGTGTCGGTGAGCATCGCGCGAACGTGGCCGATGCCACCGGCCTCGGCCACGGTGCGCGCCATGCCTGTGATCACCACTGCGAGCAGCGCCCATCCCGCCATGCGCGAGAACCGCTTCGCCTCGATCACCGGCGGAGGCTCGCTGGCCGCGCTGCGTTCTCGTACCAGCAGCAGCAGTGGCAGCAGGCCGCCGATCCACACGCCGATCGCGAGCAGGTGCGCGAACTGCGCGAGCTCTGCGGGCCAGGCGGGCACGAGCGCGGCCGCATGCCCGCTCGTCGCGCGCACGAACATCGTTGCCGCGGCGGCGACGCCGATCGCAACCAGGGGAGCGCGGCCGATCGCAACCAGGGGAGCGCGGCCTGCGGAACGGCTCGCAGCCAGAGAACCGACCAACGCGGCAACGAGCGTGAGCGCGGCGGTCGCGAGCAGCCAGACGTACGAGCGGCCGGATGCCGACGCGAGCAGGTCACCGACCGACGCACCGACCACGTCGGCCTCCGCGATCGTCATCACGACAGCGCCCACGAACGCCGCTGCGCCCGCGAACGGAAGCAGCGCGCGCCGGCCCGCCACCACACCGCCGAAGGCCGCGAGACCCGTGACCGCCGCTCCCACCGAGAGCACGAGGCCCGCGTACAGCAGCACCTTGCCCGCGACCGCGAGGGGCGAAGGACCCGGCGTCGGCAGGGCGGCGGCTTCCGGAGCGGGCGCCACCTCGCCGGAGGCGACGCCCACGCCGAACGCGAAGACGCCGGGGGTGAGATGTCCGTCGGCCTCCGAGACCACGATCCACGAGACGGTGTAGACGCCGTCGCCTAGGTCATCGGGCAGCGCGAGCTCGAGGGAGCGCGGTGGAACGCCTCGTTCCAGAGGTCCCGTCTCGATCATGGCGCCGCTCGCGTCGAGCACCGTCACCGACGACAGGTCGGGGTCGGGCGGCTCCGAGAACGACATCGTGATCGACGCCGGCGCCGTCGGCAGCACCTGCCCGTCGGACGGGTTCGACGAGGTGAGCCCCGCATGTGCCGATGCAGCCGAGGCGAGCGCGACGACCAGCGCTGCGCCGATCGCGAACACGGCGCCCACGCCCGCGACATGGCGGGGAAGCCTGATCTCGAGCGCAGTCACGGTGCCTCCGTCTCGAATCGCACGGCCGCTGTGACCCTCGGGTTGAACGGGGCGTGGTCGGCGGCCACGAACTCGGCCTGCAGCGTATGCGCGCCCGGCGACATGCCGCCGAGGTCGACGACCTGCACGAGCCCGTAGGTCATCGAGACGAGCTCACCGTCGAGCACCAGGTGCACATGGCCCGTGTCGGAGGTGAGCACGGTGCTCGCAGAGTCGACGATCCGTCCGCCCTGCAGATCGAGCACGACTTCCACCTCGTCGGCGGCCAAAGATGACCCGTCGACCGGGTCGCTGACCGAAAGCCTCGCGGTCGAAGACGGCCGAGGGCCTGAGGGCGCCCCTGAGGCGAACGATGGCCCTGCCGGCGTGGCCGGGAAGAGCGCCCGAGGCACTACGGCCGCCGAGATCACCAGGGCGACCGCACCCAAGAGCAACCCCGGTCCGGCCCAGGAAGGCAGGCGGGGGAACGCCTTGCCCTTCAGGCGGGACCACCCCACCCACCCCACCCAGAGCGCGCCGAACAGCAGCACGACCGAGAGCGACTCGTCGGCTGCGCCGGCGTGGGCGAGCATCGTCGATGCCTCAGGCCTTCCTGCGGCCCGCCGCGATCGCCGCGATGATGCCGATCGCCCCCAGCACGATGCCCGCCATGCCGACCGTGCGCGCGCTCGACGCCGCACTCTCGGCCGATGCCGCCGCGGCCTCTGCGGCCGCGACGCCGTCGGCGGCCCTGGTGCTCTCGGCGTCGATGCGTGTCACGACTTCCTGGATCGAGGGTGCGTCGACCGCAGGGAACGACAGAGAGTCGGCATCCACGACCGCCGAGAACGTCGCGGGGCCCGAGGTCATCTCCTCGTCGACTTCCTCGCCGTCGATCGTGCCCGTGAAATGGAACGTGTACTTGCCCGGCTGCGACGGCACGAAGTCGGCGCGGTAGTCGCCGGCCTCACCGAAGACGAGTTGCCCCGCCTCGAAGAAGAAGGCCGGCGCAAGGTCCATGGGCTCCGACGTCTCGCCGCCGTAGGTGATCTCGACCGCCACGTCGCCGGGCCGCAGGTCGATCACCGGCTCGCCGTCGTGCTCGACGACCAGCTGCACCGCGTTGGGTTGTCCGGCGAACGCCGGTTCGTCGACGAACCCGATCGTGAGTGAGAGACCGCCCTGACCCGCCTCGCTGTGGGCGAACGCCGGTGCGGCGGGCAGCACGCTGAGACCGGCAACGACCACACCGAGCGCGGCTCGTCGGAAGTTGGAACGATGCATGTTGATGCTCCTTCCGTTCGATGCCCTGTCATGACTACGCCGCACCCGTGGATCGCGGGCCGCGTGGCGCGTGCATCGGTGACGCTCAGAGCAAGGAGGGAGGCGCTCGGCTCGCGGCGGCGCGCATGGGCGGACGCCGGGGGGCGACGCTCGATGCGAACGCGCCGGCTGCGACGAGCGAGGGAACCGGGCGGACCGACGGCCACATTAGAACCTGGGCCAGCTCGGCCGCACGCTCGGTGAGACGGAGGATGTATGCCCCGAGCGTGGCGATGGCGAGCTGCACCCCGAGGCCGATCGCGAGCAAGGGTCCGTGCGTGAGGTCTTGCAGCAAAGCACCCGAGAGCAGCCGCTCGCCGATCTCCATCGCGAGGAAGGCCGCCGCCTGCACGGCCGCGAGTTTCGCGACGTCGCCGGTGAACGCCCCCTTCGTCGCTCGATGGGTCAGCCGCGAGAGGGACATCGCGACGAGCGCGACGGCGCCCGCGAGCAGGGCGACCTGCGTTGCGTATGGCAAGTACCCGTGGCCGGTCTCACCCAACAGCTGGGCACGCGCATCAGCATGCGGAGCGCCGATCGCATAGGCGAGCCAGTGCCCGAGCACGAGCCCGGCACCGGCGACGCCGACGGTGGCCAAGGTACGACGAGGTTGCAGTCCTCTCATCGTCACGATTGTAGGCTCGGGGCCGACATCGAGCGTCAGGGCGACGGAGGAGAGCGTGGAACCCAGGGAAGAGGCAAACTTGACACTCAGTTGAGGCTGGCTACGCTCATCCCGACACGGAAGGAGCAGCCATGGCGGTCGAGCAGTCCGACATGGGCAAGCAGCCCAAGGACCGACGGTCCGACGACGAGATCCGAGAGCGGCTCATGAGCGACCCGGCGCTACGGCGCCGAGCCGAGGAGGTCGCTTCTAAGGTCAGCAAGGGTCGCTTAGCAGGAGCTAGCGTGACACGCGAGGAGTTGCCAGACTTCCTGCGTGACATCGGCTAGCTGGACTCTCCAACGGCCTCTCCTGACCGACACGCTGCACGCGTTCTACGCGACGGATCCGACGCGCCATGAGCGACGGCAAGTGCACGAATGGCTCATGGATGCCTGCATCGATCCAGTCGCGCTGGGTGGGCCTGACCCCGACGTTGACGGCCTCTGGTTCGGGCGTGTGGTGGAGACGAATCTCGGGGTGCTCTACTCCATCGACCCGAAGCAGATGAAGGTCTTCGTTTCGATTATCCGCTAGTCCAGAAAGCCAGCGATGTAGGTGATCAGCGTCTCCGTCAGCTGAACACGTCGCGAGCGGTGATCGTCAGTGTGTCTCGCGTTGCGCCCTTCACCTGATCGCGGGCGGCGACGATCAGACCCGCGGGCGTTCGAACCTGGGGGAGAGCCTCCGCTTTCACCCGCAGCCCCGCCTCGATCCGGCGGGCGTCGACCGATCGGGCCCACTTCGCTTCCGCCACGAGGGTCGCTACCCGCTCGCGTGCGTTCAGCACCACGGCGTCGATCTCCACGCTCGAGTCCGTTGACCACCAGGGGCCGATCGCGACGACGTCCTCTCCTAGCTCACCGTCCACCGCGAGTCGGCTCAGATGAAGGCGAACCGCCTCCTCCCAGCGGGGCCCCATGTGGTCGTCGAGCTCCGCGACCAACGACGTGAGGACCGCGCGACCGAGCCCCCGCTCGATCTGATCGCGATAGCGGTCGACCGTCCCGAGCCAGAAGGCCAGGAAGTTATCTGCGATGCGGTAGACCCTCCGCTTGCTCCTTCGAGGGTCCTCGGTCACCGGCACCAGTCGCTCGATCAGGCGAAGGTCGATCAGACGGTCGAGGGTTCGCGCGGGTTCGGCCCTGACGGCATCGGCTATCTCGCCGTGGCGGGTCCTTCCCCCCGCGATGGCCCGCAGCACCATCGACCCCAGGTCGCCTGAGTCACCCTCGGTGGCGAGCACGAGCTGACCCTCGGTGAGCAGTTGCCCACCGGCGGTCGCGACGAGCTTCGAGAGGTTCTCTTTGACGGACGCATCCTGGTTCCACCATGAGAGATAGAGCGGAACTCCTCCGACCAGGCCCCACACCAGCGCTCGGTCCGCGGGGCGCAGCTTCGGGAGCATGAGCGCAGCTTCGTGTGGTCGGAACGGATGGAGCTGCAGGATCAGGTCGGTGCGACCGTAGAGTGGGGCACGCTCTTCGAGCATCGACTCCATGGTCCGGACCGCGGAACCGCTGAGCACGACCTTCAGATGGGTCGATGTCCCGGCTCGATCCAGGAAGGCTCGGAGCACCCCCGCAAGCTCAGGCGACGAGGAGACCAGCTCTGGGAATTCGTCGAGCACTACCAGCAGGGGCTCGGTCGCCGCTGCGGCCAACGTCTCGAAGGCGTCGTCCCAGTCGACGAACGGCCTGGCCTCCAGGTCGCGCAAGGGAGACGCGACCGTTGAGACGGTTGCGCGTGCCAACATGCGGAGCTCGTCGGGCCGAGGCCGCCCGGCCCCCGTGTGGAATATCACGCGTTCGTGCTTCGAGAATTCCTGCAGCAAGGCCGTCTTGCCGACCCTCCTCCGCCCCCACACGACGCAGAGACGCGACTCCGGTCGGTCCCACCACGACGCGAGTGCCTCGAGCTCCTGGGCTCGGTTCACGAACGGTGCCATTGCAATAACTTACAGTTCCTGTTACTTACAGTCAACGTGACTTACAGCACGCGTCAGTTCGGCCGACCGTGGACAGGACCTGGAGAGGGGTGCACCGGCTTGGGCTCGCGAGCACATGCAGCGCGGCTAGGCTGGCGCCGACATCGGTGGTCTCCAACGGCGAGACGGAGGATCATGGAACCGAGTGACGTTCGGACCGTAGGGGTCGTGGGCTGCGGGCTCATGGGCTCGGGTATCGTCGAGGTCGTGGCCCGAGTCGGGCTCGACGCGATCTACCTCGAGCCCACCGACGAGCTGGTGGAAGCCGGCCGCGCCCGCATCGAGGCCTCGACCGCCCGCGCGCTCGAGCGTGGGAAGCTCACCGCCGAAGACCGAGATGCCATGCTCGGCCGAGTCAGCGGTATGACCGACGCCGCCGGGTTCGCCGACGTCGACCTCGTGATCGAGGCCGCCACCGAGGATCCGGCGATCAAGCTCGACACCTTCCGGAAGCTCAGCGACGTCACGCGAGACGATGTCGTACTCGCCTCGAACACGTCGTCGATCCCGATCGCGACGCTCGGCGCGGCCACCGGTCGGCCCGATCGTGTGATCGGCATGCACTTCTTCAACCCGCCACCGGTGATGAGCCTCGTGGAGCTCACCCCGTCGCTGTCGACGTCTCCCGAGACGGTCGAGCTCGTGCGCGGCTTCGGCGAGCGCCTCGGCAAGACAGTCGTTGTTGCGAAGGACCACGCAGGCTTCATCGTGAACCGACTCGTGATCCCGTACCTGTGCGCGGCGATCAGGCTCTACGACGAAGGGTTCGCAAGCCGAGAGGACATCGACACCGCCATGTCGCTGGGCATGAACCACCCCATCGGTCCGCTGGCCCTCGCGGACTTCATCGGCCTCGACACCGTGCTGCAGATCGCGGAGGTGCTGCACGGTGAGTTCCGCGACCCGATGTATGCGCCGCCGTCGAGGCTGCAGCGCATGGTCGACGCCGGACACCTGGGCCGCAAGAGTGGCCGCGGCTTCTACGACTACTGAGCCGGTACCTCGATGAGCCGCAGCGCTCGCACCCGCTGGGTCGCCCGTGTGCTCGAGCCGGGCGTAGATCTCCCCGGCGAAGATCGCGGCAGGGCCGTCGAGCCCGCTATCGGTCTGAGCCCGGCTCTTCTAGTCGATCACGAGCGGTATCGTGTGCCGCGGCCTGAGCCTCGCCCGTCAGCGCCGCCAGGAACTCGTCTCGGTGGATCGATAGCAGTCTCGCGTCGGTTGAAGCCACCACCGTCGCGGTGCGAGGTACGTCGTGAAGCAGCGCGATCTCCCCGAACTCGTCGCCGGGGCCGAGCGTTCCCAGGCCTTTGCCGGCGCGGGAGACTTGCACCTCGCCCACATCGATCGCGTAGTAGCGGTCGCCGGGGTCGCCTTCGCGGATCACGGTGGTGCCGGCTTCCACATCGACAGGCACCGCGTTGCGTGCCACCCTCTCCAACGCTGGTCCCGGCAACACGGAGAAGATCCGCGTGCGCCGCAGCACCGCGAGCTCTTCCTCGGGCACCCGAACCCCGACGTCGAGGTTCACGATACGGCGGCGGACGGCGAGCCCGATCGTCGGCAGGAGCAAGCCGCCCGCCAGCAGGGTCCATCGGGGACCGAACGCCACGACCGCGATCGACGCCGCCAGTGCTCCGAGGCCCTCTCCGGCCATGTACATCGACTCGAGCACCCCGAACACCCGCGTGAGCTTGGCGTCGGGGATAAGCCGCTGCAGCATCGTGATGCCCGAGACATGCCCGAGTGCCATTCCCGAGGCCGAGATCCCGAGCATCGGTCCGGCGGCGACAGGCAGGATCGCGGTGGCCATGACCGGGATACCGGAGAGCATTATCCCGGACCGGAGCGCCCCGGACAGCCGGCGGCGGCTACCGACAACGACGGCGATCGCCGCCCCCACGATCGAGCCGATGCCGAGGGAGACGTTCAGCAAGCCCACGCCGGCCTCGCCTGTCCCGAGCACCTCGAACGCCAGCACGACGATCAGCACGTCGATCACTCCCAGCACGAAGGTTGATAGTCCGAGCAACCCGACGAGCAGACGGGGCCGTGGATCGCTCCAGACCGTGCGGATCCCCTCCGAGACCTCACGCCGGAGCGCTGGGCTCGACTCCGATGCCGACGCGGTCGTCTCCGCCGTGGGGGGTTCGATCGTCGCGACCAGAAGGGTGCCGAGGAGCAGCAAAGCCGACAGCACAGCGTCGACCGAGCCGGGTCCCGACAGCGAGCCGCTGACGGCGAAGACCACGGTGGCGAGCAGTGGACCCAGGAAGACGCAGACGCTCTCGATCATGCCCGAGGCCGCATAGGCAGCCGTGAGGTCACCAGGTGTCGGCGCGAGGACGGGGAGCAAGGAGCTGTGGGTCGGCCTGATCAACGTGAGGAGCGCTGCGGAGACGGTTGCCACCATGTAGACGATCGCTGGGGGAAGTCCGGCGAGCATGGCGAACGCGGTGGCGCCTGTGCCCAACGCCAGGCCGGCGTGGGCGAGGATCAACACGCGTTCCCTGCGGTAGCGATCCCCGAGCACCGAGCCGATGGGAGCCACGACGGCGGCCACGACCAACGTGATCGTGGAGACGAGGCCTGCCCGGGCCGTTCCTCCTTCATCGAATGCGTAGACGACGAGCGCGATGTAGGCCGCCCACTCGGCCATGCTGAAGGCGACGAGCGCGAGCAGGGCCTTCACGAGCGACGGCGTGCGGAACGACCGCACGAGCCCGCGCAGCGATGCCTTCAGCTCTCTCGCGACGGCCTTCGATGTGGTGGCGAGGCCACCCGGAGAATCGTCATCGGCGCCCATCGGCGAACCGTACCCTTGCGGGCGGGGTGTGGTTCCTGCAAGGCTCCATGCGTGACGTCGAAGGACAACGCCCCGCTTCTCGCGAACTCGGCGCTATTCGTCGACCTCGCGCCGAAGGCGCTGGAGTTCCTGGCGGACCGGGCTACTCACCTGGACTTCGAGCGCGGGCGGCACATCTTCCGACAGGGCGACGAGGGCGACACCTTGTTCGTCATCGCCGAAGGCCTGGTGAAGGTCTGGGTGTCGTCGGGTGAAGGGGGCGAGATGGTGCTTGCCACCCTGCGATCGCCGGACGCCTTCGGGGAGCTCTCGGCGGTCGACGGGCGGCCGCGTTCTGCCTCGGCGACTGCGCTGGAGCCGACGACGTTGGTCGCTCTCGATCGTGCCACGTTGCTCGACGCGGTGCATCGTCACCCGGGGGTGGCCGACGGCATGCTGCGAGCGCTCGGCGGGCTCGCGCGCCGCATCACCGAGCAGACGTCGGACCTGGTCTTCCTGGATCTCGCCGGACGACTGGCGAAGACCCTCTCGACGCTCGCCGACCGTGACGGCCGGGCGGAGGGCGACGCGATCGTGCTCGCGCTGCCATTCACCCAAACCGAGCTTGCGGAGATGGTCGGCGGCTCGCGTCAGAGCGTGAATCAGATCCTGAAGTCGTTCGAGACGCGCGGCTTCCTCGAGGTGCGCGGCCACGAGGTCGTGATCCCGGATCTCGATGCGCTTCGCCGACGTGGGTCCCGCTGAGGTCAATCAGGGTCGGGAAGCAGCGCCCGAACGGCCTCGTCGGTGAGCTCGACCTGGCCGTCCGCGATCACCCGGCGCAGGAGCTCTGCCCAGCCGGGGTGCGCCTTGTGAGCGATCGCGACGGTCGTGCGAGCGTCGTCGAGCCGGCCGGCGCCGGCCATGGCCACGGCCGCCCAGAAGGCCAGTTCGGGATGGTCCGGCTGGATCTCAAGTGCGCGCAGGCGTTCCTCAAGCGCACCGTCGAGATCGCTCCCGAGCTCGAGCTCCTCGGCGCGCTCGGCGTGGCCGTACGCCCGCCACAACCGGACGACGCGTGCGAGCTCGTCGACGGGTGTGGCGTGGTCCTCGATGTGGAGGTTGATCACGTGGTCACCCCATTCGGTGCCGGTCGGTTCCGCTTCCACGACGAGCATCGCGGCCGACTGCATGCCGCGGATGTCGCCGCGCTCGGCCTGCGCGGCCGCGAGCGCGGCGAGCAGCCGGTCGGGCAGGTCGCCCTCGGCACTTCGGTAGGCGTCGGCCATCGCGGCCCAAACGGTGCTGCGTTCCATCATGTTGGCTTGCACCGAGAAGCCTTCGCCGGTGAGGTGGCCGAACTCCCGGATGCAGTCGTCGCCCGTGTGCACGCCGACTTGCCCGGATGCGTCGACGAACGCGACCTGCCGCACTGCACGCCCTTCGTCGGCGTGAACGAGGGTGTCGAGGGCTTCGGGAGCGCTCCGCCCTCGACGCATCAGCTCCAGACCCAGCGGCCCGTACGAGCGCTCGGCGAACGATTGGGTGGCGACGGCGCCGACGCCCGCTTCGGCCCAAGAGACGACGCTCCCGACGGAGAACCAGTGGGACTGCACTGCCACGCCGAGACGCCCAGTCTCGGGGTCTCGGGCCACGATCGAATAGGTCATGACACTTCAGCACCTCCGCGATGACGTCGAGAGCGCGAACGTACCGCCCCGGCCGGTCACGTGGTCGAACTGCCGTCCATTGTGACGTATGTCACAGATGACATAATCGCTCCATGGTACGAACGACCGTGATGGCGGACCCTATCGTGATGGAACAACTCAAGGCCCTGGCGGCCGAACGCGGGGTCTCGCTCAGCATGCTAATCCGGGAAGCTTTGAAGGAGAAGGCAGGCGAATACCGGCCGAAGCCGTCGTTCCTAGGCATGTTTGACTCCGGGCGAATCGACACGTCGACGACGATCGCCACGGATCGCCTTCCGCCGTGGGACGACTGATGCTGGTTCTCGACACGAGCGTGATCTATGCGGCGGCCGATCGGCGTGACGCCGCCCATGAGCGGTGCCGCACGCTTCTCGCCGAGAGCGAGGAGCGACTCGTATTGCCGGCGCCGACGCTTCCGGAGCTCGACTACCTGTTCCGGCATCGGGGGGTGCCCGAAGGCACGCTGACCATACTGTCCGACATCGGGCGAGGGAGCCTTTCCGTGCTCGACCCCACCCACGACGATCTGCATCGTGCGAGCCAAGTCCTGCAGGACTACGCCGACCTTGACGTGGGGTTCGTCGACGCCACCGTGCTGGCGATCGTGGAGCGCGTCGACGAGCCCAAGCTCGCGACCCTCGACCATCGGCACTTCGCGGTGATGCGTCCACGACACGTCGAAGCGCTAGAGCTGCTGCCTGCTTAGGCCAGCGAGCTTGCGCGGCGCTGTTCGCGCGAGGGAAACTCCGGTCGGGACGAAGTCCACGACACGACCGGAGGAGACGGATGGGCGCTCGCAGTATCGCTTCCATCGAGCGGAGTGCGCGCGGGTGTGCATGCAGCCGACGTGCGCGGAGCGCCCTCGGGGCCGCGATTTTCGTTGCCGTCCTCGTCACCGCGTCCACGACGACTCTGGCCGCCGGAGGCGTCGGGTCGCCCGGCTCCGACGGCGTCGGCGACAGCTACTTCCCGCTCTACGGCAATGGCGGGTACGACGTCGGGCACTACAACCTGAACATCCGCTACAGCCCTGGTTCCGACCGGCTCGTCGGAGACGCGACGATCACCGCGCAGGCCACGATGGACCTCTCTCGATTCAACCTCGACTTCGTGGGGCTGCAGATCGATTCCCTGACCGTCGATGGCGTCGACGCGACCTGGACCCGTGAGCAGCAGCACGAGCTTGTCGTCACGCCACCGCAGGCTCTGCTGCAGAACAGTACGTTCGTCGTGCGCGTCACCTACGCCGGCGTGCCGAAGAGGTTTACAGATCTCGTTTCCGGTGGGGTCGTCAGGACCGATGACGGTGCGCTCTTCATCGGGGAGCCCGAGGCTGCTGCCGCGTGGTTCCCGGTGAACGATCATCCGAGGGACAAGGCCACCTACCGCATCGACCTCACCGTGCCCGAACCGCTGAAGGCGATCTCGAACGGACGCTTCCTCGGGCGTGCTCCGGCCGGCGCCGGCCGCACGACGTGGTCGTGGCAGGTGACCGACCCGATGGCGAGCTATCTCGCGACCGCCGCGATCGGCCGGTTCCGCATCGATCGCCGCGTCACCGACAGCGGCATCCGTGTGCTCGACGCCCTCGACCCGCGGGCCCCGAACGAGGCTCGCCTGGCGCTCCTGAAGGAAGAGCGCATCGTGCGCTTCCTCTCGAGGCAGTTCGGGCCGTATCCGTTCGACGACGTCGGTGGCATCGTCGAGTACCACCGACTGGGGTATGCCCTCGAGACGCAGACGCGCCCCGTGTACGACTCCAGCTTCTTCCCTGGCGTCAACACCTTCATCGTGACCCACGAGCTCGCGCACCAGTGGTTCGGCGACGTCGTGTCGATCGACGACTGGCAGCACATCTGGCTGAACGAGGGGTTCGCGACCTACGCAGAATGGCTGTGGGCGGATCGCCGGGGCCTCGCCACACCGCAGGCCATCTCGAGCTTCTACTGCAGGTACGTCCCCGCGAGCGATAGGTTCTGGAAGGTGCCGCCGGGCGATCCAGGCGTTGAGCGCCTCTTCGATCGCGCGGTGTACGTGCGGGGCGCGATGACACTGCAAGCCCTGAGGAAGGCCGTGGGTTCGGCCTCGTTCTTCGACATCCTGCGCACCTGGGTCGTGGATCAGAGGAACGGCACGGGCAACACGGACCAGTTCATCCAGCTGGCCGAGAGCGTCTCGGGCATGCAGCTCGACGCCTTGTTCGACGAGTATCTGTTCACTCCCGCGAAGCCGGCGTGCGGGGGAGCGGCCCGTTCAAGTGGGATCGCGTCGGCGATCGATCAGCTCGTGGCCGAGTCGCATCTCCGTCGCTGAGGGGCTGCCCGATTGAGGGATTTCCTGTTTTCCGCTAATATGGAGGCATGACCGAGCGCAAGAAGGCGACCGTGTATCTCGATGAAGAGCTGCTTCGCGCGGCGAAGGTCATGGCTGCTCGCACCGATCGCAAGGACTACGAGGTTCTCGAGGCCGCGTTACGCCAGTACCTCGGCGTCGAGGTGCTCGAGAAGGTGTGGACGCGCAGCGATCTCACCGAGGAAGAGGGCCTGAAGGTCGCATACGACGAACTCGACGCGATGCGGCGCCAGCGAGGCAACCGCCCGGAGTGATCAGAGCGGTCATCGACCCCGGCGTCCTCATCGCCGGGTTGATCACGCCCGGTGGCTTGCCCTCCGACATCATCCGCACCTGGAAGCAGGGTGTCTTCGAGCTCGTCGTCTCACCCCCGCTGCTCGATGAGCTGACCGTGACGCTTCTGCGGCCGAAGTTCCGGCGGTGGGTGAGCGAGAGCGACGCGGTGGCATTCGTCGAGGTGTTGCGGCTCTCCGCCGTCATGGTCGAGGATCCTGCCGAGGTCGAACCCATCTCTCGAGATCCGAACGACGACTACCTCATCGCGCTCGCTCGCGAGGCCCGAGCGAACGTGCTCGTCTCGAGCGACGCCGATCTCACGTCGATCCACGGGAACGGTCCGCCGATCGTGACGCCGCGCCAGTTCCTGTCCTCGATCACACGTTGAGCGGGCGCCGGCGAGGCGTCGGCCTAACCCCTCGGGAACAGGTGTCGTATCTGTCCGTGTCGATTGATGCCCTTGATGGTCGGTCCGGAACCTTATGGCGACCGAGGCTTCGGTCGCAGAAGAGCTCAAGCGGCGAGGGGCTCAAGGAGGCTCGCTTCGAGCCTGATCGCGGCTTCGATCTGTGTGGGGTCGAGCTCGTGATCGGCGGCAAGCTCCGCGATCGATTCGCCGGCAGAGAAGCGACCGAACAGGTCCTCGACCCGGATCCCCGTGCCAGAGATCACGGGAGCGCCGAATGAGCGGTTGGGGTCGACCACGACGACCCCTCCGCGTGCACTCGATGACCCAAGCCACCAACACTCGGCAAATCGGTCCTCCCCCCACTCGACCTCGCGCAGGTAACGCATTACGGCTTCGGGGACGGGGCGATGCGTCCGCGCCACGGCGACGCGCTCGAGTTGCTGCCGGCCTAGATCTCCGGCTTCCCCCGACGAACGTTCCGCGCCAGCGCCATCAGCACTGTCTTCGCCTGGAACGGGGTCAGTTCGGGGTGCTTGGCCAGGATCAGCGTGAGCACACCTGCTATGTGCGGCGCCGCGAACGAGTTCCCGGTGGCAACGATCGTCTTCCCCTCGAGCCATGGGACCTCGACGTCGATGCCGGGCGCGCCCCATTCCGCCGGCGGGGTGGGGTTGTAGTCGAACGCGAGCGGGTCGTCGACGTCCTCATGCGAGGCGACCGAGAACACCGAGGAATACTCCGCCGGGAAGCTTGGCCCCGGCATGTTGTTGATCGCGCACACGAGCATCACGCGGCGGAAGGCGGCCTCGTCGGCGATGCGATGGAACACCGAGTAGTAATCGCGTTTGCCGGTCGACAGCGACAGATTGATCACGCGCATGTCGTTGCGCAGTGCCCATCGAAGCCCGGCCGCGAACACGAAGCCCTTGCCGGTGAGCTTGCCTCCGAGCACCCGCACGCTGTGGATCTCGCAGTCGGGGGCCATCTTGCGGATGATGCCGGCGCAGGCGGTGCCGTGGCCGAACAGATCCTCGTGAGGGCCGTCGGTGAAGCGCACGTTGCCCGGCGCCTCAGGGTCGAAGTCGACCGCCACTGCGCCCTCCACGGTTCGCACCCACGGGTGGTCTGCGTCGATGCCGGAATCGAGCACGGCGACCTTCACGCCCTCGCCGGTGCTGCCGCCCCATGCCCAATCGGGCGTGATGTCGTGGGGGACGCCGATGTCGACCTGTTTGAGCGCGCCCGGCTGGAACGCCCACGACCACGCCGGTCGCACGCCTAGCCTCGGTTCCCTTGCGCGTACATCAGGAACGTGTAGAGCAGGTCGGTCGCGGCCTGGCGCTCCTTGGGCCCGAGGGCGCCGATCTCCGCGAAGAGGTCGAGCATCTCGGCGTACTCGCGAGCCGGACCCCGGGTGTTCTCGGCGATCCGTTCCAGAGCCGCCTGCAGGTCGCCGCTCTCGGCCGCGCGCGCTGCCGCCTTGAACATGACCCGGCCGAAGGTGCGGAACAGGCGGGTGGTCTCGATCGCGACCGCCGCCTGGCGCGCGAGCGTGGACACGAGCCGTGATTCGTCGTGCGCGCCTTCCCTGCCCTCGGGAGCGTCGAGGATCTCCATCACACCCATGACGCCCGCGTCGGTCTCGAGCGGGATCGCGAACACGGTCGCCGGCGTGTAGCCGGTCGCCTCGGCGATGTCACGCGCGAACCGCGGGTCGCTCGGCGCGTCGGAGATGGAGATCGATTGACCCGACGACAAGGCCCATCCGGCGATGCCCTTGCCGGCGTCCATCTCCATGCCGACGACCTGATCGCCGGCCGCGCCCGAGGCCGCGATGAACGTCAGGATCTCCCGGTTCGGATCGAACGAGGCGATCGAGGCAGCCTTCGCGCCGGTCACCTCGCGCACCGTCTCGACGATCCAGTCCAACAGCTCCTGATACGCCGGAGGTTTGATCGCCGGCCCCAAGTTCGACGCGGCCTCGGCGAGCTGCATGAAGAGGTCGGGGCGATCGGGGGCCGAGCCGGCGTCGTCGCTCATCGCGCGGATGCTACAAGCCATCGTCCGGGCGGCGAAAGGGTGTCGTCAATCGGACAGCTCGAGAGTCGTGTGCCTGACAGTCGTCGCGGGTTGCGTGAAGCATGATGCAGGGGTCAGGATGAGCCCCAGAAGAGAGGGCTCCCACCCAGAAGGAGGGTCGGAAATGTCAGACCAGGAGATCCGCGAAGGCGCTGAGGACGACACCGAGGGGCAGAAGGTGACGCGTCCCAAGCTCGCAGAGGACGACACCGAGGGGCAGAAGGTCACGCGCCCCAAGCTCGCAGAGGACGACACCGAGGGCCACAAGGTGACGCGCCCCAAGCTCGACGAGGACGACACCGAGGGCCACAAGGTGACGCGTCCCAAGCTCGACGAGGACGACACCGAGGGGCAGCAGCTCCGCGGCAAGCTCCTCGACGAGAGCGGCGACAACCTCGCGCTGTAGTACGCATCATCTGCCACAGGCAGAAGGGCCGCCTCCGGGCGGCCTTTCGCTTTTCCAGCGTTATCGCTATGCGTGTCCTAGCTCTTCGACGGAACTCGTGATCGCGAGCCGATTCGAGATGGCGGCCAGCAGAGTCGTCGAGATACGCGGGCCTTCGTTGATGATGCGTAGGAAGTCCTCGCCCGGGATGCGGAACAGCGTCGTGTCGCCGACCGCGGTGACGGTGGCCGTTCGAGGACGCTTCTCGAGCAGGCCGATCTCGCCGAAGTAGTCGCCCTCGCCGAGCCTCGCCACGACGCGCGCCGGCGCACCGCCCTCGTCCACGCTCACTTCGACATCTCCGGCAACAACCGCGAAGAGGTCGTCGGGCTCGTCACCCTCACGGATCACGACAGCGCCGGCCGACACACGCTCTTCCGTGCCGACGGCCGCCAACGCCTCGAGCTGTGCCGTGGTGGCGGCCTCGAAGATGCCGAGCCGCTCGAGCAACGCCACCCGCGGCGCGAGCTCAGACGCGCGGGCGGCGGCGCGGGCATCGAGCCGCCGAGCCATCGGAAGCATCGCGACCGTGAGCACGAGCAGCACTCCGCCCGCCAGCGCCGTCGCGACGCCGAGGCCGAACACGTCGATCGTGATCGGGGCGGCGAGAGAGCCGAGCGCCGTGCCCGCCACCGTCGCGGCGCCGAGGATGCCGAAGACGCTTCCGATGCGTTCCTCGGGCACGACCCGTTGCAGGGTAGTGGTGCTGACGACGTCGGCGATGATCACCGCGGCGCCCTCGATCGTGAGCAGCAGATAGACGGCGACGGGCGCATGCACGACCGAGAGCACCGTGAGCGGGATGCCCGCGACCAGCACCGAGATGGCGAGGATGCCCGACGTGTGGCTGCGCGAGGCGAGCTTTCCGGCGGCAGCCGTGGCGAGGATCCCACCGATACCCGGTGCCGCGAACAGCAGGCCTGTCGCGTCGAGGTCGAAGCCAAGGAAGTCCTCGGTGATCGGCCCGAAGAGCACGATCTCCTGCCCGAACGTGAAGCCGAACGCGATCGAGAGTCCCACGAGCAGCATGGCCTCGTGCGACGCCTTGATCGCCCGCACGCCGGCGACCATGCGCGATCGCAGGGTCGACTCCACCTCGACCTCGCCGACCTTTCCTCGCACGTGGATCCGCGTCACGAGGAACGCGGAGACCAGGAACGTGAGCCCGTTCGCTGCGAAGGCGACGGGCGGGTCGCCGAGCAGTAGCAAGAGCGCCGACAGGGCCGGACCGAACGCAAGGGCGAAGTTGTCGATCGTGCCCGAGAGCGCGTTGGCCGCGGCGAGGTCGTCCTCGGTCACGACCGACGGGGTGATCGCGGTGACCGCCGGGTAGTAGGGGGCGGAGAACGAGTTGTTGACGAAGGCGATCGCGATCGCGGTGACGACGGCCGTCGTGGAGTCCGACATCGCCACGACGGTGAGCACACCCATCAGAGCCGCCCGCGCGAGGTCCGAGACGATCATGACCTTCCGCCGGTCGAACCGGTCGGCGATCGCACCGCCGATCGGCCCGAACAATATGTAGGGAAGCAGGCGCACGACCGCGGCAACCCCGATCCACGCCGTCGACCCGGTCGCGTCGAGGATGTAGATGATGCTCGCGGCCGCGTACAGCCAGTTGCCGGTCTCGGAGATCGCGAGCCCACCCAACAGGAAGCGGTAGTCGCGGTGGGAGAGTGCGGCGCGGAACATGCCCTCTCGCGCCCGTTCGCTCATCGCCCAGGGTTATCCGCTAGGGACATCGTGGTGTCAAGCGTGGCTTTACAAGTGGAACCGCTCGGGCATACCGTATCGCCGGAACGGAACCCACCCGCCGAGGGCTGCTTCCCCCCCTCACGAAGTGCCCGCGGGAAAGGAGTCACCGTCATGAGGCGAGTCCTCGTGTTCCTCGCCGTCGTCGCTGTCGCCGTTTCGATGGGCGTACCAGCGGCGGCCGGTGGTGGTGGCGGCGATGCCGCCAGGAAGCTGTACCCCCCTGATGCCGAGCCATTCGGCCTGAGCTATGCGGAATGGCAGGGGGCGTACCAGATCTGGCTCAACGAGATCCCGGCGCCCGAGAATCCGATCGCCGATCCGGCGAGCCCGCTCAACTGCGCGGAGCAGCGCGGGGGCAAGGTCGTCTTCCTCGGCCCGGCGGGGGCGGATTGCACCGTGTCAGACGAGGCGGCGCTCGTTGTGACGTCGGCGTTCGGCTTCTGGGAGTGCTCGACGGCAGAGGGTCTCGGCGACACATGGGCGGAGCTCCGCTCGTGCGCGCGCAACAACTTCGCTCGTGACCTCGACCCCGACATCTTCCACCAGAGCGTCTACATCGACGGGAAGCGTCTCCGCCACCAGCGGGACTGGGTCGACCTGACGCCGGGCGAGATCATCGACTTCCCCGACCCGAACATCTGGAACGCCGAACCGGGGTTGAGCAAGTCGGTGACGAAGGGATTCCTGTTCATCCTGCGACCCTTGAGCGAAGGAAGGCATCGCATCGTCATCGATGTCCAGGCCGATGTGATCAGCGATGACGTGTTCCACTTCGTTTGGAAACTGCACGTCGTCGACGAGGACGACTAGCGACCCGAACCGGGTGCGCCGCCCGTTATCCCTCAGCTCGGGCGGCGCACCCGGTCGGCCAAGCCGGCCGAATAACCGGCCATCTTCGCCGCGTCGGTGAAGGCCATCAGGGTCGGAACGGCGAGCGTGGCGATCGCGCGGTCGCGGGGGCCGCGCGGGCTGGATGTCAGGGCCCAGCCGCGGCGCACCGGCGTGCGGGCGTAGGCGACCGCCCCCGCGGCGGCCAGCATCTTCGGCCATGTACGGCCCGTCGCCAGCGCTGCGGCAAGCCCCGCGTAGACCCCGAAGCGCAGCGCATGGCGCTCGGGGTGCATGCCGGCCTGCGCATCACCCCGCGCGTACCGGAAGTACTGGCGCCACGTGGCGACTAGGCCCCCTCGCAACCGCCAGCGCACGATCGCTTCGGGAGCGAATCGCATGTCCGTGCCGAGCTCGCGCCACCGCTCATCGACCCACATGTCCTCGCCGATCGCGAGCCACTCCGGATAGCCCCCGACGGCCTCGATCGCCTCGCGCCGGAACGCCACCGAACGGTGCGACGGGTTGAAACTCGAGGGGTCGACGCTTTTCGGGTCGAGAGGCAGGTTCACGGCCGCCATGCACCGGTCGAGCGCCGTCTCGAGCACCGGCTCGTACCAGCCCATGGACACATCGGCGCCCGCTTCGATCGGTGCCACGATCGCCTCGAGCCAGCGGGGATCGAGCTCGCAGTCGGCGTCGGTAACCGCGATCACGTCGTGGGTCGCCGCGGCGAGCGCCACGTTGCGACCCCGGGAGATGTTCGCGCCGGGCTCGCTCAGCACCGTCACGCCGTCGGCCTGGTTGAACGCGCCGGGTGTGCCGTCGGTCGATCCTCCGTCGACGATCACGACCTCGTCGGGTGCGCGGGTCTGCGCCGCGAGCGACGCGAGGAAGCCGGGCGCCGAGCCGACGCAGTCCTTCACGGTCGAGATCAGCGTGATCTTCATCGCCCACTCCTCGGCGCGACCTTCATCGGGCGCCCACGACGTGACGGTACACACGCAGGGTGGCGCGGGCGGTTTCCTGCCATGAGAACGTGGCGGCTTGCTCGGGGCCTCGGGCGCGCAGGTCGTCGGCGAGGGCCGGTTCGTCGAGCACGCTTGCGATCGCGTCGGCGATCGCCCGTTCGTCGAGCGGGTCCACGAGCAGCGCGGCGTCGCCGGCGACCTCGGGGATCGAGGAACCGTCGGCCGCGACAGTGGGCACGCCGCGAGCCAGCGCCTCGACGACCGGCAGGCCGAACCCTTCATACAAGGCCGGGTAGGCGAAGACGTCGGCGCCGCGGTACAGGGCGTCGAGGTCGCCGGCGTCGAGGTTGCGGGTCCGGATCACTTGCCCGGGTCCCTCCGCGTCGAGCTCGCGACGTAGCTCGTCGTCGAGCCATCCGTCGGGACCGTTCAGCACGAGTGCGTGCGGACGTCCTTCGGCGGCCAGTCGCCGGTACGCGCGGATGAGCCGGGCATGATTCTTCCTCGGCTCGAGCGTGCCCACCGACAGCACGTACGGTCGCGGCACGCTCAGTCGGTCGAGCGCGGCGTCGATGTCGGTGTTGGGTGCCGCGGGAAGCGACGAAGCGAGGGGCGTGACATGCACCTTGGCGGCGTCGATGTCGGAATGCTCGCGCAGCTCGTCGGCCGTGAAGGTCGATGGCGTCAACACCGCGTCGGCGCGGCGCGCGGTGGCTCGAAGACCCGCACGGTAGAGCAGGCGCCAGCTCGGCGGGAACATCTCGGGGCGCCTGATGAAAGCCAGGTCGTGCACGGTCACCACCAACCGCTGGCCGCGGCGCGTCGGCGCGATCGCGGCCGGGTTCGTCGAGTGCACGATCGCCGTCTCGGCGAGTTCCGCGGGCAACGTCGGGCGTCCGATGAGGTTCCACAGCGGATACAACATGCGGATCGGGTGGTCGACCACCGTGACCGGCGGCAGGTCGTTGAGCCACGAGGCAGGAGGGCCAGGCTCAGGCAGGCGCGATCGGAACGGAAGCAGCTCGAGCGTCGGATCCTGCTCGATCAGGGCAGGTGCGAGCTCTCGCACATAGGTGCCGATGCCACCCGGCGCCGAGAACCAGAGCTGATCGATGTGCAAGGCGACCTTCACCGTGTTGGTCGCCCTCGGCTTTCGCCCTCGCGCGACCGCTCACTGGGGCCGTCGCGATAAGCTTCGACGCACTCGCAGCCCTCGTGCCCGACGGTAGCTGCGTGCGAAGCGCCCGCGGGCAGGTCGAGGCGGTCGCCTTCCGTGAGCTCGAGATCCCCTTCGACGGTATGGAACACGATCGAACCGCCCAGGCAGAACAGCACTTTGTGTTCGTCGTGCTGGTGCCGCGCGTATCGGTCGCCGGGGCCATTCGCCCAGGAGCGCGACGTCCCGCATCCGTCCGCTCGGAAGGCGGCGAGCGCTTGCTCGCGCGTCGCCGAGCCCGGTATCAGTTCAGCTCCCACGAGCGTGGAATCGTACCCGCCGCCACAAGGGGCCCGTCGCCACACAAAACTATTCTAGTTTAGACTAGAAAGGCGTTTCGACCTCCGAGATCTCGATGAACCGGTCATCGCGCCAGACGAGCACGCGCTCGCTGATCGCGCTCGGGCAGCAGTGCGGATCGCCCGGCTCGTACACACGCGCCACCATGTAGAGCCCGAGCGGGTCGGGGTTGGGTTGCACCTCTGCGTCGCAGAGCGAACGCGTCCAGATCGGTGCGCCGGCCGCGAGGTCGATCACTCGGTACGTGGCGCATGCGCCGGTGCCGCCGGTTTCCTCGCGGATGAGGGCTTCGTCGCTGCCGTCGCCGGTGAGGTCGGTGACGTCCGCAGAGATCGCGAGCACGCCGTCTCGCTTGGCGTGCGCGAGACCGTAGACAGCTCGCCACGGTGGTTCGGCGCCCTCCGAGCGTCGCCATACGACGAATCCGCGAGCCTGCGCGAACGGGTCCGGGCCCGGAGTCGCGAATGCGACCACGATCGCCTCGCCGGCGCTGGTGCGTGCGCGATCCGCCCCGGTGGCCTCATCGCTTCTCGGGATCAGTTGCTCGATCGGAAGATCTCGAGCGGACACATCCTGGCCGTACGTCGCAGGCATTCCGTCGGGAAGCGTCCCGATCGACTGGGACGGTCCTGTGGACCCGGTGATGTTGGGTTCATCAGGGATCGCCGGGGCGGAACTCCCCGACCCGGGCTCGGATGCCGATGGCGCAGGCGACACCGAGGGTGACTGGAGGTCGCTGGCGTCCCCTCGGCACGACACGAGCAGCAGCACGAAGACAGCCGGGATGACGAGGCGTCGCACCGCTCCGATGCTAGTGGGTCTACCGGCAGAACCGGCGGTTCCGCAGCCCGGCGTACGATGCCCCACATGACTCACGCAGAAACAGACGCAGACAGAGCCCCCACCGAGCTTGCGCCCAAGCGCGTGGCCGATTCCGCCGTGACCCTCACCCAGATGATGGAGGTCACCGACGTGAACATCGCCGGCACGGTGCACGGCGGCGTGATCATGCGGCTCGTCGACACCGCGGCCGGCCTCGCGGCCGTTAGCCACGCCGGCGGGCTCGCCGTCACCGTCGCGATCGACGAGATGACGTTCCTCGAGCCCGTGCACATCGGCGATGTGCTGGTGCTGCTTGCCACGGTGAACGACGTCGGCACGACGTCGATGGAATGCGGCGTGCGCGTGGAAGCGCACGATCCGGTCACGGGCACGATGCGCCACGCGAACAGCGCCTACCTCGTCTTCGTCGCCGTCGACGACCACGGTCACCCGAGGCCGGTCCCTGCCCTCGTGATCGAGAGCGACGACGAGAAGCGCCGTCAGCGTGAAGCCAAGCTCCGCCGCCAAACCCGTCTCGCTCACAAGGAAGCCGTAAAGGCCGCCCGCGCCCTCGAGACGCAAGCATGATCCTCGAACACGCTGTGTTGCAGGTGCGGCCTGGGCTCGCCGACGAGTTCCGAGCCGCGTTCGCGCGGGCGAGTCCGGTCATCGAAGCCTCGCCGGGGTTCCGATCGCTGCGACTGCTGCCGTGCATCGAGGACGAGGACCGCTTCCTGCTACTCGTGAAGTGGGAGCGCTTGGAAGATCACATCGAGGGGTTCCGAGGCTCAGCCGCCTACGACGACTGGAAGGCGCTGCTCCACCGCTTCTACGAGCCCTTCCCGGAAGTCGACCACTACTTCTTGTCCGACTGAGGCCCGCCCGACTGAAGACGGCCGACAACCGGGCGAGCGTGCCCGCGTGGGAGGATGGAATGACACCTCTCACTTCGGAAGGACTGACGCGCACGATGACTAGCGAGCTTTCGGGGGCGCGGGGGCGGTTGGAGACCGCCGACGGCTCCATCGACCTGTTCCGACTCGATGCCCTCGCCAACCAGACCGGCTCCGGCGTCGCACGTCTGCCCAAGACCGTGCTGATCCTGGTCGAGGATCTGCTGCGACGAGCCGGAACACGCGACGTCTCCGACGACGATGTCCGTGCGCTCGCAGCGTGGCCAGGCCCGGCCGGAGACATCGCGTTCATGCCCGCCCGTGTGCTGATGCAGGACTTCACCGGCGTGCCGGCGGTCGTCGATCTCGCCGCGATGCGCAGCGCCGCTGAGCGCGCCGGCGTCGATCCGCTCGCGATCGAGCCGTCGATCCCCGTCGACCTGGTGATCGACCATTCCGTGCAGGTGGACCTGTTCCGCACGCCCGAGGCGTACGAGCGCAACATCGAGTTCGAGTACCGGCGCAACGGCGAGAGGTACGCCTTGCTGCGCTGGGCAGAGCAGGCGTTCGACGGACTGCGCGTCGTGCCCCCCGGCGCCGGCATCTGCCATCAGGTGAACCTTGAGCACCTCGGGCAGGTGGTGTCCACGCGCGACGGCGTCGCGTTCCCCGACACGCTCGTGGGCACCGATTCGCACACCACGATGATCAACGGGCTCGGCGTGCTCGGCTGGGGTGTCGGCGGCATCGAGGCGGAAGCCGCGATGCTCGGCCAGCCGATGTTCCTGCCGCAGCCCGTCGTGCTCGGCGTGCGCATGACCGGCGCGCTCACACCCGGCACGACCGCCACCGACCTCGTGCTGACGCTCACCCAGATGTTGCGGGCGCACGGTGTAGTCGGCAAGTTCGTGGAGTTCTTCGGCGACGGTCTGACGTCGCTGTCGATCGCCGACCGGGCGACGCTTTCCAACATGTGCCCGGAGTACGGGGCCACTTCGTCCTACTTCCCGATCGATGACGAGACGCTTCGGTATCTGTCGTTCACCGGGAGGGGAGATCGCGTCGACCTCGTCGAGCGCTACGCGAAGGAACAAGGCCTGTTCCGGCGCGACGGCGACCCGGAGCCGACGTTCAGCGAGATCGTCGACCTCGATCTTTCGGCCGTGGTGCCATCGATGGCAGGCCCGAAGCGACCACAGGACCGGGTGGCGCTTCCCGACGTCTGGCAGTCATTCGTCGGAGCGTTCCGCGACCATGCAGAACCCGATCCGAAGGCTACCGAGGTCGGGCGGTTCGTGGCCGAAGGTGGGAACCCGCGTGTCGACCATATCCCCGGCCACGGCGATGTCGACGTCACGCAGCAGGCCAACGGCGAGTCGACGGTCGGTCACGGCAGTGTCGTGATCGCTGCGATCACCAGTTGCACGAACACCTCGAACCCGAGCGTCATGGTCGCCGCAGGGCTGCTCGCTCGCAAGGCGGTCGAGGCAGGGCTCAACACGAAGCCGTGGGTGAAGACCTCGCTCGCGCCAGGCTCGCGGGTCGTTACCGACTACCTCGATCGCGCCGGGCTCACGCCCTCCCTCGACAAGCTCGGCTTCGCGCTCGTGGGCTACGGATGCACGACCTGCATCGGCAACTCCGGTCCCCTCATCGAGGAAGTCGCGAAGGCCGTCGACGAGCACGACCTGAATGTCGCGGCGGTGCTGAGCGGCAACCGGAACTTCGAGGGCCGGGTGCATCCGCAGGTGCGCGCTGCCTACCTCGCATCGCCACCGCTCTGCGTTGCGTACGCGCTCGCCGGCCGGCTCGACATCGACCTCACGACCGATGCGCTCGGCGAGGGCGCCGATGGTCCCGTGTACCTGCGCGACATCTGGCCGAGCTCCGCCGAGGTGCGCGAGGCGGTTGCGGCGGCGATCACCGAAGAACAGTTCACGACCCAGTACGGGCGCATCTGGGACGGTGACGAGCACTGGCGCGAGCTTCCCACGCCGACCGGCTCCGTCTACGAGTGGGCCGAAGGATCGACCTACGTGCGCGAGCCACCCTTCTTCGAGGGGCTCGACGATGCTCGCCCGAGCGGTGACATCGAGGGCGCGCGCGTGCTCGTGAAGATCGGGGATTCCATCACCACAGACCACATCTCGCCGGCGGGGTCGATCAAGCTCGATTCGCCCGCAGGCGACTACCTCCGCGAGCACGGCGTCGAGCCCGTCGATTTCAACTCCTACGGAGCGAGACGCGGGAACCACGAGGTGATGATGCGCGGCACGTTCGCGAACATCCGCTTGCGCAACGACATGGCGCCCGGCACCGAGGGGTCGTTCACGACCCACCTTCCGAGCGGTGAGATCACGAGTGTTTACGAAGCGGCTCAGCGTTACGGCGTCGAGGGCACCCCCCTCGCCCTGCTCGCCGGTAAGGAATACGGCAGCGGCTCGAGCCGTGACTGGGCGGCCAAGGGTCCGGACCTGCTGGGCGTGCGGTTCGCGATCGCGGAAAGCTACGAGCGCATCCACCGCTCGAACCTGGTGGGCATGGGCGTGTTGCCGCTGCAGTACCTCGATGGCGATTCCGCAGCATCGCTCGGCCTCGACGGCACCGAGACTTACGCGGTGCGCGGGCTCTCCGGCGGCATCACACCGGGTCAGCAGGCCCAGGTCGAGGCGGTCACTGGTGACGGCACGACGATCTCGTTCGCGGTCACGGTTCGCATCGACGCCCAGGCCGAGCTCGAATACTTCCGGGCGGGAGGCATCCTGCGTCTCGTGCTCGCCCAGATGTTGGGCGACTGAGGCTGCCGTGTTGTCTCGCGCCGGCCGTGTTGTCTCGCGCCGGCGCGGTGCTCACGCAATGTCGGGCGCGTGGCTCACCGTGCCGGGCTGGGCTGCGGCCGCCGCCCAGCCCGGTTTCTCGGGAGCCGCCGGACGTGGTGGCCGATAGCCGTATGTGAGTGCGCGCACGATAGTGAGGAAGACGACGACGAGCCCTGTCACCGCGTACATGGCGAACATGAACGGACGCTCGCTGTCGGTTCCCGCGAACACGCCGTGGGCGAGCGAGAGCGTGAACATCGGCACGGCGATCAGGTGCACGCGTCGCCACCACGTCGTGCCGATCTTCTTGCGCAGCCACGACGTCACCATGATCGTCACGCTGCCGTACATCGGTTAGGAAGTCGCCGTCAAGCGCCCGGGCAAGCCACGGTTAAGGTTGGGGAAACTCGTTGCAGCGCAAAGGTCGATCCGATGGGAGCTGAGCGTCCCGCCCGGACTAGGTCACAGGACCGTGTTGAGGTCGGCCGAGAAGACCACGGGACCTGTAGGCGAGGCTGGGCAGTCGGATGACTCGCTCGTCACCGCCATCGCCTCGGAGCTGCCGATGCTGGCGTCGACGGCAAGCGCGATCACGCCGTCGGTGGGAGTGACGCACCCGCCGGAGGTGGCTTCGCCATCTTCGATCATCCAGATCTCGTAGACCAAACCCGCCCCGGGGTCGCGCAACCCGCTTCCCCAGAACACGGCGCCCGGCTCACCAGGTGTGTACGCCATGGCGAGGGTCGCCTCGGCGTTGCTGCCTTCGAAGGCGACGACACGTTGCGACGAAGAGACCAGGTTCACGGTTGTGGTCGAGCGCGCGAGCGTGCCGACGGACACGAAGAGCACCGCGGCCACCGCGGCCGCCGCGGCCAGCGCCTGCCACGCACGTGGAAGGCGGGCTCGGCGCTCCGACAGCTCGTCAGACGGGTCAGCCGCCGTGGCGGCGACCGGCGCGAGCGGCTCCTCGCGGGGCGACGCGAGGATGCGGTCGATCATCGAATCGTCGATCGGCACCGGCGTGAGCGCGAACGCGAGTCTGCCTGCGGTCTCAGCGAAGCCGGTCTCGATCACGCGGCACTCGGCGCAGTCGCCGTGGGCGGCGCGTTCCCGCAAAAGCAACGCTGTGTCGTCGTCGTCGAGACCACCCAACGCGTTCGCGGACATGAGCTCTTCGACCAGGGAATGATCGAGCGTCATCGTTCGACCTCCGCGAGCGCGCCTCGCATGCGGCGCATGCCCAGCAGCGTGCGGGATTTCACCGTGCCGAGCGGGATCCCGGTCTTCTCCGCGATCTGCGACTGCGAGAGGCCGTCGAAGTACATCATCTCGAGAACCCTGCGCTGCTCATCGGGAAGGTCTGCCAGCGCAGCACGCACGATGCGGCGCTCGTCGGGCGCGGCCAGCTGCTCCACGACCTCGTCGGCGTGGTCGGCCTCTTCCTCGAGCGCCTGGGGGATCGCCGCTTCGACGCGGCGCCGGTGCGCCTCTTCGCGGCGCACGAGATCGACGGCACGGTGATGCACCATGCCCATGAGCCAGCTTCTCACCGAGCCCCGCTGGCCGTCGTAGGCGCCTGGATCCTTCCAGACCGCCGTGAACGCTTCCTGCACGATCTCCTCCGCCAGATGCGGTTGCCGCACGACCCGCTGCGCGAGGGCTTTGGCCGATGGCGCGTACCGGTGGAACAACCCCCGGAACGCGTCCTCGTCGCCGTCGAGCAGGCGTTCTATCAGATCGCGGTCGCGCGTCTCGGGCACCTCAACAGCACCCATCAGCGGCCTCCGGCCCAATGACATGGTTCCCTGCAAGAGCGGCACCTTCCATGGAGCGGGCTGGTCTTGGGGTGTATCCGCAGCGAAGGGCGGATCGGATGGATCAGCCCTCCACCTGTTCGTGTAGCCGGCGGCCGGCGGTCTCGAGGATCTGCGACAGAGTGCTCGGCGCCTCGGGCTCGTAGAGAGCGCTGCCCACCGACAGGGAAAGTGGCCGAGGCGGATCCTGTTTCCCGTTGTGCACGGCGATCGCTTCGACCAGCCGCGAGAGGACCATCGTCTCCGCGCCCGCGGCGTCGCCGGTGAGCAACACGGTGAACGTGTCGTCGGTGATGCGGGCGGGAAGATCGGCGTCGCGCACGGCGTCGAGCAGCACCTCGGCGGCCTCGCGCACATCGTCGTGCCCGACCTCGCCCTCGATGCGCACGAACAGGAACACCACCGGTTCCCGGCTGCGGTCTGCCATGCGCAGGTGATGCTCGGCGATGGGCACGAACCCTCGAAGGTTCGGGAGGCCGGTGACCTCATCGGTCGTCGTGAGCTCCCGGCGCAGCCGGCGGATCGACACGGCGTAGCGCACCGAGCGCGCCAGCAGGCCTTCGGGCATGGAACCGAGCACCAAGTGGTCTTCGGCGCCCGCGTGCATAGCGACGGCGCCATCGGTCTCCTGGCCGGCCTCGGTGACGACCACCACGGAGGCCTCGGGCGCCTTGTTCCGCAGGGTTTCGAGCAACTCCAGCGGTCTCTGGCCGGTCATCGAGATAACGACCGCGTCGGCCTGCTCGCCGGGACCGAGCTGGTCCACGCTATCGGCGAAATGCACGTCGAACCGCTCGTCGTCGGCGAGCTGGTCGGCGAGTGTCGCCTCGAGCCCTACGAGCATCACCGTCACCACATCGTCCATCCGGCCTCCTGGTTCGTCGCGCGATTATGCCACCCAGGAGGTGTGGGCCGGTCGTGCGTACGGGCGCTGGGTGCCGGATCCGCTGCGCCGCCATGCTTCCGACACAGGAACGCCACGGCGCCCGGGCGGTAGCAGCCACCTGGGCAAGGGTACGCTGGGCAGATGTCCGAGGTCGGTTCGAGTGGCGCCACGCCGTCCGGCCAGGGCCACGGCCGCCTGGCCCGCATCGCGGTCGCACTCACGGCCACGCTCTCGTTGCTGATCGGCGTCGGAAGCGCCTATGGGTTCATCGCGTACAAGCAAGCTGGCGACGTGCCGAGGATCGATCTGACGCCTGACGGCGAGGGTGTACAAGGCGAGGGTGAGGAAGCCCCAGTTGGGCCGTGTATCGACGACGTGTGCAACTACCTGCTACTCGGAAGCGACTCACGCGCCGGGCTCACCGACGAGGAGGTCACGCAGTTCGGCAGCGATCGACAGATCGGCGGTGAGAATCGGGCCGACACGATCATGCTCGTGCATACCGACCCGGGGCTCGAGAAAGCCATCATCTTGTCGTTCCCCCGAGATCTGTGGGTGGAGATCCCCGGTCGCGGCGAGGACAAGATCAACGCCGCCTTCGAGGGAGGGGTGGACGGGGGCGGGCCGGCGCTGGTCGCGGCGACCCTGCATAAGCTTACGGGGCTCAAGATCAACCATGTTCTGTACGTGGACCTCGCCGGCTTCCAGGGTGTGATCGAGACGCTCGGTGGAGTTGACATGTGCATCTCAGGCGAGAACGTGAACACTCCTGGCTCTGTCGATGGACCGGACGGATCCGTCTTCTACGGGGAACGCGGTTACATCGCCGACCCGTACACGGGACTTCTCGTCAAGCCCGGTTGTCAGAGGCTCCAGGGGGATCAGGCTCTCGCATACGTGCGTACGCGCCACCTCCGCTGCGATCAGTTCGCGCCCGATTTCTATCGGATCGCGCGTCAGCAACAGTTCCTGCGGGCGGTCATCAACCGGCTCCTCGAACCTGACCGGCTTGCTCAGCTCCCGGTGATGATCAAGCCGATCATGCAGAACCTTCGGCCCGACGAGGACCTCGACCTCGCCGACCTCGCGTTCCTGGTCGGACAGCTCGAGGGCATCTCTTCAGGTGCGGCTGAGTTCCGCACCGTCCCCGCCTATCCGGATCCGGCGAACCTCGCCATCTTGCGCATGGACGGCTCGGCCGAGCGCGTCTTCGCCGCGATCCGCGACGGAAAGCCTCTGGGCGAGATCGGCCGCGACCTGGTGTACACGCCTGTGTCGGAGGCGAACGTGCCGGTGCTCGTGGTCGACCACGCGTCGGGCGGCACGGTGACGGGCGTGCAGGACGTGCTCTCACAGGCCGGGTTCGACATCTCACCGAGCCTCACGACCTACGAGCAGTACGCGAAGAAGGTGTCCGGCAGCGTGATCGCCTACGCGCCCGACGCCGACGCCGAGGCGCAGGTGGTGAAGAAGTACTTCCCGACGCTCGAGCTGCAGCAGGTCAAGGGTCTGCCCGACGACGTGGCTATCTTCGTCGACGGCTCGTATGAGGCAGCCGAGGTCGGCGTGGGCGGTCCACCTGCCGAGTGCCCGAGCGCCGAGGTCTGATGCGGGCGCTCGTGCTCTCGGGCGGTGAAGGGTCGCGCCTGCGCCCGATCACCTCGACGAACGCGAAGCAGCTGATCCCGGTCGCAGGGACGCCGATCCTGTTCCAGGCGCTCGAGGCGATCGCCGGGGCCGGTATCGCCGAGGTCGGCATCGTCACCGGCGCGACGGGCGCCGAGGTCCGAGCGGCGGTCGGCGCCGGGTCGCGGTGGGGACTCGACGTGACGTTCATCGAGCAGGAAGCACCGCTCGGCATCGCCCACGCCGTGATGACCGCCGAGACGTTCCTTGCCGGCGAGCCCTTCCTGCTCTACCTCGGCGACAACGTGCTGCTCGGCGGTGTGACGAGGTTCGTCGAGGAGTTCGAGCGGAGCGACGCCGACGCGCACATCCTGCTCGCCCACGTGCCCGAGCCCGAGCAATTCGGCGTCGCGGTGCTCGAGGGCGACCGGGTCGTGCGGCTCGTGGAGAAGCCCACGGAGCATCTGAGCGACCTGGCGCTCGTGGGCGTGTACCTGTTCAGGGGCTCGATCCTCGATGCCTGCCACACGCTGGAACCATCGGGGCGCGGCGAGTACGAGATCACCGAGGCGATCCAGTGGCTGCTCGATCAGGGCCGCGAGGTGCGCGCCGAGATGGTGAGCGGCTACTGGAAGGACACCGGCCGGCCCGAGGATCTGCTCGAGGCGAACCGCATGATCCTCGCGAGCCTCGACGCCACGATCGAGGGCGAGCTCGACGACGCCACCACCGTCGAGGGGCCGGTGGTCGTGCGCGCCGGCGCCAAGGTGACGGGCAGTGTGTTGCGAGGGCCGCTCGTCGTCGGTGAGGGCGCGACGATCGAGCGTTCGACCATCGGGCCCGACGTCTCGATCGGCCGGGGTTGCAGGGTCGAGGGCAGCGAGGTCGCCGATTCGATCGTGATGGACGAGTGCACGATCACCGACGTGCGCGGGCTCACGGGATCGATCCTGGGCCGCCACGTCGAAGTGCGTCATTCCGGTGGAAGCGGCGCCCACCGCTTGATCGTGGGCGACCAGAGCCGCGTCGAGGTCGACTGAGGACCCCGCGCCATCTAGGCCGTTGGTAGGTTCCCTCGGTGCGGGCTCGGGCCTAGCATCGTCGTCGTGGAGCAGCTTCGCGTCGTGCCGGGTCGCCGACAGGCCGTTTCGGCATTCCTGCTCGCCTGTCTCGGGCCGTTCCTGATGGCATGCAGCTCGCCCGCGGCGATCGTGCTCGGCTTCCGCTCGCTCGAGGAGTCGTCGGTCGCTGGTGCTCGGGCGCCAGGGCGTGTCAGCGCGTACGCCGCGATCGTCGTCGGCGCGCTCGGCCTGTGGTTCTGGGGGTGGTTCGTGGCGCAGCTCGCGGGTGAGCTCTCCGAGCGAGGCAAGAACCCCGGCCTCGTGATCCCCCTGGCTGCCGGCTTGTTGTTCGTGTGGATCGCCTCGGCGGTCGCGGGCTGGCTCGCAAGCCGCGGCGCCCGAACAGAGTAGGGTTCCGGGTTCATGCGAGCCGTGATCGACGCCCGGCCGGCGCTCGACCCACGTCGCACGGGCGTGGGGCACTACACGCAGCAGCTGATCCGCCATCTGCCGCACGCCGACCCCACTAGCGAGTACATCGCCTGGTACCTGCATGCCAAGGGCTCGTTCCGCCCGCGGTCGTTCTTCTCGGGGGTGCATGCTGGGAACCTCACCGAGAAGGCCTCAAGGTTCCCGGCACGCGTCTTCGGGCCGATCTCGTCGCGGCTGGGCGTGCCGCGCATCGAATGGTCGGTGGAGTTCGACGTGCTGCTCGCGACGAACTTCCTGCCTCCGGCGACCCGCAGCCCCGGAGTCGTGATGGTCGTGCACGACCTCGCGTACGAACGGCTTCCCGAGACCGCGCCACACATGGACGATCGGTGGCGACGCCGTTTCGACGAGTGGCTGCAACGCGCAGCGGGTGTGCTCGTGCCGTCGCGCTCCACCAAGCACGATCTGCTCGAGGCGCATGACGTCGACGAGGCTCGGGTGCACGTGACACCTCTCGGCGTCGACATGGCCGCGTTCGCGCCGGCGCCGCACGAGGCCGTCGACGCGGCGAGGCGCAAGTATGGGGTCGACCAGCCATACGCTTTGTTCGTCGGCGGCATCGAGCCGCGGAAGAACCTCGACGCGCTCGTGCGGGCGTTCGCCACGATCGAGCCCGGCACGCGCCTCGTGATCGCGGGCGGGCCCGTGCGGTGGGATCCGAAGGCGGTCGATCGGCTGGAGGAAGTGATCGCCCAGCTTCCCGCCGCGGCTCGGGCGCGCATCGTTCGGACCGGCTACGTGAGCGACCGCGAGAAGGTGGCGCTGATGACGGGCGCCACGATGCTTGCTTACCCATCGCTCTACGAGGGGTTCGGCTTCCCGGTGCTGGAGGGTTTCGCGGCGGGACTGCCGGTGCTCACCTCCGATGTGTCGTCGTTGCCGGAGGTGACCGGCGACGCCGCGGTCGCGGTGGATCCCCGTGACCAGAAAGCGATCGCCGAGGGTCTGACCCAGCTGTTCGACGACGCCGATCTTCGGGCGATGCTGTCAGCCGCCGGTCTCACCCGGGCCACGAGATTCACCTGGGAAGCCACCGCGCGCAGCACCGCCGCGGCCCTTCGCGCAGCCCACGAGGTGGCCCAAGGGTAGACTCGGCGGGTTCGCCCGATCCCTCGATCTGCCCCGAGGTTCCTATGTCCGACGCACATGTCTTGGTCACCGGCGGCGCCGGCTTCATCGGCTCGCACCTCGTCGACGCACTGCTCGAGCGCGGCGATCGCGTGACGGTGCTGGACCGCCTCTCGGTCGGCGGCAGCCTCGCGAACATCGAACAACACGAAGTCGATCCACGCTTCACGTTCATGCGCGGCGATGTCTGCGACCCGGTGGCGGTCGGCCGTCTCGTCGGCGATGCCGACGCCGTCGTGCATGCAGCCGCGGAGACCCACGTCGATCGCAGCATCGACGATCCCGATGCTTTCCTTTTCACGAACGTGATCGGAACGCAGACCGTGCTCGGAGCGGTGCGCCGGCACGGCACACGCATGCTGATGATCTCGACCGACGAGGTGTACGGCGCGGGCGACCCGTCGGGCGGGCTCTTCGACGAGGATTCGCCGCTGCGCCCGCGCAGCCCGTATGCGGCGAGCAAGGCCTCGGCCGACCTACTGTGCGCCGCGTCGGTCGCGACCTACGGCCTGCCCGTGGTGACGGTGCGCGGTACGAATGCGTTCGGTCCCCGCCAGATCGAGCGGGTGGTGCCGACGTTCGCCGTGAACGCGCTGCGGGGTCTTCCCGTGCCCGTGTACGACCGAGGGGAACAGCGGCGGGAGCTCCTCTACGTCGAGGATTGGGTGCGGGGCGCGTTGACCGCGCTCGATCGCGGAGCCCCCGGCACGGTCTACAACCTGGGTGAGGGGCACGAGCTGGCCAACCTCGAGCTCGCTCGGCGCATCTGCGAGCTGGCCGGGGCCCCGGCCGACCTGATCTCGCTCGTCGCAGACCGGCCGGGCCACGACTTCCGGTACGGGCTTCGGTCCGATCGACTGGTGGCTCTGGGCTGGCGACCCGCGTGGACCTTCGACGAGGCGCTCGCCCACACGGTGGCGTGGTACCGAGAGCACCTGGATACCCTCGAGTCGGCGCACGTGGCCCCGGTCGTGACGGCACCCCGCGTCGCAGCAGCAGACGCATGAGGCCGGAGCTCGCATGAGGCCGGAGCTCGCATGAGATTGGTCGTCACGGGGGCCGGCGGCGACCTGGGCCGCACGTTCTTGCGGCAGGTGCCCGCTCATCACGAGGTACACGCCTTCGACCACGCCGCGCTCGACATCGGCGACCACGACGCTGTGCGTCAGGTCGTGCAACCACTGGCAGCCGATGCGATCTTCAACTTCGCGGCGTTCACGAGGGTGGACGACAACGAGGCCGACGAGGCCAGGTCCTTCCGCGACAACGCTCTCGGCCCCCAGAACCTCGCGCTCGCGGCGCGAGCGAGCGGCGCTGTGCTGCTGCACGTGTCGACCGACTACGTCTTCGACGGCGCCAAAGGCATCCCCTACGACGAGACCGACGAGCCGTCGCCCCTGTCGGTGTATGGACGCGCGAAGCTCGCGGGCGAGCGATTCGTGCGAGAGATCGCGCCCGAGTCCTTCGTGGTGCGCGTCGGCCACGTCTACGGGGGAGGTCACGACTACTTGTCGCGAACCGTGCGTCGCCTCGCCGACGGTGAGTCGGTGGGCGGCCTTGCCGATCGATGGGGGTCGCCCACGTTCGTCGCACATCTGGCCGAGCGCATGTTGCCGCTGGTGCTGACCGGTCGCTTCGGTCTCTACCACTTCGGTGGTCCGGAGCCCGCGTCGTGGTTCGAGGTGCTGACCCGGGTGCACGAGCTCGCCGGCTCGGCCGGCTCGGTCGAGCGCCAGCTCGCCGGCGAGCTCGCCCTGCCGGCTCCTCGCCCGGTGTACTCGGCACTCACGAGCGTGTTCACGCAGCATCTCGGCATCGATCCGATGCCCTCCCTGGAAGAAGGCCTCAAGGACTTCTTGGCGGTCGCGCTCGACGCTTTATGACGCCCGCCGGGCATCGGTAGACTCCCGCGATGCGACGCCTGGCCCCGCTGCTGGCCGCCGCCCTGATCGCCGTCGCGTGCGTGCAGGCCGGGGGCGACGACCCGTCGGTGACGCCGCGGCCGACGGCTCCGTCGCCCGTGGTCTCGAGCCCGTCGGGCGCCCAGCAGGTCGACGCGAACGCGTTCGAGACTCGATGGCCGATCAAGCACGTGGTCTTCCTGATCAAGGAGAACCGCACCTTCGACCACCTGTTCGGCAGGTTCCCGGGAGCGCGCGGGGTAACGGTCGGCATGGACGACGGCGTCGAGCGCCGCCTCTTGCGAGGCACCGATCAGGCGACCTACGAGGACATCCCGCACTGTTACAACTGCGCGCTCGCCGCTTGGAACGCGGGCGCCATGGACGGGTTCAACCAGAGTGAGTCCGCCGAGCGCTGGGCCTACACGCAGCTCCGCAAGGACCAGCTTCCCAACTACTGGAGGTGGGCCAAGGAGTACGCGCTGTTCGACAACTTCTTCGCGAGCGCGCACGGGCCGTCGTTCCCCAACCACCTGTACACGATCGCCGCGCAGTCCGGCGGCGCCCACGACAACCCTCGCCGGCGACCAGGCCTGGGCTCGAACACGTTCGGCTGTGACGCGCCGCCGGAGCAGCTCGTCGAGGTGGTCGACAGCGAAGGTGTCACGAAGCGGGTGCGTCCGTGCTTCGACTTCCTCACCGAAGGGGACCTGCTGAATCGGGCGAAGATCCCGTGGTCGTACTACGCGGCGCAGGAGGACCAGCGAGGTTACATCTGGTCGGCGTACGCCGCGATCCGTCGCTATCGCGAGAACCCGGCGAAGTGGCAGCAGCACATGTTCCCGGTCGACCGGGTGCTACAGGACATCAGGGCGAACGAGCTGCCGCCGGTGACATGGATCACGCCACGGTTCGAGCTGAGCGAGCACCCCGAGTTCAACTTCTGCCACGGGGAGAATTGGTCGACCAAGGTGATAGACGCGATCATGCGCAGCGACATGTGGAAGGACACCGCGATCTTCCTCACGTGGGACGACTACGGCGGCTTCTACGACCACGTGCCGCCGCCGCAGGTCGACGGGTTCGGCTTCGGCGTTCGCGTGCCGATGATGGTGCTCTCGCCGTACGCGAAGGACGGTGTGGTCTCGCACGAGCTCGGTGAGTTCTCGAGCGTGCTGCGATTCATCGAGGACAACTGGGGACTCACGAAGCTCACGAAGCGCGATCGCGAGGCCACGCCGATGCTTAGCGCTTTCGACTTCGAACAGGAACCGCGGGCGCCAACGCCGCTGCCATTGCGCGAGGACTGCGAAGGCCCGATCTTCTTCGAACCATAGGAAGCTGGTCGATCATGGGCGACGAGGACCGATCGCACGACGCGATGGATCGCTTCCTGGCGCGCGAGCCCCAACGACTCCGACGCGACGTGGATGATGCCCTTGCGGCTCGGTCGTCGCTCTAGGACCGCGGTGACCGGATGCCGCTCTGCGTGATGGGAACGATCGAGATGTCGCGTGAGGAGCGGACGAAGCTGCGGGCCATGTTCGACGCGGCATGGGGCGACAAGGATGGTGAGTTCTCCGACGACGACTGGGCGAGCGCGACCGGAGGCACGCACTTCCTCCTCGAGATCGACAGCACGATCGTGTCGCACGCATCGGTGGTCGATCGTGTGCTCGAGACGGAAGGCCGCGAGTTGCAAACCGGATACGTCGAGGCCGTCGCGACGGGACCGGAGCACCAGCGGCGCGGTTACGCGACGGAGGTCATGCGAGCCGTCGGTTCGTTCATCGACGAGCGATACGAGCTCGGGGCGCTCGACACCGGCCTGACCGCGTTCTACGAGTCCTTGGGTTGGGAACCCTGGCGCGGCCCGACGCATGTTCGCACCGAGCGCGGCGTGATCGGAACCCCCGACGAGGACGGCCTCGTCATGATCCGGCGAACGCCGACGACGCCCGGCCTCGATCTCGATGCCCCGATCAGTTGCGACTGGCGACCCGGCGACGTCTGGTGAGGGCTCACCGGGCCGCGACGGGCCGGTGCTAGGCTCGGTCGCCGTGAGCGATGAAGGGCCGACGGGCGCCGAGGCCGATCAGGAGTTGCGCGATCGGCTGCGCGACATGGTGGAACAGCTGCAGGCCGAGCAGCGCGAGACGGTTCCTGCGGCCGAGCCATACTTATCGTCTCGATCCGCGCTGAAGGGCGCGGTGAAGCGGGGAGTGTTCCGGCTGACCCGTCCGGCGACGCGGCGGTCCGACCGGCTAGCGACCGAGCTCGCCGCCGCCACCCTCGAGCTCGCGGAGCAGATGTGCGGGGTGACCGTTGAACTCGAAGGCATGCGCGGCGATCTCGACCGGTTGGATCGCGCCCTCAGTGAGATGCGAGCCGCGAGCGGCGCCACGGGCACTTCGGGCGGAGACCGCGCAGCCGTCGTCGACGACGCCTACTACTGGGCATTCGAGCAACGGATGCGCGGAGATGCTTCCTCGGTGCTCACGCGTCTGCGCCAGTACGAGCGATTCGCCGTGCCTCTGCGCGAGCGGCTCATGGCTGACGGCGCGCACGGACAGGCCGAAGACCCTCAGCCCCTCTGGCTCGATCTCGGGTGCGGTCTCGGTGAGCTCTGCGAGCTCGTGCAGGAATGGGGATGGCGCGTGCACGGCGTCGACAGCTCGCCCGGCGCCGTCGACGCCTGCCGCGCGAAAGGCATCGAGGCGACCCTCGCAGAAGTCGACGGCTACCTCGAGACGCGCCGAGGCGAGGCTCCCGCCGCCGTCAGCGCCATCCAACTGATCGAACACATCCCCCGAGGCGACTGGATCCGGCTGTTCGAGCGCATCCACGCCGTGCTCCGTCCCGGCGGCGCGATGCTGATCGAGACGATCAACGGTCTCAACCCCGAGGCGGTGGCGGCCTACTTCGTCGCCGACGTCACGCACACGTGGCCGGGACACCCCGAGACTCTGCGCTTGATGGCCGAGCACGCCGGGTTCGAAAGCGTCGAGATAGTCTTCATCAACGAGGATCACCGGGGGAGCGCACAGGACTTCGCGATCTGGGCACAGAAAGCCGACGAGCAGGCCGGCTGACGGAGCAACAGGAAGAAGGCGCCTCAGGCGGGTGCTAGCCTCCGAAGTCATGGTGGCCGAAGATCCTCCGGGCCCGTCGCGCGACGATCAGGGCGATCTGCTGCGCGAGATGTACTGGGCTCGTGAGACAGCAGCTCGTGCGCGCATGGAGACCCCCGAGATCCGAGACCGTCTGCACGACTTCGCAGCGCAGATGCGCACCGACGAGGCCGTCGTGATCCCGATGGGGGAGGGCAACCTGGCGTCGCCGTCGAAGTGGCGCCGGCAGCTCAAGCGGCGTCTCTGGCGCGTGATGCGTCCCGCCACTTGGCGCTACGACCGGCTCCTGGCCGATCACGCCGAGCTCACGACGAGTCTCGCCGAGAAGGTCATGGTGCTCGAGGCCGAGGTCGACCGGCTCAAGGATGAGCAGCACGACGACGCGCCGCGAGGCGGACCGGCGTGAGGATCGCCGTGCTGCACCCGCAGACGGCGTTCGTGCGAGGCGGTGCCGAGACCCACACCGAAGCCCTGGTGCGCGCCCTTCGCGCCGCCGGCCACGAGGCCGACCTCGTGCAGATCGCCGGCAAGTGGTACCCACCGAGCCAGCTCGCCCACCAGATGGCGGTCTGGCGGAGCTTCGACATCACCGAGTCCAATGGTCTCATGGTCGATGCGGTGATCGGACTGAAGTTCCCCGCGTACCTGGCCCAGCACGAGCGCAAGATCGTCTGGCTGATCCACCAGCACCGCACCGCCTACGAGCTCTGGGACCACCCCGACTACGCCGACCTGAAGCGACAGGACGACGGTGCCAAGGTCCGAGACATGGTTTGGGAAGCCGACCGCGTCGCGCTCGGCGAGGCCAAGCGCGTGTTCACGAACGCGAAGAACGTGCGTGATCGGCTCTGGAGCTCGCTCCGCATCGCCGCCGAGCCGCTGTATCACCCGAGTCGCATCGCAGAGGACCTGCTCGAGGCAGCCGTCGGCCCGCTCGGCGACTACCTGGTGTTCCCGAGCCGCATGGAGAGTCTGAAGCGTCAGTCGCTCGCGATCGACGCGATGCGCCACGTCTCGACCGGCGTGCGCCTCGTGCTGGTGGGCCGGGGGCCCGATGAGCCGAAGCTCCGCGAGCAGGTCGAGCATCTGGGGGTCGGCGACCGCGTCTCCTTCGAGATCGGTGTGAGCGACGAGCGGCTGCTGCAGCTCTACCGCGACGCACTCGGCGTCTACTTCGGTCCGTTCGACGAGGACTACGGCTATGTCACCATCGAAGGCTTCGCTGCCTCGCGGCCCGTGGTCACGCTCAGCGACAGCGGCGGGCCGCTCGAGTTCGTCCACGACGACGACACCGGGCTCGTGCGCCCACCCGAACCCAAAGCGATCGCCGAGGCATTCGATCGCCTGTGGAACGATCGGGCCGGCGCCGAGCGCATGGGGGCGGCGGGCAACGCGCTCGTACGGGCAGAGGTGCCGCGCTGGCCCGACATCGTTGCGCGGCTGCTCGACTGATGCAGGTGGCACGCAAGCTTCAGCGGCGTGTCCGCGGCTCGATGGCGACCGTCGAAGTGCAGCATGGCCGTGGGCCCGGTTCCCAGGGCGACGTCATCTTCGCCGGCCCGTTGCCGCCGGCGCCCACCGGCATCGCCACGTACGACCGAGCGGTGCTCGATGGTCTCGACCGCATCGGGTTCGCCGGTCGGCTTTCCGGTCGCCTGGCCGGTCGCCAGGGCATGGACGTCGTCTGGCCTGTGCACACCCAGGACGCAGGCCGGTTCTCCGGATATCACCTCGGCGTGTTCCAGCTCGGGAACAACGTCGAGTTCCACTTGGAGATCTACCGGGCGGTGTACCTGACGAGCGCGCTCGTCGTGCTGCACGACCTGGCGCTCGACGACTTCGTGCGCGGTCTCAAGGCGGCCGGCGATCCGCTCGGCTACATGGCTTCGCGTGAGGCGGCCCGGCTTCGACACGAGATCACCGACCCCGACGTGATCCGCAACGAGCCTCTGCGCGAGCCGTGGTGCGCACACGTCGTGCGGCGAGCCCGCGGCGTGATCGTGCATTCCGATTTCGGCCGTCGTTACCTCCAGAGCTTCGGGTGTCGCACGCCCGTGTTCGTGGTGCCGCACCCGGTGATCGAGGCGCCGCAGGCGTTCGAGCGGGCGAGGCCGCGTGCCGATGAGCTGCGCACGTGCGTCGGGAGCCCTCCGTTCCTGGTGGTGGCCCCTGGTGACATGAACGAAGCCAAACATCTCGATGCGCTCGTGCAAGCGGTGGCGCGGCTCGGCGACGACGCGCACGTAGCCATCGTCGGGCGCCGCATCGAGGCGTATGACATCGAGCCGGCGATCGCGGCCGCAGGCATGGGTGGGCGGATCAGCGTGCACGCCGACGTGGCCGACGCCGACTTCCTCGCGTGGCTCGTCGCCGCTGACGCCGTGGTCGATCTGCGGTTCCCCCATCGGGGCGAGGTGAGCGGCTCGCTCAGTCGAGCGATGCAGGCCGGAAAGCCGAGCGTCGTGAGCGCGACCGGCACGTACCTGGATGTGCCCGACGACACGGTGCTTCGGATCGCACCCGGCCCTGCCGACTCCGGGGAGCTCGCGGACGCGCTCACATGCCTGCGCGACGACGACGCGCTGAGGACGAGCGTGGGCGCGGCCGCAGCCGCCTATATCGAGCACCTGCGCGTGAGCGAAGCCACCGCACGGGGCTACGAGCACGCGATCATCGAGACCCTCGCTCTCGTTCGCGACCCGGCCCGCAAGGCCATGGCGACCTGGGGGAAGTCGCTCGTCGACGCCGGTATCACCGAAGAGATGGTGGGCGAGGGCTACGGCATGGACTACGCGCGGGCGCTCGCGAGCTTCGGGCCGGGGCCTGAGGGCGCCGCCGCCCGCCAGAACTTCGAACGATCGCCATAGCTCGACCGCCGGTCCGCCGTGTCCCCATTGTTAGACTCATCGCCCCGCTGACCTGCGGGTTCACTTCCCCGCGTTCCGACTCGACAGGAGCCGTACCCATCGCCGTCACGACCGTCACCGAGCGCACCTCCGAGACGCCGCACTTGCGCCCCGTGTCTCGCCTGCGCGAGCTCTGGGGCTACCGCGAGATCCTCGCGAACCTCGTGCGCAAGGAGCTGAAGGTCAAGTACACGGCCTCGTTCCTGGGCGCGATCTGGTCGCTGCTGAACCCGGTGGTGTTCCTGGCGGTGTTCTCGTTCGTGGTCGTCGTGCTCGGCAACCGGGTGCCCGACTTCCCCGTCTTCTTGCTCTCGGGTCTGCTCGCCTGGAACCTCTTCTCGGCGTCGCTGCTCTCGGGCTCGAGCGCGGTGATCGACAACTCGAACCTCGTGAAGAAGGTCGCGTTTCCGAGGGAGATCCTGCCGCTCGCCTCGGTCGGTGTCGCGCTGGTGGACTTCGTGCTGCAGACCGGCGTGCTCCTGCTGTACATCGTCGTCTCGGGTCACGGCATCGGTGTGCAGGCGCTCGTGCTCTACCCGCTCGCCTTCGTCACGCTCATGGTGTTCACGACAGCGGTGACTCTGTGGACCTCCGCGGTGAACGTGCGCTACCGCGACGTCGGGCACCTGCTGAACCTCGGGCTGCTCGTGTGGTTCTGGATCACCCCGATCGTCTATCAGGCTGCGCTCGTGCAGAACGAGCTGGGCTCGCGCGAGATCGCCGGCGTCAGCCTCTGGAACCTGTACCTGGTGAGTCCGCTCGCCCCGATCGTGCTCGGCTTCCAGCGGGCGCTCTACGGCGACCCGATGCAAGACAGTCAACAGGTGCTGCCCGACGTCTCGGTCGCGTGGCAGGCCGGCGTGCTCGCGATCGTGCTCGCGGTCTCGAGCATGCTCCTGCTGCTCGCGTGGCGATCGTTCTTCCGGCGCTCGGGCGACTTCGCGGAGGAGCTGTGACCGCCGCGATCGAGGTAGAGGGCGTCTCGAAGCGCTTCCGGCTCTATCGCGAGCGGCCGAGCAGCGTGAAGCAGCGCCTGCTCGTGACGCGCTCGAAGGCCGAGGATTTCTGGGCGCTTCGCGACGTCTCGTTCGACATCGAACAGGGCTCGTCGATCGGACTGATCGGGCACAACGGCTCGGGCAAGACCACACTGCTGAAATGCATCGCCGGCATCCTGCGTCCGACCGAGGGCACGATCCGCTCGCGCGGACGCATGGCGCCGCTGCTCGAGCTCGGGGCCGGTTTCCACCCCGAGCTCACCGGTCGCGAGAACGTGTTCCTCAACGCGTCGTTCCTCGGCCTGAACCGGCGTGCGACCGAGCGCGTCTACGACGACATCGTCGGCTTCGCCGAGCTCGACGACTTCATGGACAACCAGGTGAAGTTCTATTCCTCGGGCATGCTCGTGCGGCTCGGGTTCGCGGTCGCCGTGCACGTCGATCCCGAGATCTTGCTGATCGACGAGGTGCTCGCGGTCGGCGACGAATCGTTCCAGCGGCGTTGCATCGAGCGCGTGCGTGAGTTCCAGCGAGACGGACGCACCATCGTGCTCGTCACGCACGCGCTCGACACGGTGGTCGACGTGTGCGACCGCGCGGTGATGCTCGATCACGGCCTGATGCATATGAGCGGCGAGCCCGCAGGGGTCGTGCGCGAGCTGCGGCACCGCCTGCTCAGTCGCGATCCGGAGTTCGTGCCCGAAGAGGGAACCCGCGAGGTCGAGGTCGTGGGCGTGAGCTTCGATTCGGGAGGCGACGGCAACGGCACGGTGTGGCCCGGCGCCGAGCTCGCGATCGCGGTCGACGTGCAGGCGAACACCCTCGTATCCGACCTCGACGTGTCGTTCGCGGTCGTGTCGGCGTCCACGAACCATGCGGTCGTCGACGGGCGCACCAGCGAGCTCGGCGTCGAGCTCGGCGCGGTCGACGGCAAGAAGCGCGTGATCTTCCGTGTGCCGCCCGCCAGCTGGGTCGGCGGCAAGTACTTCGTCACGATCGGTCTCGCCTCGACCGAAGGCCGACTCTTCCACGTGCAGACCCAGCGGTACCTGTTGCAGGTGCCCGACGACGAGCAGGTGCCTACGCGCCTCGAGGTCGTGCCCGCTGCGACCGTGGAGGACCTGTGAACCCGAACCCGCCAGTCACCGATCCCGAGGAGCACGACGCCCACCTCGCCGAGCGCACCGCAGGGCTCCCTGCCCGAAGGAAGGACCGCACGATGTTGATCGGCTTGATCCTGCTGTCGGTGGCCCTGGCGGCCATCGCGCAGATGACCCTGAAGCACGGCATGAACCAGGTGGCCGCGAACAGCGGCGAGCTGCAACTCAGCACGCATTCGTTGAAGGACGTCGCCGGCACGCTCGCCGTCTGGGGAGGGCTGCTGCTCTTCGGCCTGTCGGCGTTCGTGTGGCTCGCGGTGCTCTCGCGGGCCTCGCTCTCGTTCGCCTACCCGTTCGCCTCACTCACCTACGCGCTGATCCTGCTGGCCGACCGATTCGTGTTGCACGAGCAGATCCCGCCGCTTCGGTGGGCCGGCGTGCTCTTCATCATGCTGGGCATCGTGCTCGTGGCGCAGACGCCGCACAAGTGATGACCCACACCGCATCGGTGACGACCGACGTCACACCAGTGTCGGTCGTCGTCGCTCCCGAGGCAGCGGAGCTCGCGGTGGTGATCGTGAACTTCAACACCGGCGGCTTCCTCGAGCGTTGCCTCGCCTCGCTCGAACGGCATCGAGGTGACATCTCGCTCGACGTGCTCGTGATCGACAACGCTTCGCACGATGGCTCGCACACGGCCGCGGTGGCCGCTCATCCGTGGGCTCGCCTCATCGAGAATGCGACCAACATCTACCTCTCGCCCGCGTGGAACCAGGGCATCGACGAAACGGCTGCGCCGTACGTGCTGCTGCTGAATCCCGACGTCGAATGGTGGGCAGGCACCCTCGCGGACTACGTGGCGGTCGCCGAGACACACAAGCGCGCAGGCATCGTGGGGCCGCTGGTGCGAAACTCCGACGGCACGGTGTACGAGAGCGGAAGGCTGTTCCCGAGCGTCGTCGATGCGGTGGGGCACGCGTTCCTGGGGTCGCTGCGACCGAGCAACCCGTTCACGCGTCGGTATCAGATGCACGGGTGGGATCGCACGACCGAGCGTGAGGTCGACTGGGTCAGCGGGTGCTGCATGTTGTTCCCGCGCAGTGTGTTCGACGAGGTCGGCCCGCTCGATGAAAGCTTTCCCCTCTACGGCGAGGAGCTCGACATCGCGACCCGGCTCCGCGATGCCGGCCGATCGGTGCTCTACTCGCCCGAGGTCGAGATCGTGCACGAGATCGGCGTCTCGGCCGGTCGCAGCCGCGAGATGCTTCTGATGCACTCCGAGAGCATCTACCGTTACTACCGCAAGCACCGTGCCACCGGGTGGCGCCGGGCGACCCTTCCGGCGGCACATGTGGCGCTGCGCCTGCGCGCAGAGCTCGAAGCGGTCCGAGGGAGGATCTCGACACGATGAAGGCCGTCATCCTGGTGGGGGGAGAGGGCACCCGCATGCGTCCGCTCACCGAGACCGTGCCCAAGCCGCTGCTGCCGCTCATGGACCGCCGCTCGCTCGACCACGTGCTCGATCACCTCGCCCGTCACGGGGTGCACGAGGTCGTGCTCAGCTCGCCCTACCTCGAACAGGAGTTCCACCCCTTCATCGAGGCGAGGCGCGGCGACCCCTCGATCACGTGGATCACCGAGACCCACGCGCTCGGAACCGGAGGCGCGATCGTGAACGCTCTCGAGGCCGCCGGAGGCGAGCCGTTCTTCGCACTGAACGGCGACATCCTCACCGACCTCGACCTGACGGCGATGAGAGCGTTCCATCAGGCGAAGGGAGCAGCGGTGACGATCGCGCTGCACCACGAGGAAGACGCTCGCGCCTTCGGTCTCGTCGTGACCGACGACGACGGCAGGGTCCTCGAGTTCCGAGAGAAGCCCGAGGACCCGATCCCCGGCGACGTGAACGCCGGCACGTACCTGCTCGACCCGGCGGTGCTCGCCGACTGGACGCCCGGCGAGAGCGCCTCGATCGAGCGAGACATCTTCCCGGCGGTTATCGCGGCCGATCACCCCGTCTACGGGTTAGTCGCCGACGCGTACTGGCTCGACCTCGGCACCCCAGAGAAGTACCTGCAGGCGCATTTCGACATGTTCGAAGGAAAGGTGCACGCCGTGACGTACCCGGCGCCTTGGGTCGCCCAAGGCGCCGACGTCGACCTGCAGGCCCACCTCGGGCGATGGGTGGCGGTGGGGGCGGGAGCATCGATCGGCCCCGATGCGCAGGTCGACGACTCCGTGCTGCATCATGGTGCGCGGGTGGGCGCCGGCGCTCGGGTGAGCGGATCGGTGCTCGCGCGCGACGCTGTGGTCGGCGACGGCGCGATAGTCGAGGGGAGCGTGCTGGGCGAGAGCGCCTCGGTGCCCGCCGGCATGCGCCTCATCGACACGCGGGTGCCCGCGGGCGCCGAGGCGACGTCGCCGTGAGCATCAGGGCGCGCCGAGGCGACGACGCCGTGACCCCTCGCGTGCACATGCGCGGGCCCAGGCTCGTGCTCACAGCAGCCGTGCTCTGCGCGGGCTTGACTTCCGTGGGCTCGATGCAACCGGCGCTCGCTGCCGGCGACGGCACGACCGTTCCCGGCGCGACCGACGATCCGTTCACGGGCTCGCCAGCGCCCGCCACCCCGGGCATCGCCGGAAGCAGCGGCTTCCGCTTCTTCGGCTCGGGCTTCGGTCACGGCATCGGCATGTCGCAGTGGGGCGCGTACGGCCTCGCGCAGATGGGCTGGTCGCACAAGCGCATCGTGAAGCATTTCTATCGTGGTACCCGGGTCGAGCGCCTCGCAGACCCCGTGAGGAAGATCAGGGTCGGGCTCACATGGGATCGCACCGCGATCCACATCGCCGCGAAGGACGGTCCCGTGCGGCTCTGGGTCGGGTCGAAAGGCGGCGCGCGCGTGGGGCGCATCCCGGCCGGACGCACCTGGACCGTGCGTGCCAAGGCGAGCGGATTCGCGGTTCGCAACCACGACGGGAAGCTCGTGGGCGGCCACACGTGGGGGGGCGTCTCGTTCGACCTGATCGCCACGTATGGCTCCGGGGCTCGCGCGTTCGTGCCCGAGGCCGACGGCGTCAGCGGTGTCGGCTACGCCTACGATCGCGGACACCTCGAATTCAACCTCTATCAACGCGGCAGCAGATGGAACGAGCGCATCGTGCTGCCGATCGACTTCGAGCAGTACCTGTTCGGGCTCGGAGAGATGCCGAGCTCGTGGCCGCCCGCCGCGCTGCGATCGCAGGCCGTGGCCGGTCGCACGTTCGCGACCTACAAGGTCAAGCGCTACTCGCCCAACGCCCGGTGCAACTGCGACATCACCGACGGCACCAACGACCAGGTCTACGTCGGCTACAACAAGGAAGGCGGTCCCGACGGCAACCGATGGGTCGCGGCCGTGAACGATACGCGAGGGCAGGTCGTCACCCACAGAGGCAACGTGATCCAGGCGTTCTACGCAGCGTCCGACGGTGGGCACTCAGACGCGGTCGAGGACGTCTGGCACGGCGGGAACGACGCCTACGCGATCCCCTACCTCAAGGCCGAGTGCGATCCGGGCGAGAGCACGCCCGCCAATCCCTGGACCGACTGGCAGAAGTCGTTCACGGCGGGGGCGCTCACCGACCGACTCGCGCCGTACACGGGCGCCATCGGCACCGTGCGGGGGTTCCCCAGGGTGCGCAGGGCCGAGGGCGGCCGCATCATCACGGCGACCGTCCGAGGGTCGGGCGGCTCGGCGCCGATCACCGGGTCGGAGCTGCGGTGGGCGATCGGAGCGTGGGACGGGCGCATCTGGATCGACACGAACAGGAACATCACCGGGCCTATCAGGGATCGATACGACGAGGTGATGTGTCGCCCGGGGCTGCCGGCTTCTGCGATCCAGAGCGTCGCCGGAGGGAGCCGGCAGCGTTTCGAACAGGGGGCGATCTTCCGCAACGGCGGTGCGGCCATCACGGTGTGGCTGCGTGGAGCGATCTACGGTGAGTACCGCGACATCGGAGGTCCGAAGAGCAAGCTCGGCATGCCCTCCTCTCAGGTCGTCGCGGTGAACCCGGGCGCCGGCACCCGTGCACTCTTCGAGAAGGGTCGCATCCTGGCGAAGGCGGGCTCGGGCGCCCATGCACTGTGGGGTCGAGTGCTCGACGAGTACCTCGGTCGCGGGGGCACCGATGGGCGACTGGGGTTCCCGGTGAGTCGGGTACGCCCCGACGGAAGCGGCGGCTCGTCCGCGCGCTTCGAGCACGGCACGATCGTGTGTCCCAAGGCTCGGGCCTGCCGGGTCGAGTAGGTGCGGGGGCGCAGGCCGACGGCCCGCGGCGTCAGCCTATGGGCAGTCGTCGCCCGCGTTCGGCTCGGGTGCGTTCGAGGTGCAGGCGAACGCCTCGGCGAACCCGTCGGCGATCGTCGTGGCCTGCTCGGCGGTGAGCTCGGTGGGGCATGTCTGCAGCTGGTCCCACGCGGCGAGCGCAACGGTTTGGCCCTCGGGCAACCCTTCGTACGGCGCGGAGACCGTCATGGGTCGATCGGCCGCAACGCGCTTCAACGCATCGACCACCTCTGGTGAGGCTGCGCCGTTACCGCTCGCCCGGTAGTACAGCATCACCCCCGAGTGCTCGAGGAAGTGCACCGTCGCCGGCTCGCTCGCGACCGGCTCATCGTAGGAATCGGGACTACTCGGCAGGACCTGTCCGCCATAGTGTTCGCCGGAGGTGGCCGGCTTCTGCGGGTAGTCCAGGGGCACGCCCTCGTCGACGTGGACTCCCGCCTGCGCGTTGCCCCCCGCCGGCTGGGTGACCTCGGTGCACCGGGCGGCCTGCGCCGCTTCGACCGCGGCCCGGGGTATGTCGCGGGGCCCGTCGGCCTTGGTGAGGAAGTAGAAGGCCCCCACGCCAACGATGCCCACAACGCTGAAGACGGCGGCCCTTCGGACGAACGCGTCACGCGCAGCCCGCTTGCGTTGGGCGGATCGCGCATCGCGAGCCATCTGTTTGCGCTCGCGCCGCGCTTCGTCGCCGACGGGGGTAGTGCGGGTTCTCGCGGGGCCCGTCGTCGACGGCGTTCGCCGTGCCTTCTTCCTCTTGTTCTTGTTCGTCACGGCTACATCACGCCTCCAGCCTCGGGAGCCTCGCCCACGTACTCGCGGTCCTGCGTAGTCGGCGCCGAGTACTGGCTCGTGAAGTCGAAGGCCACCTCGAGGCTCGGCGTCCCGCACGTCTGGAGCCGGTGCCAGGCGACCAGCGCCATCTGCACGCCGTCGGGAAGCTGCCCACCCGGGCCTTCGTAGTCGTACGGTGCGACGATCACTCGATCCTGTCCGACGGGGTCGCTCTGATCGTAGAACGCCGTGATCGCATCGATCTGCTCCTGGGGCCCGTCGGGGGAGTACCAGACGATCGTGCCGCCGTGCTCGAGCGAGTGGAGCGCGATGCCGATGTCAGGCCGCGAGTCGTAGACACCCGCCGGCAGCGTGGCCGATCCGACATGCGGGCCCGAGGTTGGCGGTGTGCTGGGGTACGTGTCGAGTGAAGGAAGCTCCGGGAACCGCTCGTCGCCCTCGATGTGCGCCGCGTCGGCGTCTGGGTACGGATCGGTGGTCCGTACCTCCCTGCAGCTCGCGGCCTGTGAGGCTCCGGGCGCCTGCGCAAGCAACTCGGCCGGAGTCGGCAGGGTTGCGTCGGAGCCCGAGGGTTGCAACACGACGATCGCCACGATCACCGAGACCGCCGCGAGCGCGACGAGTGAGAGCCCGATCGTGCGGTTGCGTTTCCGCGAGGCCATCTGGCGCTGGATCGACTCGCGCTCCAGGCGAGCCTGCTCCTTGCGCTCGGCTTTCGTCGGGCGTCGGTCGTCGTACTGGTTCGACACGTTCGCGGGGCTCCCTTCGGGCCGCGCGGACACGGCCTCGGAGCCAAAGGGTACCCAACGTTCGGTGCCGTTCGGTGCTGTTCGTGGCCGGTGGCGGCGATCAGCGCCGGTCCATCAGCGTTTCGAGGTCGATCGGAGGGCGAGGCACGGGGGGTCCGCCTTCAGGCATCGGGCCGCATGCGATGGTGCCGAGCGCCGACCATGACGCGCCCATGCTCAGAGCTTCCCGGGCCTCCTCGCGGCAGAAGATCGACGAGCTGATCCAGCAGCTCGCGAGCCCTTGGGCCGAGAGCGCGAGCAGCAGGTTCTGGATCGCGGCGCCTCCCGAGAGCATGAACATGTCCCGCTCGGCGGCACTGCGTTCGGTGTCGGCATACGTATGCGATGCCTCGAGCGTCAGCCACGGCACGATCAGCGCGGGCGCGGCGCCGAGCACGGCATCGCTGCCCGCGAGGCGTCGCTCGATCACGTCCTCGGCCGTGCCGTCGCCGCGCAGGTCGGCTCGCCACGCCGCCGCCATCGCGGCGAGGTAGCCCCGGCGCGCGGCGAGTGAGGTCAGCACGCTGAACCTCCACGGCCGCGTGTGGTGGGGCGCCGGGGCGGTGCACGCGGCCCGGATCGCCTCCTCGAGGGCGTGGGCCGGCACGTCGCCGGGACCGAACGCTCGCGTCGTGCGCCGCTCGTGCAGCGCTTGCAGCGGCGAGGACCGGAACAGATCCTCGGCGGGCGCCCGGATGAGGGCGCGCGCCGGCGCGTCGGCGCCTTCGAGGCGGTTGACCCCGCGGACGATCGCCACGGGCACGCGCGCGTCCTTGGCCATCGCGAGCCCGCTGGCGGCCGCGATCTCGTCGGCGAGCGCGACCTCGGTCGCTTCGAGCCTTCGTCCCCGGTCGTCGGAGCGGCCGCGCAGGTCGACCAGGGCAGGCACGCCGTCACAGCCGATCGCGACGTTCACCACCCCGGTCCGCCACGCACGTCCGAACGTGTCGGTGATCACGACGCCGAGACCGGCGAGTCCGAGCTCTGCCCCGAGCTTTACCCGGAGAGAGCGCGCGCTCGCGTCGGGGTCGAGGGGGAGCAGGGCGAGCGAGCCCGCATCAACGTTCGACGCGTCGACGCCGGCGTTCGCGCACACGAACCCGTGGGCCGTTTCGGCGATCACGAGGTCACCGCGATGCGCTACCACTCGTCTGGTCTCGTGCACGACCGCCTCTGTTCGATCCTCTCCGCGCACGAGCCGCCCCTCGGCCTTGGACACGATCTTCGAGGTGATCGCGACGATGTCGCCGTCGCGGACCCCGCTCGCCCGGATCGCGGGCGCGAGCACCGCCGCGAGATCGTTGCCCGGTCGCACCTCGGGCAGTCCGGTGACCGGGAACACTTCGATCGGAGGTCGCGGCTGGGAGGTCACGAAAGGGCGCCCAGCGTGACCGCCGCCAGGCGCTTGGCGGCGTCATCGTCGTACATGACTGAGTCGGTCACGACGACCCGCACGCCCGTCGACTCGATGCGATCGGCGAGAGCCCGATCGCGCTCGTCGATCACCCAGGCGCTGAGCAGTCCCTCGTACGCCGCAGCAGCGCCGGCCGCGGTCACCTCGAGCCCGACCGCCGGCATCAGCTTGTCGGCCATGCCGGCTAAGGGGGCGCCGCCGATGATGCCGCTCACACCCACCACGGCCGGGCGGCGCGACTCGACCGCCGAGCGGATGCCCGGAGTGGCGAGGATCGGCCCGAGCGACACCACCGGGTTCGAGGGAGGAAGCACCACGATGTCGGCGTAGGCGATCGCCTCCAGCACGCCGGGGGCGGGCCTCGACGACTCGATGCCCTCGAACCGCACACCCTTGACGTGGTCGGCCGCTCGCCGCTTGACCCAGTACTCCTGGAAGTGCAGGTCGAGCCGGTCGCCGGTCTCGGCATCGACGGCGTCGATGCGCGTCTCGACGCGATCGTCGGTCACCGGGAGCAGGCGCGCCCCGACGCCGAACCGCACGGCCACCCGCGCGACGACCTCCGACATCGTGGCGCCCTCGTGCAGCATCGACGTGCGCAGCACGTGGGTCGCGAGATCGAGGTCACCGAGGTTGAACCACGCGTCGCGAGCGCCGAATGCGCGCAGCTCTTCGGTCGCACGGAACGTCTCGTCGCGACGTCCCCATCCCCGCTCCCGGTCGAACGAGTCACCCAGCCAGTAGGTGACCGAGTCCGGGTCGGGGCTCACGTGCAGACCGTGCACGACGATGTCGTCGGCGACGTTGAGGATCACGGTGAGGTCGAGTCCGGGCACGAGGCGAACCATGCCTCGCAGGAACTTCCCAGCACCGATGCCGCCAGCGAGCGCCACGACCTTCACGACGAGACAGCGTAGTAGGCTCGCCGACATGCCCCCTCGCACCGGCCAAGGAAGCGGCCAGGGAACCGGCCAGGGAACCGGCCAGGGAACCGGCCAGGGAACCGGCCGAGCTTCCGGTCGTTCGGCCACACAAGGGATGGGACGGGCGCTGGCCCGAGCCGAACGAGGCAGCGCGCTCACTCTCGACGAGACGACAACGCTGTTCGGCGCGCGCCGCGACGACCTTCAGCGGCTGCTGTCGATCGCTTCCCGTCTGCGCGACCTCGGTCACGGCGAGACGATCACGTACTCGCGCAAGGTCTTCGTGCCGCTCACGATGCTCTGTCGCGATCACTGCCACTACTGCACCTTCGCCAAGCCGCCCGCCAAGCTCGAGGCGCCGTTCCTCACTCCCGAGCAAGCGATCGCGATCGCACGAGCCGGCGCAGAAGCCGGGTGCAAGGAGGCGCTGTTCACCCTGGGCGACCGGCCCGAGGACCGGTACGAGGTGGCGCGAGCATGGCTCGACGAACGCGGCTACGACTCGACGCTCGATTACGTGCGCGCGGTCGCGATCGGGGTGATCGAGGAAACCGGCCTCTTGCCCCACCTGAACCCGGGCGTCATGAGCTACGAGGAGATCGCCCGCCTCAAGCACGTGAGCGCCTCGATGGGCATCATGCTCGAGACCGCGAGCGACCGACTGTCTGCCAGAGGTGGCCCGCATTTCGGCTCGCCCGACAAGGCGCCCGCCGTGCGACTGCGTACGATCGAGGACGCCGGACGTCTCGCTGTGCCGTTCACCACGGGCATCCTCGTGGGCATCGGCGAGACCGAGCGCGAGCGGGCCGAAGCCTTGTTCGCGATCCGCGACATGCACCGGCGCTACCGGCACCTGCAGGAAGTGATCGTGCAGAACTTCCGGGCGAAGCCGGGCACGGCGATGCACGACTCGACAGAGCCCGGCGACGACGAGTTCCTCGCGGCCGTCGCAACCGCCCGAGTCGTGTTCGGGCCTCGCATGCACGTGCAGGCGCCGCCGAACCTGTCCGATCCCGCGCAGCGGCTGCGGCTGCTCGATGCCGGCATCGACGACTGGGGCGGCGTCTCGCCGATCACGCCCGATCACGTGAACCCCGAGAAGCCATGGCCCTCGATCGAGGCCCTGCGCGCCACGACGGCGGCCCGCGGCAAGACGCTCCGCGAGCGCCTCACGATCTATCCGGAGTTCGCGTCCAAGCCTGAGGCTTTTCTGTCCGCCAAGATGCGGGCGCCCGTTGAGGCGCTGCTCGGCGACGACGGCCGCGCGGTCGAAGGACAGCATCCGCAGGCGACCTCGTGGCAGGACCCCGATGTCCGCTGGAAGCCGCGCACGATAGCCCTCACGTTCGCGAAGGCCGCCGACGCGGGTCTGCGCGACGACGCCGACACCGTCTACGGCGAGACGGACCTGCCCGAGGCGACCCGGGCGTGGGCGCGCAGCCGGATCGAGCCCGAGCGGCTCGACGCCGAGATCCGATCGGCGCTCACGAGAGCCGAGGCGCATCGATCGATCACCGACGACGAAGCTCTGGCGCTCTTCCGCGCGGAGGGTGACGCGCTCGATGTCCTGTGCCGGGTCGCCGACGGCCTGCGTGCCGAGGCGGTCGGCAACGATGTCACATACGTCGTCAACCGCAACATCAACTTCACGAATGTCTGCTACGTCGGGTGTCGCTTCTGCGCCTTCGCTCAGCGTGAGGTCGACGAGGAGTCGTACACGCTCACGCTGAGAGAGGTCGCCGACAGGGCAGAGGAAGCGTGGATCAAGGGCGCGACCGAGGTCTGCATGCAAGGCGGTATCCACCCGGACCTGCCCGGTTCGTTCTACTTCGACGTCGTCGGCGCGGTGAAGCGGCGGACGCCCGAGATGCACGTGCACGCATTCAGTCCGATGGAGATCCTCAACGGCGCGACCAAGCTGGGCATCTCCTTCGAGGAGTTCCTCGCCGAGGCCAAGTCGCAAGGGCTCGGCACGATCCCCGGCACCGCCGCGGAGATCCTCGATGACGACGTGCGATGGGTGCTGACCAAAGGCAAGCTTCCCGCCGACACGTGGGAACAGATCGTTCGCACCGCGCACGGGCTCGGCATCCGGAGCTCGAGCACGATCATGTTCGGCCACGTCGATGCGCCTCCGCATTGGGTGGCGCACATGCGTCGCATCGGGCGCATCCAAGCCGACACCGGGGGGTTCACGGAGTTCGTGCCGCTTCCGTTCGTGCATCAGCACGCCCCGATCTACCTGTCGGGCAAGGCGCGGGCGGGCGCGAGCTTCGAGGAGAACCTGCGCATGCACGCGGTCGCGCGCATCATGCTCGACGGGCTGATCCCGAACATCCAGGTCTCGTGGGTGAAGCTCGGCGTCGATGCGTGTCAAGCGATCCTGCGCTCGGGCGCCAACGACTTCGGCGGCACGCTGATGGAGGAGACGATCAGCCGCATGGCCGGCGCCGAATGGGGGATCGAGATGACGCCGGCGCAGTTCGACGACGCGATCGTCGCGATCGGACGGACGCCGGCGGTGCGCACCACGACCTACGGCCGGGTCGACGCCGGAGCTCGTCGCGCATCATGAGCGAGCTCGCGATGATGGGGACTCGCCGAGCCGATGCGCTTGCACGACTTGCGAGTTGGCCGTCGGTTCGACACGATGGTCCGAAGGAACGAGGGATGAGGCAGGGAACTTCCTCGGCGCAGGACTTGTCACCGAGGCCGTTCTTCCTTCAGAATCACACCGATGTGATTTCGAGGGGGCAAATAGAATGCATCACTACATCCCTTGGCAAGAACGAGCGCGGTGTCGCGAATACGACCCGGAGATCTTCTTCCCCGAGAAGGGAGGCTCATCGAGGGAGGCCAAGCGGATCTGCAGCGAGTGTCCCGTCCGCATCGAGTGCCTGAACTACGCCCTGAGACGCGACGAGCGTTACGGTGTCTGGGGCGGCATGAGTGAACGGGAGCGCCGACGCCTGAAACGCATGGCGTCCTGAGAACGGCCACCACGGTTCAACGAACCGCTCGACGAGACAGCAGGGAAAGGGGAGGGGGCATGGCAGCAGCCAAGAAGACGGCGGCACGCAAGAAGCCCGCCGCCAAGAA
>JBBEAY010000002.1:59219-196271 GCA_040882605.1 Actinomycetota bacterium
GAAGACGGCAGCGCGCAAGCCGGCCGCCAAGAAGAAGACGGCGGCCAAGAAGAAGACGGCAGCGCGCAAGCCGGCCGCCAAGAAGAAGACGGCGGCCAAGAAGAAGTCGGCAACGCGCAAGCCGGCATCACGCAAGCGCTGATCGCATCCGTTTTCGCGATCTCGAAGGGGGGCCCTCAGCCCCCCTTCAGCTTTTTCCCGACGGCGCCGTGCTAGGCTCGCCGCCGCTCGAGGGAGCACTCGCATGACCCAGTCGCCACCCGCCGCACCCGAGCGCGCGCCCACCGTGCTGGTCGTCTTGGTGGTTCGTGACGCAGCTGTCTGGCTCCGCGAGACCGTCGCGGCGCTCGCCGCTCAGACGTACCCGCGAACGGCGGTGCTCGGCGTCGACGACGCATCGAGCGACGATTCCCGTACGATCCTCGAGCAAGCGCTGGGCGAGCGCCGGGTGATGGCTCTGCCGCAGCCGCGCGGCTTCGCGGGCGCGTTCCGGGTGGCCATGGAGCAGCCGGCCGCCTCCGAGGCCGAATTGGTGCTGCTGCTGCACGACGACGCGGCGCTCGACCCCGATGCCGTGCAACGGCTCGTCGAGGCGGCGGTGGGTCTTCCAGGCATCGACCACGTGGGCGTCGTCGGGTGCAAGATCGTCGATTGGCAAGAGCCTCGGCGGCTGCTCGACGTCGGACGCTCCGCCGACATCTTCGGCCACGCATACACCCCCTTGCAGGACGATGAGATCGATCAGGGACAGTTCGACCGGGTGCTCGAGGTGCTGAGCGTCTCGTCGGCGGCCATGCTCATCTCGCGCGACGCCTGGAAGAAAGCCGGGTTGCTCGACGGGCGGATCGCTGCTCGCCATCAGAGTCTCGACTTCTGCTGGCGGGCCCGCATCGCAGGGTTCCGGGTGGTCATGATGCCGCTCGCCCGAGCGCGACATCGCGATATCGGCCCGTCGGCCGATCACGACGCGCGCACGGGCCGGCACAGCCCGCGGTACGAGGAGGATCGCGCCGCGATCGCAACGATGCTGAAGAACTACGGGCTGGTCTCGCTGCTTTGGGTCACACCGCTCGCTCTGGCCCTGGGGGCGATCCGTCTGCTCTTCCTCACCCTCGCTCGTAGGTTCGAAGAGGCCTACGACCTGCTCGCGGCATGGGGCTGGAACCTCACGCACCTGCCGGGGACGCTCGCGCTCCGCAGGCGCATCCAGCGCGAGCGCAGAGCGAAGGATCGCGGGATCAGGCGGTTCATGGAAACCGCCGGCATCCGGTTGCCCAGGTGGTTCCAGACGGCAGAGCGCATCCTCGAGGAGCAGCGAGAGATCGATGAGCGCGACGACGGCGAGACCGCTTCGCGCAGGCTGCGAGATCGCACGGCCTCTCTGGTCGGTTCGCACCCCGTGATCGTCGGCGCCTTCGTCGGCATCGTGCTCGGCGCGTTGGTTGTCCGTGGCCTGCTCGGTCCCGAGCCTCTCGCGGGCGGTGTGCTGCCGGCGTTCCCCTCAGAACCCCAGGACTTCTGGGCGGAGCTGGCGTCGGTTTTCCGCACGACCGGGCTCGGTGGCTCGCTCCCGGCTTCCCCGGCCCTCGGCGCGCTCGGTGGTCTTTCTTGGCTCACGCTCGGCAGCACGGCGCTGGCGCAGAAAGTGCTGCTCGCCGGGGCCCCGTTGCTCGCTGCCATCCTCAGCTATCGTGCGGCCGCGCGTCTCACCGGCCGGCCGGGCCCCTCGGTGCTCGCATCGTGCGTGTACCTGCTCTGTGGGTTGACGATGTGGGCGTTCTCGCAAGGACGGCTCGACCTGCTGGTCGCGCTCGCGATCATGCCTGCCGTCTTCGAGCGGATCGAGACGGCCTTCGCGCCGGTCGAACCGCCTGATGGGCGGTGGCGTTTCGTCGCCGGGGTCGGGGTCACGATGGCGGTCCTCGTGGCGTTCGTGCCAGGGGCTGCGCTCGCGGTCGCGCTGCTCGTGGCGGTGCAACTGCTTGCGGGCTCGGCTCGCGCGCGCGGGCTCATGCTGATCACGCCGTCGGTCGCCGCAGCCGCGGTGCTCCTGTTCCCGTTCGTCCCCACGATGGTCGCCGGCGGCGGCGATGCGCTCATCTCGCAGGTCGGCACCACCGATCTCTCGCAGCTCGCCCGGCTCGCACCTGGACCGGGTCCGGGAACGTGGGTCGTGGCGTCGTTCCTTCCCATCGCCGCCTTCATCTCGTTCGCCCTGGTGGGTGCGGACCTGCGGGGGCGGGCGATCCGCGCGAGCCTCGCGGCGCTCGGGGGGGTCGCACTGTCCTGGCTCTCGTCGGCCGGGTGGATGCCCGGGGCGCTGTCGAACCCCCTCTCGTACCTGGTCGTAGCGGCGGTCGCCGAGGTGATGCTGGTGGCCTACGGGGTCTCGTCGGCGGCCACCGGTCTTGGCCGAGAAGCGTTCGGCATGCGCCAGGTGCTGACCGGCCTGCTCGTGATCGTGCTCGGCGGGGGTCTCGTGCTCCAGTCGATGGCAGCGCTGGTGGGAGGCTGGGCCGTGGGTGGACCCGAACAGGTTCCCGCTGCGTGGTCGGTGTTGCGAAGCACCTCCACCGGCAACTACCGGGTCCTGTGGGTCGGCGGATTAACCGGCGAGCCGTTCCCGGCGCCCGGCGGCGATCCGTCGGGTCTCGTGCAGGCGGGTGCCGCCACGCTCCGTTACGGGCTCACGGGACGCGACGGATCGCTGGCGATCGATCTCGCCCGTCCGACGGTGGGGCCTGGGCCCGACAGCTTGGCTCGGGCGCTCGACGAGATCCTGTCGGGCGGCACCCGCCACGGCGGCGCCCTGCTGGCCCCGTTCGGTGTGCGGTTCGTGATCGCGGGCGACGACGATCTTCCGGTTGAGGCAGGGGCCCTGCTCGACGCGCAAGTCGACCTCGACCTCGTGCCCGCCAGCGGGCTGACCGTCTATCGCAACGCCAACGCCCTCGGCCCCGCCGCCGTGCTCAACGACGACCCTGCATCGGCGGATGCGATGCGGGCGACGGCGCCGGCCGACATCGTCGCGACGTCGGTGCGCCGGGGATCCCAGCTCCGTGAGATCGGGGGAGGGTGGCAAGGAGGCCAGGGCATGGGCCCGGTTTTCGTCTCGACCGAGTTCCAGGGCGACTGGCAGCTGGAGGGCTCCGACGACGACCCCTTCACGGCATTCGGATGGGCCACGGGATTCGGCGTACAGAGCGCCCCGGTCACCGTGCGACACGGTTCGCAGCTGCCGGCCACGCTCCAGGTGTGGGTTCTCGCCGCGCTCTGGGCGACCGCGCTGTGGTTCACCAGGAAGCCGGTGGCCCGGTGAAGGCGCGCGGCCAGGGGGTGCTGACCGTCGTGGTCGCCGGGGTCGTGGCGATCGGTGTGCTCTCACTCGACCGGCTCGGGCCGCGCCAGCCTTCGGGGGCTGCCCCGGCCACCGCGACATCGGCGACCTGGCTCTGTCCGCACGGTGGTGGCAAGGGGTATGAGGGCACCGTGTTCGTGGCCAACCCCGGTGATGCGCCGGTCACGGCGCGTGTCACCGAGCTCGACTCGGGCGCCGCCGCACGCGCGTCCGAGGTCCTCGTGCCGCCGGGCGCCCAGGTTGAGATCGATGTCTCCGCCTCAGAGCGAGCGGCGTCCACGTTCGTGGAGACGTTCGGAGGCTGGGTTGGGGTCGGCTGGCTCATCCGCGGCGCGGAGGGGGAGGGGGGTGTCGGCGCCGAGCCGTGCGCTGCCGAGGCGGGCCGCGACTGGGTCTCCGCGGCGCCCACCACGGGTGAAGGGGACGACGCCTACTTAGTGGTGATGAACCCCTTCGACACCGACGCCGTCTTCGACGTGGCCCTGTTCTCTACCGATCGCGCGCCAGTTCGTCACGCCAACCTCACCGACGTCACGGTGAAACCTCGTAGGAGCGCCGCGATCAGGTTGAACCTCTTCGCGCAGGGTGAAGTCGGGCTCGGCGTTTCGCTCGAGGTCTCCTCGGGCCGTGTGGCCGCCTCGACCCTGGTGGTGTCCGAGGGTCGTGGCATCGGCAGCGTGCTCGCCTCGGCGGCGCCGGCGCAACGGCAGGTACTGCTCACTTCCAGCGGCGTTGGGCGCTCGGTGCTGGCGGTGGCAGTTCCGACCGTGGTTGACGATCCGGCCACGGCCACGGCCACGGCCACGCCGCAGCCGCTCGGACAACTCGGTTCGACTTTCACGGCGACCCTTCGCTCTCAGGATCCACCCCAGCCCGCCGGAGGCCTCGTCGATCAGGCGCAAGAGCCCGAGTCGGCGGCCACCTACCCGATCACGACCACGGGGGCATCGGCGGTCGACCTCGTGGTCAATCAAGGCGCGCCTCTCGTCGCGGCCCTGCGAACCGCAGGTGTGGGCCGGGATGGTGGGGCGACGGCGGGCTCGGTCGCGCCCGCCTCGTCGTGGGTGGTCACTCCGACCATCGCGGGTGATCCGGCCCGCCCCGGGCTGCTCCTGCTGAACCCCGGGGAATCGCCCGCCACGGTGACCATCACGAGCATCCCGGCGGAAGGGGCGGCCCCTTCAGAAACCACGGTGACGGTGCCCGAAGGGTCGGTTGCCGTGGTCGGGAGGGAGTTCCTCGAAGGTGTCGGCGCCGCATCGCTTCTCGTGATCGCCGAGGGCTCGCCGGTCGTCGCGCTCGGAGCTTCCACCTCGCTGGGCAACGATGGTCTCTCGCTCTTGGGTCTCGCCGCCGGGGTGCCGATACCCCAAACCGATACCCCCTGAACGGCCGACAAGAAGGGGTTGCGTCATCCCGTATCATGACCTGGTTCGTCGGAGCGAGATGGAGACAATGACCAGAGGAACCCACGCACCCGTGAGGAAGCGCCGCGCGATCGTCATCGTGACGCTCGTCGCCGGTTTCCTGGTGCTCGCAGCGGGCGGCGCGGCCTACTCCGCATTCCGCTACGAGCGATCCCGCGCCGATCGCATCCTGCCCGGGGTCACGATCGCAGGGGTCGACGTGGGGGGCATGACCGAGGCTGAGGCGGTCGATGCGGTCCGCGGATCGGCCGCCATCAGGCTCCAGGACGAGATCGGGCTGCGGGCTCGTGGACGTAGCTGGAAGGTCTCGCTCGGGGAGCTCGGTCAGCGGTCGAACGCCACCGGAGCGGTGAATCGGGCGCTGGCGCTCGGCGAGTCGATGAGCGCCTTCTCTCGGTTCTGGCACCGGTTCAACGACGAGTCGATCGGGCAGGAAGTCGAGCTCAGCTACTCCGGTGCCGGGCGCGTCGACGCCGTGCTCACGCGCATCGCCCATGATGTTTCGAAGAAGCCACGGAGCGCCGATATCGCCTACACCGACGGGCAGGTCCGATTCGTGAAGTCCAGGCCCGGACGCGCCCTCGACTTCGTGCAGGCTCGCGCGTCGGTGCGTGCGGCGCTGAGAGCCCAAGCCGTCGACGAGGTCGTACTGCCGGTGCTGAAGGTCACGCCCAAGGTCACCGAGCGAACCATGCCCAGCACCATCGTTGTGCGGGTCGACGAGAACAAGCTCTACCTCTACGACGGCTTCGATGTGGTCCGCACGTGGTCGGTGGCGACCGCCATGCCCGGCTGGATCACTCCCCAGGGTGACTGGAATCTCTATCGCAAGGCGGTGAACCCCACCTGGTACAACCCGGCGCTCGACAGCTGGGGCGCCGACCTTCCTGCCGTGGTGCCCGGAGGTCCCACCGCACCCATGGGCACACGAGCCCTCTACATCACCGCACCCGGGCTGATCCGCGTTCACGGCACGCCGGCAGATAGCTCGATCGGCACCTACGCGTCACACGGGTGCATCCGCATGCACAACTACGAGATCGAAGAGCTCTACCCGATGGTCGATGTCGGCACGAGGGTGATCGTCGTGGGCTCGCGGCCCGCCGACGCCGTCGAGGGCGATACGCCCGATCAGGTCAACGTCTGACCGGGCGGGCGCCGGTCTTGTCACTCTTTCTCTCTCAAGACCATTGCCTCTGCGGGCTTGCGGAGCGTAAGGTTCGAGGCGTACCCCGTAGCGACGCGATGGGAAACCGGAGCGCCACTGCGGGGTACATCTGTGTGCAGCCTCGGTCCAACTCGATCCGCCCACCTCTCCAGATCCTTTGGGCCGGATCCTTGGGCCAGATGCTTGGAAATCACACTGTTGTCATCTAGGCTCGCCCGATGCGAACCTGCGCCAAGATGCGATGTGACGCCGAGCCCGTAGCCACCGTCTCGCTCCGATATGCCGAGCGCCGGGTCCTGATCGGCGATCTGCTGGCCGAACGAGACCGCAACCTGCTCGATCTCTGTCGCGATCATGTCGATCGCATGACCCCTCCGGTTGGGTGGTCGGTCGACGACTCGCGCGTCGTGAAGATCCCCGAGGCCGAGCGTGCGCTGGCCGTTTGACCTCACCCGGAACACCTCTGAGTGCGCCTGCCGGACCACACCGCTGTCCATCCGATGGGGCACGTATCCCCTCGGGCGGACCACATAGTGCACCGCCCGCTGGGCCCAGTGAAATGGCTGCGCTGAGCCATGTTCCCGGGCCCGCCAAAGAGCCGAAACTCATTTCATGGAAACTGGAACCTGCCCCCAGTGCCGTGTCGGCGACCTCATCGCGATCTCTATGGAGGTCGGCGGCCGCGACCTGTCGTTCAGCACCTGTCATCACTGCGAGGCGAAGTGGTGGTATCGCGATGGCGACGAGGTGCCGTTCGCGTCGGTGGTCGGGTTCGTCGTCGAGAAGTAACCCACAGCTGGGTTTGCCCCACGGTTCCAGCTCCGGTCGGTCGTCTCGCCTGACGTCATCGTTGCACCCTTCGTAACATGCGGGTGTGATGCGCGACCTCGACCGAATATTCAAGGCGTACGACGTTCGCGGTGTGGTGCCCGACGATCTCGACGCCGACCTCGTCCGTGACATCGGCGCAGCATTCGCGCGGTGGAGCGGCGCATCGAGCATCGTGGTCGGGCGTGACTGCCGATTGAGCTCGCCCGAGCTGGCCATCGCCATCGCCGAGGGCGCCACGGCGAGCGGGGTCGACGTCGTCGATCTCGGGCTCGCCTCGACGGACCTGCTGTACTTCGCGTCGGGATCGCTCGACATGCCGGGCATCATGCTGACCGCGAGCCACAATCCGAAGCAGTACAACGGTCTGAAGCTCTGCCTCGCCGGCGCCAAGCCCGTCGGCGAGGAGACCGGTCTGCGAACCATCAGGGACATGGTCGAGCAAGGTGCACAGCCGGCCGCAGGCCAGCCGGGCTCCGTGCAAGCGCGAGACCTGCTCGGGGCCTACGTCGAGCACGTGCTGTCGTTCGTCGATGTTGGGGCCGTGCGCCCGCTCACGATCGTGGCCGACACTGCAAACGGCATGGGCGGGCTCGTGGTGCCGGCGGTCATGCAACGGTTGCCCGTGACGCTGCACCACCTCTACCCGGAGCTCGACGGCACCTTCCCGAACCATCCGGCCGACCCGATCGATCCCGAGAACCAGAAGGACCTGAAGGCGGCGGTGCTGGAGCACGGCGCCGACATCGGGCTGGCTTTCGACGGCGACGCCGACCGGGTCTTCCTCATCGACGAACAGGCGCAAGACGTGAGCGGATCGCTGCTCACCGCTCTCGTGGCTATCGCCATGCTGGAGAAGGAGCCGGGTTCGAAGATCGTCCACAATCTGATCTGCTCTTGGACCGTGCCCGAGGTGATCCGCGAGCACGGTGGCGAAGCGGTGCGTACACGGGTCGGTCATTCGTTCATCAAGCAGGTGATGGCGGAGTCCGGCGCGATCTTCGGTGGCGAGCATTCGGGTCACTACTACTTCCGCGAGAACTACAGAGCAGACTCGGGGCTGATCGCGGCGGTCGCGGCCCTCGGGGAGCTCTCGAAAGCCGATCGCCCCCTCTCGGAACTGCTGGCCCCGCTCCGCCGTTACGACGCGTCCGGGGAGATCAACTCCGTGGTCGACGATCCTCAGGAACGCATCGAAGCGATCGCGGCGCACTACGCCGGTGGCAAGCAGGATCGGCTCGACGGCTTGACGGTAGAGTTCGACGATTGGTGGTGCAACGTGCGTCCCTCGAACACCGAGCCACTGCTCAGGCTGAACGCCGAGGCCCGAACCCCTGAGCTGTTGGCCGTAAAGACCGCCGAGGTGCTCGCGTTGATCCGTGGCGATGCCGACGACGACAAGGAGTGACCGTGACCCTCGATCCTCAGCTGCTGGAGATCCTCGTCTGCCCCAACGACCGCGGTGATCTGGACTACCGCGAGTCCGAGCAGCTCTTGGTCTGCACGAAGTGCGGCTACCGCTACCCGATCCGCGACGACATCCCGGTGATGCTGATCGACGAGGCCCAAAGACCGGACCAGAACCCGGACCAGAAGCCGGGCCAGAAGCCGGGCAAGAAGCCGGGGGCGCGGTGACCGACCTGAACGACGTCGAAGCGCTGCGGGCGCTCGACGCGGGCGACATGCTCGGGGCGGTCGCCTCGATGCCCCATCACGCCAGAGCGGGTTACGACGCCGCGATGACGACCGACGGGCTGCCGCTCGCCGACGGCGTGACGGCGGTGGCGTTCTGTGGCATGGGCGGCTCGGGCATCGCCGGAGATGTGCTGCGCGCGACCTACGGCGACCGCCTGGTCGTGCCCGTCGAGATCATCCGCTCCCCGGTCCTGCCCGCGTGGGTCGGTCCCCACAGCCTGGTGGTCTGCTCCTCGTACTCGGGCGGCACCGCAGAGACGCTTTCATGCTTCGAGCAGGCCCGATCGCGAGGCGCGCGCATCGTGCCGATCACCTCCGGCGGAAAGCTCGCCGATCGTGCCGACGATCTCGGTATCGCGCCGGTGCGCATCCCCGGTGGCTACTTGCCACGGGCCGCCCTCGGCTACCTCTCGTTCGCACTGCTGGGCACGATGGAGCGGGTCGGGCTGCTTCCGAGGCTCGCCGACGACGTGAGCGATGCGATCGGAGTGCTGACGCCTCTCATCGATGCCCTCGCGCCCGAGGTTCCGCTCGAGCGGAACGAAGCCAAGGCCCTCGCAACTCGCATCGGTGAGCGACAGCCAGTCGTCTGGGGGGCCACGGGCGTCGGATCGGCTGCGGCGTCGCGTTGGAAGGCGCAGATGAACGAGAACGGGAAGGTGCCCTCCTGGGCGGCGGCGCTTCCCGAGCTCGACCACAACGAGGTCGTGGGCTGGTCCGAAGGGCGTGGCCGCGACTCGTTCGTGATCGCGCTTCGCGACGAGAACGAGCACCCCGATGTCTCCGTGCGGTTCCCCATCTCGCTCGAGATCGCCCGCGAGGCCGGCGCCGTCACCGAGGAAGTCTGGGCGACGGGTCCCAGCCCGCTTTCTCGGTTCTTCTCCCTCGCCATCATGGGCGACTTCACGAGCTGCTATGTCGGTCTCTCACACGGGGACGACCCCTCGCCGATCGACGCCATCGTGCGGCTCAAGGCCTTCCTCGACTCGTCGGCGACGGCCTGATGGCGTCGGCATCGGCAAAGCCGGGCCCGGGCGACGACCTCGCGGAACGGGCGAGCGACGTTGTTCGCGCCCGGACCGACCTCATCCCGGCCGCAGCCGTCGTGCTCGGATCTGGGCTCGGCCCGGCGCTCGCCGAGCACCTCGAGGAGAAGGCGGGCTTCTCATTTACCGATCTGCCCGGCTTCCCGGCGTCGGGGGTGCCGGGTCACGCCGGAAAGCTCGTGCTCGGTCATCTCGCAGGGGTGCCCGTCGCGGCATTCTTCGGACGGGTGCACTTCTACGAGGGGCACGGGATGGACGTGCCCGCGCTGCTTCCACGACTCGCGAGCGAGCTCGGCGCGGACACGATGGTGCTGACGGCGGCCGTGGGTGGTCTCGTTCCGGGGGAAGGCGCGGGCACCGTCGTGATCCTGCGCGATCACCTGAACATGATGGGGGAGTCGCCCCTGCGGGGATGGCGCTACCCCGACGGCATGCCGACGTTCATCTCGACGACCGATGTCTACGATGCCGCGCTACGCGACCTGGCGTTGGAACGCGCGCAGGCGCTCGGCATCGCATCGTCGATCGGTGTGTACGCGGCCATGAGCGGCCCCGCCTACGAGACCCCGACCGAGGTGGCGATGCTGCAGAACGCCGGCGCGACCGTGGTCGGCATGTCGATGGTGCCCGAGACGCTTCCGGCAGCCGCGCTCGGGATGCGCGTGCTGGGCCTCTGCTCGGTCACGAATGCGTTCGGTGAGCGCGTCGAGCACGAGGAAGTCGTCCGCGTCTCCAACGAGACGGCGGCCGCGGTGGGCGAGCTGCTCGTCGACCTGATGCCCCGCCTATGACCACGTCGGCCCATGACCACGCGGGCGACCCGCGCTGAGAGGAGACCATGTGACGCACGATATCCGCGACCCGTCGCTCGCTGCTGAGGGTCGAGATCGCATCGATTGGGCAGGTGCCGAGATGCCTGTGCTGGCGCTGATCAAGGAGCGTTTCGAAAAGGAGCGGCCGCTCGAGGGCATCCGCGTGGGTGCCTGCCTGCACGTCACGACCGAGACCGCGAACTTGATGCTGACCTTGCAGGCCGGCGGCGCCGAGGTGGCCCTATGTGCCTCGAACCCGCTCTCGACCCAAGACGAGGCGGCCGCCGCATTGGTGGGATACGGCATCGACACTTACGCGATCAAGGGCGAGGACACAGACACGTTCTTCAAGCACATCGACGCGGTGCTCGACACCAGGCCGAACATCACGATGGATGATGGCGCCGACATGGTGAGCGTGTTGCACAAGCAACGCGCGGACCAGATCGCCGAGATCATCGGCGGCACCGAGGAAACGACGACCGGGGTGATCCGGCTGCGCGCGATGGCGGCAGACGGCGCGTTGAAGTACCCGATCGTGAGCGTGAACGACGCCGACACCAAGCACCTGTTCGACAATCGTTTCGGCACGGGGCAGTCGACGATCGATGCGATCATGCGTGCGACGAATCGCCTGCTGGCCGGCCGCACGATCGTGATCTGCGGGTACGGCATGTGCGGTCGTGGGGTGGCCTCGCGCGCTCGCGGCATGGGTGCGCACGTGATCGTCACCGAGGTCGACCCGACCGCGGCGATCGAGGCCGTGATGGAGGGCTACCGAGTCATGCCGATCCGCGATGCCGCCCGCGTCGGCGACATCTTCATCACGCTGACCGGCGACACCGGCGTTATCCGCGAAGAGCACATGGAGCTGATGCACGACGGTGCGATGCTCGCGAACTCCGGGCATTTCGACGTGGAGATCGACAAGGCCGCACTCGCGTCGCTCGCAACCGGCGGCGTGCGACGGGTTCGTGAGTTCGTCGACGAGTACACCTTCGCCGACGGCCGGCGCGTGTACCTGCTCGGGGAGGGCCGTTTGGTGAACCTGTCGGCGGCCGAGGGCCACCCCGCGGCCGTCATGGACATGTCGTTCGCGAATCAGACGCTCGCAGCGGAATGGGTGGTCGCCAACCGAGGGCAGCTCGAGGCGCGCGTCTACCCTGTGCCCGAAGAGATCGACAAGGACGTCGCGCGTCTCAAGCTGCACGCCATGGGGGTCGAGATCGACGAGCTGACCGCGGAGCAGAAGCACTACCTCAGCAGCTGGGAAGAGGGCACCTGAGCCATGGACGAACGCGTCTCGATCCGTGCCCACTACGAGCGCTTCCCGGCGACCCTCAAGGGCGCGTTCGTGCTGCGTGGGGCAGACCCCAACCCGCACCAGGTGCGGATCGAGACGGCCCGGGTGACCGAGCTGTCCGGTGGCGCCGGTCAGCCGATGGGCGTGGAGCCGGCTACGCTCGACGTGGCACCGCATCTCGACCTGTTCGTGCCGTTCGAGGTTCCCCTGCTCGACCTCGAGCCGGGGTGGTATCAGCTCGAGCTCGACGTGGTCGTCGATGGCGATGACGGCGTCGTGCGACCGGGCGATCGGTTCGTCGTGACCTGGCCCCGCGGGTCGATGCGGCGGGGCTCGGCCGCCGTGGGTCGTGGGATCGCCATGGGCTCGACCAGCATCACGATCGAGCAGGTCGAGTGCGCCACCGATTCGGTGCGGGTGACATATCAGGCGCCGGCGCGTGCCGGACTTGTCCTGGCCGCAGACGACATCACGCTCTCCCAGATCGACGAGGAGTACGACGCCGACTCCGCCCGGGGCAAGGTCACGACCTACCCGGCCGCGAAGACCCAGTCGCGACTCGCGATCACCGCTCGGGGTGCCGAGCGCGCCCTGGAGATCGCGCTTCCGTAGCAGAGCCGCTCGTGTCGCACCGCGCAGTTATCGTCGGCCGGTGCTTCAGCGCGCGCTCGACGTCGTCTTCCCGCCGCGGTGTGCGGGGTGCGGCACCGCGGCGTGGCCCTTCTGCGACCGGTGCAGAAGCGACCTCATCGCGCTGTCTCCGCCGTGGTGCGATCGATGCGGCGCGCCGTCGCCGGGTGAGTCGGTTCCGAGCTGCCGCGAATGCCCGCCGGACCTGATCGCACAGGCCAGGGCGCCGTTCGCGTTCGAGGGGCCGGCACGACAGGCGGTGCACCACCTCAAGTACCGCGGGGTGCGAGGAGTCGGCCGGGCGCTCGGCGCCGCCATGGCCACGACAGCACATCCCAGGGCCGACGTCGTGACGTGGGTGCCGCTCACCCGCCGCCGTAAGGCTGAGCGAGGCTTCGACCAGGCGAAGGTGCTGGCGGTCGAGGTGGGCAGGCACGCCGGGGTTCCGGTGCGGTGTCTGCTTAGGCGGGTGCGTTCGACGGGCCCCCAGGCCAAGCGCGACGCCGCTGAACGACGGGAGGCGATGCGTGGCTCGTTCGTGGTTCGCGATCGCGCCCAGGTGCCCCAGAACGTGCTGCTCGTCGACGACGTGCTGACCACGGGCGCCACGGCCGCCGCCTGCGCAGAGGCGTTGCTCGGGGCCGGCGCGTCCCAGGTGATGCTCGTGGTCGCCGCCCGGGCGCTCCTGCACGCCGGGCGACGTGCCTATACTCGACCGGGCCCTCGTCCGGGTCTGTGGTTGCCCGGGGATCATCCCCGGTAGTCGACGCCAGCCGCGGGCGAAACGACCCACGTAAGGCGACCCTTGGTCGCTGAGCATGGCGCGGTTTAGATGTAAGTCCTGCCTCGCCTTCGGGCGAGAGAGGGCGGGAGTCCCGGTCCTCGTGACCGGTGGCGATCGCTCCGGCAGGCGGGTGTGGGGCAAAAGACCAGGTCAGCCGGCCGAGGGCCCGCCCGACGGAACAGGAGACGACGGACACGCGTATGGATCTGACCTTCACAGGCCGGGGGATCCCGGTGACCGACGAGGTGCGGGAAACCGCCGGTCACAAGCTCGCGCATCTCGAGCGCATGGAGCCCAGGACCATGCGCATCGACCTCGAGCTCATCGCCGAGCACTACCCCAGCCTCGACGGCGTGAAGCGGGTCGAAGCTGCCCTGCACATCCCGCGCAAGACGTTCCGGGCCCATGCCGAGGCCGCCGACGTGCCGAGCGCGATCGACCGCGTGGCCGACAAGCTCGAGCGGCAGCTCCGCGATCATCACGGCAAGCGTCGTAGCTCGGTGCACAAGGCCGCACTAGACTCCGCACACCAGAGTGCCCCGCCTGCCGATACCGATACCGATGCAGAGGGCTGAGACCGAGGGGGACCGGTGACCAAGGATCCGAACGAGGCGCCCGAGAAGCTTCGGGTGATGGTGGTCGACGATCACGCGCTGTTCCGGCGCGGGCTCGAGATGGTGCTCCAGCAGGAATCCGACATCGAGCTGGTGGGCGAGGCTTCCGACGGCGCCGAGGCGGTCGAGCGCGCGCAGGAGACGATGCCCGACGTCGTGCTCATGGACGTGCGCATGCCCAAGCGATCGGGCATCGAGGCAGCCGGTCAGATCAAGGAGCTGCTTCCGCACTGCAAGATCTTGATGCTCACGATCAGTGACGAAGAGGGAGACCTCTATGACGCCATCAAGGCGGGTGCGAGCGGCTACCTGCTCAAGGAGATCCCGATCGAGGAAGTCTCCGACGCGATCAGGAGCGTGTGGGCCGGGCAGTCGCGCATCTCGCCGAGCATGGCGTCGAAGCTGCTTTCCGAGTTCGCGGCGATGTCCAAGTCGGCAAAGGAGCAACCACGCATGCCGGCGCCCCGGCTCACCGACAGAGAGATGGAAGTGCTACGTCACGTGGCACAAGGGCTCAACAATCGCGACATCGCCAAGCAGCTCTTCATCAGTGAGAACACGGTGAAGAACCACATCCGCAACATCCTCGAGAAGCTGCACCTGCACTCGCGCATGGAAGCGGTCGTCTACGCCGTCCGCGAGAAGATGATCGAGATCAGCTGAGAGCGTGGGCGACGCGACGATCGCGGCCGCGCGCGAGATCCTGCGCGATTCACTCGATGAGCTCCGCACGGCCATCGATGGATGCTCGGCCGAGCAGCTGAACCGCCGGCCCGGCGGTGATGACTCCAACGGACTCGCCGTGCTGGCGACCCACTCGCTGTACAGCACCCGGTCGTGGCTCAGCCTTGCGACCGGGGCCGATCTGCCGCCTCGAGACCGGCCAGCCGAGTTCCAGGTGGTCGAAGACGACCCGGGCGCGTTCCTCTCCTCTTTCGATGAGATCGCTGACGAGTGCGGGGCGATCCTCGGCGGCGATCTGCCGTTCGATGCGGCGCGAGTCGGCACGGCGCCGTGGCGTCCCGGCGACCTGGCCGATGAGCCCGTCACGGCTGGGTGGGCGCTGTTGCACGCGCTCTCGCATCTCCGCGAGCACGTGGGCCATGCGCAGCTCACCCGTCAGATCTTGGAGCCGCAGGTCTAACCATCACTCCGCTACGCTGGGAAGCATGAGTGGCACCACTCGAACGGTCGCGCGCGCGATCGTGGAATGCCTCGAGAACGAGGGCGTCGAGGTCGTGTTCGGGCTTCCCGGCGAGGAGAACCTGCACGTCATCGACGCGCTCGCCGATTCCTCGATCCGATTCATCACGACGCGCGACGAGCGCGGCGCCGCGTTCATGGCCGACACCTACGGAGCTCTCACCGGCAAGCCCGGTGTCTGCCTCGCCACGTTGGGGCCCGGCGCGATCAACCTGATGCTCGGCGTCGCGAACGCCCAACTCGACTCGCACCCGCTGGTCGCCCTGACCGCTCAGGCAAGCCTCGACCGCATCTACAAGCAGTCGCATCAGTTCGTCGATCTCGTCTCGCTGTTCCGGCCGATCACGAAGTGGGGTGACATGGTCACGGTGGGCGGCGCGGCGCCCGAGATGGTCCGCAAGGCGTTCAAGCAGGCCACGACCGAACCGCCGGGCGCCACGTTCATCGTGTTGCCCGAGGATGTCGCCGAGCGTCTCACCGATGCACCGGTGCTGCGGGTGAACACGCCGGTCAACTCCTCGCCCGACGAGGGACAGGTGCATCGTGCCGCCCACGTGCTCGCCGAGGCGAAGCACCCCGTGGTGCTCGCGGGTCCTGGCGTGGCGCGCGACGGGGCCACCGAGGCGCTGATCCGCTTCAGCGAGCGGCTCAACATGCCGGTGGCGACGACGTTCCTCGGCAAGGGAGTGTTCCCCGACAACCACGCGAACGCGCTCGGCACGATCGGCTTCATGGTGAAGGATTACGCGAACTTCGGGTTCGATCGTGCCGACGTCGTGGTGGCCGTGGGCTATGACCTGGTCGAGTACTCGCCCGCCCGTTGGAACCCGCTTGCGGATAAGCAGATCCTTCACCTGCACCGCACTGTCGCCGAGGTCGACGCGAACTACACGCTCGCGGTCGGGGTGCAGGGCAACATCGGCGAGACGCTCGATGCCATCGGCGCGGCGAGCTACGTGCACGGCATCAAGGGCGAGATCTTCCGTGGCCGCGACCTCGTCCGCGAGGAGCTGGAGCGAGGCGCGGCCGAAGACGCGTTCCCTCTCGTGCCGGCGCGCGTGGTCTCCGACATCCGCTCGGTGCTCGGCGAGGACGACATCGTGCTGTGCGACACGGGCGCCGTGAAGATGTGGATGGCTCGTCTGTATCCGACCTACAGCGCGAACACCTGTCTGATCTCGAACGGCCTCGCCACGATGGCGTTCTCGCTGCCCGGCGCGATCGCCGCGAAGCTGGTGCATCCGCAGCGCAAAGTGCTGGCGGCCATGGGCGACGGTGCGTTCGCGATGAGCATGGCCGAGATCGAGACCGCCGTGCGGGAGGGCGTGCATTTCGTAGTGCTCGTGTGGGTCGACGGTGGCTACGGCCTGATCGGCTGGAAGCAGGACATCGAATTCGGACGGCAGGTGGCCGTGTCGTTCACGAACCCGGACTTCGTGAAGCTCGCGGAGAGCTTCGGTGCGAAGGGCTACGCGATCGCATCCGCCGACGAGCTCGCGCCGACGCTCCGCAAGGCGCTGGACGACGACGCTGTATCGATCATCGCGTGCCCGATCGACTACGCCGAGAACGCCCGGTTGATCGAACGTCTGGGCGCCCTCACCGATCCCATCTGAGCCGCATGTCAGTCGAGGCGATCACCTACGTCGACGATCCGGCGGACCTGACCCTCGCCGATCTCGCGAGCTTCTTCGAAGGGTGGCGAGGGGCCCCCGCTCCCGAACGCTGCCTTGCTTCGATCACCCAAGCGGACGCCTGCGTGTTGGCGTTCGACGGCGACCGACTGGTCGGGTTCGCAACCGCGCTCACCGATCGCGCGCTCTTCGCGTTCATCCCGCTGGTGGAAGTCGTGAGCAGCCATCGTGGGCGAGGCATCGGGAGCGAACTCGTCCGCAGAGTCACCGTGGCCTTCGGCCCGATCTACGGCACCTACCTCTGCTGTGACGAGAACACCGTTGGGTTCTATGAACGCCTGGGCTTCGACCGAGTGGTCGGCATGGTGCGCCGGGACCTCTCGGCTGCGGCCTCCCGGGCGTGAACGGCGGGGCCGATAGAATCGAAGTCTGACCGTTCGACTCCAGGGCGCCGAAGGGAACTCCGTGCCGGTACTCGACAAGCTTTCCAACATCGGTGAAGGGCGCAAGCTCAAGAACCTCGAGTCGATCGCGCAGCTCGTGAACACGTTCGAGCCCGAGGTCGAGGACCTCACCGACGACGAGCTTCGAGCCAAGACCGATGAGCTGAAGCAGCGGGCCGCCAACGGCGAGTCGCTCGACGACCTGCTTCCTGAGGCGTTCGCAACCACGCGTGAAGCCGCGCGCCGAACGATCGGCCAGCGGCACTTCGACGTGCAGCTCATGGGCGGCGCGGCCCTGCACCAGGGCAACATCGCTGAGATGAAGACCGGTGAGGGCAAGACGCTGGTGTCGACGCTTCCCGGGTATCTGAACGCGCTGTCGGGCGAGGGCGTGCACTTGGTCACGGTCAACGACTATCTGGCCAAGCGCGACTCCGAGTGGATGGGCGGCATCTACCGCTTCCTCGGGCTCGAAGTGGGACTGATCCAAGCCACGATGTCGCCGGCGCAACGGCGCCCCGCCTACGCCGCCGACATCACTTACGGCACGAACAACGAGTTCGGCTTCGACTATCTGCGCGACAACATGGCGATGCGTTTGGCCGAGACGGTGCAGCGCGGGCACAACTTCGCGATCGTGGACGAGGTCGACTCGATCTTGATCGACGAGGCGCGCACGCCGTTGATCATCAGCGGCATGGTGCGCGATTCCGCGAAGTGGTATGTGACCTTCGCCCGCGTCGCACCTCGCCTCAAGCGCGACGAGGACTACGAGGTCGAAGAGTCCAAGTACCAGATCGCGATCACCGAGCAGGGTGTGACCAAGGTCGAGGAGATCCTCGGCGTCGAGAACCTCTACGACCACGCCAACACGACCCTCGTGCACCACCTGCAGAACTCGCTGCGCGCCAAGGAGCTGTACAAGCGCGATGTCGCCTACGTCGTGACGGGCGGCGAGGTGAAGATCGTCGACGAGTTCACCGGACGCGTGCTCGAAGGCCGGCGTTACTCCGAGGGGCTGCACCAGGCGATCGAGGCCAAGGAAGGCGTGAAGATCAAGGAAGAGAACCAGACCCTCGCCACGGTCACGATCCAGAACTACTTCAAGATGTACGACAAGCTCTCGGGCATGACGGGAACGGCCAAGACCCAGCTCACCGAGTTCGAGGAGACCTACAGGATCTCGGTCGTCGAGATCCCGACGAACCGCCCCAACGTGCGCGGTGACGAGCAGGATCTGATCTACAAGGGCGAAGAAGCCAAGTGGAACGCCGTGGTCGAGGACCTCAAGGAGCGATACGAGGGCGGGCAGCCGATCCTCGTGGGCACCGTCTCGATCGAGAAGAGCGAGCTGCTGTCGGGCCTCATGAACCGACGCGGCATCCCGCACAGCGTGCTGAACGCCAAGAACCACGAGAAGGAAGCCGTGATCGTGGCCCAGGCCGGGCGCAAGGGCTCGGTCACGGTCGCGACCAACATGGCCGGGCGAGGCGTCGACATCCTGCTCGGCGGCAACCCTGAGTACCTCGCGCGCCAGGAGATGGCCGCCCGTGACTGGGACAACGACGCGTACCTGCTCTTCGAGATGCCCGACGAGGATCGCGCTGCTTACGAGGCCGAGTACGAGCCGATCCTCGCGAAGCTCAAGGCGCAGACCGACGCGGAGCACGACGAGGTGATCGAGCACGGGGGGCTGTTCGTGCTCGGCACCGAGCGGCACGAGTCACGCCGCATCGACAATCAGCTCCGAGGTCGGTCCGGCCGCCAAGGCGACCCGGGCGAGTCGCGCTTCTACCTCTCCCTCGAGGACGACCTGATGCGCATGTTCGCGAGCGACCGCGTGGCCTCGATCATGGCGCGTCTGAAGTGGCCCGACGACGAGCCGATCGAAGCGAAGATGGTCTCCAAGGCCGTCGAGAACGCCCAGAGGCAGATCGAGGAGCTGAACTACGAGCGCCGCAAGAACGTGCTGAAGTACGACGAGGTCATGAACGGCCAGCGCGAGGCGATCTACGGCGAACGCCGCAAGATCCTCGAGGGCCAGGACCTGCGGGACGAGTCGGTTGGGTTCGTCGAGGACCTCGTGTCCGATGTCGTGGAGAGCCAGTGTCCGGCCGACGTCTTCCCCGAGGAATGGGATCTCGACGCTCTGTTCACCGCGCTGCTCGAGATCTACCCGGCGCAAGTGAACGAGGAGGAAGCGAAGCAGGCCTCGAGCACCGACGAGCTCGTCGACCTGTTCGTGGCAGACGCGATGGCCCGGTACGAGGAGAAAGAGCAGGCCGTGACGCCTGAGGTCATGCGTGAGCTGGAGCGCGTCGTGCTGCTGAACATCACCGACACGAAGTGGCGCGAGCACCTCTACGAGATGGACTACCTGCAGGAAGGCATCCACCTGCGGGCGCTCGCGCAGAAGGATCCGATCACCGAGTATCGGCGTGAGGCCTACGACATGTTCCAGGGGCTGACCGAGTCGATCCGGGCCGACTTCGTGCGCTACATCTATCGGGTCGAGTTCGTGAAGCAGGGCGAGGAGCAGGCCCGCCAGCAGGCGTCGCAGCCATCGCGGGTGCAGGACAACCGCGCCGACGTCGAAGAGGCCGGCGGACAGCGCGCCGTCGGAGGCGGCAGCGCCGGCACCGCGAGCGCGAATCAGGCCGTGAGCGAGAAGGTTCCGCGCAACGCTCCCTGCCCGTGCGGCAGCGGCAAGAAGTTCAAGAAGTGCCACGGCGCCACGGTCTGAGGTTCGAGCGTCAGCCAGGCGCCGGAGTGAGCCGCCGTCCGAGCAGCTGGCACGGGTTCTCTGGTCCCCAGATGTCGAGCTCGGCCATCGGTCGGAACCCTCGAGCCAGGTAGAACGCCCGCGTCGCGGCGTACTCGGGCCCCGGATCGCCGTCGCGGTCGGAGAGCGTCTTCACGAACAGGGTCTGGGCATCGCTCGGCAACGAGCTGCTGAAGTTCGCGATGAGCTTCGAGCCGATGCCGCTTCCTCGACGCTCGGCCTGCACCGCCATCCACGTGATCTCCCACGAGGCTGCCGAACGACGTTCGTACGTGATGAATGCCACGACCACGTCGCCCTCGACCGCGATCAGGCCATCGTTGGTTCGAACCGCGGCGCTGCACTCGGCGATGCCTTCGGGGTTGCCGAACCATGCGGGCAGGCCGCTGACGATCGCGTCGCATGCGTGTGCGTCGAGGACGCGATCGAGCGCTCGGATCACTCGGGTCATAAGGGGGACGGTAGCTCAGTGGGCCGCTGCTACGATGCCCCGCGCGATGAGCGAGCATACTGAGCGACTCCAGAAGCTGCGTGAGCGCGTGCTGGCCTCCAAGGAGTTCCTTTGACGTCCACGGCAAGCGCGCGCAGACCGAGGAGCTCGCGATCCAGGCCGCAGAGCCCTCGTTGTGGGACGACCCCCAGCGGGCACAGCAGATCACGTCGAAGCTCTCGCGGTTGAGGGGCGAGGTCGATCGCTACGACGGGCTGATCTCGCGCGTCGACGACGCTGTCGCGATCGATGAGCTGCTCGCCGATGGGTCCGACGCCGAGCTCGAACTGGAGCTCGCGAGCTCGGTCACCGGGCTTGAGGCCGACGTCGACAAGCTCGAGCTTGCTGCGCTGCTCTCGGGGCCCTACGACGCTTCCGATGCGATCGCCACCATCAACGCCGGCGCCGGAGGAACCGAGAGCCAGGACTGGGCGGAGATGCTGCTGCGCATGTACACCCGATGGGCGGAGCGCGAGGGCTTCGACGCCGAGGTCGACGACATCCAGCATGGCGACGAGGCCGGCATCAAGTCGGCCACGTTCACCGTGAGCGGTACGAACGTCTACGGTCTGCTCTCGGCGGAGCGGGGTGTGCATCGCCTCGTGCGCATCAGCCCGTTCGATGGGCAGAAGCGCCGGCACACGTCGTTCGCGTCGCTCGACGTCATCCCGATGCTCGAGGAGTCCGACGAGGAAGACATCGAGATCCCGCCCGACGAGCTGCGCATCGACGTCTATCGCTCGAGCGGGCCCGGGGGTCAATCGGTGAACACCACGGACTCGGCCGTGCGCATCACCCACATCCCGACAGGGCTCGCGGCCGCGTGTCAGAACGAACGTTCGCAGCTGCAGAACAGGGCAGTCGCGATGCGCATCCTGAAAGCCCGCCTTGCCGAGGTGGAGCGGCACAAGCGCGAGGAGGAGATGGAATCGATCCGCGGCGAGCGCAAGGCGGTCGACTTCGGGTCGCAGATCCGCTCCTACGTGCTGGCGCCGTATCAGATGGTGAAGGACCATCGCACCGACGAGGAGGTCGGCGACCCGCAGCGGGTGCTCGACGGCGACATCGACCGGTTCATCGAGGCCGAGCTCCGACATCGGGCGGCCGAGGGAGGGACATCGGCGTGAGGGCGGGTCGTTCCGACCGCTTCCGTCTCGTGCTGGCGAGCTTCGTGATGTTGTTCGCAGAGCTGGCATTGATCCGCTGGGTCGCTGCGTACCAGATCTACGTCGCCTACTTCACGAACTTCATCCTGCTCGCGAGCTTCCTCGGCATCGGTGTTGGTTTCCTCAGCTCGCGGGGCCGCTTCGCGTTCCGCATGGCGCCGGCATCGTTCGCCCTGTTCACGGGAGTGGTCTTCACGCTGCGGGTCACCAAGGGCTTCGGCAGGGAGCGGGCGCTCGAGACGATCTTCGGTCTGCCTGCGCCGCCGACGTGGGTCGTGCTTCCGGTGCTGTTCCTCGGCGCGACGTGGGTCATGGCCTGCATCGCGCGAGGTGTGGCTGAGCTGTTCGAGCGGTTCGAGCCGCTCGAGGCCTACCGCCTCGACATCGCCGGCAGCCTGCTCGGCATCGTCGTGTTCTCGGTGCTGTCGTTCCTCGGCACTGGCCCGTTCGTCTGGGGCGTGGTCCTCGGGGTCTGCTTCCTTGGGCTGTGGCCGGCCGCGGCGTATACAGGCGGACGGCTGGCGGTGGCCGGAACCATGGTGGTGCTCGCGCTCGGATCGATCTCGTCGGTCGACGTGTGGTCGCCCTACTACAGGGTCTCCGTGTATGAAGAGCAGGACGGGCGGATCCCCATCCGCGTGAACTCCTTGCCCCACCAATCGATGTTGCCGCTGTCGGAGATCCGAGCCGGGTTCTACTCGAAGCCCTATACGCACCTCGATCGCCCGCCGGGCTCGGTGCTGATCATCGGTGCCGGAAACGGCAACGACGTGGCGCTGGCTTTGGACGAGGGAGCGGACCATGTCGACGCGGTGGAGATCGATCGCACGCTTCAGCGAGCGGGCAGCGAGCTTCATTCGTCGCGCCCCTATCAGGATGCGCGAGTCACGCCGCACATCGACGACGGACGGGCGTTCCTGGAGCGAAGCGACGACGAGTACGACCTCATCTTGTTCGCGCTGCCCGACTCTTTGACGCTCGTCAGTGGGCAGGGGTCGCTTCGGCTCGAGAGCTATCTGTTCACCACCGAAGCGATGACGTCGGTGCGGGACCATCTCGCTCCCGGTGGCGTCTACGCTATGTACAACTACTACCGCCCTGATGTGTTCGCGCGTTATGCCAACACGATGCGTCAGGCATTCGGCCACGGACCGTGCTTCGACGATGGGGTCGAGGTGTTGGGTCCCAGGCTGCAGTCGGTCTTGACGATCGGACGTGAGCCGGGCGACATCACGTGCACGACCCCTTGGGTGGCGGCGGGCGAAGTGCCCGATCCCTCCACCGACGACCGACCGTTCCCGTACGTGATCGGCCGCATGATCCCCGCGTTCTATCTGTGGTGGCTCGGGGCCATCGTGCTGACGTCGCTCGTCGTGGTGCGGTGGGCAGCAGGGGCGCGGCTGGCAGGCATGCGCCCTTATGCCGACCTGTTCTTCATGGGCGCGGCGTTCCTGCTGCTGGAGACGAAGAACGTGGTGCAGTTCGCGCTGCTGTTCGGCACGACGTGGTTCGTGAACTCGTTGGTGTTCGCCGGCATCCTGTTGGCGGTGCTCGCTGCCGTCGAGCTCGCGCGGCGGGTGCGTCTGCCATCGCCTGCGGTGATGTACGGCGCCCTGCTCGCCTGTCTGGGCGTCGCCTGGCTCGTGCCGCCCGCAGAGCTGCTGGGTCTGCCGGTCGCCACCCGCTTCCTCGCGAGCGTTGCCGTCGCGTTCGCACCGGTCTTCGTCGCCAACCTGATCTTCGCCCAGAGGTTCCGGACCGTGGGCGCTTCGACCGTTGCGTTCGGCGCGAACCTGCTCGGCGCGATGCTCGGCGGGGTGTTGGAGTACGTCGCGATCGCGACCGGCTACCGCCTGCTACTCCTCGCCGTCGCCGTTGCCTACGGGCTCGCGTTCGTTATCGGACGCCGCCACCTGGGGGCGGATCGGCCCGAGCAGGACGCTGAGCAGGCTGGCGTCGCCGGCGCCGTTCCGTGACGAACGCGACCGTGCCCGTCGCCGCTGCGAGCAGCCACATGGCGGTGCTCAGGCGCAGACCCCACGTCACGGCATCGTCCCGGTAGATCAGTCGCACCTCATGGTCGCCTGCCGCCACCGCCACGCCCTGGAGGAAGCCGTCGACGGGCATAACGGTCGCGGGTTCCCCGTCGACCGTCGCCGTCCACCCATCGTCGAACGACGTGCGCACGACGACTATCGATGGCGCCGTGGCCTCGACGTCGATCAGCACGCTCTCGGGTGAGGTCTCGGAGTACGTGGCGACACCTGGCTCGGCATCCGGCGTGGGTGTGATGCCCGGGTCGCGCTCGAGCACCGCGAGACGCGCCGGGTCGAACGACGATGGCAAGATCGTGCGCAACGCGCTCTCGACGTCGGGCACGATGTGAAAGCTCGGGACGACCGAGACCCGTGGCTGCCACCCTTCCAGCTCGATCAGGTCGTAACCGTCGGCCTGTTCGGCGAGACGGCCGGCGAGGGGAGAAGTGATGCCGGTCGGCACGACGAGGTAGCGAGCGCCGAGCAGCCGCGCATCGCGAAGGCTCGGCAGGTCGATCACCGCGGCGTTGTAGAAGACTGACAGCGGGGTCCGTGCATGCATGTAGCTCCAGTAGCGGCCGAGCTGCACGGGGTTGTAGCCCAGCGTGTCGTGCAATCCAAAGAGGGTGCCGCGTTCCATGGCGAGCGCGGGCCAGTCGAGCTCGAGCTGCATGAAGAGGTAGCCCTTCTCGAACGAGGAAGCGGGCGGCGCCCACGTCAAGTAGCGATCGTGCGTCGCCGCGAGGAGAGGCACGAATTCGGTCGGCGCGGCGAAGTCCGATGCGTCGATGCGCGGCAGCGGCAGCGGCTGGGGGATCAGATTCGGGTGTGCACCTGCCTCCAGGTTGAGTAGCACGGTGCGGTCCGGGGGCGTGAGCTGAGAGACCACAGCGCTCACGGCGAGCTCGAGGGCGAGCACGACCCCCACTGCGGTCCACGCCCACGTGCGCCGACTCGTCGAGAGCTGGAACAGCGTCCAGCCTCCGCCGGCGAGGCCGAGCGCGAGCACGATGAAGTACAACGGGTTCGCGAGCGCGAGCAGCGGCACGCCGAGCCAGACGAAGGCGCCGGCTGCGAGCCACCGGCGAGCTGCCTTCGGAGCGAGCGGGTCCTCGCGCAGACCCTGCATGCCCACGGCCCCGAGCACCGGCACCGCGATCACCGCGAGGTATCGCATGCGCCCCGGGTTGTGCAGATAGACGTCGCCGAACGGGATGCGCAGGAAGATGTCGCGTACCCAGGGGGCGCCGACCACCGCATCGAGCATCAACGCCCACGTGAGCACGAGCGCTCCACCGAAGGCCCAGACCAACGCGCGGCGCCGGCGCGCCCGCATCGCGAGCGGTACGCCGAGCAAGATCGTGGCGCCCGCGTAGGCGCCCGGTGTGGCGCCGAACGCCAGCGGCCACGCCGCCCACACGCCGTTCGCCTGGAGCGATCCACCGTCGCTGCCGCCCAGGCTGCCGAGGGCGTCGCCGAGGCGCTCGTACCCGGCGGCCAGGCTCGACGCCTGGATCGCGTCGATGCGCGGTAGCAAGACCGCGAGCGAGAGCAGCGGAAGCGCGACCAGGAACGTGAGGGCGCGGCCGGCCGCTGCGAGGGGGCGTCCGTGTTCCTCGATCGTGTCGGTCACGGCGCCCGCGGCGAGGTAGGCCGAGAGAAGAGCGGTGCATACGACGAGACCGTGGCTCAGGTGGGCGGTCGCGACCTGCGACCAGGCTAGCGCGCCGAGCGCGATCCACCCGATCCGTAGAGACCATCGCGTGGCCCGGCGATAGCCTGCTGCGCCCGCCAGCGCCGCGCACGACCAGGCTATGGCGCCCGCGAACGGCATCGAGATCGCGATCTCCGAGGTCGACATCAGCATCGCGATCGAGAGCGCGCCCGCGGTGGCCGCCAGGCGTGAGAGCCGCTCGAGTCGTAGGAACGAGAAGAGGCCGAGTCCCGCGATGATCGGGTTCGCGACGATGAACGCCCGCATCGCGACCGCCGGGGAGAGCTGAGAGAACAGCCCCATGGGCAACAGGTAGAGCCAGCCACCCTGGGGGTCGGCGGCATAGCGGTAGCCCGCCATCTCGAAGGGGTTCCACAAGGGCACGTGCCCGGCAGCGATCGACCGTCCGAGGAACGAGAACCGGGGCAGCCAGAACGACAGGATGTCGGGGTGGCCGTCGCTCAGTCGATCGGCGAACACGAAGCCCCGCAGCGCGAACAGCACGCCGGCGATGATCACTGCGGGCCCGGCGATGGCGAGAGCGGCGCGCCGAGCCCGACCGGGTCCATCAGACCGCGCGTGGGTCCGCGGTACCGGTGTGTCGACCTCCGTCGCGCCCATGGCGACCCAGCTTACGGAGTCACCTCCCTGGCGGCCCGAGGAGGTCTGATAGGGTTGACCGGTTCTCCCTTCCCCACTCTCCTGAGGTGCAGATGATCAGTCTTCAGCGTGTCTCGAAGACCTACAAGAACGGCGTCACCGCCCTCACCGACGTCAGCGTCGAGGTCGAGAAGGGTGAGTTCGTCTTCATCGTCGGGCAATCCGGGTCAGGCAAGTCGACGATGATCCGCCTTCTCCTCAAGGAAGAAGAGACCACGCAAGGCGACATCTATGTCGGGGGCAAGAACCTCAGGAAGATGTCGTCGTGGGACGTGCCGAAGCTCAGGCGCAACGTCGGCACGGTCTTCCAGGACTACAAGCTGCTCACCGACAAGACCGTGTTCGACAACGTGGCGTTCGGCCTCGAGGTGATCGGCAAGCAGAAGCACATCATCGACCAGCGGGTGCCCGAGATCCTCGAATACGTCGGACTCGGCGACAAGCTCAACAACTACCCCGATGAGCTGTCGGGCGGGGAGCAGCAGCGCGTGTCGATCGCGCGGGCGTGCGTGAACCGCCCGCTGGTGCTGCTCGCCGACGAGCCTACCGGCAACCTCGACCCCAACACGAGCGTCGACATCATGCGCCTGCTCGACAAGGTGAACCGCATCGGCACCACGGTGGTCATGGCCACGCACGACCAGGCGATCGTCGACGCGATGCGCAAGCGCGTGATCGAGCTCGACAAGGGCCACGTGATCCGCGACCAGTCGCGAGGCGTCTACAGCTGATGAGGCTCGAGTACTACTTCCGCGAGACGGCCTCCGGACTTCGGCGCAATGGCATCGTCGCGTTCGCAGCGATGTCGACCGCGTTCATCGCCTTGTTCCTGTTCGGGCTCGCGCTGTTGATCGCGCGGCAGTTCAACCTGGTCATCGAGGCGTGGACGGGCAATGTGCAAGTCGCCGTGTACCTCGACGATCCGGCGCGCCCCGAGACCGTTACGCGCATCCAGACGAACCTGGAACAGCTCGATGCCGTCGGCTCGATCGAGTATTGGAACAAGGTCAAGACGTGCGCGGCCTTCGACACGCTGTTCGAAGGCCAACCGGTCTTCCAGGACGGCGTTGACTGCGAGAAGGCGATCCCCACGTCGTTGCGCATCAACCTGGCCGACCCGTCGCAGTTCGACACGATCACGGCCGCACTGGGGTGCGAGGTCGACGGCACGACCGAGCAGATCCAGTGTGCGGAACCGGGGGTGCGCGACGTTTCGGACTATCGCGACCTGCTCGATCGTCTCACGGCTATCACGAGGGTTCTGTCGATCGGGGTCCTGTCGATAGCGGTCATCATGCTCGCCTCGGCGATCGCGCTCGTCGCGAACACGCTGCGTATGGGCATGTTCGCCCGGCGCAAGGAGATCGGTATCATGCGCCTCGTCGGGGCCACGAATTGGCGCATCCGCGTGCCGTTCTTGATCGAAGGGCTTGTCGAGTCGTTGATCGGCGCGATCGCAGCCCTGGCGGCCCTGTTCGTGATCAAGGTCTTCTTCATCGACCAGCTGCGAGGTCAGCTCCGATTCTTCCCGCTGATCCGCAACGCCGACGTGCTGGCGGTGGCGCCGTGGATCTTGATCGCGGCCGTTGCAGTGGCTGTGATCGCGGGCACGATCGGCATGCGACGCTTCCTCGACGTCTGAGGCTGGGGCTGACCGTGCCGCAGAAGAACGCCGACCCGGGGGTGAAGGTCGTCGCCTCGAACCGCAAGGCGCGTCACGACTACCAGATCATCGAGTCGATCGAGTGCGGCATCATGCTCACCGGCGATGAGGTGAAGTCACTGCGCGGAGGCCGCGCCTCGCTCACCGAGGCATACGCACGCGTCCGCGACGGCGAGGCCTGGCTCGAGGGCATGCACATCCCGCCGTACGAGCAGGGAGACAAACGTCGTCACCTGCCCACGCGTCCCCGCAAGCTCTTGCTGCACAAGCGAGAGATCGACAAGCTCGTCGGCCAGCAACAGGAACAGCGGCTCGCCCTGGTGCCTCTGCGCGCGTACTTCACGCATGGCATGGCGAAGGTCGAGATCGGCGTGGGCAGGGGCAAGCGCGAGCACGAGAAGCGTCAGTCGATCGCGAAGCGAGAGCAGGAGCGCGAGATCGCCCAAGAGCTCGGGCGCCGCCGATAGGCCTTCAGTCGTGTCGGTCACCGGCCGTATACTTCTGTGGACAACTGCATAGGGGGTGTACTGGCTTCGATCTGGGCGTTCATCGCCCGGGGGAAGCGGGCCGTGATCCCGGATGTCACGTTAAACGCCGGACAAAACACAAGCGCCGAAGACAACTACGCGCTCGCTGCCTAATTAGGTAGCCGTCCCCCCCGGGGTGTCTGCGTCCGGGGGAAGGGCGTCGTGAGCAGACTCACTCTGCCGGTTCGGCCTCGGGGCCGGCGGGGGACATCGCACCGAGGCTGGCCGAAGGGATCTCTGCCGGTGGGAGCCCCGAGGTGAGATCTACCCACCTGGCTGCGCCCGGAGAAGTCCCGAGTGGTCGCCGAGAGACGCGGGTTCGAATCCCGCCACCTCCACGAAATTGCTGCGGTGAAACGTCTCTGACCGTTGCTTGAGGTTAGGCGCTGGCTCGCATCCCGAGCGAGGCGAAGATCGAGTTCGCCTTGTTCGCTGCCAGGGCCGCCTCGCCGACCTTGCCCAGCGCCTCGAGCGATCGACCCAACCCGGCCGCCGCGTGCCCCTGCTCGAACCGGCCGCCCCACGCTTCCCAGCCCGCCGCTGCCTCGCGGAACCCCGCGGCCGCGACTTCTAGGTCTCCCCGTGCCTCGGCGAGCAGCGCCCGGCTCGACCCCACCGCGAGACGCGTGCGTCGCACGTGCACCGGGCGCGTGTCGACGATGCGTTCGGCGAGGTCCGTCTCGCCCGCATCGATCAGCACCCGCACGACCTCAGGCAGGTAGAGCTCGCGGTATTCCGTGGGGCCCTCTCGCGTTGCGGCGTCGAGCTCATCGACCAGGGCGAGCGCGTGCGCACGGTCGCCGGCCACCGCGTACGCCACCACGGCCACCATGAGGGCCGGCGCCAAGACCTGGAGATCTTGGATCTCCCGGGCGACCGGCGTGAAGGAATCGGCGAGCTCGACGGCCCGCTCGGCGTTTCCGCGGTGGGCGAGCACCCGGGCCTGGTACAGGCCGGCGACGGTAGCGATCTGGTTGTCGCCGTGCTCGGCTGCCCATGCGCCCAGATCGCCAGCCTCGCTCAGCAGCTCGTCCCAGAGCCCTGCATCGAACCGCAGCCAGAAGCCTTCCGCTCTTGTCCACATGCCTTGGCCCTCGATACCGCGCCGTCGGCACAGGTCCGCCGTCGCGCGGTTCATCGGCAGGGCGACCGACGGCCCGCTCTCCAGCCCGACCCATTCGAGCATGTAGGAGCGCGAGGTCACGATGTCGATCGCGACGCCTGATGTCTCGGCGAGGGAAAGCGCTTCGCGCAAGTCCTCGACACCCGAGAGATCGCCGACTTCGCAGCGGGCATTGCCGCGCAGGTGCAGAGCCATCAACGTCACCGACTGGGTCCGTGGAAGCTCGAGCGCCCGATCCGCCCACTGCATCGACGCTTCGGAGCGGCCGGCCAGCATCTCCTCCTCGGAGCGACACGCGTAGAGCTCGGCGAGCACCTCCGCCGCTTGCGGATCGCCCTCGACCAGCGCGATCCCCGTCTCGAGAGCCTCATGCGCTTGACCCGTCTCGCCACGCAGGCCGAGTTGGTAGTAGACCCGACGGAGCACTCTCGCGGCGAAGCGGTGGTCGCCCGCGTCCATGGCTTCGCGCTCAGCGATGCGGTACTGCTCGAGCGCTTCGTCGCTCGTCATGCCACCCGAGCGCCAGCGGAGCACGGTCGCGTCTCGGCGTATCACGGCCCGTTCGGCCCCTGCCGGCGCGAGGGCGAGCGCCTGTTGGTAATACTCGGAGGCCTGCGAGGCGTCGAGTGAGATCTGGCGGTCGCCCGCGAGCACGAGGCAGCGCACCGCGACGGCTTCGAGCTCCGCCACGTCGTCGTCGAGGCCGGCCGCGCGGGCGAGATCGAGCGCCCTAGTGGCGTGCCACGCCAACAGATCGGCGCGGGCCGTCATGCCGTCGTCGGTCATCGTCTCGAGCCAAACGGTGACCGCCCGATGCAGACGGGATCGAACCGTCCTCGGAAGGCGCCCGTAGGCCACGTCTCTGATCAACGCGTGCGCGAACGACAGTTCGGCCTCCGAGGCGATCGAGCTGGTCGATGAGCGCCGGATCAGTCCTCTGCGCTGCAGTGCGCGAAGTGTGACGTCGAGGTCAGGTGCGCCGGGAGCGATCGCGTCGAGCGCTCCCCGCCAGAATCGCTCTCCGATCACCGAGGCTGCCTGCAGCATCACGCGCTCGGCAGGGTCGAGCGAGTCCAGGCGCGCCGCGATCAGCGCTTGCACTGTGTCGGGAACGCCGGTGCTGGGCGGCTCGGACGCTCCGAGCCCGCCGAGCCCTCGGTCTTCGAGCATGTTCACGAACTCACGCGCGTAGAGCGGATTCCCGCCGGCCCTGCGCATGAGCACCTCGCTGTCCTCGACGGACATCAACGAACGCAGTAGCAAGGAACCGAGCAGGTCGGCCATCTCCGGGTGGGTGAGGGGGGAGAGCGTGATCGTGGTTGCCTGGGCCACCCCGGCTGCCCACCCGGGTCGGCGCGCATACAGCTCGGCCCGGGAGGTACAGAGCAGGAAGAGCGGCACTTCGGGGGCACGCTCCATGAGGCGCTCGAGGAACCCGAGCATCGCGTCATCGGCCCAATGCAGGTCCTCGACCACGATGGTGAGCGGAGCGCGTTCCGCCGCTGCCTCGAGGTAGCGAGACCACGCCGCGAACGTCTCGTCGCTGTCGACCGGAAGGTCCTCGTCGCCCGGCGATCCGATCAGCGGGCGGAGCCTGGCGGCGAGCCAGTCGCGATCCTCCGCGTTCAGGGCGAGTCCGGCGAGATCGGCATCGAGCTTCTTCGTCGCTTCGCCAAGGGTGTCACCCGGTGCGATGCCGGCGATCGATCGCACCACCTCGTCGAGGGCCGCGAACGTGATGGACTCTCCGTACGGGCGACAGTGACCACGATGCCAGGCGACATTGTCGTGGGTCGACCGCACATGGTCGTGCAGGTCGACCACGAGCCGGGACTTGCCGATGCCGGGTTCGCCAACCAGCGTGAGGACCCGGGGGGTCCGGTCGGCGATCGTGCGCCCCTGAAGGTCGTGCAGCAGCTCCCGCTCACGCACCCGTCCGACGAATGGCGGCGGGTCATCTTCCTCGCGGCCGAGGGCATCGGTGCGAACGGCGGTGGCGACGGAAGCCAGGATCGGCTCGGCCTTGCCCTTGACCTTGGTCGCGGGCAGGGACCGGTAGTCGATCACATGACGCGTGGCGCGCTCGGTTGACTCGCCGACGATCACGGAGCCTTCCGGCGCGAAGCCTTGCAGCCTTGAGGCGGTGTTGACGACGTCGCCGGCGACCCGCTCGCCGACCATAGGCCCCTGCCCGGCGGTGACGAGCGCCTCGCCGGTGTGCACGGCGATGCGCACGGGCAGGTTTCCATCGGCCACCCGATCACGGATCGCGAGCGCTGCTCGCACCGCGCGTTCGGGATCGTCCTCGTGGGCCACAGGGGCGCCGAACACGCCCATCGCTGCATCACCGATGAACTTGTCGAGCATGCCGCCGAACCGCTCGATCTCCTCTTTGGCCACGGCGTGGAAGGGCACCAGGATGCGTCGAACATCTTCGGGGTCAGCTCGGTCGCTGTGCTCGGTGAACCCTGCGAGGTCGGCGAACACGATCGTGACGAGGCGTCGTTCCTCGATCGGTGGGGAAGCCGGCCCGCTCGACGCAGTAGCCGCGGGTGTGGCGCCTTGCCGCGAGCCGCACGACGGGCAGAACAGCGCCTGGGGCGGCACGTCGGCGTCACACGAGGGGCAGCGGAAGATAAGCTCCGCCCCGCATGAGGCGCAGAACCTCGCGTCGTCGTTGGGCGCTCGGCAGTTCGGGCACGGGGTCGCCACCGCCCGAGTCTATCGGCGGCCTGTGGGGAGACGGCGCGTTCAGACGAGCGTGATCTCGGCGCGCCCGTCGCTCTCTGCGCGCACGGTCGCTCCTTGGCCCGTGGCGACCCCCGGGTCCGCCGAGACGACGACGGGCACGGTGATGCCGTAGAGCTCCGAGGCGACGATCGCACCGAGCGCGACGATCGGGTCTGGCTCGGCGAGCACTACGGCGGCGGGCGCCGTGCCGGCTCGGATAGCCTCGGCGAGCACGTAGGAGCTGGAGCTCGACCCACGGCCCGACGTCATGACGAGCACCTTCCCGGTAAGCGAGGCGCCGGCTTGCGGATGGTGCGCGTCGATCAGCTCCCCGGTCTCGGGGTTGAGCCCCCCCCAGAAGCTCAACGGCTCGTCGAGCACAAGCACCTCGCCTGAGGCGACACCTGGCGCCAACACTCGAACCGGCGCCGGCGCCGTGGCTCGCTCAGTCATCGCCCCACGCCCTCTCATCGCGGACGAGACGCCCGGCCTCCGCGGAGTCGATGCATTCCTCGAGGGTGGCGAAGGCGACGTCGAAGCCCAGGTTGCCGGGGGCGTACCAGGCCCATTTGCCGGAATCCGTGACTACCGGGGTGGTGGCGCGCTCGATGATCGGGGTGATGTAGGTGCAGGTGTCGGTCACGATCGTCACGCCGGCCGCGTGCAGCGTCTCGGCGGCGTCGGCGGACTCGGCCAGCACGCCGCGCCCGGTGTTGACGTAGACGGGCACCACGAGCGTCCGGCCACGCACTAGTCCGGCGAGGCGCCGGAGCTCGGCCGCCGAGTAATGCGGCGCGCCCAGGCTCACGCTCCCCACGGCGGCGCCGAGCTGAACGGTCGAGAGCTCATCGCGCGCCGCCCGCAACGAGCTGAGATCGAGCGTCACGTCGAGCACGGGCTCCAGCCCGCCGGTGGCAGCCTCGAGCGTCGGCGCCTCGGGCGTCACGCCGACCGCGTGGAACATCGCCAACGAGCCCGACGAGGCTGCCGCGGCACCGAGCGCCTTCAGCTGGTCCTCGGTCGTGTCGTCCGGGAGGCCAGTGATCGCTGGCACCATGGAACCAGTCGCGCGGCCGATCAGATGACCGATGGCGGCGTACGCGGCCTCGTCACGGAACAGTGCGTCGGGCACGCCCTCGACCCTGAACACGGCTCGCGCGAGTCGCTCCTCGTCGAGATGCAGGCCGGCCGCCGGGGCGCGGCCCGTGATCGCACAGCAGATGTCGATGAAGTCGCCGTAGCGACCCGTGCGCGCTCCGAGCACGGAGTTGGCGAACACGATCGCGTTCGACTCCGCCCATGCGACGTGCTCGCCGAGCCTCGGGCGCTCGGGCAGTTGATACGGGGCGCACGTCCAGGTCGGGCGGCAGCCCATCGAGACGTAGGCGTCCATCAGAGCGCGGCCGCCGGCCGCCGTGTCAGCGTCGAGGCGCACGAGCCCCGGGTGCAGCAGGTCGAGTGATGAGACGTTGAGCGTGGCCGGCACCGTCACACGGGCTCCGCCGCCAGTCAGCCGTCGCGCGAAGTCGAGGCCGGCTCGGCCGTGGTAGAGACAGCCATCGATGTGGGCAGAGGTCACGTCGATCAGCTCGCTCGCCTGCATGGCCTCGGCGATGCGGGTGATGATCCGCATCGAGAGCTGCTCGGGCTCGCCACGGTCGCCGCGCAGCGCTGCGCGATCGTCGTCGGAAAGCGCAAGCGAAGGTGAACCGAGCACGGGCGCATCCTGTCATGGACCGCCCGCGTGTAACGATGGGCGTTGGGTGCAAGACGCTAAACGCGCAACGATCGAGCGAAGGGGAGATGCCGTGACGAGCCTCAAGGCTGTGATGCTGAACTGCACGCTGAAGTACGCACCCGAGGTATCCAACACCGAGGCGCTCATGCTCAAGGTGAAGGAATGGTGGGATACGATGGGCGTCGAGACCGAGGTCGTGCGCATCACCGACTACAACGTGCCGTTCGGCGTGAGCTCCGATGAGGGCGATGGCGACGAGTGGCCACGCATCCTCGAGAAGGTGCTCGCGGCCGACATCATCTGTATCGGCACCCCGATCTGGTTCGGTGTCCGAGGCTCGGTTGCACAGTTGGTGATCGAGCGCCTCGACGGCACGTACAACGACACCAACGAGAAGGGCCAGTACCCGCTCTACAACAAGGTGGGCTGCGTCGTGGTGACCGGCAATGAGGACGGCGCCCACGCCGCCGCGGAGACGACACTGTTCAACCTGACGCATCTGGGGTGCGTGATCCCACCGAACGCCGATACCTACTGGGTGGGCGACGCCGGTCCGGGCCCAAGCTACATCGAGGCGGGCGGGGCGGACCACGAGTACACCAAGCGCACCACGCGATGGATGGCCCACAACGCGGTGCACCTGGCTCGCATCCTGAAGGCCACGCCGATCCCGGCCGAAGGCAACACGTTCGACGACGAGACGGAGCATCGGCCGACGCACGGCGGATGAGTGGTCGCGGCTACCATCTGGGTCGTGCATGCGCGCGTCGACCTCGTCAGCACCATCGTGACGCTGAGTGAGCCAGGCGTCGCGGAGCAGCAGGTGCAGAACAACGTGTGGATCGTGGGCGGTGACGCCGAGGTCGTCGTGATAGACGCGTCCCATGACGCGGCGCCCATCGTCGAAGCCATCGCAGGCCGGCGGGTCGTCGCGATCGCCTGCACCCACGGACACTGGGACCATGTCGACGCAGCCTTCGACCTGCGGAAAGCGGTCGACGCGCCGATCCTGCTGCATGTCGCTGACCGCCCGGTCTGGGATCGAACGCACGCCGACCGTGGGCCCGACGCGGCGCTGGCTGAGGGCGATCTGCTCGTTGCTGACGGCGTCGAGCTTCGCGTGCTGCACACCCCTGGCCACACGCCGGGGAGCGTCAGTTTCCACCACACGGCGAGCCGCGTGCTGTTCGACGGCGACACGTTGTTCCCCGGCGGGCCGGGCTCTACGAACGACGAGCTCGGCGACTTCGAGCTGATCGTGGCCTCGATCCGCGAGCGCATCTTCACGATGGCGGGGGAGACGGCGGTGCATCCCGGACACGGCGACTCCACGACGGTCGGCTCCGAGGCACCCCATCTGCAGGAGTGGATCGATCGAGGGTGGTGAGCCGAAGCGGGCACTACCCTCGCCTGTGCTGCTAGTCCAGCTCAGACTAGAACGACGGGATGCCGCCCGGGTCGCCGTCGGGGTAGGCGGTGTCGCCCAGCCCGCTGAGGTCGCGCTCGGCGAGCGACTCGAGGAAGCTCGTGCCGAACACCGCGGCGAACTCCTTCTGATCGAGCAGGTTCTGCTCGATGGCGCTGCGAGGCACGTACGCGCCGATGTTCTGGCGGTAGCGGTAGTCGGCGATCGAGGCGGCGACGTCCTCGATCGTCGCGCCGCCGTTGTCCCACAGACGGGACACGTTCATGAAGACCTCCGAAGGCACGACGCTCTCGATCACTCCCGTCACGCCTGAGAACCGCGACTCGATGAGGTGCTCGAGCTGGATCGGATCGAGCCGCACGCCGCCCACCGAGTCCGGAAGCGGGCACTGCCCGTGATCGGCCGTCACGATCAACGCGTACTCGCCGGGGAACTGCTCGTCGAGCATGCGACGGAGTCGTCCGAGCTGTTCGTCGACGGCGCGGAGCTGCAAGCCCGTCCAGCGAGACTTCATCCCGTAGACGTGGCCCGTGTAATCCGGCGACTTGTACGTCGTGTACAGCAGGGCGGTGGTGCCGTTCTGGCCGATCGGCTCCGAGTCGAACGCCGCCTCGATCACGTCGCCCTGATAGCGCACGATCGGCGGGCTGCAACAAGGCGATTGCCGGCCGACGGGCGCGAACTGGGCGTCCCACCCCGGATCGTCGAACTCGTCGAGGTAGCGCTGGTAGCTCTCGGGCGCGGGCATCGACGCAGGAAGCCGGTACAGCTCAGGGTTGTGCGGCTGCCACGTCGCGGTTCCGTCCTCGTCCCAGTAGACGCCGACCGGCAGGTCGTCGGCGGTGCGGTCACGACCACCGAACCCCATCATTCCCAGGTGCCAGACTTGGTAGCCGATCTCGCCGACCCAGGCACCGGTCTGCTCGTGCCAGAGGTCGGACAGCGTCGGGAGCCAGATGTCGCTCGGTTGCGCCTTGCCTGGCGTGTCGTAGGCTTTGCGCACCTGACCCTGCTCGTCGCGGATATTGTGCCCGGTGATGCCGTGGCGGTTCGGGAACGTACCTGTACCGATCGAGGCGTGCGCGCACGCCGTCACCGCCGGGAACGACCCCATGATCGCGTTGCGGAAGTTCGCGCTCTCGCCCATGAGCGCCCTGAGCTCGGGCCAGTCGTTCGGGAACTCGTCGAGCAGGTTCCAGCCTCCGCCGTCGAACACGAACGTGACGATTACCTTGGGCCGTCGTCGCGAACGGGAAGAAGCGAGCGGCAGCGGGCGTCCTTCGCGATCGTCGGGCCAGCCGGTGAAGTCCATGAGCTGCGCGGTCGTCGGGGCGAGATCGGCCAGGGTCACGCGCTCCTCGGACTCGCCCGCCACTACGAGGCCGGGTGCGTGCACGACCAGCGGGATGCGCTCAAGGTACATCCACACGCTCGCGTGGCTGGTCCGCGGGTCGCGTGGCACGAGCGAGAGCGACTCCTGCGGGTAGTTCGAGCTGTTGTACGGGGCGAGCAGGAGCTGCAGGTCGCCCGAGCGTCTCGGGATGAAGTTGCGCCGTACAAGCTCCATGTACTCCGAGCCGAGATCGGTGGCCATCGCTTCCTGGATCGGTCGAGGATCGGGGCGCCCGAGCTTGCGCGCTGCCCAGCCGATCGAAGGGCCGGCGGCCGCCCACGCCAGCCCGCCGAGTCCTGCCGCGACCAAAAGGTTCCGCCGCCCAGGGTCGGTGTCAGGGCCGCTGGCGCGCCCAGGTCCCCAGACGACGATCGCGAGCCCGAGGCCGAGGGTCACCAGCCCGACACCAACTCCGAGAACCCATGATCCCGCGATGCCGACCGCGAGCCCCACGAGCCCAGAGAGAGCCGCGAACGCGATGAAGACACGGAAGTCAGAACGTCGGTCCATGGAGACGTTCATGTTCCCAGAGAGCTCGGGCGCCGCCGAGGGAACTGTGCAGCGTTCCGTTGTGGACCGGCTAGGTGCGCTTGCGGTCGAGGTCGAGGAACGGCAACGGCACCACGGTCGCGCCGACCCTTCCGCGCTCGCCTTCGACGCTCCACTCGACGCTGATGCGTGTGCCGGGCTTCGAGTGACCCCGGTCGACCGATCCGAACCCGACCATCCTCTTGATCGTCGTGCCCCATGTGATCGAGGTGGCGCGGCCGACCTGCTTCCCTTCCTTGTAGACGGGAACGGGCGAGCGGTGGACGAACGGGCTGATGGCGGGGGCGAGGCCGTGCTTGGCGTACATGCCCTCGATGCCCGACCAGTCGAGCTCGAGGCCCACGAGGCGGCGTGCGGGACCTGCGCTCGCGTGCTCGGCTCGCAGTGCCCGGCGCCCCGTGAAGTCGGCGGCCTTGCCGAGGTCGACGAGCGGCTCGAATCCGAGCTCGTAGGGGGAATACTGTTGCTCGGGCGCCATCGCGTGGCGGGCGCTCGTGTACTCGGCCTCGATCAGGATCAGGCCGGCTTCCACTCGGGCGACGTCCATGGCGTCGATGCCGACGGGGTAGATGCCATAGCGCTCACCGGCCGCGAAGATCGCGTCCCAGACGGGCAGGGCCTGGTCGGCAGGCATCCAGAGCTCGTAGCCGCGGTCGCCCGTGTACCCGGTGCGGGTCACATCGACGGCCACACCGGCGATCTCATCCATGCGCCTGCCGAAGTACGTCAGGTCGGTCCAGTCCTTGCCGGTGGCGTCTTGCAGCACCTCGCGGCTGAGGCGGCCCTGGAGCGCGAGCGCGGCGGTGCGGTCGCTGATGTCGTCGACCTCGACGTCGAGGCCGGTCGCGTTCATGACGAACCACCGGTAGCACGCGTCGGCGGCGGTGATGCGGTAGGTCGTGTCGTCGAGTCGCGCGATCGTGCCGTCGTCGAGGACTTTGCCCTCCTCGTCGCACCACGGGGAGTAAGCGACCCGGTCGACCTTCAGCTTCGTCACGTCGCGGGTCATCACCCGGTCGAGCAAGCGCATCGCGTCGGCCCCGCGGACCTCGTACTTGTACAGCGGGCTGATGTCGATCACCGCAGCGGCTTCGCGGATCGCGCTGTACTCGATGTCGTGGAAGTCGGCGTACACCGGCACCGAGAAGTACCCGGACCACTCGCCCCAGGCCATCTTCATGTTGAGCGCCTCTTGGCGCGGGAAGAACGCGGTAGGCACGCTCACGGATGGACCTCCTTGGGCAGAGTTCTGTCGATCCCTGCGCGGAGCAGACTACTGCCTGGCGACGACCCATCCCGAACTTCGGGTCAATCAGAGGGAAACCGGTGGAGTCGGCATGTTGAACGCCAAGTGGCGGTATTTGACATGCCGACACTAGGCAGTCTAAACTCCGCCACATGCCGGACTCACAACTCACTCCAGAGCGGATCGATGAGCTGCTCAAGGCGCTCGGTGAGCAGCTCATGGCTGTCGGCGCGCGAGTCGAGCTCGTGGTGATCGGGGGAACGGCGCTCGTCGCGCTGGGCCTCATCAAGCGTTCAACGGCCGACGTCGATGTCGTGGCTCTGATGGAGTCCGGCACGTTGGCCGGTGCGGACCCTCTTCCGGAGCTGCTGGCGGAGGCGTCGCGACGGGTTGCTGCCGACTTCGACCTGCTGGAATCGTGGTTGAACGCGGAGCCATCGACGGACCTGCTTCGCCTTGGACTGCCAGAGGGCTTCGAGGCGAGGCTCATCGCAACCCGATACGGGCCGGCGCTCAGGGTTCACTTCGCCAGCAGGCTGGACCAGATCCATCTGAAGCTGTACGCGATGGTCGACCGTGGGCTCGGGAAGCACGAACAGGACATCAGAGCGCTCGCCGCGACTTCGGCTGAGCTGCTTCAGGCGGCGCGGTGGGCTCGCACGCTCGTCCCTTCCGAACCCTTCAGGGTCGAGCTCATCGAGGTACTTCGATACCTGGGGGTGTCCGATGCCTCTATCTAGGCATGCGCTGGACGAGCGAGTTTCCATCTTCTTGTGGCATCAGTGGGGAATGCTTGGCGTCTCGTCCACCGAGTCGACCGGGACCACCCGTGACCGGAACGTGATCGACCCTGAGGCTCTGTTGCTCTTCACACTCTTGATCGCACCTCGCGAGCCACGGCTGTTCGGCGAGGTGTTGGACTGGCTGCGCGTCAACGGGCGACTGATGAGCGTGAGCCGTCTGCGCAACCTCACGCGTGGCGACCGTGAACGCCGGCTCGTGGGCGCCGCCCTGGCCTGGGCGGGGATGCACAATCCACGACTCCAGCTCTGGGCTGCCCGTTCGCCCACCGCAGGGGACCCGGAGCCGTTGTCGGAGATCTACGTGCAGCAGCCGGATCCTGCATTCGCGGCGTGGGGTTTCCTGTGGCCGACCACCACGCCCTCGAACAAGTCCGGAGAGGTCGATCCTTCGCGCAGGGAAGCGCTCGCCTTTCGCCTGCGGCTGCTCTTCGGGGTAGGCGCGCGAGCCGAGATCTTCCGCTTCCTGCTCACGACTTCGAGCCGTGAGCGAACGACGAGCGAGATCGCCCACGCTGCCGGCTTCGGTCGGAGGAACGTCGCCGACGCGCTCGAGGAGCTCGTCGATGCCGGCGCGATCGATGCCGGCCCCCGCGGGAGAGCTCGCACGTACGGTCTGGATCGAGAGAGGTGGGCTGGGTTCCTGGGGATCGAGACCGGTGAGCTTCCTCCCCACGCCGACTGGAGACGTTCACTGCGTGCGCTCGGGCGGGTGGTGGTCTGGTTCGACGAGGACGACTCGGTCGAACGGAGCCCATATCTTCGAGCCAGCGATGCGAGGCAGCTCGTTGAGGACCTCACCGACGACCTGGCGGCGGCCGGGGTGACCGTTCCCCACACCAGTGACGCTCATGGAGCCGACTACTGGGAAGTCTTCGAGCGCGTCGTGAACGAGTTGGCCGACAGGTTGACCGCGCCGCACCATGGATCGAGCCCCTTTGACCAGTAGTCAAGGGGGCGTTGGTGTCGATGTGGACCCCCCGGCTAGCATGAGCGACCGGCGCACGGGGCGAGCGTCCGATGCTGTTCGACCCACGATCACCCGACATCGGGCTGAAGCAGCGAAGCGGTAGCCCGCGAAGGAGAAACCATGGCGAAGCGGTATGACGCGGTCGTGATCGGAGGCGGGCACAACGGCCTCGTGAATGCCGCCTACCTCGCGAAGGCCGGGCTCAAGGTGCTCGTGCTCGAGCGCCGGCACATCTTGGGCGGCGCCACGCTCACCGAGGAGATCGTGCCCGGCTTCAAGTTCTCGGTCTTCAGCTACGTCGTGTCGCTGCTGCGCCCCGAGATCATCCGGGAGCTCGAGCTCGCGAAGCACGGGCTCGAGATCCTGCCGCTCGATGGCACGATCACCCCGCTCGATGACGACTTCCTCTGGCGCGTGAACGACCATGGCAAGACGGTGCGGGAGCTCCGCCGGTGGAGCCTGAACGACGCCGAGGTCTACGAGGAGTACGGCCAGCTCATGGCCGAGATGGGGCGGTTCATCAAGCCGATCCTGTCGATCGCCCCGCCTGATACCGGAAAGATCTCGGCGGCGCACTGGCTGCCGCTCGGGCCGCTCGCGAAGGCGTTCAAGGACCTTCCGAAGAAGATGCAGACGACGTTCATCCAACTGATGACGATGAGTGCGGCCGACTTCTTGGATCAGTGGTTCGAGACCGAGCCGCTCAAGGCCACGATGAGCGCTTCGGGCATCATCGGCACGTTCCAGGGGCCGCGCTCGCCGGGTACCGCGTACGTGTTGCTGCACCACTACATGGGTGAGATCGACGGCGCGTTCCGCGCGTGGGGCGTGCCGCGAGGCGGCACCGGCTCGGTCGCCTACGCGATCGCGAACAGCGCGCTATCGCTCGGCGTCGAGATCCGCACCGAGGCAGGCGTCTCGCATGTCAAGACCGCGGGCGGCCGCACGACCGGCGTCGTGCTCGAGAGCGGGGAGGAGATCGAAGCCGGCGTCGTGATGAGCTCGCTCGACTCGCGCCAGACCTTCATCAACCTGCTCGACGAGGGCGATCTTGACCCTGAGTTCCGCGACGAGGTCATGCGATACAAGTACCGGGGCTCGAGCGGCAAGGTGAACCTGGCGCTCAGCGGCCTCCCCGAGCTCGCCTGCAAGCCGGGCGTCGGCCCGTGGCTGCGAGGGGCGATCTCGTTCTCGCCCTCGCTCGATTACATGGAGCGCGCCTATGACGACGCGAAGTACGGCCGTCCGTCGAAGCGCCCGTATATCGACTGCATCATGCCGACGCTCGTCGACCCCACCATGGCGCCGCCAGGCAAGCACGTGATGAGCTGTTTCGTGCAGTACGCGCCCTACCACCTCGAGAACGGCGAGCAGTGGGACGACGCGAAGCGCGAGGCGTTCGGCCAGAACGTGATCGACACGCTCGAGGAGCGCTTCCCGAACATCAGGTCGTTGATCGAAGGCCACCAGTTCGTGACGCCCAAGGACATCGAGGACATCACGGGCTTGAGCGAAGGCAACATATTCGCCGGCGAGCTCTCGCTCGAGCAGCTGTTCTTCAACCGGCCGGTGCCGGGGTGGGCGCGCTACGAGACGCCCGTGAAGGACCTGTGGATGTGCGGCTCGGCGACGCACCCCGGCGGCGGCATCATGGGCGCGCCCGGCATGATCGCGGCTCGCGAGTACCTGAAGCAGCGCAAGCGCGGAAGGAGGGCCGCCTAGATGGCGCTCAAGCACCGAAGGGGTAGCGCATGAAACAGGCGCTCAAGCACCGAAGGGGTAGCGCATGAAACAGGCGGGGGCCGACGTGGTCGTGATCGGCGGGGGACACAACGGCCTCGTCGCGGCGGCGTACCTGGCGAAGGCCGGCCGCAAGGTCACCCTGCTCGAGGCGGCGCCCGAGGTGGGCGGCATCCTGCGTACGACCTCGCCCGCCGAGGGAGTGACCGCGCCCGGCATCGCGCACACGGTCGGGCGCCTGCGCGCCTCGGTCGTGAAGGACCTGCGGCTCGATCGCCATGGCTTCGAGGCGATCACGCCGCCCGTCCGTATGTTCGCCCCGCAGCCCGACGGCTCGGCGGTGACCTTCTGGGGCGACCCGGCGCGCACCGCTTCGGAGCTCCGTGGCCGCAACGCCCACGACGCCGACGCGTTCGAGGGCTTCGACGCGAAGATGCGAGCGATCGCGAGCTTCCTCGCCCACATCAACGCCGTCACGCCGCCCGACGCGAAGAGCCCCTCGATCGCCGACGCGATCATGGGTCTGAAGCTCGGGAAGGCGTTCCGGGACCTCGGAGCGAAGACCGGGCGCGAGGCGATCCGGGCGCTGCCGATGGCAGTGGCAGACCTCGTACAGGAGGTCTTCGACGACGAGGCGGTGCGAGGGCCGCTGACGACCCGCGGCGTGCTCTTCACGTCGATGGGTCCGTGGGCGACCGGCACTGCGGCGGTGTTCCTGAATGACTCGGCCGGCACCGACGGCGGCGCCGCCGGCACCACCGTGTTCGCGCACGGTGGCACGGGCGTGCTCGCGAGCGCGCTCGAGTCGGCGGCGAAGGCTCGCGGGGTCGACGTGCGCACCGGCGTCGAGGTCGTCGCGATCCGCTCGACCGACGGGCGCGTCCGCGGCATCACGCTTGCCGACGGCACCGAGATCGACGCCCGGCTGGTGGTCTCGGCGGCCGACCCCAAGCGCACGCTGCGTTTGTGCGACCCGGTGGAGCTGAACCCGTACGAGGTCTGGCGCTCTGAGAACATCCGTCAGCCTGGTGCGACCGCGAAGGTGAACCTGGTGCTCTCGGGGCTTCCCACGTTCAACGGTGCGGGCGACGCTGTCGAGCGTCTGCAGGGTCGCATCGTCGTGGGCTTGTCGATCGACCACGTCGAGCAGGCGATGGACGCGAACAAGTACGGCCACGTCGCCGAGGACCCGATGCTCGAGGCCACGATCCCAACGCTCGTCGACCCGTCGCTCGCCCCCGAGGGCAAGCACGTGATGTCGATCCTGTTCCAGGCCGCGCCGCGGAAGCTGCGTGAGGGTGACTGGGCTTCGGAGCGCGACAGGGTCGCCGACATCGCGGTGAAGTCGATGGAACGCTTCGCTCCCGGCCTCGGCGAGCTCGTTGAGTCGCGCGAGGTGATCACGCCCGAGGACATGGAGACCGACTATGGCCTCACCGGCGGGCACGTCTACCACGCCGAGCCCGCCCTCGATCAGTTCTTCGCGTGGCGTCCGCTGAACGGCGAGGCGCGCTACCGGCTGCAGATCGACGGGCTGTACCTAGCGGGGTCGGGCGCCCACCCCGGTGGCGGCATCACGGGCGGCCCAGGAGCGAACGCTGCCCGCCAGATCCTCGCCGACTCGAAGAAGTAGCGTCGCCCGGCCTTCTGGCCTACGCCTGGCTGATCTCGAACAGATGCCCGTCGGGGTCGCGGAAGAAGCAACGAACTTCCTGACCCCAGTCGTACGGAGGAGTGAGGAACTCTGCTCCTCGCGAGAGGAGGGTCGCATAGGCACCCTGGCAATCCGTCACCCGGATCGTGATGGAGTGACTCACCGATCGAGGGTCGGGCGGGTTCGAACGTGACGTCGGGCTTGTCCTCGGTCGGTCCGCCTCCGGTGACCACGAGCAGCCACGCCGAACTTGAACACGGCCGATGTGCCCCCGTACTCGCGGAACAGCTCGGCGCCGAGCACGCCGCGGTACCAATCACGTGAGCGCTCGAAGTCCGAGACCACGAGGATGTGCGTCAATCCCATCTTAGCCGTCGGGAACCCGGCCTGGCGATCATCGTGGGTGCTGCTCACGCTTGCCCCTTTCCTGTTCGTGGATGCGAGCGTAGCCTCGCCCGATGGATATGTCGGTGCACGGGGTCGTGTCGCTCGCCGATTGGCGACGCGAGGTGTCTGAGCTCTACGGCTCGATCCGTGCCGACGGCGATCATGCGCGCGCCTGGGAGGGCTGGCGTGACGAGCGGCGCGAGATGTTCAGCTCGCACCCTCAGTCGCCGATCCCTGCGGGGCACCGGGACTCGTATGACGGGCCGTTCGTCTACCCGTACGACCCGGCCGCCAGGGTTCTGGCCGACCTGGAGCCGCTCGAGGGTGATGTCGTCGAGGTGGGCACGAGCGACGGCCACGCGACCCGCACGATCCGCTTCGCTCGAGCGCACTTCGAGCTGTTCGGCCGGCTCGCTGCGCTCGATGTCTTCTGGCTCGACCAGTACGGCGGTGGCATCTACCTTGCGTTCCGCGATGCCACGAGTGGCGATGCCACGTACGGCGGCGGCCGCTATCTGCTCGACACGGTGAAGGGCGCCGACCTCGGCACCGATGGCGAGCGGCTCGTGCTCGACTTCAACTTCGCATATCAGCCCTCGTGCTCCTACGACCCGAGCTGGTCGTGCCCGCTGCCGCCGCCGCAGAACACGTTGCCCTTCAGCGTGCCCGTGGGGGAGCGGCTGGACTAGGATGCGCGTTCGCTCGCCTGACGAAAGAGGCATCCGGTGACCGCGATGATCTCGCTCGAAGATGTCGAGAAGCGCTACGCGGGCGCCGCCACCCCCGCCGTCGGCGACCTCTCGCTCGATATCGAGGAAGGTGAGACCGTCGCGCTGGTGGGGCCTTCCGGGTGCGGCAAGACCACGACCTTGAAGATGATCAACAGGCTGATCGAGCCCACCGGAGGGCGCATCGTGCTCGACGGGACCAACGTGCTCGAGCAGGACCCAGTGCAGCTCCGTCGTGGCATCGGCTACGTGATCCAGCACACGGGACTACTGCCGCACCGCACGATCCGCCAGAACATCGCCACCGTGCCGAACCTCGTGGGTTGGGACGACGCGCGCACGGCCACACGTATCGACGAGCTGCTCGAGATCTTCGACCTCGACCGCGAGCTGCTCGATCGTTACCCGGCCGAGCTCAGCGGGGGGCAGCGCCAGCGCGTCGGTGTCGCGCGCGCGCTCGCCGCCGACCCGCCGGTGATGCTCATGGACGAGCCGTTCGCGGCCGTCGATCCGATCGTTCGAGCGCGCCTGCAGGACCAGTTCCTCGAAATCACCGCGCGCCTCGGCAAGACGATCGTGTTCGTGACCCACGACGTCGACGAGGCGATCAAGCTGAGCGACCGCATGGCGATCCTCAATGTGGGCGGCGTGCTCGAGCAGTTCGCGCCGCCCGAGACCGTGTTGCGCGAGCCCGCCAACGACTTCGTGCGCGACTTCGTCGGGGCCGAGCGCGGTCTGAAGCGTCTCGCCCTGATCAAGGTCGGCGACGTCGGTGTGGAAGACGGCCCGATCGTCGCACCGAGTGCGAGTGCCGATGAAGCGCGACGGGCGATCGACGCCGGCGGATTCGGCTGGGTCAGCTTGGTCGACGATGGCGAGTTGCTGGGCTGGATCGACGCGGAGTCGCTCGAGGGTCGCGCCACCGCCGGGGAAGCGGCGCCCCGGCCATTCAGCGCCTACGTGACGGCGAGCGACTCCTTGCGGCAGGCGCTCGACTCGATCGTCACCTCGCGCACGGCCGTGGCGGTGGTCGTCACCGAGGGGCAGCGTTACCGGGGCGTTCTGTCGCTCGAACGTCTCTCGAAGGAGATCGTCTCGTGATTGGGTTGGTGACGGCCGTGACCGGTTTCCTCGCGCAGGGTGATACCGAGCCGCTGATCCGTTGGATCTGGATCACCGACCACACCGACGAGATCGTGAGCCGGGGCCTGCAGCACGTCTATCTCACCGTGGTCTCGGTCGTGATCGGGTTCATGATCGCGTTCCCTGCGGCGGTGTACGCCTCACGGCATCGCTGGTCGATCTCGCCGATCACTTCGATCTCGGGTGTGCTCTACACGATCCCGGGGTTCGCGTTCATCTTCCTGCTGTTGCCGATCACCGGGCTCTCGCTCACGACGGTAGCGATCCCATTGGTCGCGTACAGCCTGCTGATCCTGTTCCGCAACACGCTCGCGGGTCTCGACTCGGTGGAGACCGATGTGAAGGAAGCCGCGCTCGGCATGGGACTGTCGCGACGCCAGTTGCTGTGGCGCGTGGAGGTCCCGCTCGCGATGCCGGTGATCATCGCCGGACTCCGTATCGCGACCGTGAGCGCCATCGCGCTGATCACGATCGCGTCGCTGATCGGGCGGGGCGGCTTCGGCCAGTTCATCCTCGAGGGTCTCAACACGTTCTTCTGGACGCCGCTTCTAGTGGGCGTGGTGCTCTCGGTTGCGTTGGCGTTCGCTTCAGACATCCTGCTGCTCGCCTTGCAGAGGCTGGTCACACCCTGGTCCAAGTCTTCAGGCGTTCGGGCGGTCGCGACGTGAACGGCCTCGTCGATGGATTGCAGTGGCTCATCGACCCGGTGAACTGGTCTGGCATCGACGGCGTTCCAGCCAGGGTCTGGGAACACGTGCAGCTCTCAGTGACCTCGCTCGTGATCGCGACCCTCATCGCACTGCCGCTCGGGTTGTGGGTTGGGCACGCTCGGCGAGGACAGTTCTGGACCGTGCAGCTCGGGAACGTGGGCCGCTCCGTGCCGTCACTCGCGGTCCTCTCGATCGCGTTCCTGTTGGCGCTGAAACTCCTACCCGGCGACTACGCTCAGCTGGCCTTCGGCTTCTTGCCAACGATCGTGGCACTCACACTCCTGGGCATTCCTGTGATCTTGATCAACACGTACGTCGGGATCCAGCAGGTCGATCAGGATACGGTGGAGGCGGCGAAAGGTATGGGCATGGACGGTCGCCAGATCCTGTGGCGTCTCGAGGTCCCGATGGCGACGCCACTCGTCATGACCGGCCTTCGCCTGGCGGCGGTACAGATCGTTGCGACGGCAAGTCTTGCGGCTCTGATCGGTGGTGGGGGGCTGGGCCGCTTCATCGTCGACGGCTTCGCACTCCGTGAGACCGACAAGGTCGTGGCCGGATCCATCCTGATCGCCGCCATGTCCCTGCTGACGGATCTCGCTTTCACGCTGCTGACGAAGTCGGCGGCACCGCGCCTCACCTCGGATGGGTCACGGGTCCAGCCCTCCCCGCCGGCCGTGGAGGGACACCCAGCTGACTTCGTCCCTGGAACGTAACGTTCAGTCTCCTCGCTTCGACTGCACGGCGGTTGGGTAGCGGTTGGTTGCGTGCCGTTGATACGGTGCGCATGTCCATGACCGGGGGAGATGGACGCCCCACGACCGGATGGAGGGGTACCCATGCGGAAGCACCGCATGATCGTCCTCGGGGCGGGCCTGCTCGCGCTGTCGCTGTTCGCGGCCGCGTGCGGAGACTCGGGTGGGGACGACCCGAGCGACGGCGCCACCGAGCCAGCGAGCGCCGAGCCCAAGGGCGAGATCGTCGTCGGCGTTTCAGGCGCGTTCCCTGAGAATCAGCTCGTGGCCGAGATGTACGCCCAGGTCCTGGAGGCCGACGGCTACACCGTGACGCGTGAGCTCGACATCGCCGACCGAGCGGTCGGCAACGAGGCGCTCGCGGCTGGCGCGATCGACATCAAGCCCGAATACACCGGGTTCGACCTGCCGCAATACGACGAGGCGGCGTCGACCAACGGCGACCCGCAAGCGGTGGCCGACGCGCTGACTGCTGCCCTGAAGCCCGAAGGGCTCGTGACGTACGCGATCTCCGAGGCGAACAGCACGAATGTGTTCGTGGTGACACCGGAAACGGCTGAGGCGAACGGTCTGACCGACATGGCCAGCCTCGCAGCGGTGGCCGGCGACTTTACGCTCGGCGCCCCGCCCGACTGCCCGGACTCCGACTTCTGCATCCCGGGCATGAAGGAGACTTACGGCATCGAGTTCGGGGAGTTCAAGCCGCTCGACTTCGGTGGGCCGAAGACGGTGGCCGCCGTCGACAGCGGCGCGGTCGACGTCGGCGAGCTCTTCTCGCTCGACCCGACCATCGTCGACAAGGGCTACGTGGTGCTCACCGACACCGAGAACCTTCAGGCCAACGGGAACTTCATCCCGGTCGTGCGTGAGGAAGTCGCGAGCGAGGCACTCGGGGGGCTGCTCGACAGCGTCACGCCCACGCTCACCGACGAGAACATGCGCGACATGATCGGGCAGGTGGTGAACGACAAGCGCGATATCGCCGACGTCGCTGCCGAGTACCTGTCAGGCGCAGGCATCCTGTAGATCCGATCTCACACCGAGGCGTGAAGGGCCGGGGTTCGTCCCCGGCCCTTCACCAGCCCTGGGTTCCCGGCTCTCCTTTGAACGGTCCGACGACCTCGGGCGTGATCCACCCGCCGTAGAAGCCGCCGTTGCGGCTTGACGACGATGCCCCCGACGGTGGCCCGGTCGAACCGTCCCGCGTAGAAGGCCACATGCTCGAAGAGCGAGGCGTACCGCTCGCTCGGATCCGGGTAGTACCAGCCCGCTTCGCTCGCGACGCGACCGCCGACCACGACGTCGACGTAAGCAGCAGCGCCCTTCCATTCGCAGAACGACGAGCCGCCCGCCGGTCGCAGCAGATCGCGACGCACATCGGTGAGCGGAAGGTAGAACTCTGGCGGATGACTCGTCTCGAGGACCCGGAGCGCCCTCTTCGTATCGGCGATCGTGATCCCGGCGAGCTTGATCCTTACGCGACGGTGATCGGGTGCCAGCGCCGGCGGTCTCGGGTAGTCCCAGACCGACTCCTGTCCTGGTGCAGAGGTTCAGACGCAGGGGCCGACCGCGACCTCGACGCCGAGATGGTCGGAACCGGCGGGTGTGAACGTGCCGGGGTCAGCCGCGCACCAGGCCTTGGTGACGAACACATGGTCGATGCGGAGCATCAGGGTTGGCCACCAACCGCCCAGGTACGTGGTCGCCCCCGCGGCGCCCGCGCGCATCGCATCGGTGAGCGCAGCGTCCAACTGGCGATAGCTCACGCCCCGATCGCTCGTGTTGAGATCGCCGGCCACTACCACGGGCCGTGTCTCGGTGTCTATCGCGGCGAGCAAGTCCTCGGTGAACGCCAGCTGGTCCGCGAAGCTCGTCTCGCGGAACGGGTTCAGCCCGTGCACGACGTACAGCACGAACGGTGCCCCGGGCACGTCGACGCTCACACGCATCACGCGCGCCGCCGGCAGTCCCAACTCGTCGAGCGTCTGGATGGGGAACCGTGACCACACCGCTTGCCTGCCCTGTTCAGATGTGGAATCGAGCCCCTGGGAGGAGGCGCTCGCGCTCATCGCTCTATAGAACGCGTTGTTGGGCATCTCCACGGCCACGACGACGTCTGCCCCACGCCTTATCATCGAGTCCGGCACCGCCGCAGGGGTCGGGTTCTCGTCCCACACGTTGGCCACGACCAAGCGGATCGCGGGGTTGGGTGGCGCGCCCCCACGTGGGACCCTCGGCGCGATCACCGCCACCGCACAGACCGCGAAGATCGCCACGCCGCCGATCAATGGCCAGATGCGGCGACTGACGCCGGCGACGATCGCGCCAGAGAGGATCGACGCGACGCCGATCAGCGGCAGCCCGATAGCGACCGTGTCGAAAGGGCCGCCCGCGTCGCGAACGACGAACCACAGCCACGGCAACGCGATCAACAGCGAGACGAGAAGCAGGCGGCGTGCGCGGCTTCCGCGGGAGACGGGTTCCACAGGGCGGAGCCTAATCTGCGAGATGGGCCTCGCGGCGTGACGGGCCGATGGAAGTGTGTGTCGATCGTGTGTGGGAAGCTTCGCCGATGAGCGACGCGCCCGATTTCCGGCTGGAACATTCGGAGCTCCGTGGCGACGACGAGCTCACCGAGTACACGAGCACCGACCTGCCCTACTACTCGGACTGGCGAGGCTCCTTCGAGAAGCTTCCGTGGGCGACCGACGACGAGTCGCTGCGCGCTGCCGAGGCCGATGTCGCGATCGTGGGGGCGCCGCTCGACGAGGGCACGTCGTCGCGTCCGGGCGCCCGGTTCGGGCCCCGCGCGATCCGCATGGCGCCGACGGCGTGGAGCAGCGACTACGCGTGGTCGATCCAGCTCGAAGTCGAGCCATACGCTCACCTGACGGTGGTCGACGCGGGCGACGCGCCCATCGTGCCAACCCGGTTCGAGCGCGCTCTGCGCGTGATCCACGAGAAAGTGTTCCGCGTCGCCGAGGCCGGCCCGATCCCGATCGTGCTGGGCGGGGACCATTCGATCACGTACCCGAGCGCCGCGGCCGTGGCTCGTCATGTGTGGCCACGAAAGGTCGGCGTCGTGCACTTCGACGCGCACGCCGACACCGGTGCCGATCAGTGGGGCAATCTGTACGGTCACGGAGAGCCGATGCGCCGCCTGATCGAGGAGGGCTGGATCGCCGGCCCCAATTTCGTGCAGGTCGGCCTGCGTGGCTACTGGCCCGAGCAGGACACATGGGACTGGATGCGCGAGCAAGGACTGCGCTGGCACACGATGGTCGAGATCGAAGAACGCGGCGCCGAAGCCGTGATCGCCGACGCGATCGCCGAGGCGCTCGACGGACCCGACTGCATCTACCTGAGCGTCGACATCGACGTGGTCGACCCCGGCATGGCGCCGGGTACCGGCACGCCGGAGTCCGGCGGCATGCTCGCGCGCGAGCTGCTGCGCGCGGTGCGCCAGATCGTCGGGCAGGTCGACCTGGTCGGCATGGACGTGGTCGAGGTCTCGCCTCCTTATGACCACGCGGAGATCACCGCGATCCTCGCGCACCGCACCGTCATGGAAGCGATCAGCGCACTGGCGAAACAGCGCGCCGCCACCCGATAGCGCGCAGCCAGGCGCGTCGACTCGCTCAAGCGTCGCATGTGCGTGGTCGAAGCTTCCATGATGATCGACCCTTCGCCCGCTCCGTCGGCGACGGCGGCAGCGAGCGATGTCTTCCGTCGTCTCGTCGACAACGTCGAGCTCGTCATCACAGGCAACACTGAGGCCGTGGAGACCGCGGCCGTCTGCTTGCTCGCCGACGGCAACCTGCTGCTGGAAGGCGTGCCCGGCGTCGGTAAGACCACGCTCGCCCGTGCCCTCGCGCGCTCGATCGGCGGGGAGTTCAACCGCATCCAGGCCACGCCCGATCTGCTGCCGAGCGACCTGACGGGCGTCAGCGTCTACGACCAGCAGCACGGGGAGTTCCGGTTCGTGCCGGGCCCGATCTTCGCCAACGTCGTGCTGGTCGATGAGATCAACCGCACCACGCCGCGCACCCAGTCGGCGTTGCTCGAGCCGATGGAAGAGCGCCAGGTCACCGTCGAAGGCACGACCTATCCGCTGCCGGCGCCGTACGTGGTGATCGCGACCGAGAACCCGGTCGAGCACCACGGCACGTATCCGCTGCCTGAAGGGCAACTCGACCGGTTCGCGATGACCGTGCAGGTCGGATACCCCGAGGGTGCCATGGCCGGCGACATCGTGCGGCGTCAGCTGCACGAGCACCCGATGCTTGACCTGGCATCCGTGCTCACCCCCGATCAGGTGCTGGCGGCCCAGCGAGCCGTGCGATCGGCGCATGTCGACGACACGATCATCGAGTACGTCGTCGCCTTGGCCGCCGCGACCCGTGAGGCGCCGGAAGCCTCGCTCGGCGCATCGCCGCGTTCGACGGTCGCATTGACGCGATGCGCGCAGGCGCGTGCGATCGCCCTCGGACGTGGCCACGTGCTGCCCGACGATGTGAAAGCGCTGGCCCCTTCGGTGCTCGCGCACCGCATCGTGCCGCGCCAGGCTCGTGCTGGGGCCGAGATAGGGCGCCGCATCGTGGGCCGCGCGCTCGAAGAGACCCCCGTGCCGCTGCACGCGAGCCATGCGAGCCATGCGAGCGGCGCGAGCTTCGGACGGGCCTGACGCATGCGCCTGCGCAAGCGGGCGGTGGGCCTGCTGATGGGAGCGGGCGTGTTGTTCTTCCTAGGCACCAACGTGCAGGCGGGCTGGCTGTTCGTGCTCGCCGCGATGCTGCTCGGCGTGGTGCTCGCCGGCCTCTTGATGCCGGTCCGCTCGACGCGCAGCGTCGTGGTCGAACGTCGCGCTCCGGCAGATGTGCACCAGGGCGATCAGGCGCTCATCGACGTGACGGTGCATGGGAGCCAGCGTACGACGCGGCGCGGACTGCTCGTGCACGACCGGTACTTCGAGCCCGTGGATCTCTGGGTCGGGGCCGTGGATCCCCGTGAGCGGGTCGAGATCACCACGATTCGCGTGGCTCGCCGTCGCGGGTCGCACGAGAGCGTTCCCGTGAGCGTGCGGTCGAGCGCCCCTTTCGGGGTTGCCGAGCGTCGTCGCAGGGTCGCTGTCGAGTCGCCCCCGACGCTCGTTTACCCGGTGGTCGAGCAGCTGGGGTCGCTGTCCTTCGTGCGGCCCGCTTCCACGACCGAGAGCGCGCTGCACACGGCGCCTCGGCGAGGCCAGGGTCCGGAGTTCTTGGGCATCCGCGAGTATCGCCCGGGCGACAGCATGCGCCACGTGCACTGGGCCTCGACCGCCCGAACGGGCGTTGTCATGGTGCGCGAGCTCGAGCAGGAACAGACCCGACGGCTCGCGATCGTCGCCGACGTGTCCCGCGATGCCGAGGCCGAGGACGACGGGCTCACGCCCCTCGATCGCGTGTGCTCGGCGGCGGCATCGATCGCGCTCGCGGCTCTCGCTCAGGGCAACGGGGCCTGTCTCGTGACCGGGGACCACCACGGCGACGCTCAAGTGATGGCCGGCCCCGACGAACGGGAACTGCTGCAACGCCTCGCTCTGGTTGAGCCCACTTGCGACGGGCGAGGCTTCCCTGCGCTGATCGCCGACGCCGCAGCGTCGCTGCGCGGAGTGGATTCGGCTGTCCTCGTCTTCCCGACGTGGCATGGCAACGACGCCGACCACCTTGTGCCTGTGGTGGAGTCGCTCGCCGGACGCATCCCCATGGTCGTGGCCGTGCTCATCGTGCTCGAGTCCGGTCCACGGAAGGACGTCTTGGCCGAGGAGCGCGTAAACGGCCTCGAGCAGCGCCTGTGCGCGGTGGGCGCCGTGGCGTATCTGTGGCGGCCCGGGGCCTCGCTCGCGGCCGCTCTCGGCATGGAGCAGGCCGAGCAGGTGCTGCGATGAGGCTCGAGCTGCGCAAACCCTCCGGTCCCGCGGAAGACTCGATCGCGATGCGCGTGGTGGTGGCCTGTCTCGTCGAGATCGCGATCATCTCGGTGGTGGCGCAACCCGGTGCGGTCCCGGCCCCGGTCGCGATCGCGGCTCTCGTGCTCGCGCCCTTCGGTTACTGGATCTCGTTCCGGCGTCGATCATCGTCGAACCTGCTGCTCAAGATCGCGCTCTCGGTGGCGCTCCTGGCATCGCTCGGACAGTTCTTGGGCGAGGTTCGGAGCGTGACGTCGTTCGATCAGGCGCGCGTCCCGCTCGCCTCGTTGTTCCTGTGGGTGCAGGTGCTGCACGCGTTCGACGTGCCGCGGCGACGCGACCTCTCGTTCTCCGTCGTCTCAAGCCTCATCCTCATGGCGGAAGCTGGGTCGCTCTCGCTGACGACCTCGTTCGCGTTCTTCGTGCTGCCGTGGGCTGGTCTCGCCGGGGCGTGGCTCTCGCTCTCGTCGAGGCCGAGGGCCGACCAAGTCGCGACCCCCGTGGCGGTTCGCCGTCATGCGCTCGAGCGCCGGGCGCCGCGCTCGGCTCCGATCCGCTCGGCCGCGGCCACCGCGGGCCTCGCGCTCCTCGCGGCCTCGCTCGTCTTCCTCGCGATGCCGCGGTTGCCGGGCAACTTCGTGCGCACTCCTCCGTTCTCGCTCGCCGGCAACGCCTCGCCGATCTCGGCCTTCGACGGTGGCGTGACGAACCCAGGCCTGCCCGCCGACCCTGGCGACGGTGTGATCGACTTCTCCTCGGGCGGGTATCCGGGGTTCAGCGACGTGGTGGACCTGCGGGCCCGCGGACGCCTGTCCGACGAGCTCGCCTTCCGTGTGCGCGCGCAGCAGCCGGCGTTGTGGCGAGCCGAGGTATTCGATCGCTACGAGGGCTCGCTCTGGACGATGACCGACGACGAGACGGTGACTCTTGCCCAGGATGGCGACGGCCTCTCCTACAGGGTGCCCGGCGACGTCGCGTGGCGCAACGACGCGATGGGCGTCGACTCGTCGAAGGTCGTGCAGACGTTCTACATCGAGGCGGCGCAGCCGAACGTGCTCTTCGCGGCCTCGAGCGCGCAGCAGGTGTACTTCCCGTCGGCAGGCCTTCGTGTCGACGCAGCAGGATCGATCAGATCGCCGATCCTGCTCGATGAAGGCCTCGTGTATTCCGTGGTCTCGGAAGTGCCCCTGACCACGGAATCGCAGTTGCAGGCGGCGCCGAACCGCGTACCCCAGAGACTAGAGACCTACCTTCAGCTTCCCGACGACCTGCCGGGAAGGATCGGCGATCTCGCCGCCCGCATCTCCGTCGATCGCTTGACCGTGCACGCAAGGGTTCTCGCCATGCAGTCGTGGCTGCAGACGAATACGCGCTACGACCTCGACGTGCCCCGCGACCCCGAAGGCGTCGACGCGGTAGACCATTTCCTGTTCGAGACGAGGCGCGGCTACTGCGAGCAGATCGCGACATCGATGGCGGTGATGCTGCGCACCCTCGGCATCCCCACTCGGCTGGTCACCGGCTACGGCCCGGGCCAGCGGAACCCGCTCACCGGCTACTTCGAGGTCAAGCAGTCCGACGCGCATGCATGGCTCGAGGTCTTCTACCCCCAGGTCGGCTGGGTGGCGTATGACCCCACGTTCGGCGTGCCCCAAGCCGCGCCGAGCGCCTCAAGCCGTTTCATGGCCGGCCCGGTGTTCGCGGCGATCGGCCGGTTCATCTCGACCGCAGTGCCCCAGCCGGTCAAGGCCGCGGCGGGGGTCCTCGCTCGGAGCGTGGTGAGCGCCGGAGCGTTCGCGCTCCGCGCATGGCCGATCGCGCTCGTCGCCCTGTTGGCGGCCGGTCTGCTCGCGCTCGCGTTCCGCCGATCGCAACGGCGAGCGCGTCGGGCGCCTCGCACTCCGGGGGAGGCCGCATTCCTCGACCTCGTGGCTGCACTCGAGCCTCTCGGGCACAAGAGGACGGTCAACGTCACGCCGAGCGAGTTCCTCGAGGGCATCGCAGCCGACCGAGACATCGATCGCGCGGTCCTCGGGGCCGCCGAGACGGTCGTTCGCACCTTCGAGCAGGAACGGTTCGCCGCCACCAAGCCATCGAAGGCAGAGGTCGCGCTCGCCCACGACGCGTCGGTCCAGGTCCGCGACCTCGTCGGACGTCGCTGAGGCGTTCGAGGGCGACGGCCGCGGCGAGGCGTCGTAGGCTCGAGCCATGTGCCGAAGCATCAAGACCCTGCGCAGCGCCGAGGAACCCGCCACCGAGCAGGAGATCCGGGCCGCCGCCCCGCAGTTCGTGCGGAAGGTGAGCGGGTACCGCGAGCCCTCTCGCAAGAACGAAGTGGCCTTCACGCGCGCCGTCGACGCCGTGGCGGAGGCATCGAAGGTCTTGCTCGACGACGTGAGCCCCGCCGGCACCGCCGGCTGACCTCGCCTTGCCGGTCGTCGGCGCCGAGCCGATACTCGCCCGGTGGACATCCCGTCGTTCCTGCGCACGTATCCACCGTTCGACTCGATCGATCAAGAGGACCTGGAGCGGGTCGTGCGCAGTACTCGCATCGAGTTCCATGGCTCGGGTGACGTGATCCTGCGCCAAGGGGGCGAACCTTCCCAGGCGATGTACGTCGTGCGCAAGGGGGCGGTGGAGCTCGTCGACGACGAGCAGGTGATCGACCTTCTCGGCGAGGGGGAGATCTTCGGGCACACCTCGATGCTCTCGGCGATGAGCCCGTCGTTCACGTGCCGGGCGCACGAAGACACGATCCTCTACCTCATCGTTCGAGCCGAAGCAGAACACCTGCTCGGGACGCACTCGGGGCTCGCCTTCCTCTCGGCGAGCTTGCGCCGTCGGCTCGTGCGGGCGCTCGACGGACTGAACCCGCAGACGGTGGACCCCTGGCAGACGGCTGTGGGCACCCTGGTGCGCCGCCCCCCTGTCGGGCTGTCGAGCCGAGCGACCGTGAGGGAAGCCGCGGAGATGATGACCCGCGAGCGCGTGTCATCGCTACTGATCGACCGCGACGGTTCTTTCGGCATCGTGACCGACCGGGATCTGCGATCGCGCGTGCTCTCGGCCGGCCTCAGCCCCGAGACGGTCGTGGGCGACATCATGAGTCACCCGGTCGTCACGGTACCTAACGACCTTATGGTGGCCGAGGTCACAGCACTGATGCTCGAACGCGGCATGCACCACGTTCCTGTCACCGATGGCGCAGGCAAGATCCTCGGGGTGGTCACGGAAGTCGATCTCATGGCGCTCGAGCTCAAGGCGCCGTTCTCGCTGAAGGCCGACATCGAGCGCGGCAACACCCCGAACGAGGTCGTCGCCCAGGGCAAGCGGCTTCCGGAAGCGGTCGGCACGCTCGTCGAGGCAAACGTCGACCCGGTCGCCGTCGGTCACGTCGTGGCGGTGATCGTGGATTCGCTGACACGCCGACTGCTGGAGCTCGGCATCAGGGAGTACGGCGATCCTCCGTGCCCCTGGTCATGGCTGGCTCTGGGGAGCGAGGCTCGTCAGGAACAGGCGCTGCTCACCGACCAGGACAACGCGCTCGTGATCGATCCGGGCGACGAGCCGCTCGAAGCGGTCGATCCGTACTTCGAACGGCTCGCCGGCTTCGTCAACCTGCACCTCGAGCGCAGCGGCATCCCGCGGTGCAAGGCCGGCGTGATCGCGGCCAACAAAGAGTGGCGGCACACCCCGGCGCAGTGGGAGGAGCGGTTCCGACGCTGGATGGGGGAGGGGACGTGGGTCGGCGGGGCTATGGTCGCGATCTCCTTCGACTACAGGGCGGTCGCGGGGCCGCTCGAGATCGAACCCGTCTTCGACCGCCTGATCAGAGCTGCGAGCACGAAGGGGAAGTTCATCACACGCATCGGCACCACCGCGCTCGAGGCACGGCCGCCGACCGGCTTCGTCCGCGACACGGTGATCCACCGGGGTTCGGGCGCCGCCGAGGCGCTCGACATCAAACAGGGGGGCATCACGCTGATCACGAACCTGGCCCGCACCTATTCCCTGATGAGTGGGTTGTCGGAGAACCGCACGCTCCGCCGGCTGCACGGGGCCGCCGGAACGAGCCGCCTGGCCGAGGACATGGTCCACGGCCTCGAGGAAGCGTTCCGGCTGCTCTGGCAGACGCGACTCGAGCACCAGGTGCAGCTGGTGCGGGCGGGCAGGCGGCCTGACGACCAGGTGGATCCGAGCACGCTGGGTCCGCTCGCCCGGCAGGGTCTCAAGGACTCGTTCCGCATCATCGACGCGGCGCAGGATCGGCTCGCGAACGTGCTGGGCGTCGGCCGGTGAGCCAGGTATTGCCGCCGGCGGAGCCGGACAGGAATCGTCAGACGGCCCCGTGGCGCTCGGTCGAGCTTGTGAGCCTCGACTTCGAGGCAACCGGACTCGACCTCCGACATGACCGCATCATCTCGTTCGGCACGGTGCCGATCCGACGGGGTGGGATCGAGCTGGCCGACTCCGTCTATCAGCTCGTGGACCCGGGCGACGTGAGGCCGTCTCCCGAGTCGGTCACTGTGCACGGGCTTCGAGCTGTCGACCTGGTGGGGGCGCCCTCGGTGCAGATGGCCCGCACCGCGCTGCGCAGATCGATCGACCACCGCTTCCTGGTCACCTGGTGGGCGCCGGTCGAGGCGGCCTTCCTCGACGTGCTGTTCGGTGGAGGGCGTCAGGCGTGGATGCGCCGCGCTGTCGACGTGCGCGACCTGGTGCTGGGCCTCGAGGGTCGCTCGGCTGCCCAGCTCACCCTCGGCCAGGCCGCCGAGCGCTTCGGTGTGCCGGTCGCGAGTCCCCACAACGCGCTCGACGACGCGCTCGTGACCGCGCAGCTGTTCCTCGTAACGGCGACGAAGCTGGGCAAGCGCGCGCGCAGCGTGCGCGATATGCAGGGCCTCAAGCCGAGGTCACGGCTTCGAGGAGGTCGTTGAAGCTTTCCGACCCTTGCTGTGCGAGTCGCGATCGGTAGGCGCCTTGCTCGCGGGTCCGGTGGCGGGAAGCACCTCGACCTCGATGCCGCTTCGCTTCAAGGTACGCGAGACGGCGGCGGCCACGTCGCCCTCGATGAAACCGCGCCAACGCGGTTGCTCGGCGGACTCGATCACGACCACGCGCACGGCCCGGGTGCGAGCGATACGGGCGATCGTGCGCACGGCACGGCGCGTCTGTGCGACCTGCCCGTCGGCCTCGATACCCTTGCGCTCGAGTCGCCCGAGGGCGTCGCGGATCCAGCCGAGTCGTTCGTTCATCTCGTCCTTGGTGGGCATCAGCCCCGGCGCGGGCAGCCCGAACGACGAGCCGTAGATCTTCGCGATCGTGACGACGGCGATCGGCTCGGGTCCGGCGAGGGCGGCCGCTCGCGCGACCGCCCTCGACCCGAACCCACGCCGCCCATCCGACGCCAGCAGCACTGCGGCGGGCGCCGTCGGCTGGCGGTCCCACTTCTTCTTCTTGAGCAGGATGCTCACTGCGGAGTGCCCGCCTCCTGCTTCGAGGACTCGCTGCCCACTCGGTGATAGAAGCTCGTGCCCAGTCGCTTGTTCTCCATCTGGCGCCATCCGTAGAGAGGGAACCACAGAGCCAGGACGAACAATCCGATGAAGAACAGGATCCGCTTGTCGGGTCCCACCTGATAGTCGGCGGCGAAGTAGCCGCCATAGGCCCAAACGAAGAGCCACGCCACCCCGATCACCAGGGCGAGTGGGGCGAAGAACGCCGGCATCTTCACCGGCCGCACGGCCTCGGGCACCTTCGTGCGATAGAGCCAGTAGCCGATCAGCGAGAGAGCGAGGGCGAACAGGTATCCAACGTTGGAGAAGATGTAGATGTCGAGCGGATTCCCGATCAGCAGCAACACCAGCGAGCAGACGAGGTTGAAGAACATCGCCGTGCTCGGCACGCCGTGCCGATTCACCTTGCCGAAGACCCGCGGCAGGATGCCGTCGCGGGAGTTCTGGAACAGCCCACGTGCGCAGCCCATCATCGCGTTTAGCACCGACAGCAGCAGCGCGGCGATCAGCGAGAGGCCGATGAACCAGCGCCAGAATTCGCTCGCGCCGAACAGCTTCTGCGTATAGGCCACGAACAATGTGCCCGGGTCACCGAGGAACGCGCCGTCCTGCAGCGCGTTCAGGTCGGCCACCGACAGCACAGCGAGGATCATGATGGGCAAGCTGACGTAGACGAAGAATCCGAACAGACCCTCCGCGGTCAGCGCGATCTTCGCGTCCTTCACCGGGTCGCGGCACTCCGCCACGTAGCAGGCAGCCGCCTCCATCGCGAGCACTGTCCAGGTGTAGATGAACGCCCACGCCATGACCAATGAGAACGAGAAGGTGTTGGCGATCCAACCGCCGGTGGGCACGAAGTCGAACGAGAGTGCATGTCCGAAGTCTGTTTCCCCGAGGTTGAAGAACGGCATCACGATGATGAGCACTAGCGGCACGATCGATGCGATGCCGAGCACAGTGGCGAAGCGGGCCCCGAGCCGGATACCCAGGTAGCACGGCACGAACATGACGAGGAGCAGCACCGCTCCGACGATGACGTTCGTGGAGAAGACAGGCCCTCCGATCGACGGACCGAACGGGTCGAATTCCGTGCCCGACGGAAGCCCCAGCAGGTCGATCACGTAGATGGCCGCGATCAGCACGTTGATGGGCGCCACCGCGAACCACCCGAGCCAATAGGCTCACGAGCTCAAACCTCCAAGGTGGGTCGAGGCCGTCTGGCCCCAGGGTTTGAAGGTCTCGAACGCGTACGCGGGCAACCCCCCGGTCTTGTCCGGCATCGCGGTCGCCAGCTCGGCGAGGCAGTAGCAGAGGAACACACCCATCGCGGTCAGCACGATGTAGAGCGCGACCGAGAATGGACCGAGTGCAGCCGTCGTGTAGCCGACGAGACCGATCACCAAGATGGTGCCGGCCAGGCCGATGACGAATGCCCCCCACCAGTTCGTGTCCTTGGCGAGCTGGCCTGACTCATCGACCAGACTGGCGTCGAACGCCGCCGTTGGATCGGACAATGCGACCCCCCCTCTCAGGGTGCTAGGAGCCCGGTCTCGGCCGGGCGCCGCCGTAGGTGGAGTGTGACGTCGGCCGCGCGTCGAGCGCAAGAGGCTCGGGGCGGGCGTCACGCACACTTGCTCAGAACAACGACAGGTACTTCTGCACCTCCCAATCGCTCACCCGGTCGTGGTACGTGTGCCATTCCCGCTGCTTCACCCGGACGAAGTAGTCCAGGTAGTCCTCGTCACGGCCGCGCCCGAACGCCTCCCTCAGCACGTCGTCGTTCTCGAGGTTGCGGGTCGCGTCGAGCAGGTTGCCCGGTAGCACTTCGATGCCGCGCTCGGCGCGTTCTTCCTCGGTGCTCTCGTAGAGGTTGCCGAGGTTGGGCTCGCCCGGGTCGAGCTTGTTATCGATGCCGTCGAGCCCGGCGGCGAGCAGCGCTGCGGCGGCCAAGTACGGATTCGCGGACCCGTCGATCGTGCGGTCCTCGAAACGTCCGCCTTCGGGCACCCGGATCATCTGCGTGCGGTTGTTGCCGCCGTACGTGATGTACGAGGGCGACCACGTCGCTCCCGAGGTCGGCGCCCCCACAACCAGTCGTTTGTACGAGTTCACCGATGGCGCCGTGATGGCGATGTACGACTTCGCGTGCTGCAGCAGTCCTCCGAGGAAGTGATAGGCCATCTCCGACAGCCCGAGCCCGCGCGCGTCGTCGTCGGTCTCGAACAGGCTCGTGTCGGTCTCGGCGTCCCACAGGCTCATGTGGTAGTGCAGCCCATTCCCTGTGAGGTGGGCGAACGGCTTCGGCATGAACGTCGCCTGCATCCCGCGCTGCTGGGCCATCGTGTGCACCATGTACCGGAAGAAGATCACCCGGTCGGCAGTGGTCACGGCGTCGTCGAAGGTGAAGTTCGACTCGAACTGCCCGTTGGCATCCTCGTGGTCGTTCGCGTAGTTGTCCCAGCCGAGCTGGTTCTGGTACGCCGAGAGCGTCGAGATGAAGTCGAACTGCCGTGTGAGCGCCTTCATGTCGTAGCAGGGCCGCTCGAGGGTGTCGAGCGGGTCGGCCACCTGCAGCTGCCCATGCTCGTCCTGCGTGGTCAAGAAGAACTCGCATTCCATGCCGATCTTGAACACGAGACCGCGTTCGCGAGCCCGAGCCATCTGCCGCTTCAAGATGGTGCGCGGGCAGTAGGGCCACGGCTCTCCCTCGACGTAGACGTCGCAAGCGAACCGCGCGAGGTTCGGCTGCCATGGCACCGGCGTGAAGCTCGCCGGATCGGGCATCGCTGCGATGTCGGGGTCGTTCGGACCCTGTCCGAGCTCACCGGTGGCGAACCCCGCGAACCCGGCGCCGTCGCGGAACATGTCCTCCAAGTGCGTCGTCGGCACGAGCTTCGCGTTCGGCTTTCCCATCATCTCGACGAACTGCGCGAACGAGAACTCGATGCCCATCTCGTCGACGAGCGCTCGAACCTCTTCGACCGAGCCTGGTCTAGCCGCCATGCGTCCCCCTTCCGTCGTCGGACCGTTCCCGCATCTGCTCCAACCTGACGACCTTGACCGCGATCGCGAGCGAGAGCCAGTCGTCGCGTTCGAGGTCGAGGCCTGATTCACGTTCGATGCGCTCCAGCCGTTGGCGGAGCGTGTTGGGGTGGATGTAGAGAGCGCGGGCGGTGCCCACCACGTTCCCGCGTTCGTCCAGGTAGCGCTCCAGCGTGCCGAGCAGCGTGGTGCCACGGCGCTCGTCGTAATCCACGAGCCGATCCAGCCGCTGACGATCGGCGTCGCGACCGAGGTCCGGGGAGCTCAGCACGTATCGATACGCGCCAAGATCGCGGAACGTCGAGACGCCTGGGCCACCGCGCAGCAGACCTCCGATCTCGGCGGCGGCGGCGGCCTCCTCGAAGGCCGCTGGGTACCCGGGGACACCCGCGCAGGGGTCCGAGATGCCGACCGATAGCACGAGGTCATTTGAGGCGCCGACCATCTCCTCGATGTCGGCCTCGATGCGTGCCGCCCCCTCAGGCGCCGGCACGAGCAGGCGCACGGCGCGCTCGGTGCGATCGAACCAGACGCCCGGCATCCTGAAGGCGATCGAGGATTCCACTTTGGCGGCCGCCTCGCTCCAGGCACCCGCGGCATGCGATGGGTGAGCAGCGGCGTCCGATCGCGACAGCACGACGACGACGTGTGGACTTTCCAGCTCGACCTCGAGCCTGGAGGCGAGTGCGCGCGCACGCGTCTGATCGGCGTCGCGCCGCGACAGCGCCTGGAAGAACTCCGAGACGAGGTTCTTCTCGAGGAGCCGCTCGACGAGATCGAGCTGGCGGATCGCGACCGCCGCGTGCGCCGCGACGGCCGACAATACGGTGCCCGCTCCCGGCGGAGGCGTCTGGATAACGACGGCGAGCCACCCGAGCTGCTCGTCGCCGACCGTGAGCGGTTCGAAGAACGCGGTTCCGGCGGGCGCGTTTCCCCAGACCGCGCGCGCGAACCGTTCCGTATCGGTCGAGGAAGGGGCGGTGAAGACCCCGCTCAACTGCGAAGCGTCGAGCGGCCCCTTCTGCGCGTGGGGCGGATCGGCGGCGGCGAGCTCGAGCCCCCCTTCACCGTCGGCGAGGAAGAGCTCGCAGACCGACGCCGACAACAGCTCGCGGGTGCCGTGCCCGACGACGGCGAGCACCTCGTCGAGCTCGCTCGCCGCGGAGATACGGCGCGAGAGCCGTGACAGCTCGGTCAACAGGTCGACGCGGGCGGCGCTCTGCTCGTACAGCCGCGCGTTCTCGACAGCGCCTGCGATCAGGGAGGCGGTGTGCTCGAGGAATTCGAGATCGTCGTGGGCGAACTCGTGTGGCGCCTCAGCGTGCAGCGAGATCACGCCCATCACGTCGCCGTCTCGATCGAACATCGGCACCGACACCAGCGATTGGAAGTGCTCCTCATCGAGCTCGGGGAAGTACTTCACGCGGGGATCCTGCAGGGCGTTCTCCTCGATGACCGCCGAGCGCCGCGATCTGGCGACCCACCCGACGAGCCCTTCGTCCAGATCCATGCTGATCTCGCCGGCCAGTGGGGCATAGGGCTCCGACGATGCCCGCAGCACGAGCCGCTCTCCTTCGAGGAACCAGATCAGGCATGCGTGGCATTGCGTCGCTTCGGTCGTGAGCCGCACGACGCTCGAGAGCATCGAGCGAAGGTCCGGTCCCGACCCGATCGTGCGGATGATTCCGTAGAGGTACGCCCGTTCGTCGGCGAGCCGAGGCAGCACGGTGATCGTCGGCCTGCCCCCAACCGACCGGCTCGCGACGGCCGAAGCGTCGCGTCGCTTGCTGGCGACCGACCGACCAGAAGACCTGCCAGAAGACCGAGAGGTGTGTTCCGCGCCCATATACGCGGCCGGACGCTACGCCTCCTGAACAGGTCCGTCAAACCCGATCGACCGGTGACATATGGCAACTCCGCACATACCCGCCACCCTAAGTACGTGGCCGCGCGAGCAGGTCGGCGGAACGAGGCGCGTTACCCTGGGCCCAACGATGCGGCGCCTGCGCCAACGGTGCAGCCGGAAATGAGGGGGAGCAGTTGACCACCGATCTCGAGACGTTCCTGTCCGAAGACGGTCGTGCCGAAGCTGTGGAAGCAGTGGACCGGCAGATCGTGGATCAAGGCGTGGAGTACATGTACTACCAGTTCGTCTCGGTGACCGGGCGCATCATGGGCAAGGGCATCCCGGCGGCGCATTTCAAGCGCATCGCCGGCACGGGGTTCCAGCTCGTATACGGCTCCACGGCCAACCTTTTCACCGACCGACACGGCAACTACATCGGGTATGGTCCCGAGGCCCGCGAGCTCGTGGGCATCGCTGAGCCCGAGACGTTCAACGTGCTTCCGTGGGACCCGAGGACCGCGAGGGTCTGGTGCACCCTTTTCCGCGGACGCGAAGAGGAGGTCGACGGCGGGGCGTTCCTCACGTCGGACTGCCGCGGCAACCTCAAGCGCATCCACGCCAAGTTCACCGAGGACACCGGGCTGCACCTTCGCGCGGGCACCGAGCCAGAGATGATGTGGCTGAAGGTTGACGCCGACGGCAAGCCGACCGTCGAGGGCAAGACGAAGCCGTACTGCTATCACATCGATCAGTTCTCGGAGCTGCAGCCGCTGATCCACAAGGTCATGGAGTACGGCAAGGCGATGGACCTCGACATGATCCAGGGCGATCACGAGGACGCGCCCGGCCAACTCGAGCTGAACTTCATGTTCGACCACGCCGACAAGACCGCCGACCGGCTCAGCACGTACCGCCAGATCTGCCGACAGGTCGGCCGGGAGCTCGGGGCGTTCGCGTGCTTCATGCCCAAGCCGTTCATGGGTGTGTCGGCCAACGGCTGTCACCACAACATCTCGCTCTGGGAAGGCGACGAGAACAAGTTCATGCCCGAGGGCGATAACCCGCAGATGCCGGGGCAGATCGGCCTGTGGGCGATCGGCGGCATCATCAAGCACCTTCGAGCGCTCACCTGTCTGTCCTCGCCGACGGTCAACTCGTACCGGCGTCTGTGGGACGCGGGTTTCTGGGCGCCGATCTTCGCCGATTGGGGGTTCCAGAACCGCACGACCGGTCTGCGCATCTCGGCGCCCGGCCGGTTCGAGTACCGCTCCGTCGACTCGGCCGTGAACCCATACCTGTCGTTCGCCGGCTTGCTGCTGGCGATGCAGGATGGCATCGAGAATAAGATCGACCCGGGCGAGCCCGAAGAGCGCAACATCTACGAGGCGATCGCGGGCGGCAAGCAGGTCGAGCGCATCCCGACGAGCCTCGGCGAGGCCCTCGACGCACTCGAAGCCGACGACGTGATCATGGGGGCGCTTCCCGGCGACATGGGCCGCGTGTTCATGCACTACAAACGAGACGAATGGGAGCGGTTCCTTGCGACCGTCTCCGATTGGGACGTCGAGGAGTACCTGGACATCCTGCCCTAAGCGGCGGGCCTAGCGACGACGCGTTCGAGCGAAAGGAGCCGGCTCCCCATATGTGCGGTATCGCAGGCATCATCCATCGAGACGCCGAGGCCGACGTTGGCTCGGAGATGACCAGCATGCTCCAGTCGATGAAGCATCGCGGCCCCGACTCGACCGGGTACGCGTTGTTCGGACCCCCCAGTGACCTCATCGTGATCCGGTTCAAGCTCGCCGACGCCAACGATCCGCGGGACTTCGACTTCAGGGAGCGCCTCGAACGTCATCGCCTCGAGGTCGAGTCCCGGCTCGGTAAGATCGGCGCGCACATAGACCGGGTCGACACCGAGACGGAATACGCCTATCGGGCGCTCGTGCGCTACGAAGGAGATCTGAAAGCGCTCGCCGACTACCTCGAGGACGTGCCCGGCTGCGAGGTGCTCTCGCTCGGTCATTCACTCGAGATCGTGAAGGATCTCGGCGACGCGGCGGAGGTCTCGGAGATGTATGACCTCGCGTCGTTCCGGGGCACGCACGCCATAGGCCACTGCCGCATGGCGACCGAGTCCGATGTCGACATCTCGGGCGCGCACCCGTACTGGGCCTACCCGTTCTCCGACGTCGCGGTGGTGCATAACGGCCAGCTCACGAATTACTTCCAATGGAAGCGTCGCCTCGAAGCGTCGGGGCACCGGTTCCAGTCGGAGTGCGACTCCGAGATCATCGCGGTGTACCTCGCGGAGCGCATGGCCGACGGCGACTCTCTCGAGGATGCCATGAAGCGCAGCCTCGACGACCTCGACGGCGTGTTCACCTACATGGCGGTCACCGAAGACTCGCTCGGTGTCGCGAAAGACGAGATGGCCGCGAAGCCGCTCGTGCTCTACGAGTCCGAGAACCTCATCGCGATGGCCTCGGAGGAGATCGCCATCCGGGCGGTGCTCGACCGTGAGATCGACACCTCCGATCCGTATGAAGGGCAGGTGCTGGTATGGAGCAGGTAGCCAGCGGCCCGCGCCGCATCACCTACGACGCGCGCGGCCTCGCTGAGCCCAACGTCGAGGCGCCTCGCACGGCTGTCGTCGAGGACGCCACGGCATCGTTCGACGCCACCGACCTTTCGACGCGCCAGATCAACCTCGAGCTTCGACGGCTGATCTACGAGGAAAGCATCACCGACATCACGGTCCGCGATCCCGGCGCGAAGCACTCTCTCGGCGTGGGCATATTGCAGCGGTGCCACATCACGTTCGAGGGCAGCCTCGGGTACTTCGGCGTCGGGTTGATCGACGGGCCAGAGGTGCACATCACGGGACGTGTTGGTTGGTCGGTTGCCGAGAACATGATGTCGGGCGTGGTCGTGATCGAGAAGGTGGCCGGCTCGCTCGCCGGCGCGGCGATCCGCGGCGGCGACCTGGTGGTCAAGGGAAACGTGGGCGCCCGCACCGGCATCGACCAGAAGGGCGGCACGATCATCGTCGGTGGCGACGCCGGCACGATGACGGCGTTCATGATGCAGCGCGGCCGCCAGATCATCTGCGGCGACGTTGGTCCGGGCCTCGGCGACTCGATGTACGACGGTCAGATCTACGTCGGCGGCACGGTGAAGTCGCTCGGCATCGACTGCGTCGAGGGCGAGATCACCGACGCCGACCGGGAGATGATCGACCGGAAGTTCCGCATCTACGGACTCGACAAGCCCGACAGCTTCCGCAAGTACGTCTGCGGCAAGGTGCTCTACAACTACGACAACCTTGAGCCTTCCGAAAAGAAGCTCGTGATCCACTGAGGAGGCGACATGGCTGACGAGACCGACGTTCCCTCGAAGACCGATGTGCTCGGGCGAAGCCCGATCTTCACCCCAGAGGTCATCAACGACATCCACGTGAAGGCGGAGCTCGGTCGCTACCGCATGCGCGGGTTCTCGATGTTCAAGCCGATCCCACACTGGGATCAGCTGATGTTCATGCCGGGCACGCTGACCCGTTTCGTGATCGAGGGCTACCGCGAGAAGTGCGAGACGAAGACGGTGCTCGGCGCGCGCTTCGCGAAGAACCCGATCGAGCTCGACATCCCGATCTACATCACGGGCATGTCGTTCGGCGCGCTGTCACTCGAGGCCAAGATGGCGCTCGCCAAGGGAGCGTCGATGGCCGGCACCGCGACGTGTTCGGGGGAAGGCGGCATGATCCCGCCCGAGCGCGACCTCTCGACGAAGTGGTTCTACCAGGTGATCCAGAGCCGATACGGATTCAACCCGCACCACCTGATGCTCGCCGACGGCATCGAGTTCTTCATCGGCCAGGGCTGCAAGGTGGGTCTCGGCGGACACCTCATGGGCCAGAAAGTCACCGAGCAGGTCGCCGAGATGCGGTCGTTGCCGGCCGGCATCGACCAGCGCTCGCCGGCGCGTCACCCCGATTGGCTCGGGCCCGACGATCTCTCGCTGAAGATCCAGGAGATCCGCGAGGCGACCGACTACTCGGTGCCGATCCAGCTGAAGCTCGGCGCCGCGCGCGTCTACGACGATGTTCGCATGGCCGCGAAGTGCGGACCCGACACGATCTACCTTGACGGCGCCGAGGGATCCACCGGGGCGGGTCCTCACATCGCGACCGAGGAGACCGGCATCCCGCTGATGGCGGCCATCCCGGAGGCGCGGCGAGCCCTCGAGGATGTGGGGCTCGCCGACGAGATCGACCTGATCGTCGCGGGTGGCATCCGCAACGGCGCCGACGTCGCGAAATGCATCGCGCTCGGCGCCAAGGCGGTCGCGATCGGCACGACGGGGCTCATGGCGCTCAACTGCAACAAGGAGATCCCGGGGGTCACCGACTACGAGGGAACCGTCGGCGCCCCGGCCGGGCAGTGCTACCACTGCCACACCGGCCGGTGCCCCGTCGGCATCACCACCCAAGACCCGGAGCTGCGGAAACGCCTGCACGTCGAGGAGGCCGCGACCCGCGTCTACAACCTGCTCACGGCTATGACGATGGAGCTGCAGATGCTGGCTCGGGCATGCGGCAAGACCAACGTGCATTCGCTCGAGCCCGAGGATCTCTGCGCGCTCACGGTCGAGGCGTCGGCGATGGCGAAGGTGCCGCTCGCCGGCACCGACTACATCCCGGGTGTCACCGAGCAGCACACGCTCAACGAGATCAAGTCGATGATGGCGAAGTACCTGGCCGACACAGGCCAGATGCCGACCACCTAGCCGCCCGACGAGGAGCGACGATGACTGAACAGCACCTGAGCACGAAGACCGGCATCGATGCCGAGGAGCTCGCGGGGCGCCGCTTCCCCTACCAGGAAGACATCTCGCTTCTCGACGACATCGATCTCGATGCGCTCACGCCGGGAGAGGATCTCAACTGGCTCGAGGACATCACCCTGCTCGAGGAAGACGGCGTGCCGGCCGTGTTCGACCGGTACTCCAACTCGTTCCTGAAGATCTACTTCCCGATCCCCGATGGCCGCGGAGACGAGATCGCGCGGAAGCTGCTGATGAAGCACCTGGTCGACGGCAACTCTTACGGCATCATGCTGAAGGGCCAGCACACGAAGTTCACCCAGCCTGAGCTCGGTCCGTGGGTCGAAGGCTCGCGCGTCGTGGGCAGCGACTATCACCCGTCGGTGCTCGAGGGCTGGGAGAAGCCGGCCGGGCACTGAGGCTGAGGCGCGCTGTGGAAGTCCTCGTCCTTCAGCACATCGCGTGCGAGCCCCCCGGTGTGTACGAGGACGTGCTGCTCGAGCGGGGCGCCCGCATCACCAGGGTGGAGCTCGACGAGGGCGAGGTGCTGCCAACGCGTGCGTTCGACGCGATAGTCGCGATGGGCGGGCCGATGAGCGTGAACGACGAGGCGGAGCACCCCTGGCTCGTCGAGGAGAAGCGCGTGATCGCGGAAGCGGTGCGGGCGGGTGTTCCGTACTGGGGCGCGTGCCTCGGCGTGCAGCTTCTTGCTTCGGCGCTCGGCGCTCGCGTGTACGCCGGGTCCGCGCCGGAAGTTGGGCTGCTGCCGGTCTCGCTGACCGATGAGGGGCGAGCCGACCCGGTGACCGGTTCGCTGCCCGCTGAGATCGTCACGTTGCAGTGGCACGGTGACACGTTCGACCTTCCGGAGGGGGCCACGCTGCTCGCGTCGTCGCCGGCGTTCCCGAACCAGGCCTTCCGGTTCCTCGATGCCTATGGCGTGCAGTTCCATCTCGAGGTCTCGCCGGCGATGGCCGAGGAGTGGTCGCACGTTCCCGAGTACGGCGCGTACGCCGACCGGGTGCTCGGGCACGGCTCGTTGCCCGGGCTGATCGGCGAGGTGACCGATCGCGCCGATGAGATGCGCGATCACGGACGCCGCATGTTCGAGGCGTGGCTCGAGACGACCATGGGCGCGCGGTCGTGACCGCCGATGGCGGCTCGGCCGGCCGGCCGTTGGTGATGATCTCCGAAGGCCTGGCCGACTACGGTGACTACTACGGGGTGGGGTATCCGCGCCCGCTGCTCTCGGCCGGCGCCTTCCCAGTGCTGCTGGCCTACTTCGAAGCCCCCGCCGACCGCCGCGAGGCGATCGCGCGCGCCGACGGCCTGGTGCTCGCCGGCGGACGCGACATCGAGCCATGGCGGTACGGTCGCACCAACCCTCATCCGAAGCAGCTCCCTCCCGCCTGGAAGCTCGACGAGATCGAGCTCGACTACGCCACGCTCGCCGTCGACGCCGGAGTGCCGCTGCTGGGCATCTGCCGTGGCTGTCAGATCCTGAACGTCGCGTTCGGCGGCACCCTCTACGGCGACCTCGAGGAGTTCCCCGAAGGTGGCGCCGATCACCCGGGCGCGAAGTGGCCGGAGTGGCGGGCCCTGGTCGCAGCCACGCTCAACGGCGCCTTGCCGCCGCCGCACCCGACGCATCCGGTCGACCTCGCCCACGGGTCGCTGCTGGCCCGGCACCTGGGGGAGCGCTACGAGGTCGACAGCTACCATCACCAGGCGATCGACCGGGTCGGCGAGGAGCTCGTCGCCACCGCGTTCGCACCGCACGGCACCGTCGAGGCGGTCGAGATGCCGGGCGCGAAGGCCTTCGTGCTGGGCGTGCAGTGGGAGATGCACGAGGAATGGCAGCACGACGACCGCACGCTTGGCATCTGGCGGGAGTTCGTCGACGCCGCCCGGGAGCGTCGCGCCGCTCGCGAGGGAGTTGCGGCCCGGTGACGGCGAGCGTCGAGGTCACGTTGGATGCGCTCGACGCCGAGGCGGTCGCGTCGTGGTGGGCGGACGCCCTCGGCTATCGCCGCCTGTACTCCCGGCCGCCCTACGTCGTGCTCGCGCCATCGGCCGGCGACGTGCGACCGAGGCTCGTGATCCAGCAGATCGACCAGGTAGCGCCCGGCAAGGCTCCGGTGCACCTCGATCTGCGTGTCGATGACCCCGATGCCGAGGTCGGTCGCCTGACCCGCTTGGGCGCGACCATCGCCCGGGTCGTCGACGAGACCGGCGACGGCTTCATAGCCTGGACGACGATGACCGATCCGTGGGGCACGGTGTTCTGCGTCTGCCCCGCGAGACCCGACCTCGAAGTGATGCCAAAGGAGATGCCAAAGGAGATGCCAAAGGAGATGGAAGAGCCCGATGTCGCTTCCTGAATCTGCTCGTTACGTAGTGATCGGCGCCGGCGTGCACGGCCTTTCGACCGCGTGGCACCTCGCGAAGGAGCTCGAGGCGTCGGGACGCGGCTCGGGCGACGACATCATCGTGCTCGACAAGACCGGGGTGGGCGCAGGGCCGTCGGGCATCGCGTGCGGCGTTATCCGCAACAATTACTTCCAGCCGGCGATGCGCGAGCTCATGGCGCACTCGGTCTCGGTCTGGGAATCCGACCCTGAGGTGTTCCACTACCACGGTGTCGGCTACCTGCAGATCGCACCCGACGTGATGGCGGCCGACGTCGCGCAGATCCACGCCGAGCAGCAGGCGATCGGATACCGCTCCGACCTCATCGAGGGCGAAGACGACTGCCGCCGACACATGGAAGGCATCTTCTCCGACTGGCAGGCCAAGAACGTCACCGCCGTGCTCCATGAGCGCCAGGGCGGGTACGCCGAGAACATGCCGTCGATGATGGGCTTGCGCGCCAAGTCAGAAGCGCTCGGCGTTCGCTTGCACGCGCCGGTCATGGTCACCGGACTCGAGGTCACCGGCGGCGCGGTCACGAAGGTGCAGACCGACCAGGGCGACGTCGCGTGCGAGACCGTGATCGTCGCCGCCGGCCCCTGGGTGCGCGACTTCTGGCACATGCTCGACCTGCCGTCGACGACGGTCGTACGCGGCAGTGACGGAACCGATCACGACTGGCCGACCTGGACCTACTGGTGCCTGCAGGAAGGCACGCTCGGCGTCGATCCGAGCTACCTGCTCGACAACGACGGCAACATGCCGCCGGTCGTGCACATCGACACCGACGCGCCGCTGATCGACGACACCGACGGCTCGGTCGTGACCGACCAGCTCTGGGGCGTGTATTACAAGCCTGACGTCAACTTCGGCGGGGTGCAGGGCGGCGCGATGCCCTGGGTCGTCGAGCAACCCGCCGACGACGTGGCTGTCGATCCCTACGGCGGGAAGTCGACCGAATTCGTCGTGACGCCGGAATTCGAGCGCATGTGGACGTCGGCGCTTGCGCATTGCCACAAGCGGTTCGAAGGAAAGCGAGGGCTGTATCACAAGGCCCCGACCGGTGGCATCGGCGCCTTCACGCCCGACAGCTTCCCTGTGTTCGACACGTTCCACCACAATGTCTACGTGGTGGCCGACTCCAACCACGGCTACAAGATGATCGGCATCGGCGCGCTCGTCGCCAAGGAGGTCATGGGCGAGACCCAGGCGCTTCTCGAGCCGTTCCGGTACGCGCGGTTCGCCGCGGGCGAGCTGCACCCGGCGAGCAACTCGCCCTACCCCTGGAGCTGAGGAGGAACGCCCGTGCCGGACGAAGGCGCGACCGGCGACACAGCGGCCGAAGCAGGCATCTCTGAGGCCGAGGTCGTGGCGGCGCCCGTCGAGTTCGATCTGCGGCTGCCTGCGATCAGCGTCATGCCGGGCGCGATCGGGGAGACGTTCCTCGATGACATCCCCGAGGAAGAGCACATCGAGATCGCCGGGGAGCCCGGTCAGGACCCCGCGGTCGCGTTCCGCCGCACGCTCGGTATGTTCGCGACCGGGGTCACGGTTATCACGACGCAGGTCGGCGATCAGGTGCACGGCATGACGGCCAACGCGTTCATGTCGGTCTCGCTTGAGCCGCCGCTCGTGGTGATCTCGGTCGACCGCCGGTCGAAGATGCACCAGCTGCTGTACGAAGGCCGGCATTACGGCATCAATGTGCTCGCCGACGACCAGCAGGCGATGTCCGACCGTTTCGCAGGCCGCCGGGCCGCCGAAGGCGATGACGCTGAGGAACCGACGTTCGTGCAGGTGCACGAGACGCCGCTCGTCGACGGTGCGCTCGCGCACCTCGTCGCCAGGGTGGTCCGGTCGTATTGGGGCGGCGACCACTCGCTGTTCCTGGGCCGCGTGGAGTACGCGCGCTACGGGGTCGGTCAGCCGCTGCTGTTCCACGGCGGCCGCTACGAGCGCATGGTCGGCACCACACCGGTGTTCTCGGCGCTGCCCGCCGAGCTGCTCGGCCCGATCGTCGACGCGGGCGAGGAGCGGTCCTATGCCGACGACGAGACCATCGTGCGCACGGGCGACCCCGGCGACGAGCTGTTCGTGGTGCTGGAGGGCGAGGTCCGCGTCGAGCGCGACGGACGCGAGATCACCCGCATCGCAGCCGGCAGCTTCTTCGGGGAAGTCTCCGTGCTCGACGGTGGCGCACGCTCGGCCGACGTGGTCGCCGCCGGACCGGTGAGGTGCCTCGCCATCCCCCGCGTCGTGATAAGGGATGCGTTGGCCACGCACCCGGGCGCCGCATGGGCGATGCTCGAGATCCTCGCGAACCGCCTCCGCCGCTACTAGTCGGGTTCAGACTACCGAGTCGATGTCCGGAAGGTCTGCCAGCCACGGCGTGCGGGAGCCGTCGCGGTTCCACATGATCGGGAAGAACGACTCGTCCATCGAGGGGTCGTCTCGGCGCCGGTAGCGCGAGTAGTTCACGTCGACGTTCGTCTCGTGGAAGCCCGCGTGCGCCGGAAGCATGTGCGACACGAGTCCCATGCGCGCGACGGTCGAGCTGCGGTTCGGTTCCGAGCCGTGCCAGGTGGCGTTGTGGTGGAACGCGCCACCGCCCGCCTTCACGACCACGGGCACGATGTCGAGCTCGGCGCCGTCCGGTGCAGCTTCCCGGGCGCCAGCGAGCCAGTCGTCGGGCGCGTGGAACCCGGTGCGCGCCGGCGGCGAGACGCCCCAGTGGTTCGAGCCGCGCACGTACGCGATCGGACCGGCGTCGGCGGTGGTGTCGTGCAGCGTCATCCAGCAGGTCACCATCTCGGGTGGCACCAGGTAGTCGGCGTACGAGCCGTCCTGGTGGAAGCCGACCGCCTTCGCGCCGGGCGGCTTCCAGAGCACGTTGTCCTGCAGGATGCGCACACCGTCGTAGTCCATGAGCTGCGCAGCGAGACGGCCGATGCGCGCCGAGAGCACCTGCGCAGCGATCACCGTGTCGGCCTTCCAGGCGTTGCAGAGCTGGCGCGTGCGGTCCTCTGGGTCACGGCCCGGTTTCCAGTTCACTTCGTCGGGTGCGATACCTGTCTCATAGTCGCCCTCGAACAGACGCTCGTAGCGGCCCCGGAGCCGCTCGAGCGCGGGGTCAGAGATCAGGCCCGCCTCGATGACCAGGAACCCGTCGCGATGGAACGCCTGGACCTGGTCCGGCGTGAACGACTCGACGAGCTCGTTCATCCGGATGCCATTTGCGAGCGGGGGCGGGTCTTGTCCGGGTCGTAGAACGGGAAGCGCACGACTTCGGCGGCGATGCGCTTCTGCATGCCGTCGAGCTTGCCCACCTCGAGGACGGTGCCGAGGGCCGTGTGCGGCGTCGCGACCCGGGCGAGCGCGATGTTCTTCTTCAGCACCGGCGAACGCACGCCGCTGGTGACGACCCCGACTTGCTGGCGCTCGATGTACACAGGATCACCGTGGCCGGCGGCCTCGTTGCCCTCGAGCTCGAGGCCGACGAGAGTGCGCTGAGGGTGCTTGCCTCGTTCTTCGAGCGCCGCCCGACCGACGAAGTCCTCGTCGCCGCGCAGGTCGACGGTGAAGCCGATGCCTGCCTCGAACGGGTCGATCTGGTCGTCGTACTCGTTGCCGACGGCGATCAGGCCTGCCTCGATGCGCAGCATGTCGAGGGCGTCGAGACCGAGCGAGGCGAGGCCGAGGTCGCGGCCGGCTTCCCAGACTGCATCCCAGACCGCGGCGCCGTCGCTCGGGTGGCAGAAGATCTCGTAGCCGAGCTCGCCCGTGTAGCCCGTGCGGGAGACGACGATCGGCGTGCCTTGGGCCTCATCGATGCGACCGACGAGGAATCGGAACCACCCGAGTTCCTCGATCGAGGGTTGCGTGCCAGGCGTCCAGACGAACCGCTGCAGGATCTCGCGGCTGTTCGGTCCCTGTATCGCGATGTTGTGGAGCTCGTCGATCGATGGCTTCACGTGCACCTTGGTGAGGCCGAGCCTCTCCGCTTGCTGTTTGAGCCAGAGGCCCACGTGGTCGTCGCCGGCGACGAAGCGGAAGTTGTCCTGGCCGAGCCGGAACACGGTGCACTCGTCGATCATGCCGCCGTGGTCGTTGCAGATCGCCGTGTAGACGACCTGCCCGGTCGACAGGCGACGCGCGTCACGCGTGATCACGGCCTGCGTGAGCGCCTCGGCGTCGGGGCCGAGCACCTCGAGCTTGCGCAGCGGCGACAGGTCCATGACCGCGGCCTGCTCGCGGCATACCCAATACTCGGCCACGGCGCCCTCGCCGTTGAACTGGCTCGGCAACCAGTAGCCGGAGTACTCGATCGTGTTGCGCGTGAGCGGTTCCCAGCTCGGCTGGAACGCGGTCTTCTTCGTGAGCACCGGCACGGCGTCGGGCGTCACGCGGTGCGCGATCGCGGTCGAGAACGTGTGCTCGGGGCTGTATACGCGCACGTGCACGTCGGTCGGGTCCCACGCGTTCGCGGGGTCGACGTCGTCGGGGCAGGCCGACGACGCGCACACGAGATCGGTCATCGCGCACATCAGCACGTAGTCGCCCGGACGCGACCACGGCTCGTCGCTCACGAGGATGTTGTCGGCACTGAAGCCGGTGTTGAAGAAGAGATTCAGTGCGGGCCAGCCGGCACGTGCGGCGATCGCGTACGTCTCGATCTGACCGTTGAAGTTGTCGGTGCAGTTCACGTGGCCGGGGTAGCCCAGATCGTCGTAGTACTTCGCGTTGCACGCGAGCGCGAACGTGTCGTGGCGCCCGACGGTGTCGCGCACGACCTCGACCAGCGGATCCATGTCAGCGTCGTAGAACTTGCCCGTAAGCCCCGGCATCGGGAACGCGTTGCGCATCAGCGTGCGCGTCACCGTGGAGTCGAGCCCGCGCTCGATGCCGTCGTCGAGCTTGTGCCGGTGGAACGCGAGGAAGTCCGAGCACTGCCGTCCCTCGACATCGATCACCTGGATGTACTCGCCCTGTTTCACCTCGTACGACAGCGCCGTGGACTTGTCGATGCGGAAGTCGAGCCGCGGCTCGGCCAGCGGCGCCGGCAGCTCCATCTCCTCGTGGGTGCGCGCCACCGTGCGACGGACTTCGACCACGAGGTTCGAGGGCGGAGGAGCGCCGTCGATGACGCGCCCGGCGGGCGCGGCCACCACGACCACGACGTCTCGATCGGTCACGAACGATGTCGATGCGCCCGCCGCACCCCATCCGTCGAATAGGCGGGTGGCCATGGCGTTCGTCGGATCGAGTCCCCGGCCGGCGAGGTCGGTGACCACGTCAGTCGCCCCGGCGGCCGCCGACGCTACGAGCGCTCTCAGGACGGTGGCCGGCGCGTCGGCGGCCGCTCCGAGCGCGGCCCCGGCCGGAGCTCCGTCGGGGGCCAGGGCGGTGACCTCGGCGGGCTGGCCACCGTCGACATCGGTGATCGTGATGCGATCGTCGGGGCCGAGCGCCACCACCGTTGCGCCTCCGGGCCGCACCCAGTAGGTCTCGAGGAATGGGTCGACGGGCCGTAGCCCCCCGATCAGCAGCTTCGACGAGCTCGTCTCGATAGCCATTTGCTGCTCGCTTCCCTTCGGCGGCCGAGCCGCGTCGGCCCGGCCTCGCCTTACGTCTTCGCGGGTTCCTTGGACTCTTCCTCGTCGGCCTGCGTCATCAGCTGCGTCGCCAGGTCGCGCTTGGCGGCGGCGTCGAGCTTCTTCACCTCGTTCTCGACGGCGCGGCGGTTGTAGGACTGGTTCCAGTAGTCGAGCGACTCGAAACCGAGTAGCACGGCCTTGCCGACGAACTGGCGCAAGACTTCGTTGGTCGGTCCCATGACCCAGCCGGCCTTCGCGTCGCGCAAGTAGCGCTCGAGTTCCATGTCGCGCTTGTAGCCCGACCCGCCGCACGCGTGGAGCATCTTGTCGACGACGTGCGCCACGTTCTTCGCGGCCTCGAACTTGATCTGCCACGCCCAGTGCAGGAAGTTCCCGCGCGCGAGCTCACCGGGGCCTGGGTTCTTCGTGTTGTTCTCGGTGGCGCCGTCCATTGCCTGGGCGACCGAGAGAGAGAAGATCCGGCAGGCGTTGGTGTCCATCAGGGCTTCGCCGACGTAGTCCTGGATCGTGGGGTAGTCGGCGACGCGCAGGCCCACGTCGACGTGGCGCTTGCGCGTCGTGTGCCGCTTCGCGATGTCGATCGCGCCGAGGGCGAGGCCGTTCCAGACCGACGACGATCCGATCAGGAACCACGGGTCGACCGACTCGTCGTTCGAGATGGCGCCGTCTCCTGTGGGCCCGACGAGCTGGGTGGCCGGCACCTCGATGCCATCGATCTCGATCGGCCCCGACTGGTTGCCGCGCAGACCGAGCGCATCCCACAGCGACGGCTGCGACTTCACGTGGTCGCCGTCGACCACGAAGACGGACAGGTCGTCGTAGCCGGTGAAGTCGGGGCTCGTCGTCTGCACCACGTAGAAGTCGGCGAATCCGCCCGAGGTGGTCCACGAGGCCTTCTTCCGCACCTTGTAGCCGCCGTTGGAGCGAGACGCGCCTGAGGAGATCGGGTACCAGAAGTGCGATCCGGTCTCAGGGTCGGAGTACGACAGGGTGCCGAGCTTGCCGCTGTTGAGCGGGCGGATGTACTTGTCGATCAGCTCGGGCGTTTGGCGCAGCATGATCGCGTTGACCGCGCCCATGTGCATCACGTAGCACATGGCGGTCGATGCGCAGCCGTAACGCGCGATCGTCTCGCAGACCATCGAGTACGCGACGTGGTTCTCGCCGAGCCCGCCGTACTCCTCGGGAACCGTGAGCGCCAAGAAGCCGTGCTCACCCAGGATCTCTAGGTTCCGCCTCGGGAATGTGAGCTCGTCGTCGAAACGCTTGGCGTTGGCCCGCAGCTCGGTCTCGCAGAGCTCGATGATCGTCGCGCGGAGCTCCTTCTGCCGGTCGGTGAAGACCCAGTCGGGATCCCATTCGTACCCCAGTCCCCAGAACGGCTCGGCGCCCCACATCTTCTCGGTCATCCGTCCTCCTCACGCTTCGGGTGGTAAGGGGATGCTAGGCCCGATCCGTCGGACGGGCAACGCAAGCGGCCCCGGGAACACGAACGGGGCGGCGAACCGCCCCGTTCGGCACCGCGATGATCCTGGCCGGCTACGACTGAGTCGACTCCTCGCGCAAGAGTGCCATCTGCTCTTCGTTCGGCATGGTCGGCACGTCGGTGTCGCGGAAGGTGATCTTCGACTTGTCCTCGACCACCCGTCGGTAGAAGTACAGCAGGACGGCAGCGACGAGGACCCCAACGCCCAAGTACAAGGGCAGGCCGGAGAACTCGTAGAAGCCGAGGTAGGACGCGAGCTTCTGGTCCACGACCCCGTAGACCACCAGCATCAGGTTGAACGCTGCCAAGACCCAGGCGGCCGCTATGAGCACCGGCCCCACCTTGATCGGGCGAGGCCAGTCGGGCCGGTCCTTGCGGAGCAGGAGGAACCCAGTGAGCGCGAGTACGTGGCAGAACACGTAGCCGATGTTGGAGATGTACAGGATGACGAAGTTGTTCGCGCCCAAGAGCAACAGCAGCGCGATGTTCACCACCATGTCCACGCTCATGCCGCGACCCGGCACATGGTGGCGGTTCAAGTGGTACAGCCACTTGACCGTCATGTCGTCGCGCGCGATACCGTAGAGCGCTCGGCCACCGTCGGCTGTCGCCGTGTTCATCGCCAGCACGAGGCTCGCGATGAGGCAGATCACGGCGAACCCGCCGATCGCCGACCCAGCGATCTGTTCGAGAGCCCCGACGTAGAAGGCGCCGTAGTCACCCGTCGAGCCGACGGTCCCTCCGAGGCCCAGTGGCAGGAAGATGTAGACGAACAGCGAGAACGCCGCGGCGGCCTTGAGCGCCTTCGCGGTGTCCTTCTTCGTGTCGTGGTACTCCGGCGCGAAGGTCGCGCAGACCTCGATGCCGTAGGCCGACCAACACAGGATGAACAGCCACATGATCGCGACCGAGAGGTCGCTGAACCCGCTCGCGGGGTCACCCGCGTTGTGGACGAACTGAAGGTTGTCGCTAGAGAAGTCGCCCGTGATGTACGGCATGATGATGAAGATGGCGAGCGGAACCATCAGCAACCCGCCTGTGACGTAGCCCAACCACAGCGAAGGCTTGACGCCCAGCACGTTGAACAACCACACGGCGAGGATCACGATGGCCGCGATCAGCTGCGCGGGCCCGAAATCGGCGAACCCGAGGTTGAAGTACACCTTGCTCGCGGAATCGGGGAGCCACTGCGCGACGACCAGCGCGCCGACGATATTGCCGACGAACGACAGCACCACGGACCATCCGATCCAGTACCCGAACGCGGCGATCGGTCCGAACAAGGAGAACCGGGAGCGCCAGCCCTCGTGCGCATACAGAGCGATGCCGCCCGGCTTGTCGGGGAACATCGCGGCGGTCTCGGAGTAGATGAAGTTCTGCAGCAGACCGACCGAGGCCGAGATGCCCCACAGCAGGACCGAACCCCACGCCCCGACGGTAGCGAGCGTGAACCCCAACGTCCCCAGCAGGAAGGCCGGCTGGCAGAGCGCGATGACGAAACCGTCGTACCAGTGGAGCGACTTCAGGAGCTGGCGCTCCTCGATGGCTGCTTCAGCCACGTGACACCTCCCTCGAGTGGGCCCCCCTGGGCGCCAGCCGGGGTATAGCACGGTCCCCGCGGCAGTTCAATCCCGAACCTTCGCGTGGCCGCGCGGCGGCGCGGGTAGCATCGGTCGCGTGCGAGGAGCGCCGATCACGGTTCGTTGCGACTGCGGGGAGTTCGAGCACGTCCCTTACGGCAACACCTGGACGTGCCCCGAGTGCGCTCGCATCTGGAACACCACTCAGATCCCGGAGGAGGAATACTGGGGCATCATGCGCGAGATGCGCCGCTACCGACTCCAGGCGATCGCCATCTCCCTCGTCCTCGGGATCGCGTTCGCGTTGGTTCTTGCGTTGGTGGAGAACAAGACTCGGGTCTTCCCGATGATCCTCGGTCTCATGGGGTTCTGGTTCCTCGTGTACATGCCTCGCTGGCGACAGAAGGTTCGCAGGCGGGCTCGGGATCTTCCCCGATGGCAATTGTCTCCGGAATGACCGAGGACGTGGGAACGGAGGTGCGCGCGCCCGGCGGGGTCAGGGCGGCGCGCTCTGCGATCCGCCCGATCGTTCTGGCCACGCTGGGGGTTCCGTTCGACGGGTCGGCAGAGGTCTTCGCGGTCGATGCCGCGGTCGAGAGCGGGGCGTTGCTCGTCGTCGTCAACGTGACGTCATTGGAACCGCTTCGGATGTCGCTGGTGTTCGGTTACGACTCACTGGAGGAGTTCACCCCGGAGGTTTCCGCGTCCACGAGGAGGCCGGCCGAGCTGGCGCGTTCTCTCGGTGTGCAGGTGGAGCGGATAAAGGTGCGGACGCCTCGCCCGTTACAGGCGTTGCTGGAGCTGACGGCGGAGCGTCGAGCGGGGTTGCTGGTGTTCGGGCCGGACCGAACCCGCTTGCGCGAGCGTGCCTACCGGCGCGCCGTGCGAAGGGTCCGCGAAGCCAGCCCGTGCCTCGTCTGGACGGCCGACCCGGCCTGAGGCCCGTCGAGGTGCGATTGTGTCGTGTTGTGACGAACGCGCCTCCGATGTTGCACAGGAGTATGGCCTGGAGCGGTTCAGGGCATGTGCACATCGCACATACGTCGGGGCGAGAATCCGGTCCCGCTTCATGCGCTCCTCGAAGGTCCGGCATGAGCCGGAGCGGTAGTCTAGGCCTTCGTTGCCGACTGCTGGGAAGGCGGGCAGCCCATGTGCGGCATCACCGGCATCTTCTACAAGCGGCGCGACGACGGACCGATCGGCCATGCGATGGTCGATATGTGCGACCACCTGTTCCGGCGCGGGCCCGACTCGGCGGGCGTCGCGCTCTACGGCCGGCCCGTCGACGGACTTGTGGTGCGTGTCGACCTCGATCGCCCCGATCTCGACGCCGCGGAGGGCGAGGTGGTCGCCGCTGCCGAACAGGCGACGACGCTGGCGGCGGCTTCGCGCAAGCACCGCTCCCTGCGCCTCGAGGTGGCCGACGACGCCGACGGCAAGCTCGCGGACCTGATCGAGGAAGCGGTGCCCGGCGCGCGCGTTTTCTCGATCGGACGGGCGATGGAGATCGTGAAGGACCTCGGCGCAGCGTGCGATATAGACCAGCGCTACGAGCTCTCGGGCATGACCGGGACCCACGCGATCGGCCACACGCGTATGGCGACCGAGTCGATCGTCGACATCGCGCACTCCCATCCGTTCTGGGCGCGGCCGTTCCCCGACATCTCAGTCGTGCACAACGGACAGATCACGAACTACCACAAGCTGCGCCGACGCCTGGAGCAGAAGGGACACCGGTTCGCGACCGGTAACGACTCCGAGGTGATCGCGGTGTACATCGCCGACAAGCTTGAAGCGGGCCAGTCGCTCGACACCGCGCTGCGCGCATCGATCGACGACCTCGACGGCACGTTCGCCTATCTGATCTCCACCGCCGACGGCATCGGTCTCGCCCGGGATCAGTTCGCCACCAAGCCGCTGCTCTACGCCGAGGATGACGACATGGTGGTGTTGGCTTCTGAGGAGATCTCGATCCGCGCGCTCTTCGACGACCCGGGTCTCGTGCCGCGCGAGTTGCAGGCCAAGGAGGTTCGCTGGTGGCTGCGGTGACCGAGGTCGTCGTCGACGCCGAAGGGCAGGAAACCCGCGAGGTCAACCGGGCGATCAAGGCGGCGATCTCCGAGGGCGCGACCGAGATCCGCGTGGCGAACCCCGTCGGACGCCATGCGTTCGCGGTGGCGCTCGACGCACCCGGCGTGCACATCGTGTTCGACGGTCCCGCGGGCTGGTACACGGCCGGTATGAACGGCGGGCCGCACATCGAGGTACGAGGCAACGTCGGCTGGGGCCTCGCGGAGTGCATGATGCGTGGCACCGTCGACGTGCACGGACACGCCGGGTCGGGCACAGCCGCGTCGATCCGCGGTGGGTCGGTGTTCGTGGCGGGCGACACGGGGGCGCGAGCCGGCATCGCCATGAAGGGCGGCACGCTCGTCGTTGTCGGTGACGTCGGCTACATGACCGGGTTCATGATGCAGCTCGGCACGATCGTGGTCTGCGGCGACGCCGCCGACGGCCTCGGCGACTCGATGTACGAGGGCACGATCTACGTCGGCGGCTCGATCGCGTCGCGCGGCGCCGACGCCGAGATCGAGGAGATGACCGACGACGACGCGAAGGAGATCCGCGAGCTGCTGGCGCCCCGCGACATCGACGCGGACCCGGCTTCGTTCACCAAGGTGCGATCGGGACGCAAGCTGTGGAACTTCTCGACCAAGGAGCCGGAGCTGTGGAAGTCCGCCCTGTAGACGACACCCCAGACGGCCCGACGCCCGCCGAGCTGATGGACCACCAGCGTGAGTCCCCGGTCTGGCCGCGCTCGGTGATCGATGAGATCCAGCTCAAGGCGCAGCTCGGCCGCTATCACATCCAGGGCTTCTCGATGCGCCGTAGCGGAGTGCCGACATTCGACGACCTCACGTTCGTGCCCTGCACGCTCTCGCGTGTGCCGCTCGAGGGCTACCGCGAGAAGTGTTCGACCGAGGTTGAGCTCGGTGGGCGTCACGGTGCGACTCCGGTCGTGCTCGAACGGCCGATCTCGATCGCCGGCATGAGCTACGGGGCGCTCTCGGCCAACGCGAAGACCGCGCTCGGCCTCGCCGCCAAGCGGGCGGGTATCTCCACCACGACCGGCGACGGCGGCATGTGCCGCGAGGAGCGCGAGGCCGTCGACATGATGGTCTACCAGGTGCTGCCGTCGCGCTACGGGTTCGACCCCGCTCACCTGAAGCTCGCCCAGGCCGTGGAGATCGTGATCGGCCAGGGTGCGAAGCCTGGCACCGGCGGCCTGTTGCTCGGCTCGAAGGTCTCGCCCGTGATCGCCGAGCAGCGCACCCTTCCGCTCGGCGTGGACCAGCGCTCACCTGTGCGTCACCCCGACTTCATCGGGCCCGACGACCTGCAGATCAAGATCGAGGAGATCCGCGAGGCCACCGATTGGAAGGTGCCCATCTACGTCAAGATGGGCGCCTCCCGCGTCAACGACGACGTGAGGCTCGCCGTGAAGTCCGGCGCCGACGTGCTCGTGATCGACGGCATGGAAGGCGGCACCGGCGCGTCGCCCGATGTGTTGCTCGACCACACCGGCATCCCGACGCTCTCGGGGCTCTGCGAGGCGATGCGGGCGCTCGACGACATGAAGGCGATCGGCGAGGTGCAGGTGATCGTGTCGGGCGGCATCAAGAACGGGGCCGACGCGGCGAAAGCCCTCGCGCTCGGCGCCGACGCCGTCTCGATCGGCACGGCTGCTCTCATCGCCTTGAACTGCAACGCCCCGATGTACGAGCAGGATTACGCCGCGCTCGGCGTCACCCCGGGAACCTGTCATCACTGCCACACCGGCCGCTGTCCGGTGGGCATCACGACGCAGGACCCCGAGCTGATGGCGAGGCTCGAGACCGATGCTGCCGCCGACCGGGTCTTCAACTTCCTGCAGTCGATGACCATGGAGATGCAGATGTTCGCGCGGGCGTGCGGCAAGAACGCCGTGCACGACCTCGAGGCAGAGGACATGCGTTCCCTCACGCTGGAAGCCTCGCTGATCACGGGCATCCCGCTCGCGGGCACCGATTTCACCCTGCGCCCCGACGACATAGCGACGGCGGTCGCCGCTCGTCTCGGAGCGCGCGACGAAGGGTCGCACCCGTGACGTTCGTGATCGACTGCCCCCACTGCGGCCCGCGCGAGGCGCTGGAGTTCGCTTACGGCGGTGAGACCACCAGCCGGGCGACCGAGGGCGCCGCCGAGCGCGAGTTCACCGACTACCTCTACTACCGCGAGAACGTGAACGGGTGGCAGACGGAGTGGTGGCTGCATCGCGATGGCTGCCGAGCGTGGTTCCTCGCCGAGCGTCACACGTCGACGAACGATGTCCGCTCGACTTGGCTGCCAGGACAAGACCGAAACCCGCATGACCCGGCTGCGGTCACGCCGGGCGTCGCGGGCGAGCCCGGTGCCCCGGGGGTCATGGCATGACCGAGCGGCTTCCCCAGCGCGAAGGCGAATCGATCCGGCGCGACAAACCGCTGCGTTTCACGCTCGACGGCCGGAAGATACCGGCCTTCGAGGGCGACACGGTCGGGTCGGCGCTCGCCGCCGCAGGTGTCGACATCACTGGGCGGTCGTTCAAGTACCACCGCCCGCGTGGGCTGTTCTGCATGACGGGGTCGTGTCCGAACTGCCTGATGCAGGTCGACGGCATCCCCAACGTGCGCACGTGCGATGAGCCCGCGCGCGACGGCATGAAGGTGAAGCGGCAGAACGCGTGGCCGTCGGTCGACCGCGACATCCACGGGTGGCTGAATCAGTTCTCGTTCATGATGCCGCCCGGCTTCTACTACAAAGTGTTCCAACATCCTCGGTGGGCCTGGCCACTCGTCGAGCCCTTCATCCGCTCGAAGGCGGGGCTCGGCAAGGTGCCGCGCGAGGAAGACCACGAGCCGCGGGAGCGCATCACGTTGCACCCCGACGTGCTCGTGATCGGAGGCGGCGCAGCCGGGCTCGCCGCCGCCGCCGAAGCTGCAGGTGCCGGTCTCGATACGCTCGTGCTCGAACAGGAACCCGAAGCTGGCGGCTCGACGCGCCGTGGCTCGAGCGCGGCCGAGGGGGACGCGCTTCGCGCTGCGGCCGAGTCCGCCGGCGCCCGCATCCTCACGGGCACGGCAGCCTTCGGCATCTTCGAGGGTCCGCTCGTCGCCGCGGCGAGCCTGCGCGCCCTCTACCGCGTTCGGCCCCGTCACCTCGTGGTGGCGACGGGGGGGATCGAGCAGCCGGCGGTCTTCCCGAACAACGACCTGCCCGGCATCATGCTGTCGTCGGCGGTAGAGCTGCTGGTGCACCGGTTCCGGGTCCTTCCGGGCCGTAACGCGGTCGTCATGACCTCGAGCGAGGCCGGTCACGAGACGGCTCGGACCCTCGTCGAGGCCGGTGCGAAGGTATCGGTGGTCGATCTGCGTGAGGACCCCCCCGCCGGTGTCGGCTATCGCGTGGCAGCCGGCAAGACTGTGCTCTCCGCGTCGGGGCGACGCCGCGTGACCGGCGTGACGATCGGCGCGCCCGGTGGGGACACCGGTTCGACGGTGGGCTGCGATCTGCTGGTGCTGGCCGGCTTCACCGCGCCGAGCACGAACCTGCTCTCGATGTCGGGCGCCGAGGTGGGTTTCGACGAGCACGCGCAGGCGTTCCTGCCCGAGCGCCTGCCCGATCGCGTCTACGCCGTCGGCGCTGTTGCAGGCGCGATCTCACACGAAGCCGCGGTCGCGCAGGGGCGCCTGGCCGGCCTCGAGATCGGCGTCGCCCAGGGCGCTCCGGCGCCGGGCGCCGCCGAGCGCATCGAGGCGCTGCGCGAAGCCGCTTCCGCCAAGGGCGACCGGGTGGTGCTACCCCCCGAGGTCGGTTCGGGTGACGGCAAACAGTTCGCCTGCATGTGCATGGACGTGACCGACAAGGAGCTGAAGAAGGCGGTCGCCGAAGGCTTCTCGTCGATGGAGCTGCTCAAGCGCTACACGACGATCACGATGGGCCCCTGCCAGGGGAAGGCGTGCATGGTTCCCTCGCAGCGACTCTGCGCCCGGGCCACAGGGTCGACCTTCGCCGAGACCAAGCGCACGACGTCGCGCCCGCCCTGGACCCCGGTCGAGTTGGGCACGCTTGCCGGCACACGCCGCACGCCGCGCAAGGAAACGACGATGCACGACCTGCATACCGACGCGGGCGCCGACATCATGTGGGCCGGCGACTGGCGTCGTCCTCATCACTTCACGACGCCCGAGGACGAGGTCCGCGCGGTCCGCAATGGGGTCGGCGTCATCGACGTCTCGACGCTCGGCAAGTTCCGCATCGCCGGGCCGGGAGCGGTCGAGCTGCTCGAGCGCTTGTATCCGAACCGCTTCGCCGACCAGCCCGTCGGTCGTGTGCGGTACGGGGTGATGTTGAACGACGAGGGAGTGATCGTCGATGACGGCGCCATAGTGCGTGTGGCCGACGACGAGTTCTTCGTGACCGTCACGAGCGGCAACACCGGGGCCCTCGAGCGCTGGATGACGTGGTGGCTGGCCGACTGGCAGCTCGACGTGCGGTTGCTGAACGTGACCGGGGCGTTCGCAACGGTCAACATCGCAGGCCCGAAGGCGCGCGAGGTCATGGTGCGCCTCACCGATGCCGACGTGTCGGCCGAGGCGCTCGCCTACCTCGGGTCGGCGCAGATCGACGTTGCCGGTGTGCCCGCCTTGGTGCTGCGCATCGGCTTCGTGGGCGAGCTCGGGTTCGAGATCCACTTCCCGTCGATGTACGGCGACGACGTCTGGGCCCGCATCATGGAAGCCGGCCAAGAGACCGGCCAAGAGACCGACGGCATCGTGGCGTTCGGCCTCGAGGCGCAGCGCATCCTGCGTCTGGAGAAGCAGCACATCCTGATCGGGCAGGACACCGACGCGGAATCCGACCCGTACGAGGTCGGCCTCGGTTGGATGGTCAAGGCCGATAAGCAGGACTTCCTCGGCAAGCGTTCGCTCGCCGACCTCGAAGCCGCCGGACCCGCAGAGAGGCTCGTCGGGTTCACGTGCGCCGGCTCGTGGCTGCCGCCCGAGGGCGCCTCGATCGTGCACGAAGGCATGTGGGTCGGAAGGGTGACGTCGGCTCGTCGCAGCGAGGCGGTCGGTTCGATCGTCGGTCTCGCCTGGGTGCCGGCCGGCTGGGCGATCGACGGCACACCGTTCGAGATCCAGTTCGGGGCCGACTCAGCGCAGGGCCGGGTCGCGCTGGAGCCGTTCTATGACCCGCAGGGCCAAAGGCTCCGATCATGAGTGGGCTCCGGTCGTGACCGGGCCGCTGCGACGCTCGCCGGCGGCCCGCTCGCACGAGCGGCTCGGCGCCACCTTCGAGATCGAAGAAAGCTGGTCCCTGCCGATGGCGTACGGCGACGACGAGGCCGAGCGAGCGGCGATCCGTGACGCCGTCGCCGTCACCGACGTCACGCCGCGCGGCAAGATCGACGTGCGCGGCGACGTCGGCGCGGCGCTCGCGTCGGCCGGTGACGAGCTCGCGGCTCGCATCGCCCCCGAGTGGGCGCTGGTGCTGACACCTCCTGGAGGCGAGGACATCGTGCGGCCCAAGCTCGAGTCCTCGGCCGGCCCGCACGCGATGGTCACCGACGCGACCCATCTGTTCGCCGGCTACGCCCTGTGCGGTCCACTGCTGCCCGAGCTGCTCGCGCGCACGAGCTCATGGAACCCGGCGACGCTCGCGCCCGGGTCGGCCACCGGCGCACCGATCGCGGGTGTGCGTTCCATCATGGTGCGCCGCGACCTCGAGGTGCCCGTGCTCGAGGTTTACGTCGCGACCGAGCTCGCCCGCTACGTCTGGGAAACCCTGCACGATGTTGCGGCATCGCTCGGCGGCCGCGCGGCAGGTTGGCGCGCGCTCCGCGCGGAAGGGTGGTCGTAGGTGCATCCGATCAGGTACTTCAAACCCTGGCGCATGTGGCGCCAACACGAGCTGAAGAAGACCTACGATGTCGTGATCGTCGGCGGCGGCGCCCATGGGCTCGCGATCGCGTACGAGCTCGCGAAGCGCGGTATCAAGAAGGTCGCGGTGCTCGAGAAGGACTACATCGGCGCCGGCGGCAGCGGGCGCAACACCACGATCATCCGCGCCAACTACCGAACGCCCGAAGGTGTCGCCTTCTACAAGGAGTCGCTGCGCCTCTACGAACAGCTCGCGCAAGAGCTCGACTACAACCTGATGTTGTCGCAGCAGGGTCACCTGACGCTTGCGCATGCAGAGCGAGCGGTGAACGTCGCGCACGAACGCGCCGAGGTGAACCGCACCCTCGGTGTCGACTCCCGCGTGATCTACCCCGACGAGATCGGCAAGCTCTGCCCTGAGCTCGACCTGTCGCAGCGGCCGGCGTTCCCCATCATGGCGGCGCTCTATCACCCGCCGGGAGGGGTGCTGCGACACGACGCCGTAGTGTGGGCCTACGCGCGGCAGGCCGACCGCATGGGCGTCGAGATCCACCAGGATACCGAGGTCACCGGCATCGAGGTCGACGGCGAAAAGGTGACCGGCGTTCGAACGAACCGGGGCGACATCTCAGCGCCGGTGGTGGTCTCGGCCACCGCCGGGTGGACGAGCGAGATCACCCGCATGGCGGGCGTGCAGGCGCCGATCACCACCCACCCACTGCAGGCGTTCGTGACCGAGCCTCTCAAGCCGTTCCTGCACGTGATCTTGGTCTCGGCGACGCTGCACGTCTACATCTCCCAGACCGACCGCGGCGAGGTTCTCATCGGTTCCGAGATCGAGCCGTACTCGTCGTACTCGCAGGGCTCGACGTTGAACTTCCTCGAGCAGACTGCGGAACATGTGCTCGAGATGCTGCCGATCCTCGGGCGGGTGCGGCTGATGCGCGCCTGGGGTGGGCTCTGCGACGTGACTCCTGACTACTCGCCGATCATGGGCGAGACCGAGGTAGAAGGTTTCCTGATCGACGGCGGGTGGGGCACATACGGGTTCAAGGCGACCCCGATCTGCGGCGTGACGATGGCCGAGCTGATCGACACGGGCCGTGTGCCCGAGCTGATCGCGCCCTTCGCGATCTCACGCTTCCGCGATCGCGTGCTTGTGTCCGAGATCGCCGCCGCAGCCGTCTCGCACTGAGGACGAGCTCCTCACGGGGACTCAGGCAGCGTGTCTTCCTCGTTGTTGGGGCGTGTCTCGTCGTCGGAGAGCGTTTCGTCGTCGTGGGCCTCGATCAGGTGCTTGTGCAGATCCTCCTGTGTCGAGAACTCGCTCTGGCAGATGTGACAGGGCACCGGTGGTGCGTCGATCGCTTGCTCGTCCTGCTCGGTCATGGAGCGTCTCCCTCCTGCTCGCTGTTCCGATCAGCGATTGCCTACCCGCGTGTCGCGGAGTCAAACGGTGCGGCGGTAGCATCAACCGATGCTGCCCCTCGATCCTGCGCCAGAGGACATGCGCGCGATGGGCCGGGCCGCGCTCGAGCACCTGATCGGGTTCATCGGCGGACTCGACGACGCGCCGGCCGACAACATCGAGGGATCGATGGAGCTCGCCCGAGCTCTTCGCGCCGCACCTCCCGAGCACGGCGACGATTTCGACGAGCTGATGGACGAGGTCCTCGAGGCGATGTCGAAGGCGCGTGAGTATGCCGGGCCCGGGTACCTCGCGTACATCCCGGGCGGTGGCCTCTTCACGTCAGCGTTGGGAGAGTTCGTGGCTCGCGGTTACAACCGGTTCGTGGGTCTGTGGCAGCAGGGACCGGCCGCGGTGGCGATCGAGGAGAACGTGACGCGGTGGCTCTGCGATCTTTTCGAGTACCCCGCCGGCGCCCAGGGTCTGCTCACGACCGGCGGCTCGCTCGCCAACCTGTCGGCGGTCGTCGCGGCGCGGCACACGAAGCTCGGTGAGGACTTCCGTGACGGCACCTACTACGTGAGCGAGCATGCCCACGCGAGCGTGACGAAGGCCGCGACGATCGCGGGTTTTTCCCGATCGAACCTGCGGATAGTGCCGACCGATGCCGAGCTGCGCCTCGCGCCTGAGGCGTTGGGGGCGGCCGTGGCCGAGGACCGGCGCGCGGGCATGCGCCCGTTCATGGTGGTGGCCTCGGCCGGCACCACGAACACGGGTGCGATCGATCCGCTCGACGACGTCGCCGACGTCGCAACCGCTGAGGGGCTCTGGATGCACGTCGACGCCGCTTACGGCGGGTTCTTCCAGCTCACCGACCGCGGCCGCTCGTGGTTCCGGGGCATCGAACGCAGCGACTCGGTCACGCTCGATCCGCACAAGGGCTTGTTCCTGCCCTACGGCACCGGAGCGCTCGTCGTGCGAGACGGCGAGGCGCTTCGCGACGCCCACTTCGAGGGAGCGGCGTACCTACAGGATCTGCCGCCCTCGGGCGAGCTTCCCAACTACTCCGAGCATTCGCTCGAGCTCTCGCGTGAGTTCCGTGGACTGCGCGTGTGGTTCCCGCTTCGCCTGCACGGTGTGGAAGCGTTCCGCCAAGCGCTCGACGAGAAGCTCGACCTGGCCGCGTATCTTGCGGACGCGTTCGAAGACGACCCGAACGTGGAGCTCTGCTGGCAACCGCAGCTCACGGTGGTGGCCTTTCGTCTTTCTAGCCGGCTGTCTGGCCGGCTGCCTGGCCGTTCGGTGGGCAACGGCGACTCCGAGCGCCAGAAGGCGTTCCTCGATCGCATCAATGCGTCCAAGCGGGTGTTCCTGTCGAGCACGATGATCGACGGCGAATACGTGCTGCGCGCGTGCATCCTGTCGCACCGCACGCACAAGGATCGCATCGACGAGTGCATCGACATCGTGCGGAAAGCGGCGGTCGAGGTCGGCGGCGGGCGCTGAGGGAGCAGAAGCGATGCCTGAGATGCCGGAGGTGCAGGCGCTCGCGGAGCGGCTCGACGAGATCGTCGCCGGCGCGGCGCTCGACGCGCTCGACATGCTGCAGTTCTCGTCGCTGAAGACCTACGCTCCGCGTCCGGCAGAGGCGATCGGCCTCACGATCGGGGCGGTGTCACGTCGAGGGAAGTATCTGGTGTTCGAGCTCGATGGAGGCATGCGGGTGCTTGTGCACCTCTCGCAGGGCGGGCGTGTCGACGTCGAGGCGCTGCCGAAGTCGACGAAGCCACGCGGCGCCGTCTTGCGGGTGCGCGCGCACGACCGCCCGAGCGTGCTCGTGAAGGAATTCGGCCACGAACGCAAAGCAGGGTGGTGGGTGCTGGCCGCCGACGACGAGGGGCCGCTCGAAAAGCTCGGCCCCGAGATCGTGAGCGACGAGACAGAAGTGCTGTTCCGCATGAGCGACGACACCCGGCGGGTGCACACGATCTTGCGCGACCAACGCACCGTGACGGGCGTCGGACGCGGCTACAGCGACGACATCCTTCACCGCGCGAAGCTCTCGCCGTACGCCTCGCTCGCGAAGCTCGACGCCGCCGAGCGGGATCGCTTGATCACGGCGACGCATGAGATCCTCGCTGAGGCGCTCGAGGTCGAGCGCGGTCGAAGCGGGGGACTGCCCACGAAGCTCGGCGACCACTTCACCGTGCACAACCGTTCGGGTGAGCCATGCCCGGTGTGCGGGTCCGACCTGCGACGCGTGAGCTACGAGTCACACGAGGTCGTCTACTGCCCGGCATGTCAGACCGGCGGCAAGATCCTCGCCGACCGACGCATGAGCCGCCTGCTCCGCTGAGGTAGGGTTGACCGATGCGACGTTTCCTCGGAGTCGCGACCGCGGCGGCGATGCTCTCCTCGATTTTCCTGGTGACCGCACCCCAGGTGTGGGCGTTGTCATGTGTCCCAGAAGATCTCGACGCGCTCACGTTCCACGAGATGATCGATCAGGGAACGACGGGCAAGCAGCGCTACCCGATGATGATCCTCGGTGTCGCCTCGTCGATCGAGGATGTCGGAGGAGACCCCGACAGCGGCCGGACGATCGCTCGCCTCGACGTCGTGCAACACCCGGCCGGGTACGCGCCGATCGGATCGCGCGTTCGCTTCTGGCGCGAGTCGCCGGAAGAGTCAACGCTATACAGGTTCCAGTTCAAGGACGGTGGCCGCTACGTGGTGATCGCTCGACGACTCGACGACGCGTCGCTCGGCAACGTGGAGTCGGGCGCGGTGGCGTCGGTCGCGAGCGTGCCGTTCGCGATCGTGTCGGGAGGCCTGCTCACGATCGTGGGTGCGGGGGTGCTGCGACTGTTCGCGCCGGGATTCTGGCGCTACGACGCACGAGAGCCCAACCCCTGACGTCCGTGCTCTCTCAGCGGCGGGGGCGGAGCACGCCTCGGTCCGAGGACCACATCGCGTACGGCGCGTCGGTGAGCTCGGCGAGCTCGAGCAGCACGGTGTCGTAGTTCACGCGCCAGCCCGCGAAGTCGCGCCATGCCTGATCTCGGTCGGGTCTGATCGCGACACCGGATCCGCCGAGGTCGTCCATGGCGTCTTCCCATTCTTGTCGAGTGATCGAGATGGCAGCATCGGGCGATGGCTGCGCATCGAAGCGGAAGCCGAACCCCCCGGCGATGCGCTGCAGCGACAGGTAGCCAGCACGGATGCAGATGTCGGCCTGCACGTCGTGGGGCGCGTCGATGCTCGAGATCGTGAGAGCAGCGCCGTCGAGCACGGCGCCGGCCGCGGTGACCCACGAGTGGTCGGTCTGGGGCGACCGGAAGAATGCGAGCGCAGAGAACGAGGTGTGCGTCTCCTCGACGTCGACGAACCACCGTTCCCACTCGATCCAGACCTCGTGCAGCTCGGACATGCGCTCCAAGCGCCAGAATCGCAAGACCATCTCGACGCCCGAGGGCGGCTCGCCCGCGCGCACCGCGAGCGCAGTAACGCCCTGTTCGCGCCGGGAGAAGGCTGCGTTGATGCTCGGCAGGTATGTGATGAGCAGGGCTACGAGGAACAGCCCGATCGCTGCCTCGGTGAACGAGACCATCATCAGCCAGAATTGACTCGGCCTCAGGAACCCGAGCGTGAACAACGAGGACCCCGACAGCTCCAGGGCCACCGAGGCGCTGGTCGCGCCGTCGAGTCCCCAGAAGATCGCCGCGTAGCCGAGGAACGTCAGGCTTATCCACGCGACCAGCAGTCCGAGTATGCCGAGGGGAGCGTAGGTGGCGAGCACACGATCGCGCCGCTCGAACGACATCGACGCCGGGGTGGCCAGGTCATAGACGCGCCGGAGCCCGGCGAACACCGCTCGCGTGATCGTCGACGTCGCCTCTCGCGGTATCACGACGGTCTTCACCGCGGAGATCAACGCAGCCGCCACGAGCACGAGCCCCACCGCGACCGAAGCGATGCGCAACGCCAGCTCCATGCCGCGATGCTGTCAGACGGCGGGCAACGACGCTCGCGACTAGCGAGTCCTCGACGCGATCACGTGGGCCGCGCTCTGAAGCACCAGGCCCGGAGTCAGGCCTCGACTGCGACCGGCACTTCTCCCGGCACCCTCACGACCACGGCATGACGCCCGGGTATGAACCGGTTCGCCACCACGGCCGCCGTGAGCAGCGCGAGCCCTGCGACGATCAGGGCGAGCCGGAACCCGCTCATGAACGCGTCACCGAACGCGCGACCGACCGCCGCCGCCTGGTCGGGTCGAAGGCCGAGCGCGCCGACGTCGAGCTGTCCGTGCCCTGCGGCCGACGAGATCGACGCCTGCTGCGACGCTGAGAGGCCGAGCCGGTCCAGGCTCGGCGCGAGCACCGCTTCGAGCCTCGTGAACAAGATCGTGCCGAACAGCGCGATGCCGAACACCCCGCCGACCTCGCGGCTCGTGTTAGTCATCGCCGAGCCGAGGCCGGCACGTTGCGGCCCGACCGAGTTCATGACCGTGGCCGTCATGGGCGCCATCGTCGAGCCCATGCCGTGGCCCATGATCGCGAACAGCACCCCCATGACCCAATACGGCGTGTCGGCCGTGATGAGCGAGAGCGCGACGAGCCCCCCGCCCGCGAGGATCAGTCCGTAGGTCATCGGCGCCCGCGACCCATGCTTCGAAGCGTAGCGGCCGGAGTTCGGCGCGGTCACGACGATCATCAACGTCATCGGCAGGAACCGCACACCGGTCTCGAACGCCGAATATCCACGCAGGAACGGGTTCTGCATGAACAGGCTGAGGAAGAAGAATGTCGCGAACATGCCGAGCGACACCGAGAACGCGACGAGGTTGCCAGCCGAGAACTCCGGGATGCGGAAGAACGACAGCGGCATCATCGCGTGCGGGTTGCGGCCTTCCCATGTGAGGAAGGCGACACCGAGCAGCCCACCTCCCACGAGTCCGGCGATGATGATCGGGTCGCTCCAGCCGCGCTGGTTGGCCTCGATCAGGGAGTAAGTGAGGGCGAACAGCGTCGCGGTGCCGAGCGCCAGGCCGACGACATCGAGGCTGCGCGCCTCCTCGGAGCGGGACTCACGCACGGTACGTGTCGCGACCACGAAGGCCACGATGCCGATCGGCACGTTGAGGAAGAACACCGATTCCCAGCCAAGATGCTCGACCATGTAACCGCCGAGCGTGGGGCCGAGCGCGAGCGCCAGGCCCGACACACCTGCCCACAGGCCGATCGCCTTAGCCCGCTCGTGCGGTGGGAACGTCACCGTGAGGATCGACAGTGTGCCCGGCATCAGCAGGGCGGCGCCGATGCCCTGTACCGCCCGCGCGCCGATCAGCTCCAGGCTGCTCGACGCGAGCCCGCACGCGAGCGACGACAGAGTGAAGACCGCGAGGCCCGTCAGGAACACACGCTTGCGCCCATAGCGATCGCCGAGGATGCCACCGGTGAGCAGTAGCGAGGCGAAGGCGAGCACGTAGCCGTCAACGATCCACTGCAGGTCGGAGATGCTCGCGCCGAGCTGTTGGTTGAGCGTGGGCAACGCCACGTTCACCACGGTGTTGTCGATCATCACCATCGCAAGCGCGAAGCACATCGTGAGCAGCACGATCACTTTTTCGCGCGCGTTCTCACCTTCGAAGCCGAACAGCCCCACGGGCACCCCTTCTCGATCGCGTTGCTAGGGGTCTCGAACGCCGGGCCGCGCGCAGATGTTCCGCGTGAGGGTCAGTCGAGCTTGCGGTAAAGCCGAACCGCGAGCGGCACGAAGACGATCAGCAGCCCCACGATCCACAGGACCGACTTCAGCAGCAGACCCTCGAACGTGTCGATCGGCAGCCCTGTGTCTGAGTCCAGGATGCCGATCTCGCCGAGCGAGAGATACCTGGCGAGGTCGCACCAAATCGTGACTGGGTTGTTCTCGGCGACCGGCTGTAAAAACGACGCCATGCCGGCCACCGGCACGAACGCCGAGCTCAAGAACACGACCGGGAAGACCCACGTGAAAGATGCGGCCTGCACGGCCTCGACTTGCTTCAGCGCGAGGCCGATGCACGCCGAGATCCACGAGAACGCGAAGCCGACCGTCAGCACCAACACCACCACACCCAGCGCAGGGACGAGCCCGTTCTCGAAGCGGAAGCCGACCAGGTAGCCGATGCCGATGACGACCGTGACCAACACGAAGTTCTTCATGAGGTCTGAGGTGGTGCGGCCGACCAGCACGGCCGACCGGGCCATCGGGAGCGAGCGGAACCGATCGATGATGCCCTTCTTGAGATCCTCCGCCAACCCGATGGCGGTCGTGGTCGCCCCGAAGATCGCGTTCTGCACGAAGATGCCCGGCATCAGGAACAACACGTAGTCGACCGGCAGATCGGCGAGCTGGTTCTCGTAGATGTAGCGGAAGAGCAGCACGAACATGACGGGCTGCACCAGCTCGAAGATGAACACCGTCGGTACGCGGGTGAGCGTCACGAGATTGCGCCTTGCCACCAGGAGGCCGTCGTTCAAGGCGAGCGCGACACGAGCGCTGACGCCGGCGGGAGCCCTTCGGTCGGTCGGAGCCTGCTGCAGGGTCGCGCTCACGCGTCCTTCTTCCTTCTGCGCCTGCGCGAAGCAGGCGTGACATCGGCGTCGCCGTCGCTCTCGGCGCCGCGGCCCGTGAGGGACAGGAACACGTCGTCGAGCGTCGGGCGGTGCAGGGCGATGTCGGCCACCCAGATCTTGCCCTCATCGAGTCTGCGCACGCTGTCGCGCAGCGCAGCGAAGCCGTCGCTGCCCACAGGGATGCGCATCAGACGGGCATCTTCGTCGATGGTGGGCGCGCCCGCACCGACCCCCGTGAGAGCCGCGGACACGCGGGGCAGATCGGCTCGATCGTCGACGTGCAGCTCGAGCACTTGACCGCCGATCTGATCCTTCAGCTCGTCGGATGTGCCCTCGGCGATCACAGTGCCGACGTCGATCACGGCGATGCGATCGGCGAGCTGATCGACTTCGTCGAGGTATTGCGTGGTGAGCAGCAGCGTCGTGCCCTCGCTCTGCAGCTCGCGGATGAAGTCCCACACATCGATGCGGCTGCGAGGGTCGAGGCCGGTCGTCGGCTCGTCGAGGAACAAGACGTCGGGGCGGCCCACGAGGCTGGCCGCGACATCGAGCCGGCGACGCATGCCGCCCGAGTACGTCTTGGCGGCACGGTCGGCGGCGTCGGAGAGCCCGAAGCGCTCGAGCACCTCGCCGCCCCGGCGCCGAGCTTCGGCCTTGGGCAGGTGGTAGAGCCGCCCGACGAGCTCCAGGTTCTCGAGACCCGTGAGGTTCTCGTCGACAGCGGCGCTCTGGCCGGCGAGCCCGATGCGGAAGCGCAGCTCCTCGGCGTCGCGCACGACGTCGAGGCCGTCGACCTCTGCCCGTCCGGCCGTCGGGGTCAGCAGCGTCGTGAGGATGCGGACGCCCGTGGTCTTGCCGGCGCCGTTCGGTCCGAGCAGGCCGAAGACCGTGCCCTTGTACACCTCGAGGTCGATGCCCTTGAGCGCCTCGACCTCGCCGAAGCGTTTGGCGAGCTGCTCGGTGCGGATGATCGGAGAGGCCATGCCCCTTCACCATATCGGCGAGTTGCAACATCGCCACCTGGGTATCGTCGCCCCTGTGTTCCTGCATCAGTTCCACCTAGAAAGCTTGGGTCACGCGTCGTACCTGATCGGAGACGAGTCGACCGGCAAGGCGCTCGTGCTCGATCCGCAGCGCGACGTTCGCCTCTACTTCGAGGTGGCCCGCGAACACGGATCGCGCATCGCATTTGCGATCGATACCCACGGGCACAACGACTACCTCTCGGGCATCTCCGAGATCGCCGCGCGGGCGCCGGGACTCGCTGTCCTTGCTTCGGCCGAGGGGAAGTTCGGGTACGGGCATCGTCCGGTGAAGGACGGCGAGGTCGTCGAGATGGGCGATGTGGCCTTCGAGGTGATGCACACCCCCGGCCACACACCCGAGCACGTGAGCCTGCTGGTGCGCGACCGGGCCGTCGGCGAGGACCCCGCCGTGCTGCTGTCGGGCGGCGCTCTGCTCGTCGGTGACGTCGCCCGCCCAGACCTGCTCGGCGGCGCCGCGCAGACGCGCGACAGCGCCGCAGCCATGTGCGAGATGCTGCAGACGAAGATCCTGGAGCTGCCAGACCACGTGGAGGTGTTTCCGACCCATGTGGCGGGGTCTCTCTGCGGAGCCAACATCGGCGCGCGTCTGTCGACCACGATCGGGTACGAACGCCGCACGAACCCGATGTTGAAGCGCCTCACGAGCGAAGACATCTTCGTGCGCGAGTGCATGGATCTGCAGGATCTTCCCGCTGTGCCTCCTTACTGGAAGCGCATGCGCCCCGAGAACATGGCGGGCCCCCCGCTCCTCGGCATGCTGGCCGAGCCGCCCGCCCTCGACGTCGAGCAGGTCGCGGAGGTCCAGGCCAAGGGCGCCCTCGTGCTCGACACGCGCCAGCCCGAGTCGTTCGCGGGTGGCCACGTTCCCGGCGCGGTCAACGTCGGTCTCGGCGGCTCGTTCTCGACGTGGGCAGGCACGATCCTGCCCGACGGCGCCGATGTGGTGCTCGTACTCGATCGCGCCGACGATCTGTGGGAAGCCACCTGGCAGCTCCTGCGCATCGGCTACCGGCCGCCCGTCGGTTGGCTCAGCGGGGGCATGGCCGACTGGCGAACGTCTGGGCACCGGATCGTGACGCTCGATCAGCTCTCGGTGCACGAGGCTCGCGACCGCGTCGCGAATGGCGAGCTCATGCTTCTCGACGTGCGCCAACCGGGGGAGTGGCGTGAGGGCCACGCCGAAGAGGCGACGTTCCTGACGGCGGCGGAGCTCCCGTCGCGACTCGCCGAAGTACCGCGCGATCGTCCCGTTGCGGTGGTCTGCGGCAGCGGCTTCCGTTCGTCGGTGGCCACGAGCCTGCTCGTGGCCAACGGTCGCGACGCGGTCACGGTCGTCGGCGGCATGACCGCATGGAAGGCGGCAGGCCTCCCCATCGTTCCTGAACCTTGAGTTGACATCGCTACCTCATCGTGGCTACATGTAGCCATGAAGCGTGTGAAGATCGCGGAGTTGAAGGATCAGTTGTCCCGGCACCTCCGCGCGGTTGAGAACGGCGCCGAGGTCGAGGTCACCGACCGCGATCGTCCGATCGCCCGGATCGTGCCGGTGAGCCGCGCGGGGAGCTCACTCGTCGTTCGGCCGCCGAAGCACCCGTTCTCCACTGTCAGTGGCAGGCGCCACGCTCCCGCGCGATGGAACGTGAGCTCGCTCGATCTGCTGCTGGAGGAACGGCAGGGGCGTTGAACGTCTATGTCGACTCATCGGTCTTGCTGCGGGTCGTGCTCGGCGAACGCGGACGGCTGAAGATCTGGCCGAAGATCTCCGCAGTCGTGGCGAGCGAGCTCATCACGTTGGAATGTCTCCGCACCATCGATCGCGCCCGTATCCACCTCGGACTCGCCGACCAGGAGGTCGCCGATCGTAGGGCGGCTCTGATGGAGACGCTCGAGACCTTCAACCTGGTTCCCGTCGCACCTCCGGTCCTGGAGCGAGCGGCCGAGCCATTTCCCACCATGCTTGGATCACTCGACTCGATCCACCTGGCGAGCGCCTTGCTTGTGCGGGATCGGTTCGAGGATCTCTCGTTCGCGACGCACGACCAGGTGCTCGCGATAGCGGCGAGGGCAGTCGGTTTCCGCGTGCACGGATGACACAGCCCTGCTGCCCATCTTCCCCTTCAGGGATAGTGGAGGGTATCGCGGGCATGCGGCGTGTAATGACGATTACAACCTGGGAATAGCTTCCTGGGGTCTATTCGTTGTCGCACCTGCAAGGCGGCTCCGGCCGCATTCCTGCCCTCGAGGGAGAACGACATGCCCGACACCAACGCCACCCCTGAGATCGACCAGTCAGAGATCGATCAACTGGTTCTACCGCTGCTTCCATTGACGACCGGGGTCGTGCTGCCCGGCATGGTCGTCACGCTCACGCTCGAGACCGACGAGGCGCACGCGGCCGCCGAGGCCGCCTCCTCGACCGACGACGCCTTGTTGCTGCTCGTGCCCAAAGTCGACGGACGCTACGCGCGCGTCGGCACGGTCGCGAAGATCGAGGACCTCGGCCAGACCCGCACAGGTGTCGAGGCGCTCGTCATCCGCGGGCTGTCGCGCGCCGTGGTCGGAGTCGGCGTTCCCGGCACCGGCGAAGCCGTCTGGGTGCAGGCCGACCCTGTCGAGGAAGGCACGCCGACCGCCCGAGCACGCGAGCTTGCCCGCGAGTACCGGGCCGTGGTCGAGAACATCGTCGAGGCTCGCGGCGTGCCACAGGTCGCCGAGTTCCTGCGTGGCATCGACGATCCGGGCCAGATCGCCGACACGAGCGGCTACTCGCCCGATCTGAGCTTCGAGCAGAAGATCGAGGTGCTCGAGACCGTCGACGTGCAGGCGCGGCTCGACCTGGTCACGGCGTGGGCCAAGGACACGCTGGCCGACATCGAGCTGAAGGACAAGATCCGCACCGACGTCAGCGAGGGCATGGAGAAGCGCCAGCGCGAGTTCCTGCTGCGCGAGCAGATGAGCGCGATCCGCAAGGAGCTCGGCGAGGACGGCGAGGAAGACGTCGTCGAGACCTACCGCGCCAAGATCGCCGAGGCCGGCATGCCCGACGACGTGCTGGCTCAGGCCGAGAAGGAGCTGGGGCGCCTCGAGCGCACGAGCGAGCAGTCGCCCGAGTACGGCTGGATCCGCACCTACCTCGACTGGCTGCTCGATCTACCGTGGGCAACCAGGACCGACGACAACCTCGAGATCCCCCAGGCGCGAGAGGTGCTCGACGCCGACCACGAGGGCCTCGAAGACGTGAAGGACCGCATCCTCGAGTACCTGGCGGTGCGGAAGCTGCGAGCCGAGCGCGGGTTGGGCGAGGCCACCGGGCGTGGCTCGGGCGCGATCCTCACGTTGGTCGGACCTCCCGGTGTCGGCAAGACCTCGCTCGGTGAGTCCGTCGCGCGCGCCCTGGGGCGCAAGTTCGTGCGGGTCTCGCTCGGCGGCGTCCGCGACGAGGCCGAGATCCGCGGTCACCGGCGCACCTACGTGGGCGCTCTTCCGGGCCGCATCGTGCGCGCGCTGAAGGACGCCGGCTCGAAGAACCCGGTGATGATGCTCGACGAGATCGACAAGGTCGGCGCCGACTGGCGTGGCGATCCGTCGAGCGCGCTGCTCGAGGTGCTCGACCCGGCGCAGAACCACACGTTCCGCGACCACTATCTCGACGTCGACCTCGACCTGTCGGAGGTGTTGTTCATCACGACAGCGAACGTGGCCGAGACGATCCCCGGTCCGCTGTATGACCGCATGGAAGTGATCCGCATCGACGGCTACACCGAGGAGGAGAAGGTCGCGATCGCTAAGCACCACCTGGTCGCGCGCCAGCGCGAGCGCAACGGTCTGCGCGATGACGAGGTGAGCTTCACCGACGACGCCCTGCGCACGATCGTCGGCGACTACACGAGGGAAGCCGGCGTGCGCAACCTCGAGCGCGAGCTCGGCAAGGCCCTGCGCAAGGTCGCCACGAAGGTCGCTGCCGGCGACGTCGAGCCGCCCGTCGTGATCGACGCCGGCGACGTGCGCGAGCACCTCGGACGCCAGAAGTTCTTCTTCGAGGCGGCCGAGCGCACCGCGGTGCCGGGCGTGGCCACCGGCCTCGCCGTCACCGGCGTCGGCGGCGACGTGCTGTTCATCGAGGCGAGCCGCGAAGCGGGCGGCGATGCTCCGGACGGCCTGACGTTGACCGGTCAGCTCGGCGACGTCATGAAGGAATCGGCGCAGATCGCGTTGAGCTACGTGCGTTCGCACGCCGACGAGCTCGGCATCGCTCCCGATCGCCTGCGCGGGCGCTTCCACGTGCACGTGCCCGCGGGCGCCGTGCCCAAAGACGGCCCGAGCGCCGGCGTCACCATGACGACCGCGCTCGTCTCGCTGCTCACCGACACGTCGGTCCGCGCCGAGGTCGGCATGACCGGCGAGGTCACACTGCAGGGCCGCGTGCTGCCGATCGGCGGCGTGAAGCAGAAGGTGCTCGCCGCTCACCGAGCGGGCCTCACCGAGGTGATCTTGCCGATGCGGAACGAGGGCGACCTCGACGACGTGCCCGAGCAGATCCGCGAGCAGATGACCTTTCACGTGGCTGAGAGCATCGACCAGGTCCTCGCGGTGGCGTTGCGCGTTGAGGAAGCGGTAACCTCCGCGGCGTGAACCTAGCGATCTTCGGGGCGACCGGCGGCACCGGTCGCCTCCTGCTGGCTCAGGCCCTCGAGCGTGGTCACTCCGTGACCGCGTTCGTCCGTTCCACGCCGACGGACGACGCGCTCGCTGGCGCCGACCGAGTGGTCACGGGCGACGCTCGCAATGAGGCGGCCGTGGCCTCGGCGCTCCGCGACGCCGAGGCCGTCGTCTCGGCGATGGGTCCGAAGGGACCCGATCCGGCAAGCGTCTACTCCAACGCGATCGGCACGTTGACCCAGTCGATGGTCGCTGCCGGCGCGCGACGGCTCGTGATCTCTGCGAACTCGAGGGTGCTGGACGACCGTCCCCTCGAGGGTCCGTACGCCGCCGTCTCCCAGGAGCACCGCGACGCGCTCGCGTGCCTGCAGGTCGCCGACCTCGATTGGACGATGGTCGCGACGCCGATGCTCTGCGACGACGAACCGCGAGGCTCGTACGAGGTCGTCGTCGGCGATCGGGGAAATGGGAAGTCGATCACGCGCGCCGACTTCGCGGCCGCGATGCTCGACGCTCTCGACCACGCCGAGTGGTCCGGTCATGTCGTCGACGTTTCGAACGCCCCCTGACCGCATGCTCGAGCTGACCGGTCTGCGCCGAACCTACGGCGACCTCGTGGCACTCGACGACGTCTCGTTTACCGTGCCCGAGGCAACGATCGTCGGATTCGTCGGTCCCAACGGCGCCGGCAAGACCACCGCCATGCGCATCGCCCTCGGCGTGCTCACTCCCGATGCGGGCGAGGTTCGCTGGCATGGCGAGCCGGTCGACGCGCAGATGCGCCGCCGCTTCGGCTACATGCCCGAGGAACGCGGTCTCTACCCCAAGATGCGCGTGCTCGATCAGCTCGTCTACCTCGCGCGTCTGCACGGCATGTCGCGCGCCGATGCGCGTAGCCGTGCGAGCGAGACGCTCCAGGTGCTCGGTGTCGCCGAACGAGCCGGTGATCGAGTCGAGGCGTTGTCGCTCGGCAACCAACAGCGAGTGCAGCTCTCGGCCGCCCTCGTGCACGAGCCGGAACTGCTGGTGCTCGACGAGCCTTTCTCTGGCCTCGATCCGGTCGGGGTCGACGTGCTCTCGGGAGTGCTTCGGCGTCAGGCGACGAACCACGGTGTGCCGGTCGTTTTCTCGAGCCACCAGCTCGAGCTGGTCGAGAGGCTCTGCGACGCGGTCGTGCTCATCGATGGCGGACGCATCGTGGCCCAAGGCACCATCGACGAGCTTCGCGCGAGGCGGGAGCGTCGACTTTTCCTGGTGAAGGTTCGCAACGCTGTCGACGGCTGGCACGAGTCGATACCCGGCGTCGAGCTCGTGGAGTCGACCGGCGAGGGTTCCGTGCTCGAGCTTGCCGACGGCGTCGACGAGCAGCGGGTGCTCGACCTCGCGCGGGCTTCCGGCGACGTCGAGCGGTTCGGCCCGGTCCACGCGACCCTCGCGGAGCTTTTCCGCGAAGTGGTCGGCGAATGAGCCGGGCCGAGACGCCTGCCACCGATCGTCGCGCATGGCGACTCGTCGCCGCCCGGGACTTCACGGTCCGCCTCCGCGACAAGGGCTTCTTCATCTCGACCGCGATCACGCTCACCGTGCTGTCGACGTTGATCCTGCTGGGGGCCTACGGCGGCGACGACACGCCCTCGTTCGACCTCGGTCTCACCGGTCGGAGTCCTGGCGCGCTCGACGTGACGGCGGCGGCGTTGAGCGACGTCGCCGAGCGACGGGAAGTGGCGATCGAGGTCAGGTTCTGGGATGACGAAGACGCGGCCGAGGCGGCCGTGCGATCGGGGCGCCTCGACGCGATCCTCTCGCAGGACGGCGTGTTGCTTGGTGAGACGTCGGTGCCCCTCGACCTCACACAGGTCGTGCTGGAGGCCTTCGAACGCGCCAGGCTTACCGGGGCTCTTGACGACGCAGGTGTGCCGCCCTCGCAGATCGAAGGGCTGCTGGAGCAGCCTGGTGTCGAGGTCCGAACGCTCGAGCCGCAGGACCCGAACCGAGACCAGAACGCCGGCATCGCGTTCGTGGCAGTGCTGCTCGCCTACGGACAGCTCTTCGGCTACGGGGTGTGGATCGCCACCGGGGTGATCGAGGAGAAGGCGTCGAGGGTCGTCGAGATCCTGCTCTCGACCATCCGCCCGTGGCAGCTGCTCGCCGGAAAGATCGCCGGCATCGGACTGCTCGGCATCGTGCAGCTCTTGTTCATCGCCACGTTCGCGATCGTGCTCTCGCTCGTGACCGGCGCGCTCGAGCTCCCCGGCGCCGCCATCGGCGTGGCGTTCGTCGTGCTCGCTTGGTTCGTCATGGGCTTCGCGTTCTACGCGGGCCTGTTCGCGGTGTCGGGCTCGCTCGTCTCCCGCATGGAAGAGCTGCAGAACGCGTTGGTGCCGATCAACCTGATCATCTTCGCCTCCTTCTTCATCTCGATCGGGGCGCTCGGGGACCCGGATTCCACGCTGGCGGTCGTCGCGTCGGTGCTGCCCTTCTCCGCGGCGCTCGCGATGCCGGTGCGCATCGCGCTGGGATCTGCGACCCCGCCGCAGATCGCGCTGTCGATCGCGCTGCTCGTAGCCGGCACGGCCCTGCTCGTGCCGTTGTCTGCCCGGATCTACTCGGGCGCAGTGCTGAAGACCGGCACACGCGTGAAGCTCCGCGACGCTTGGAGGTCGGCCGCCTCCAGCGGCACGAACTCGGCCGAAAGCTAACGATCATGCCGGCGCCGACATGGACCCGCCAGAACGTTCTTCATGCGCTGTCGGCTGCGCGGTACGGGCGGAATCCGGCAGCCACCGTGTACGACAGCCTCGGCAGCGACTTCTTCCTCGCGCTTGCGCCCGGGTGGTTGAACCTCGGGCTGTGGGAAGGCGACGGGAGCGACTCCCTGGAAGCACCCGTGGCGGTGCGGCGCCTCGTGGAGACGATCGCCGCAGAGCTTCCAGCCGGCGGTGACGTGCTCGACGTCGGCAACGGCCTCGCGGAACAGGACACATCGATCGCAGACGTGGCTCGGACGCGCACCCTCACCGCGGTGAACATCACGCTCTCGCAGCTACTGGCGGGCCAGCCGCGTCTCGACGAGGCAGGCGCCCACGGCGTGAACGCCGATGCGACGCGGCTTCCGCTTCGGAACGGATCGTTCGACGGGTTGATCAGCGTCGAGGCGGCGTTCCATTTCCCGTCGCGGGCGCTCTTCTTCGCCGAGGCGTTCAGGGTGTTGCGGCCGGGTGGTGTGCTGACGATGTCGGACATCCCCACGACGCGCATGCCGCGCACGCCGGGCGAGATGCTCTCGGCGTTCACCCAGCTGCGCGCGTGGGGCCTCGGCGCGCACGCTGCCGCGACCGCAGACGAGATCGTCGGGGTCGCGCTCGACGCCGGGTTCGTCGAAGTGCGCGCAGAGTCGGTGGGGGAGCGCACCATCGGTCCAGCCCTGCGGTTCGTGCGCGACCGGCTCGATCGCGCGCACGGCTCACGAGAGCTGCCGCGTTCCTACGAGCTCACGATGCGCCTCATGCTGCGTCAGGTCGACCTGCTGTGGCGCCGCGGCGTGCTCGACTACTTGCTCCTACGTGCGACGAAGCCGGCCGAGTAACTAGTCCATCTTGGACTAGCACGCCGCTGCGCCGGGAGCTAGCTGCGCTGCGCCGGGAGCTGCGGGATGAGCCAGCCGAGGAAGTCGGCGGGACTGCGCGTCTGCATCCACAGGTCGCCTGGGCCTGTGAAGGTCGCGACGAGACCTTCGCCCGAGAGCAAGGTGGACTTCCAGCCGCCGACCTTGTTGACCTCGTAGCCCACGCCTTCCTCGAACGCGACGATGTGGCCGGTGTCGATCTTCATGACCTCTCCTGCGCCGAGCGTTCGCTTCTCGATCGCGCCGTAGCTCGACACCAGCATGTCGCCCGTGCCGGTGCACCGAAGCAGGAACAGGCCCTCGCCGGAGAAGAACGTCTTGCCGCCGCCCCACTTCGTGTCGACCTCGACGCCCGTCTCCGAGGCGAGCCATGACCCCGACTGCACCATGAGCGCCTTCGAGGCGTCGACCGGCATGTGCACGATGTCGCCCGGCAGCGTGGGCGAGACGGTGAGCTCGCCGCCTTGCGGCGCTCGGAACGTATTGATGAAGAAGCTCTCGCCGCCGAGCACCGAGCGTTTCAGTCCGGCCATCACGCCGCTCTGCGCCTTGGTCTCGATCTCCACTCCGCCCGACATGCTCGTCATCGCGCCGGCCTCGGCCTTGACCTCGCCGCCCGCGGGCAATGCGATCACGGCGAGCGCGAACGAAGGGCTGAACCTGATGTCGACATCCATAGCGGAACCTCCTGGTAGGGAATGGTCGCGTGCCCGCACCGAACGGCTTCGGGGCGCTGCCTCGGATCGTTCGCAGCCTATCCCGGTGACCAGGCGCCCCTCGTAGCGTTCACAGCAGCCCGATCGTTGCGGCGCCGTCGATCTGCAGGGCGGCGCCGCTTACGAAACCTGCCGGTTGCGAGCAGAGGAACGCAACGATCTTGCCGAAGTCGTCGGGGTCACCCTGGCGCCCCGCGGCGCCGAGCTCCTTGACGCGGTCCGTGGCATGAAGTCCCGGACACGCCAGGTTCAGCGTGATGTCGTCCTCGACGAGATCCTGGGCGCCCGTCTTGGCCCACGCCCACAAGCCCGCCCGCGCCGCGTTGGAGTACGCGAGCGTCGGGATCGGCTGCTTCACCGCGTACGACGTGATGAGGCAGATGCGCCCCCACCCGGCGTCGCGCATGTGCGGTACGACGGCCTGCACGAGTCGGATCGAGGTGAGCATGTTCGCCTCGACCGCCGCGCGCATGCCTTCGTCGACCACCTCGAGCGCGCGGGCTTGTGGCGGTCCGCCGGCGTTAGCGACGAGCACGTGGAGCCCGCCGAAGCGTTCGATCGCGGTCGCAACGAGCCTCGCCGGTGTGCCGGGGTCGGTCACGTCGGCAGCCACTGTGGTGGTCTCGGTTGCGAGCTCGCCCGCCGTGGCCTCGAGCCGCTCGGCATCGCGCGCGCAGAGCACGAGCTTCGCGCCCTCGGTTGCGAGAGCCTTCGCCGCGCCGAGCCCGAGCCCCTTGGATGCCCCCGTGACGATCGCGACCCGATCGCGCAGCCCCAGATCCATGGCCAGCATGGTACGGGTCGGCGTTACGCTGGGAGTGATGACGAGTCGGCCTTCCCCCCGCACGATCACGGTCGTGGTCGTTGCCCTTGTCGGGCTCATCGCCGTGGTCGCGGTGCTCGCTGTGCGCGATGTTCCGTCGGAGGCTGCCGAGCCGCTCGTTCGGCCGAACCCCGTGACCGGACCGTTCGAGGGGCTGGGCGTGTGGGTCGACATCTACGATCGCGAGGCGTGGGCCGATCCGGTCGCGGCCGTCGAGACGATGGTCGCGAACGGCGCCTCGACGCTCTACCTGCAGTCGTCGAACGCCGGCAGACTCGGACCTTTCGTCTTCGAGGAAGAGACGGCGATGTTCATCGACGCGGCGCACGATCGCGGCGTGCAGGTGGTCGCGTGGTACCTGCCACATCTCACAGACCTCGTCCTCGACAAGGCTCGCACGCGGGCGGCGATCACGTTCACGACGCCGCGCGGCGACCGGTTCGACGGGTTCGCGCTCGACATCGAGTCGGCACAAGTGCGGGTCGTGACGCGGCGGAACGAACGGCTCGCGATCCTCTCGAGAAGGCTGCGCGAAGTCGCCGGCGACGACTACCCGCTCGGCGCGATCGTGCCGTCGCCGGCGCGACTGGTTGACGACGAGGTGTACTGGCCCGGGTTCCCATGGGGAGATCTCGCGCTGAACTACGACGCGATCCTGCCTATGACCTACTACACGTTCCGGGTGCACGGTCCTTCCGAAACGATCGAGTACGTGACCAGGGCGGTCGAGGAGATCCGGGCGGGGGTCGGGTCCGACGAGGTGCCGATCCACGTGATCGGCGGGCTCGCACGTGACGCGAGCGGGTCCGAGACGCGGGCGTTCGTGCGCGCCGTGCGCGACACGGGCTCGATCGGGGCGAGCTACTACACGCTGCCCTTCGTCACCGACGAGCAATGGGCGATCCTCGGCCGCATCGGCGTCGAGGGCGTTTGACCATTGCTTCGCGGCGTCGATAGTCTCGGGCGGCCCAACCGTCGAACGCAGGAGGATCCGCAGGTGTCGATCACCCGCAGGCGTGTCGTTCGACTCGGGTGTGCCCTCGCGGTGCTGACCTCGGTCGCCGCGGTCTGCAATCCGCCGCTCGACATCGAGGGGCTCGAGCCTCAACTGCAGCAACAGGTCGAGGAGTTCACGGGCCAGAGTTTCCGGTCCGTCTCGTGTCCCGACGACGTGCAACCCGAGGCCGGCGGCACGTTCGACTGTGAGGCCGTCGACGAGGCAGGCGCCACGTTCACGATCCGTGTGAGCCAGTCTGACGATCAGGGGAACGTGTCGTGGGAGCTCATCGGCGCGGCGCCCGAGCCTGGGGCCTGAGGGGGTTCGCGTGCTGCTCGAGGGGAAGCGCTTCCTGATCACCGGCGTGCTCACGCCGCAATCGATCGCGTTCGCCGCGGCCCGGTCCGCCCAGGAGCAGGGCGCCGAGGTCGTGCTCACGAACTTCGGCCGGGGCGTGAGCCTCACCGAGAAGGTGGCCAAGCGGCTTCCCGACCCGCCCGACGTGATGGAGCTCGACGTGAACGAGCCCGACCACATCGCGTCGGTGCGCGACGAGCTGGCGAGCCGGTGGGGAAGCATCGACGGGTTCCTGCACGCGATCGCGTTCGCGCCGGGCGACGCTCTCGGCGGCAACTTCTCGAACACCGGATGGGAGAGCGTTGCGACTGCCCTGCGAACGAGCGCGTTCTCGCTGAAGGAGCTCTCGATCGGCATGTTGCCGCTGATGCAGGAGCGCGGCGGGTCGATCGCCTCGCTCACCTTCGACTCCAGGGTCGCATGGCCGATCTACGACTGGATGGGCGTCGCGAAGGCCGGCCTCGAATCGGTCACCCGCTACCTCGCGCGCGACCTCGGGCCCAAAGGCGTGCGCGTGAACACCGTGAGCGCCGGGCCGCTGCGCACCATGGCGGGCAAGGGCATCCCGGGGTTCGACGCGATCACCGACTCGTGGTCGCGGCGCGCGCCGCTCGGCTGGGACGTGACCGACCCGACGCCCGTCGGCAACACGGTAGCGTTCCTGCTCTCGGACCTGTCGAAGGGCATCACCGGCGAGATGATCCACGTCGACGGTGGCTTCCACGCCATGGGCACCGACCTCTACTTCGACTGAGGGCGTGGCGCGCGCGCCTCTCAGGGAAGCCGCGGGTTCACGCTCTCCTCTGATCCGAGCAGGCGCTGCGCCCTGGCGATCACGCGGAAGGCCGTCTTCAGCCCGCTTCGCATGAAGGATCCGAAGCTCGCTGGGTCGATGAAGTCGTCGGGCGGCTCGCCCGCTTGCACCTGGTCGGCTTGATGGTGCAGCCGCACGTCCCACAGGAAGTGGAACGCCTCGGTGAGCTCGGTCGCGACCGCGGGGTCGAGTTGGCCCGCCTCGCTCGCGGCCGCCAAACGCCCGATGGTGTCCTTCTGCGGCGCGCCCGCGCGCACCGCCCACACGCGCGCGAGGTTGTTCACGATCGTGATGCCACCGTGCTTGATGTCGAGACGCCCTGCATGCTCGCCCTTGGTCTCGACCGCGAGCTTGTGCCAGAACCCGGTCGGGGGGTTCAGGTCGAGGGCTCGACGGGCCATCTGGCGCACGAACGCCGGCCGCGCACGAGCTTTCAGCATGGCGGCGTCGAGCGCCGGTTCCGCGTGTAGCGGCCCCGCCACTTGCCGGAAGTCGTAGCCGACGGACGACAGCACGGCCGCCTGCGGGTCGGCTCGGTCCATCCACGTTGCGATCTGCTCCACGAACTCCCCGAGGGGACGGCGGAGCGTCGGGTGCACCGCCATCGCGTCACCCGTGCACCGCGGGATGCCGGCCGCCTCCAGTCCGCTCGTCACCCGTTCGGCCATCGTCGCGAAGTAGGCGTCGACGTCGCCTGGCGCGTGGTCGTATACCAGGGCGTGGTCCTGGTCGGTATGCAGCGCCTGCTCGTGCCGGGCGGCGCTGCCGAGGGCGAGCCACGCCCACTCACACGGCGCCTCGCCCAGCTCCTCGATCGCGAGATCCAACAGGCGCTGCGTCATCGAGTCGACCACGAGCGCCACGACCCTGCTCACGTCGATCGGGTCGGCGCGAGCGCGCACCATGGTGACGACGAGGTTGGGAAGGTCGCGTCCGGCCGCCGCGACCTCGTCGATCGTCGACGCGCGCTCGATCAGGCTCTTCATCGCGAACGGGGTGTGCCGCCCGAGCCCCATCAGATCGGTGTCGGTCACTACGCCGACGATGTCGCCGTTGCGGTCGGCGACCGGGAAGTGGTGCACGCCCTGCGCGAACATCGCGAGCAGGGCCTCGCCCGCGAGCGTGTCGCCCGCGATCGTGCGCACCGGGAACGTCGCGATGGCCTCGAGCGGCGTCGCGGGGACTGCGCCGGTGGCGACGACCCGGGTCCGCAGGTCGCGGTCGGTCACGATGCCCCATGCGCCGCGCATCGGCACGAGCAGGCAGGAGACGCGTTCGCTCGCCATGCGAGCCGCCGCCTCGGCCACGGGGGTGGTGGCGTCGGCGGTGACCGGAGCTCGCCGCACGAGCGATCCGATCGGTGTGAGGCGAGCGTCGGGCGCCTGCGGATCGGCATCGCCCGATCCGATGCGCCTGCGCACGCCCCCGACCATGTCCACAGTCGGAGTATCGCTCAGAGGTCGGCCGCGGCAAGCTGGCCTGCGTACGGTCCTCGGCCGCCGGCGCACGCCGCGCCGCAGCGCGCGGCGGATGCCAGCGCCCATTCGAGCTCCCAGCCGGCGCCGAGCGCGTACGCGAGCCCGCCGGCGAAGGAATCGCCGGCGCCGTAGGCATCACTCGCCAGACCTCGAACTTCGACCCCTTCGAAGCGCCCGGTTCCTCCGCTCGAGGTCTCGTAGCGGCCGCCCGACCTCCCCTCGGTGAGAACGAGAACCGGCGGCCGCCACGGCAGCATCTCGACGTCGACGTGCTCGGCCGGATCGCCGGCGCTGCCGACGAGGGCGTCGGGCACCACGTCGGTCTCGAGCAAGGCTTCGAGCACCCGGGAGGTGACGACCATCACGCGGGCCCGGCGAGCGAACGCGAACGCCTCGGCGTCGCCGGCCGTGACGTAGACCGCGTCGGCCTCTTCGAGGCGTTCCCACGGAAGCGGATCGGTCCCGCTCGCCTCCAGCCGGTGCCCGAGCGTGGTGATCGTGCGTTCGCCCGTCGGGTCGACGAGCGTGAGCGCCCGGCGCGTGTGATCGTCACGAGACTCGGCGTGCACGTCGAGGCCGAGAGCGGTGAGCTCTTCGCGCGCGCGGAGCCCGATCTCGTCGTCGCCGAGCGCGGTGAACAGATCGCATGCGCCGGCGAGCTTCGCGAGCTGTACCGCCGCGACCGCGCCGCCTCCGGCCGGCTCTTCCCAGTCGTCGGTGGCGTGCGCGATCTCGCCGGGTCCGGGGATGCGGTCGACCGAGCCGAACCACACCCATTCCACGTGGCCGACGACCGCGACGCGCATCGCCCCAGTTTGGCACCGACCTGGGCGGGTCGCGGAACCATCGAGAGCGTGCGAGGGTCTCCTTCGAGGGAACGCATGAGCAACGAGCGAGGGGAGCCGCAGCGTGCCGCCGCACCGCAACGACGAGGAACAGGACCCGGGACTGCCGATCGCGTTCGGGCCGGCTTCTAACGGCGAGTACGACCCGGAGCCCGAACTTCGCCCCGTGTTGCGCGAGACGATCGTGCGCGCTCGAGCATGGTCGGTCGAGAACGCGGACCGGCTCGGCATGTCGCGGCGCGAGTTCCTGCTCTCGGCCTGCGGGGCGGCGACCGCGTTCCTCGCGCTCAACGCCTGCACGTCTGAGGAGCATGCCGCCGGGCCGACGTCGCCGAGCGCGACCGGTACGACCCCGGGCGGCACGTACGAGATCCCGCCGAGCGCGTCGGTCGAGCCCGAGAGCGCGTTCGAGGCGCTCGGGGGCGAGGAGTTCGTCTTCGACATCCAGGGCCACCTGCTCGAGTACCACCTGAACCCCGTGCTGAACGGGCAGGACTTCTGGGCGTCGTTCCCGCAGCAGGACTGCGGCGAGAGCGACCCGCGCGCCTGCTACTCGATCGAGCACTTCCTCGAGCTGATGTTCCTGCGCTCCGACACGAACATGCTCGTGCTCTCGGCGCTGCCGATCTTCCCCGAGCGGAGCCCGCAGGGCCACGATGTGATGGACCTCACGCGCAAGGTCGCGGCGAGCCTCTGCCAGGACGAGCGCATCCTGCTGCACGGACAGGCGCTGCCCAACGTCGGCACGCTCGACGCTGCGCTCGACGCGATGGAGCACACGGCCAACGCCTACCCCGTCGCCGCCTGGAAGACGTTCACGCACTTCCCCGACGCCTTCGAAGGTGACGGCAACGGGTGGTGGCTCGACGACCGCGACCCGAACGAGCGGCAGGTGGGGGAGCGGTTCATCCGCAAGGCCAAGGAGATCGGCACGAACACGATCTGCATCCACAAGGGCCTGTCGCTCGGCTCGCAGTTCGCCTCACCCGACGACGTGGGACCCGCGGCGAAGAAGCATCGCGACATGAACTTCGTGGTCTACCACTCGGGCTTCGAGGCCGACGTGCCCGAGGTGCCGTACACGAAGGCCACCCGGAACATGGGCACGAATCGGCTGATCTGGTCGATGGAGCGCTCCGGCATCGGGCCGAACGAGAACGTCTACGCCGAGATGGGCACGTCGTGGTGGTTCGTCATGCGCTACCCCGATCAGGCAGCGCATTTCCTCGGGAAGCTGTTGCGCTACGTCGGCGAGGACAACGTGCTCTGGGGCACCGACTGCCTGTTCTACGGGTCGCCGCAGCCCATGATCCAGGCGATGCGGTCGTTCCAGATCTCGCCGGAGTTCCAAGAGCGGTACGGCTACCCGAAGCTCACGAAGGAGCTGAAGGCGAAGATCCTCGGCCTGAACGGCGCCGCACTGTACGGCGTGGAGCCGAACACCGAGGAATGCCGGTTCACCCGGCGCGAGCTCGAGCAGATCCGCCGCACGCTTCCCTCTCGGAACCGGGTGTTGGGACCCACCACGATGGCCGAGACCCAAGCCTTCCGCGACGACGACCGAGAGCAATGGGCCACGATGGCCACGATGCTCGCCTGACGTTGGTCCGATCGGGCATCACGGTTCACTACCCGCGGGTCGATACTGGTGAGGTGATCCCGACCCTCTTGCTCGTGGGGTTCGTCTTGGGACGGTGGTGGTGGATCGTCGTGCCCTTCGCTGCCGTCGCGTGGCCCGCCCTGTTGATCGCCATCGGCATCGACTCGGGCCTCACGTTCGCGATCGAGGCCGGCTTCCTGGCGCTGGCCAACACCGCGGTGGGAGTCGCGGTGTTCCAGGCGATCAGGGGCCTGGTCTACGTGGCGACGAAACGGTCGTAGCCGCTCGATCATGCCGTACAGGGTCTCGTCTCGCTCGACGGAACGCCCTTGAGGCTGCCGGTCCGTATCCTCGGTGGGTGCCCAGGCGTTCGGTTCGTCTCGCCGCTCGTGCCGATGAGCTGCTGCCGACCTTCGCGTCGATCCGCGCCGAGGTCGGTGTGCCGGAGACGTTCTCGCCCGAGGTGCTCGCCGAGGCCGAAGCTTCATCACGCAGGCCGGCCATGCCCGAGGCTGACCTCACCGACGTGCTCTTCGTCACGGTCGATCCGCCGGAGTCGATGGACCTCGACCAGGCGTTCCATCTCGAGCGGCGGCCGGGTGACGGGTTCCGGCTGCGCTACGCGATCGCCGACGTCGCGGCCTTCGTCGCACCCGGCGGATTCGTCGACGCCGAGGCCCACCGTCGCGTCGAGACCGCGTATAGCCCCGACGGTCGCGCGCCGCTCTATCCGCCGGTATTGTCGGAAGCAGCGGCGTCGCTGCTCCCCGAGGGTCCTCGGCCGGCGGTCGTCTGGAGCGTCGATGTCGACGATGCCGGTGCGACCGTCGATGTCGACGTGCGGCGAGCGGTCGTCGCGAGCCGCGCCAAGCTGTCGTACGCCGAGGTCCAGTCGATGCTCGAAGAGGAACGGGCCGACGAGATGCTCAGGCTCCTGCCCGAGATCGGCGCTACGCTCGAACAGGCCGAGCGCGCTCGCGGCGGTGCGAGCCTCGGCGTTCCGACGCAGGAAGTCGTGTCCGACGGCGACGGCTTCACGCTGGAGTTCCGGCAGACGCTGCCCGTCGAGGGCTGGAACGCTCAGCTGTCGCTGCTGACCGGCCGCGCGGCAGCGGACCTGATGCTGCGGGGCGACGTGGGAGTCGTGCGCACGATGCCGCCGGCTGATCCCGTCGATGTGTCGCGCCTTCGACGCGTCGCGGTGGGTTTGGGTGTCGACTGGCCCGACGACCTTTCGTATGCCGAGATGCTGCACACGATCGAGCCGAGCCGTTCCACCGCGGAGGCCGTCTTCCTACAGGAAGCCGCGGTGCTGTTCCGCGCGGCCTCCTACGCGGCCTTCGACGGCGAGCCACCATCCGACACGATGCACGCCGCGATCGCAGCCTCCTATGCGCATTGCACCGCGCCGCTTCGCAGGCTCGTGGATCGCTACGCGAACGAGGTGTGCCTGGCGCTGGCCGCAGGCAGAGAGGTGCCGGCGTGGGCACGTGAGGCGCTCCCCACGTTGCCCGGCGAGATGGCAAAGGGCGCCGACCGCGGGAACCGACTCGAACGCATGATGGTCGACGCAGTCGAGGCGGCCGTGCTGGTGCCGTTCGTCGGCCGGGAGTACGACGCCCTCGTGATCGACCTCTGGAAGCGCAACAAGGGCGAGGTCGCGCTCCGAGATCCGGCCGTGATCGGCCCATGCGACGACGTGCACGAGCTCGGCGCGCAGGTCCGGGTGCGACTCGACGAAGCCGACGTCGCGAAGCACACGATCCGCTTCGCTCGGGCTCCATGATGCGACGTTGACACCACTATCGGTGTCGAACCGACCTTCGAGCGCCTGAGCCCTTGGTGACACCGGTAGCGGTGTCAACGCTGTGCACGCCCCTCCGTATGCTCGTTGTATGCAGACCGAGCGACGATTGACCTCGTTCAGCCACGGCGCCGGGTGCGGGTGCAAGCTCGGACCCGCCCAGCTCGCTCAGGTGCTCGGCGGACTCACGCTGCCGGACGTGCCCTCCGGCGTGCTCGTTGCTGCCGACACCGGTGACGATGCGGCTGTCTATCGCATCGACGACGACCGCGCGCTGGTCGCGACCCTCGACTTCTTCACACCCATCGTCGACGACCCCTACGACTGGGGGCGCATCGCCGCGACCAACGCGATGAGCGACGTGTACGCGATGGGCGGCACGCCGTTCCTGGGCTTGAACATCGTCAGTTGGCCGGTCGACGACCTTCCTCTCGAGATGCTGGGAAGAGTGCTGCAGGGCGGCATCGACGCTGCGGCGGGCGTCGGCTTCCCCGTGCTCGGCGGACATTCGATCACCGATCCGGAGCCGAAGTACGGCATGGTGGTGCTCGGTTTCGTCGACCCGCGACGCATGCTGCGCAACTCGACAGCGGTGGCGGGCGACACGCTCGTGCTCACGAAGCCGCTCGGTCTGGGAATGATCTCGACGGCGGTGAAGCGAGGGGTGGCGACCCACGAGATGCTCACGACCGCTGTCGACCTGATGACCACGCCGAACAAGGCTGCGGCCGAAGCCGTCAACGACGTGGGGGCAGACGCCGCCACCGACGTCACGGGGTTCGGCCTTCTCGGCCACCTTCACCGCATGCTGTTCGCGAGCGGCGTGGCGGCCGAGATCGACGCGAACGCGGTGCCGCTGATCGACGGCGCGCTCGACCTCGCGCGTAGCGGCGTCGTGCCGGGCGGCACCCAGCGCAACCACGAGTTCGTCGACCCCCACGTCTCATGGGGCGAGCTCACCGAGCCGGAACAGCTCTTGCTCGCCGACGCCCAAACGAGCGGTGGCCTGCTGGTCGCCACGCGAGACCCCCAGACGCTCGAGATCGCACTCGATGCACGAGCCGTCCCTAACGCGAGGGTCGGTTCTGTCATCGAGGGTTCCCCAGGGGCCGTGGCGATCAGCCGTCGGCTCTCGGAATAACCGACCCCACTGGTAGCATTTGCACCTGCAACAGCGGCGGGCGAACGCGCCCGCACGCGGGTCGCGCCCATGGGAGCACAAGTTGAGCGAGCTGGACGGCGTCTTCGCCAAGGAGATCGTGGAGCAGGGGCTCCGCGAGTTTCCGAATGAGTGCTGCGGCGTGATCGCGGCGGCCGGCGGCGTGCCTGTCAAGGTCTTCCCGATGAAGAACGCCGACGCGAGCCCCGTGACCTACCGTCTCGACGGCATGGAGCAGCTGCAGGTCTTCGACGAGATCGACGAGCAGGGCTGGGATCTGTGGGCGATCTATCACTCGCACACGCACTCCGAGGCGTACCCCAGTGAGACCGATACGAAGCTCGCGTTCTACCCCGAGGCGCGCTACATCGTCGTTTCGCTCGCCGATCGTGACGAGCCGGTGATGCGCTCGTTCTTCATCACCGACGGCGCGGTCACCGAAGAGGAGCTCACCGTCACATGAGAGGTCTTGGCGCATGACCCCCACGCCGATGTTCAACGAGGACCAGGTGCAGCGGTACGCGCGCCACATCATCTTGCCCAACATCGGAGGCACCGGTCAGCGGAAGCTGCTCGACAGCTCCGTTCTGGTGATCGGCGCCGGCGGGCTCGGCTCGCCGATCGCCATGTACCTCGCGGCTGCCGGCATCGGCAAGCTCGGCATAGTGGACTTCGACGAGGTCGACGTCTCGAACCTGCAGCGCCAGATCTTGCATACGAGCGACGACATCGGACGCCCTAAGGTCGAGAGCGCGGTCGAGCACCTACGCGCGATCAATCCCACGATCGAGGTCGTGGGCCACGACACCTTGTTGTTCTCGACCAACGTGTACGACGTCTTCGAGGGCTACGACATCATCGTCGACGGCACCGACAACTTCCCGGTGCGTTACCTCGTCAACGACGCGACACAGTTCACAGGCAAGCCGCTCGTGTACGGCTCGATCTACCAGTTCGAGGGCCAGGCCACTGTGTTCATGCCCGGCAAGGAGACGCCCTGCTACCGGTGCCTGTTCCCGTCGCCGCCTCCTCCGGGAACGGTGCCGAGCTGCGCCGAAGGGGGCGTGTTCGGCGTGCTTCCCGGCGTGATCGGCGGCATCCAGGCGACCGAGGCGATCAAGCTCATCACCGGCGAGGGAAACACGCTCGAGGGGCGCCTGCTGCTCTACGACGCCCTGCACATGGACTTCCAGGAAGTGAAGGTCCGCTGGGATGCCGATTGTCCCATCTGCGGCAAGGAACCGACGATCACCGAGTTGATCGACTACGAGGCGTTCTGCGGCGTGCCCGCCCGTTCATAACCCGAGGACACACAGGAGAGACCAACGACGATGGCCGTGACAGTGAAGCTTCCGACGATCCTGCGCAAGCATTCCGGGGGAGAGGCGAAGGTGGGTGCCGACGGCGCCACGCTCCGCGACGTACTCTCCGACCTCGAGGGCACCTACCCCGGCATCACGAAGAACGTGCTCGCCGACGATGGCGGTCTGCACCGGTTCATCAACGTCTACGTGAACGATGAGGACGTGCGCTACCTCGGCAGTCTCGAGACGGAAGTCTCAGACGGCGACACGGTGAGCATCCTGCCTGCCGTCGCCGGCGGCTGCTGAACGGCTCTTTGGCCTATTGACCTGCAGGTCAACACGGGTCTAGCGTCCCCAGGCGAAGGGAGGCGCTTCCCCGTGCAGACCCCGACGAAAGGACCGCAGGACCACCTGCCGGTGGTGCCGCGTGCTCCTGAACCGATCCGGCCACCGAAGCCATCGCGCTTCGAGCCGGACCTGATCATCATCCCCGAGGCGACCCAGCCGCGGCGTTCGGCCCTCATCGCTGCCGTGGTCGGGGGCTTGCTCGCCCTGACGCTGATCATCGCGCTCGTCGCCTATGCCATCGATCAGCGACAGCGAGCCGGCGAGCTCGACACCCAGCTCACCACCGCCCTCGACGATCAGCGTGTGTTGATCGATGCCGCCACCGCGTCTAGCGCGACGATCCAGACGCTTGAGTCGCGCCTCGCACTGCTCGAGGGTGACCTGCAGCGAGCGCGCCAGGGCAGATCGGTGCTCGCGGCCAGCAAGCAGGAGATCAAGGCCCAGCTCCGAGACGTGAGGGCTGAGCTCGAGGGCGAACGGGCACGCTTCCAGTCGTACATGGGCTCACCGCTCGGCGATGGCACCCACGTGGGCCGGCTCGTCGCTGTTGGCGCCGACCAGTCGCCGGCGCGCGTCACGACCGATGTCGGACGATGGTTCACCGGTGACGCCGCGACGCAGGCGGCGATCGAAGACGGCGCGATCGCGGCGGGTGACACGAGGTCGCGATACTTCCGCAACGACGATGCCGCATGGCGCACGTTGCCGGTCGATCTCTTCGCGACTGTCACGCTGCTCCGGTGGAACGGGGGAACCTACGAGATCACGTTCGCCGAGCTGCAGCGGCTTTCGAGGTCGGACTCGGCTCGCGCGATGCGCATCAGGCAGGACCCGTTCTCGATGACCGTGGTCGACGGCCGCATCACCTCGCTACGCGAGCTTCGCTACAACTGACGCGGGGAGAGAAGCGGCGCGTTCTCCTACATCGTTCAGCTTACGTTCAGGAACCCCGTGGCAGCCTTAGGTCGACCGGACTAGGGCGCTTCGGAAGCCCCGCAAGGACTCCCGAAAAATAAGCCGAACGATGTAGGCTTGGGGGATTGCATTCTCACCCCACCGTGGCATAGCTTTCGCGCATGCGCTCGTCCGTCCGATCAGCGAGGCCAGATGACCTACGTGTCGCGTCCAGCGATGTAGGTCGCTTTATACGTTTTCCGCAGTCTCTCGACGATCACCGGACAGCTGCATCCTTCTCGTGCTCCAGGCAGCCTTGCCGCTTCGCGGCGCTCATGTCTGTCGTCCGGAGCGAGGCATCGTTCACGCACACCCTGGAGGTCACTTCGTCATGATGCGCTGGATAGTCGGCTCAAGTCTCAAGTTCCGTCGGCTCGTGATCGCCCTGTCGGTGGGACTCCTCGTCTACGGAGTGCTGCAACTCGATGATGCCCGCACGGACATCTTGCCCGAGTTCCAGCGGCCGACGGTGGAGGTGCAGACCGAGGCCCTCGGCCTTTCCGCCGAGGAGGTAGAGGAGCTGATCACCGTGCCCCTCGAGCAGGATCTGCTCGTCGGCATCGCGTTTCTCGAAGAGATCGAGTCGGTGTCGCTGCCCGGGCTCTCGTCGGTGGTCATGACCTTCGAGCCAGGCACCGAGGTGCTCGACGCGCGCCAGGTCGTCGCCGAGCGCTTGACGCAGGCCGTCGCGGCCGCGGGACTGCCCCAGGTGGCCCAGCCGCCGCAGATGATTCAACCCGTGTCGTCGACCAGCCGTGTTGCGATGGTGAAACTGACATCCGACGAGCTGACCCCGATCGAGATGTCCATCCTGTCAAAGTGGGTGATCAACCCAAGGCTGCTCGGGGTGGAGGGTGTTGCCAACGTTTCCGTTTGGGGATTCCGTGACCGGCAGCTCCAGGTGCTGGTCGACCCCCAGCGACTGAACGACGCCGGCGTCTCATTGAGCCAGATCATCGAGACTACGGGCAACGCGCTCGAGGTCTCGAAGCTCAGCTTCCTCGAGGCTTCCTCGCCCGGCACAGGCGGGTTCATCGACACGCTGCCACAGCGGCTGCACATCTTCTTCGAGACGGCGATCTCGACCAGTGACGAGCTTGCGCAGGTGCCGATCCAGGATCCGACGGGCGAGGTGCCAGCCGGAGGCTCCCCATTGAGCTTGGGTGACGTCACCGACGTCGTCGAGGACCACCAACCCCTGATCGGCGACGCCCTTTGCACCGAGGGGGACTGCCTGCTGCTCGTGATCGAGAAGTTCCCAGACGCCAATACCCCCGAAGTGGCAGACGGCATCGACGAGGCGCTCGAGGGTCTCGCTCCCGGCATGTCAGGTCTGCGGATGGACACGTCGATCTACCGTCCCGCAGAGTTCATCGACACGTCGTTCGACAACCTCGGACGGGCGGCACTGATCGGGGCGATCTTGCTCCTGCTGGTGCTCGGCGCGTTCTCTCTCGACTGGCGTTCCGCTGTGGTGAGCGCGGTGGCGATCGCCATGTCGTTGGGCGCCGCGTGGCTGGTGCTCTACTTCACCGGCACGGTCGTGAACACCATGGTCCTTGCCGGCCTGGTCATGGCGCTCGTCGTGTTGATCGACGACGTCGTGATCGACTCGCACACCGTGGCGCAACGCATCCGGAGTCAGCGCGCGCATGGTGACGGCGTGCCCGCATGGCAGCTGGTGATCGGGGCGACGCTCGAGATGCGCAGCGCGATGCTCTTCGCGACGCTCATCGTGGGCGCGGCGCTGTTGCCGGCGTTCTTCATGGAAGGCGAAGCCGGGGCGTTCCTTCCGGCGATCGCCACCTCGTACCTGCTCGCGATCGCCGCGTCGCTTCTCGTGGCCCTTACCATCACCCCGGCCCTCGGCATGATGATGTTGGGTGGGTCGACGCGCGAACTTCGCGAGTCGCCGGTCGCGCGCCGGGTCGGTGAGACCTACCAACGCATCTCGTCGCGGCTCGTGCCCAAGACCGGAATCGCCTTCGCGGTCTTCGGTGCGTTCATCGTGGCGGGCCTGGTTGCCGCGCCGTTCCTCACCGGGTCGATGCGGCCCGTGCTCGAGGAGCGCGACGTGGTGGTGCGGCTCGATGCCCAGCCGGGCACGTCGCTGCCAGCGATGGACGCGATCACGGCGCAGGCGGTCGAGGAGCTACGTGCGCTGCCCGGCGTCGACGACGTGGGAGCCCACGTTGGACGGGCGATCCAGTCGGATCAGATCGTCAACGTCAACTCCGCCGAGGTGTGGGTCGGCGTGAACGGCTCGGCTGACTACACCGACACGATCGGCGCGATCGAATCGGTAGCCGCCGGACTCCCTGAGATCTCGACCGACGTGCTGACCTACTCCGAGCAGCGGATAACCGACGTGCTCGGACGGGGCGACGACGAGATCGTCGTGCGTGTCTACGGGGCGAACCCCGAGATCCTCGCGAGCAAGGCAGAAGAGATCCGCGCGGCCGTCGAGGGCGTCGAAGGGCTCGATGACCCGAGGGTCGAGTTGCCTGCCGACGAGCCGACGATCGAGGTGCAGCCCGACATCCAAGCGGCAGAGCGCGTCGGGCTTGCGCCCGGCGATGTGCGCCGTGCAGCCACGACCCTGCTCTCCGGCCTCACCGTCGGCAATCTGTTCGAGGAGCAGAAGGTCTTCGACGTGGCGGTCTGGGGCGATCCGGAGATCCGTGAGGACGTGGCCGACGTCGAGAACCTGCTGATCGACACGCCTGGCGGCGAGCTCGTGCGGCTGAGTGACGTCGCCGACGTGCAGGTGGTTCCCAACCGCGCGGTGATCCGCCACGAGTCGGTTGAGTCCTACGTCGATGTCACGGGCGGGGTCTCGGACCGTTCCGCGGGCGACGTCGCTGTGGATGTCGAGCAGGCCATCGAGCAGGTGGAGTTCCCGCTCGAGCATCACGCCGAGGTGCTGGGAGGCTTCCAGGAAGACGCCGCCGCACGCTCGCGCGTGATCGCCGTCGCAGTCGCTGCTGCGATCGCCATCTTCCTGCTGCTGCAGGCGGCGTTCGCGAGCTGGCGCCTGGCAACGCTTGCGTTCCTCGCGCTGCCGATGTCGCTCACCGGTGGGGCGGTCGCCGTCCTGCTGACCGGTGGCGACGTCACGCTCGGCTCGGTCGCCGGATTCGTCGCCGTGCTGGCAGTGGCCGCTCGCGGTCTCGTTGCGCTCATCAGGCACTACCAGCGGCTGCAGGCCGACGGAGATGCCTTCGGCGCCGATCTCGTGATCGGTGCGACCAGAGACCGGTTCCTCCCGATCGTTACCTCGGCCCTGGCGGCGGCGGCCGTGTTCATCCCGTTCGCCCTCGGCGGCGGGTCGGCTGGTTTCGAGATCGTTGCCCCGATGTCGATCGTGATCCTCGGCGGACTCGTGACCGCGACGCTCATGAACGTTGTCGTCGTGCCTGCCCTGTACCTCCGGTACGGGTTCGTCGCCGAGCTCGACGTCTCGGCCGAGGACCTCGTCGCCCAAGTGCCCGACGTCGACACAGTGCGGGGATAGGTGACACCGATGAGCAAGCGCAGACGGCTCTCCCTCGTTGTCGTTCCCCTCGCGACGCTGATCCTGGCGTCGTGCGGGGGAACGGTCGACGACGAGTACGTGATTGAGGAGCAGCCCTACACCCTCGAAGAGGTCGAGGGCCAAAAGGTCCTCAAGGTTACCCTGACGGAATCAGCCGTTGAGCGGCTCGGCATCGAGACCGTGCCGGTGCAGGAGACCGGCTCGAAGCTGATCGTGCCCTACGACGCCGTGTACCTCGACTCACACGGCCAATTCTGGGTCTACACGAACCCGGAACCACAGGTCTTCATCCGCGCGCCCATCCACATCGTGCGCGAGACCTCGACCGAGGCGATCCTCGGCGAGGGCCCATCCGCCGGCACGCAGGTCGTGACGGTCGGCGTCCCCGAGCTGTACGGCACCGAGATCGAGTTCGGAACGTAAGAGCGAGATCGCGAAAGGAAACCACACACGATGCTCCGATGGATCGTAGGTTCGAGCCTCAAGTTCCGATACCTCGTGGTCGCGCTCGCCGCCGCCCTGATGTTCTTCGGCGTGCAGCAACTCCAGAGCACCGCGGTCGACGTCTTCCCCGAGTTCGCGCCGCCGAAGGTCGAGGTCCAGACCCCGTCCCTCGGATTGTCCGCGAACCAGGTCGAGAACCTCGTCACCATCCCGCTCGAGCAGACCCTCAACGGCGTGCCGGGGCTCGATGAGATCCGCTCGAAGTCGGTGGAATCGCTTTCGTCGATCGAGATGATCTTCGAGCCCGGCGCCGATCTGCTCACGGCGCGCCAGCACGTGGCCGAGCGCATCGCCCAGATCTCGCCACAGCTTCCGACCTGGGCGAGCCCCCCCTTCATGATCCAGCCCTTGTCGGCCACGAGCCGCGTCATGAAGATCGGGCTCACGACGACCGACCCCAACCTCGACCTCATCGACCTGTCGATGACCACCTACTGGAAGATCCGCACTCGCCTCATGCGGGTACCCGGGGTGGCCAATGTCCCGATCTGGGGCGAGCGAATCGAGATGCCTACGATCGAGATCGATCCCCTGCGTCTGCGCAAGCACGACGTCACCGTCGACGCGGTCTCCACAGCGGTGGCGGACGCGCTCGATGCCGGGTTGCTGCAGTACTCCGACGGCAACTACATCGGTCGCGGCGGAGTGATCGACACCCCCACCAACCGCTACTCGATCCGGCATGTGCTGCCGATCGTCGACGCTGAGGATCTCGCCGACATCCCGATCGAGTCGACCACCGGAGAGCGCCTCACGATCAGCGACGTCGCGAACCTTGAGCGCAGCACCTGGCCGCTCGTGGGCGATGCCGTCATCAACGACGGCCAGGGGCTCATGCTCATCGTGGAGAAGCTGCCGTGGGCCAACACCCTCGACGTGACCCGCGGCGTCGAGGCGGTGCTCGAAGAGCTGAAGCCCGGCCTGCGAGGCATCGAGATCGACGCGACGATCTTCCGTCCCGCTACCTTCATCGAGGAATCGATCAGCAACCTCTCGAAGGCGATCTGGTTCGGGGCGATCCTGATGATCCTCATGCTGTGCGCCTTCCTCTACGAATGGCGCACCGCGGTGATCAGCGTCGTGGCCATCCCCTTGTCGCTCGTCGCTGCAGGGCTCGTGCTGCATTGGCGCGGCGCCACGATCAACACGATGATCCTTGCCGGCATGGTGATCGCACTCGGTGACATCGTCGATGACGCGATCATCGACATCGAGAACGTGGTCCGAAGGTTGCGGCAGCGACGCGCCGACGGCAGCGGGCCTTCGACGGCGAGGGTCATCCTTGAGGCCTCGCTCGAGGTTCGCAGCGCGATCGTGTACGCGACGTTGATCGAGATCGTCGCAGTGGCGCCGATCTTCATGCTCGAAGGCCTGTCGGGCTCGTTCTTCCGACCGCTCGCCACCTCGTACGCGCTCGCCCTGCTTGCCTCGATGGTGGTGGCACTGACGGTGACGCCGGCGATGAGCCTGATCTTCTTCCGCAAGCCCTCCTCGCTGCGCCACCGCGAGTCTCCGATCGTGCCCGCGCTGCAACGGGCCTACCAGGCGATCCTGTCACGCATCGTGCTGAAGCCGCGCCGCGCCTACGTGGCCGTTGGTCTGACGACCGTGATGGGCGTCGCGGCGCTGCCGCTGCTCGGTCAGTCCCTCCTCCCATCGTTCAAGGAGCGCGACTTCCTGATGCACTGGGTGACCGTGCCCGGCACCGGGCAGCCGGAGATGTTCCGGATCTCCGCCCGGGCCAATGGTGAGCTGCTCGAGATTCCGGGGGTGCGAAACGCCGGGTCGCACATCGGGCAGGCCCTGCTCATGGACGAGGTCGTCGGCATCGACTTCGGCGAGAACTGGGTCAGCGTCGATCCCTCCGTCGACTACGATCAGACGCTGGCGAAGATCCAAGAGGTCGTCGACGGCTACCCCGGCCTGTACCGAGACGTGCTCACCTACCTGAAGGAACGCATCAGGGAGGTCCTAACCGGTTCCAGTGAGGCGATCACGATCCGCATCTACGGGCAGGATCTCGTTCAGCTGCAGGAGACGGCTGATGAGATCAACGAGATCGTCGGTGGCGTTCCGGGAGTGATCGAGAACCATGTCGAGTCGCTTAAGGATATCCCGCAGATCAGCGTCGAGGTCGATCTGGCCGCTGCCCAACGCTACGGTCTCAAGCCCGGCGACGTGCGTCGGACCGCCTCCCGCCTGCTCGCGGGTGAGGAGGCGGGGGACATATTCCGCGACGGCAAGGCCTACGATATCCAGGTCTGGAGCACTCCCGAGACGCGAGACACCTTCATGGACATCGGCAATCTGCTCTTCGACACGCCCAGCGGCAAGTACGTTCGCCTCGAGCAGGTGGCTGACGTGACGGTCGAGCCGGTGCCAAACGTGATCTATCACGACAGCCTGTTCCGCAGTCTCGACGTCGGCGGCAACATCGACGGCACCCGTGACCTCGGGTCGATCGTTTCCGACATCGAGAGCCGCCTGGACGGATACGACTGGCCCGCCGAGTATCGCGCCGAGTTCCTCGGTGAGTACACCGAGCGCAAGGAAGCGTCGAGTCGGCTGAACCTAGGGGCGATCGCGGCGGCCATCGGCATCCTCATGCTGCTGCAGGCGTCGTTCGGAAGCTGGCGCCTCGCGACGCTATCCTTCTTGACCCTGCCGATCGCGTTGATCGGCGGCGTGATCGCGGCCTACATGACCGGCGGGGTCGTCTCGCTCGGTTCGCTGGTGGGATTCTTCACGGTCCTCGGTATCGTCGCTCGAAATGGCATCATGCTCATCAGCCATTACCAGCATCTGGAACGGTTCGAGGGCGTGGCCTTCGGTCCGGACCTCGTGATGCAAGGAGCCCGTGAGCGCTTCGTGCCCATCATGATGACGGTGCTCACGACCGGGCTCGCGCTGGTGCCCCTGCTGATCGCGGGCGAGATCCCGGGTCAGGAGATCGAGTACCCGATGGCGTGGGTGATCCTCGGCGGACTGATCACGGCGACGTTGCTCAACTTGTTCGTGGTTCCCTCACTGTATCTGCGGTTTGCGAAGCCGCGTGGGGACACTGGGACACTGATGCCCGCGGCCCCGGTGCCCGCCTGAACAGCGCAGCACTATGAGTAGGAAAGCGCGTCGCGCACGGACGGATCCCGCGGATGAGGCTGCGCGCGGGAGCGGGATCCGTCCGTGGTGATGCGTTCGGTCTTGGTCGCTGGGCTCAGCGCGCTCCTGCTCGCCGCGTGTGCGGAGAAGCGGTCGGTTTCGACGGCCCCAGCCGTATCTGCCGCGCAGGTCTTGCCCAGCGATTTCGATCCCGCCGACTTCGATCCCTCGAACCCCGTCGACAACCGATGGTTCCCGCTCACCCCGGGGACGGAGTTCGTCTACGAAGGGCAGGTGCTCGATGATGGCGAAATCATCGAGCGCAGGGTGATCGCGACGGTCACGGACATGACCAAGAACGTGGCCGGGGTACGAGTGGTAGTCGCCTGGGAACGGGACTACACGGACGGCGAGCTCGAGGAGAGCGAGCTCGCGTTCTGGGCTCAGGATGCGACGGGCAACGTCTGGCATCTGGGCGAGTATCCCGAGGAGTACGACGACGGGAAGCTCCTCAAGTCGCCCGGTTGGATCGCCGGCGAGCATGGCGCTAGGGCGGGCATCCAGATGATGGCCGAGCCGACGCTGGGGACACCGAGCTACGAGCAGGGCTACGCGCCTCCGCCGCTCAACTGGGTGGATCGTGGGAGCACGTTCGACCTCGGCGTCGAGACCTGCGTACCGGTCGACTGCTACGGGGGAGTGCTCGTCATCGAGGAGTTCGAGCGAACCAAGCCCGGAGCGTCGCAGCTCAAGTACTACGCGTCGGGCGTCGGAAACGTCCGCGTCGGCTGGCGCGGGAAGAACGAGGACGAACAGGAGGAACTCGAGCTGGTGTCGTATCGGCGGCTGGCTCAACCCGAGATGGAGCAGGTGCACGAGGCCGTCACCGAGCTCGACGAACGCGCGTTCCGTCGCCTTCCCGGGTACGAAACGACGACTCCGGCAAGGATTTCCTGACCCATCGACGGTCCCCCGTGGACGATCTGAGCGTGAGCCGCAGTCGGTTGTGTTCCGCGCCGGGCGGAGGAGCCGGCTGCGATAATCCCGGGTGTGCGCTTCGACGACATCCTGCAGGCCATCGGCAACACACCGCTAGTCGGCATGCCTCGCATGTCACCCAAGCCCGGCGTTCGGCTGTGGGCCAAGCTCGAGGGCACGAACCCCACCGGCTCCACGAAGGATCGCATCGCGCTGAAGATGGTCGAGATGGCTGAGGCGTCGGGCGAGCTCACCTCCGACAAGACGATCCTCGAGCCGACGTCGGGCAACACCGGCATCGCGCTGGCCATGGTGGCCGCCCGCAAGGGTTACCGCCTCACTGTCGTGATCCCCGACAACGCGAGCGAGGAGCGCATCGGTCTGCTTCGCCTGTTCGGTGCCGAGATCGTGTTCAGTGACGGTGACAAGGGCACCAACGGCTCGATCGAGGTCGCGCGTGCCCTCGCGCAAGACGAGAAGTACTACATGCCCTTCCAGTACGGGAACCCTGCGAACCCGCTCGCGCACCAGGAGGGCACGGCGCAGGAGATCATCCGCGACCTGCCCGAGGTCACGCATTTCGTGGCCGGCATGGGCACCGGCGGAACCCTCACGGGGGCCGGCCGCGGCCTGCATGCGCACAACCCAGACGTGAAGGTCGTGGCTGCCGAGCCCGAGCTCGGCGACCTCGTGTACGGCCTGCGCTCGCTCGACGCGGGCTTCGTGCCGCCGATCTTCGATCCGAGCGAGATCGACCGCAAGTTCCTGGTCGACTCGTCGTCGTCGCTTCGCACGAACCGAGAGCTCACGTCGTCCGAAGGCATCTTCGCGGGCATCTCGAGCGGCGCGGTGGTCTACGTCGCACAGCGCATCGCGAACGAGATCGCCGAGGGCGACATCGTGTGCCTGCTGCCCGACGGCGGTTGGAAGTACCTCTCGACCGAGGCCTGGGCGGACGATCTCGCCACCGCCGAGAAGGGTGTCGCGGAATCGCTGTGGTGGTGAGTGCTGCTGGGCGTGGCGTGGCGACGCTTCGGGTGACCGCGTGAGCGACCAGCGGGCGATCGGGGTCTTCGATTCAGGCGTCGGCGGGCTTACCGTCGTGAGGGCGATCATGGACCAGCTTCCGCAAGAACCCATCGTGTATGTGGGCGATACCGCGAGGTTCCCGTACGGGCCTAAGCCGGTCGACGAGATCCGGCGGTACGCGCTCGAGATCGCCGACTTCCTGGTGCACCGCGACGTCAAGATGCTCGTGGTCGCGTGCAACTCGATCGAGGTGAGCGCGATCGGTCACATAGCTCTGCAAGCCGGCATCCCGGTCGTTGGAGTGATCGACCCGGGCGCCCGCACAGCGGTACACGTGACGCGCAACCGAAGGGTCGGCTTGATCGGCACCGAGGCCACGGTGGCGAGCGGCGCGTACGACCGGGCGGTCGCCGCGACGGGGGCGTCGGTCACGCTGAGTGCGAGGGCATGCCCGGTCTTCGTCGAGCACGTCGAGCGCGGCGACACGACGAGCGACGAGCTACGACATGCAGCGCGCGGGTATCTTTCTCCGCTGATGGCCGACGGCATCGACACCCTCATCATGGGCTGCACGCATTACCCGCTGCTCTCGGGACTGTTGCAGCTCGAGCTCGGGCCCGACGTGGCGCTCGTTTCCTCGGCTGAGGAGACCGCCAAGGATGTGTACGCGACCCTGGTGGCCGAGCAACTGCTGAGACAAGACGATGCCGGCTCCGTCGGTCACGAGTTCCTCGCGACGGGTGATCCCGCGGCATTCGAGCGGGTCGCAGGCGTCTTCTTGGGACCGGAGCTGACCGACGTAGGAGCCGCACAGGCGCAGCCGGTCGGGGGTGGCTCGTGGAGCTGACGGTGCTCGGCTCGGCCGGCACATGGCCGGGCCCGGGAGGAGCTACCTGCGGTCATCTGCTCAGTCACGACGGCACGCACATCTGGCTCGACGCCGGGACCGGCACGTTCGCGCGCCTGCAGGAGTTCGTGGGCATCGACGACATCGCGGCGATCCTGATCACCCACGGTCACACAGACCACTTCATCGACGTGCTGCCGGCGTTCTACGCCCGGCACTACGGTGGCATGGGCGCGCCGAACCTTCCTTTCTACTCACCCGAGGGCTTCGTCGAGGGAATGAGCATGCTGACGAGCGAGAACGGACGCAACGTGATGGCCGAGGCGTACGACTTCCGCACGGTCGCGGGCGGCGACGTCTTCGACATCGGGCCGTTGCACATCACGACGTTCGAGATGACCCACATCGGGGTAGCCTCGGTCGGCTACCGCATCGAGGCCGGCGGCTCGGTGCTGGCCTACACGGGTGACTCGGGGCCTTGCCAGGAAGTGATCGAGATGGCGCGCGACGCCGACTTGCTTGTCGCCGAGGCGACCTACCAGGACGCGTCGAGCCAGGCGTTCTTCCACATGAGCGCCACGCAGGCTGCCCAGCACGCCACCGCCGCCGGCGCCAAGCGGCTGGTGCTCACGCACATCTTGCCGACCCTCGACCCGGCCGTGTCCCTCGTTGAGGCGGCAGCGGAGTTCGACGGTCCCGTCGAACTCGCCGAGGACGGCTCGACCCTGAAGGTTGGACCATGAAGGTCGGACGATGATCCGCCCCGACGGCAGGGCGGCCGACGAGCTGCGCCCGGTGAGCTGGGAGCTCGGCTTCCAGGAGTGGGCGGCGGGCTCGGTGCTGATCTCCATGGGCAAGACGCGCGTGCTCGTCGCGGCGAGCGTCTCCGACGACGCGCCGCGCTGGCTCAAGGGCACCGGCGGGGGATGGGTCACGGGCGAGTATTCGATGCTGCCGGCCTCGACCACCGACCGTTCGAGCCGTGAGGTGAACCGCGGGCGTCCGGGCGGGCGCACACAGGAGATCCAGCGCTTGATCGGACGGTCGCTGCGCAGCATCACCGACCTTTCGCGTCTCGGCGAGCGCACCATCACGATCGACTGCGATGTGTTGCAGGCCGACGCCGGCACCCGCACGGCGTCGATCACCGGGGGTTACATCGCGTTGGCACTCGCACTGCGCGAGCTGGTCGAGAAGGGAAAGGTGCCCGGTGACCTGCTCGCCGACAGCGTTGCGGCCGTGAGTGTGGGCATCGTCGACGGCGAACCTCGGCTCGACATCTGCTACGAGGAAGACGCCGGGGCCGATGTCGACTTCAACGTGGTCATGACCGGTTCCGGTGACCTCGTCGAGGTGCAGGGAACCGCCGAGGGAACACCCTTCTCGCGGGGCGAGCTCGAGAGCATGCTCGACCTGGCTTCGAGCGGCATCGCGCGCCTCACCGTGCTGCAGCACGAAGCGCTCGGCGGCTGAGGCTGAGGCGCCCGAGGAACCGGTGATCATCGTTACCTTCTCCTTCCCCGAGCGGCTCGCGATCGCCTCGCGCAACGAGCACAAGCTGCGGGAGCTCGCGCGCATCTGTGGTGACTGGCCGGTCGAGTGGGTGACGGTCGAGAACCACGACCCGGCGGCGTTCCCCGACGTCGAGGAGACGGGCGACACATACCTGGAGAATGCGGTGTTGAAGGCCACCCAGGTGGCCGCGGCCCTCGGCATGCCCGCGATCGCAGACGACTCCGGCATCGAGGTCGACGCCCTAGGGGGAGCGCCGGGTCCTCGCTCGGCGCGCTATGCGGGCGAGGGGGCCAACGACGAGCGGAACCTCGATGCGCTGCTGCGAGCCGTGCGCGGCGTGCCTTCGGGAGGTCGAACGGCCCGATATCGCTGCATCGCGGCGATCGCGTGGCCCGACGGGCGCACGGCCCACGCCGATGGTGTGTGCGAGGGCTCCCTCGTCTCGAAGCGCCGTGGTGTGCGGGGCTTCGGTTACGACCCGGTCTTCGTGCCCGCCGGCTGGAGCGAGACGATGGCCGAGCTCACCGACGAGCAGAAGGATCGCATCAGTCATCGCGGGCGAGCCTTCCGCGCGCTCGCGGAACTGCTCGGCGAGGCCTGACCCGCACCCGAGACCGGCGTGACCATCAGGCTCGCTACCCGACTCAAGGTATCCACACCCTTTGTCGAGTCATGACAGGTGGAACCGACGGATACGACAGGGCTGGTCATCGACCGGCGGGCGCTGCGCAGCACGAAGGGCTTCTTCGACGGGAAGTCCCCTCTGCTGGTTGCGGTGCTGGGTCTTGCGTTCATCGCCGTCGTGAGCGTGCTCGACTACCTCACCGGCCTGCAGTTCTCGCTGTCGCTGCTTTACCTCATGCCGATCGGGCTGGTGACCTGGAACCTCGGACGAAGGTGGGGCGCTGTCGCCGTCGTCGTATCGACCGTCGCCGGGCTCGTCAGCGACGTGTTGTCGTCGCCCGCGACGAGCACCACCGACCCTGTGCCTTACTGGAACGGCATCGTGCGGTTCGCGGTCTTCCTCGCCGCCGTGATGCTGCTCGACACGCTGCGCTCGATCATCGACGCGCAGTGGGGTCTGGTCGAGCAGGAAGCCGGCCGCTCCAGCGATCTACGTGAGCTGAACGACGTGAAGGACACACTGCTGCACGCCGTCTCGCACGACCTCAAGGGGCCGCTCGCCGGCATCTTGGGCGCGATGCAGACGATCCGACGTGACGACGAGCTTCATCTGACCGCCGACGAGCGTGAAGCACTGCATCAGGTGATCGAGCACAGCGGCAGGAAGATGAACCGCCTTATAGACGACCTGCTCGACCTCGACCGCATCGATCGAGGCAAGGTGTACCCCCGGCGCAAGCCCACTGATGTCGGAGCGCTCGCTCGCCGTGTGGTGGCCGACACGGAGCAACTGAAGGCCCATCCGGTGCGGGTGCGCGCCGACGCCGTGTTGGTCGACGTCGACCCAGGCAAGGTCGAGCGAGTGATCGAGAACCTGTTGGTCAACGCAGCCAGGCACACGCCCGCAGGCACCGCGGTGGTGGTGGAGATCACGGCCAGCCGCGACGGCATCGGGCTCGTCGTCGAGGACGATGGCCCCGGTGTGCCCGACGAGCTGAAGCTCGTGCTGTTCGAGCCGTTCCGCCAGGCGGAGACCGCGAGCGGGCGCGGAATGGGCATCGGGCTCTCGCTGGTGCAGCGATTCGCCGAGCTCCACGGCGGCTCGGCTCATGTGGAAGACGGCAAGACCGGCGGCGCCCGCTTCGTCGTCTCACTCCCCGGCGAGGTCACACGGATCACCGCGCCAGACGAAGCACCCGCCGAACCTCAGCTCCACGCCGTCTGATACGGGGTCGTCATCGTCCGGTCGGTGGTTGAGGGGCATCGAGCGTTGTGAGACCCGGCGAGATGATGGTCTCAGCCGTGTTCATTGGCATTATCAACGCGTCGGCGTGGTTTCGGTCCGAACAGCTGGCTCTTCGACGTCCAGGCGCACGAGCCGACGACGCCCCCGGCGCCGAGCGCGCGTACAGCAAACGGTGCTCACCGCCTTCCGTCCAGGAGCCCCGCGGCACGAGGCGCTTGGGTCGGCCTGCCAGGTGATTCGCTTGGGCCCATTGGTGAGTCCATGCGGCAGCGGTGGGCCGTTCCCGCCCTGGCGCACGGACTCGCGACGGAAGGCGTCGTCGACGTGGTGCATGCGCACCTCGGAGAGGACATCGCTCGCGGCCTTCGAGCGTTCCTCAGACCGACCCGAATGAGCCTGCCGCTCGTCTCCGGGCAGCCAACTGAGCTCCATATCGTCGGACGCGCTGGGTCGGCGCAACCCGCGTCGCCCGATGGGCAGGTACTCGTGGGAAGGAGCAACGATCATCTTGCTGATCGAGATCGGGGGGAGAGTGGCGGGCACGCGTCCGGACTACAAGAGCAACCGTGTCCTCGCGACTCTGCTGTTCACCGACATCGTCGGATCAACCGAACGGGCCATTGAGCTGGGGGACAGCCGCTGGGTCGAAACACTCGAGGAGCACCACCACGTCGTGCGGCGCGAGCTTGCTCGCTTCAGCGGCCGGGAGGTCGAGACGCTGGGCGACGGATTCCTCGCAACGTTCGACGGGCCAACGCGGGCCGTGAACTGCGCAGGAGCGATCGTCGAGGGCGTGCAGCCCCTCGGGATCGAGGTGCGGGCCGGCGTTCACGCCGGCGAGGTCGAGACGATGTCAGGAAAGGTCGCAGGCATCGCGGTCGTGATCGGCGCGAGGGTTGGCGCGAGGGCCGCGGCATCCGAGGTGCTGGTCTCCCAGACGGTGAAGGATCTCGTCGTCGGCAGCGACCTCGCATTCCAAGACAGGGGCGAGCATCAACTCAAGGGCGTCCCGGCGAATGGCGGCTCCACGCTGCTACCGGCGAAGCCCCTAGGGTAGTCATCAAGCGGAGGGTCCTTAGACACCTAGAAAAGGCCTCCGGGCCGCACTGCCGGGGAATTGTTTCTGGGACTCCTTAGGCTTCCTGTGGGCCGTGGGAGGGAGACTTCGATGCGGCACGGCGCGAGCTCGCTGCTGCCATCTCTATCTTTGAGGAAACCGAGACAACAGGGACCTCACCCGCGCCCTCAATGAGATGGCTCGGGTCGCGCGGCTACAGGGACGGGCGGAGGAAGCCGAGAGGCTGCTGCAGCGATCGATCACGCTGCTGGAGGGAAGCGACACGCTCGACCTTGGATGGGCGTTGCGCGAACCACTCTCGTGCACGAACAGTCCGATCCGGACTTGGTCAAGAAGTCGCTCCGTTCGGCCATCGACTATTTCGAGCGCGGCGAGCGGCCAGTTGAACTGGCGATCACCTACCGCGAGCTCGGCGACCTCGTCGGGGCCAACGGGCGGGGACGTGAGGCGAGCGACCTCTACCGCCTCGGGCTGGGCGTGCTCGAGCCCGTGATCTAGCCTCGGGACCCTCGTTCCACGGCCTAAGGAGTCTTGCATCGCCACGGGGTGTCCCTCTTGGTCGATCTGGATCGTCCGACCCGCACGATCGTGCGTTATGAAAGGGATCGCCCCATGCAGCTGACCGAAGTAGCTGTAGCACGCGTTCCTTCGGCAACCGGGAACGCCGAGAGACGCTCGCAGCAAAGATCGGAGGTCAGAACGAGTGCGAGAGGGGGGAGTCGAACCCCCACGCCCTTTCGGGCACCGGGACCTAAACCCGGCGCGTCTGCCATTCCGCCACTCTCGCGCAGGGCAAGGCTACTCCCGGAAAGTCGGTCCGCACGCGGCGTGCCGCTGTGGAACGATGAACCTCCGTGGCCCCCCGACTCCCCCAGACCGCGTGCTTCATCGTCCTCGCACTCCTCGGCGCGTCGTGTCGTGAGCTTCCCGACGACGCCGTGCCGGCGCGTGAACTCGCATCGCCCCCGAGATCGTCGCCGGCGCCTCGCGCGTTCCTCGAGATCGGTTCCGGCGATACGCCGGATGATGCCCGGCCGCAGTCTTCCCGTGCCGAGATGCCCGCGCCGAGGTCGCTCGATCGGTGGGAATGGGCGCTCCGAGCGACTGGCGACCGTCTTACCGTGTATGCCGACCCCCGCGACGGAGCTGCCGTGCGCATGACCGTCGCTGCGTCGAATCCGTGGGACCAGCCGGTCGCGTTCCCTGTGCGAGCGGTGCACATCGAGCACGGCATGGCCTGGTACCGGGTGATGCTCGGCGTCGAGCCGAACGGTTCGAACGGGTGGGTGCGCGGCGACGATGTGACGTTCGACCGCATCCGCCACCGGGTGGTGATCGATCTCTCGACACGCACGCTGCGCCACTACCGTGATGGGGAGCTCAGCCACCGGTTCACGGTGGGCATCGGCGCTCCTGACAGCCCGACCACCGCCGGACGCTTCTTCGTTTGGGCGCATCTCGATCCGCGCGACCCGTCGGGCGCTTATGGCTCGTATCTGCTGGGCCTCTCAGGGTTCTCGGAGGTGCTCACGGACTGGCCGGGTGGCGGACGCATGGCGATCCATGGCACCGCCGACGCGAGCGACCCTGGAAACCGTGTCTCGTACGGGTGCGCTCGGGTGTTCAATACGCAGATGGATCGGCTGCGGGGTATCCCGATGGGAACGACGGTGCTGATCCGTCACTGAGACAGCCTCCTCGGCCAGCGGAACCTCCCGGACTTCACGGCGTCGACGCCAGTACGATGCGGCCGTGACACGGGTCGATGGCGCCGAGGGAACCACGCTCGACGGTTCGTTCTCGGTGAGCGCGGTTGGCGACTGCATCGTCACCCGCCCGCTGCTCTCACTCGCGTCCGGCGATCGCGCGTTCGCTGATGTCGTCACGCTGCTCAGAAGCGCTGACGCCTCGTTCGGGAACCTCGAGACGAGCATCGTCGACCTCACCGACACCGCGGCGACGCCGTCTGCCCTTCCCGACGACTGGGCGACCCGCGCGCAGCCCGAGACAGCGCTCGACCTGCGCGCGCTCGGTTTCGACGTGTTCGGGCGGGCCAACAACCACTCGACCGACTGGGGCGTGGGCGGCCTGCTCGAGACGAGCCTCTGGCTCGACGAGGCCGCGCTCGTGCACGCCGGGGCGGGCGCGACGCTCGCCGCCGCCCGTGCGCCGAGATATCTCGAGACCGACGCCGGACGGTTCGGACTCGTGTCGATGACCACCAGCGCGGCCAGCGGCATCGCGCCGGCGCTCGACGCGTTCGGGGAGGTGCCGGCCCGCGCGGGTGTGCATGCGCTGGCCGTGAGAACAACGATCGTGGTCACGCCGAAGGTGATGCGTGCCCTCCTGGCGATCCGCCAGGCAGACCCCGAAAGCGACGTCGCCTGGCTCGCGCAGCACATCGACGCTGAAGGCGATCCGCCTCCGACGCTCGAGCTGTTCGGGCGGCGGTTCGAGCTTGGCGACGCGATGGGCGTGCGTCACGAGATCGACGACGAGGCGCTGTCGGGCAACCTGCGGGCGATCCGGCAGGCTTCCCAGCATGCCGACGTGGTCATCGCAGCAGCGCACTCGCACCAGGGAGACAGCCGGCCGGAGGAACCGCATGAGTTCTTGAGGAGATGGGCGCACGAGGCTGTGGATCACGGCGCTGACGTGGTGGCGATCAGCGGCCCCCACAAGCTCGCTCCGGTCGAGCTGTACAGGGGGCGGCCGATCTTCTTCGGGCTCGGGAACTTCGTGTGGAGCGAGATCGAGGAACCGATCCAGCGGTACTTCTACGACGAGAGCCGCTCGATGCTCCGCGAACGCTTCGACGACGTCTCCGCCGTGACCGACGCCGATCTGACCGGAGTGCTGAACGAGGACTCTTTCGGCAACGACGGCACCTTCCAGGCGGTGCTTGCCCGAGTGCGCCTGGGACCCGACGGTCTCGAGGAGCTGAGGCTGCACCCCGTCGACCTCGGCCGGCACGAGCCGGTCACTCGCCGCGGCGTGCCGCGCACACCCGCACCCGAGGTTGCCGAGGAGATCCTCGAACAGTTGAGAGCGATCTCGGAACCGCTCGGCACAACGGTGAAGCTCGACGGCGGCACCGGGCTCGTCATGCCCGCGTGAGCTGACCCCGCACGCCGTGAGCCGAGCCTTCACCCCACCAAGCGGTAGAACCGGAAGAAGTCGTTGTCGATCGGAAGGATGTCGACGTCGGCGAACCCCGCTTCGCGCGCGTAGCCGCGCAGGGTGTCGGGGCGCATGACCGTACCGGTTCCGACCGACCCATCGGTCGACATGCCGTCGGGAAGGCAAGTCGTGATGCTCCAGCCGTAGAAGAACCGCTCGAGGTCGTCGACCGGGGGATCGAAGGTCTCGGCGACCCGCTCGTCGGCCACGATCACGTATCCGTCGGGCTTGACTATGCGTCGCATCGTGGCGAGCACGGGCACCGGGTGCGACATGTCGTGCACGCATTCCACGGCGAGTGCGAGGTCGTACTCGCCGTCGATATCGCCCTCGCCGGCGTCGCGGGCGAAGAAGCGCACGCGCTCGTCGAGGCCGTGTTCCTTCGCGAACCCGATCGCCGCCTCGATCGACGGCTCGTCGAGGTCGAACCCGTCGACGACCGCCGAGGGGTAGGCCAGCGCGAGACCGATCGCTGACCACCCGAGCCCGCAGCCGATGTCGGCGATGCGAGCGTCCGCCGACAACCGCTCGTGCAGCTCCGGGATGGAGCCGAGGGCATCCTTGGCGAGCCCCGACAGGAAGAAGGGCCGGTTCATGGCCCCCTGGCCTTCGCGCATGTCCTCGCCGAAGTCTTCCCAGCCGAGCGAGCGTCCGCCACTGTAGGTCTCGAGCAGGGCAGGCATCGTGAGCGTGGCGGCCGTGACCATGCGCACCGCGGCCCCGAGGTAACGCTGCGAATCGCCGTCGAGCAGCACCTGTGCGTGCGCCGCAGGGAGCGAGAAGCGCCGCTCGGTGGGCGGGGCGCTCGCGTCCTCACATTCGAGCATGCCGGTGCCCGCTTGCTGCTCGAGCCACTCGCGCGCGTACCGCTCCAAGGTGGCGGTGCGTTCGGCGAGCTGCACCGACGTCGCAGGGGCGTCGAGCAGGGCCGTGTAGTAGCCGAGCTTCAGGCCCATCGACATGCTGACGAGGTCCCAGGTCTGCAGGATCGTGGAGAAGACACGTTCCACGAACGCATCGGCTCGAGCGTCGTGCTCGGTCATGTCGCCTCCTTCCGGTCGAGGTTGCTGTCATGAGCGTGGTGGCCCCCGGGGTGTCTGAGTTCACCAGATAGTGGACACATGTGTCGGAGCATCGTGGACACCCCTAGGGGGACGTGGCCACGACGGGGCGGCCGCACGTTTCCACGAGATCGCGGATGGTAGGAAGGTGGGCCCTGTCCAGCATCACCCGAAACACGACATTTGAAGGTGGGCCCCCGGGGATTCGAACCCCGAACCTGCGGATTAAGAGTCCGTTGCTCTGCCGGATTGAGCTAGAGGCCCGCACAGACGATACCGACTACGACCCCGGCGTGCCCGCTCGAGCGACGATCGCGAGTGGGGTGAGTGACGGGATTTGAACCCGCGGCCTCCTGGACCACAACCAGGCGCTCTAACCGAGCTGAGCTACACCCACCACGTTCGCCTCCCACGATACCAACGGAGCCCGCGCGACACGAGTCCCGGTCAGTAGCGTCCGAACACTGACAGTCCTTCGGGCATGAGGAAGCCCGACTCCTCCTG
>JBBEAY010000003.1:0-50260 GCA_040882605.1 Actinomycetota bacterium
CGCCACCCGCTTCAAGCCCCACGCGAGCCGGGCCGGATCGACCATCGCGCTGCCAGACCGCTTCCAGAACGAGCCCAGGTACGTGGGCGAGTTCACCTCGGCCCGTGTCTGTTCGCCGTCGAGCTCCTCGGTCCCGTGGCCGAACTTCCTGAGCAGTCCGACCGCGTCGCGCGCCCACCCGAGCTCGTGCGGCTCTCGGGCGACGATCAGCATGCCGCTCTCCCTCCAATCGCACTCGATCTGGTGCTCGCGGACGGTCCTTCGCAGTCCTTCGAAGCTCTCGCGCGCGTGCTCCTCGATCTCCGCGATCTCGTCGGGGAAGCGCTCGATACCGTTGGCGAGGCCATGCGTCAGCGACGCATCGCAGAAGCCCCCGTTCCGCCCGCTCGCTCCGAACGCGACGGTGTCCTTCTCGAGCAACACGACGTCACGAGCCGGGTCGTCCTCTTTGGCCAGTATGGCGGCCCACAGGCCCGTGAAGCCGCCACCGACGATCGCAAGGTCCGCCTCTGTCGCGCTCGAAAGACGCGGCTCTTCGCCCGGAGCGTCCGGCCGATCCAGCCAGAACACCTTCCGCTCGGCGTCGGCCCACACGCGGGTGATCGCGCTGCCCGGCATGCAGACCATCAGTCCGGAAGCGTGATCTGGAAGACCTTGCGGATCGTCTCTTGCACGGACCAGCGCGTGCGGGCGCTCCGCTCCAGGACTCCGACGACCCCCGGCTCCAACTCCAGCCTGGAGCCGCCCTCGACCTCGACGGTCGCCCGCCCCTGGAGGATCACGAACAGCTCGTCCTGCTCGACATCGGTTGCGACGCCCGGCGTGCACTCCCAGACGCCACGCAAGATGCGACCGTCCTCCGACTCCCAGAGCATCGCGGCGGCTGTACGGGGGTCGCCGGACACCACCTGGGCACGGTCGAGCTCCTCGGGTTCCATCGTCACCCCGGATGCGCGCACGGCGAAGGTCGGCATACGGCTGTTCATACTACAGGCGTGCGAAGGCGATCGCGGCGGGTCACGATCCGGCGGGGGCCGCAGAAGACGGCGCACGAATCCCTACACCTCTCGACGGGTGTTCCGTCGTATGTCCATCGTCGGTGACGGGCCACTACGTCTCGGGGACGACGAGGCCGTCGGAGCCGGCGGTCAGGCGAGCGCTGAGGAGTCGGTGGGGATCCAGCTCACGGTCGATCTGATGAGTCAGCTTCGACGGATCGCGGGGCTCGCGGGGATCCACCTGATGTGTCTAGGTCGGGAGGACACGGTCAGGAAGGTCGTCGAAGGTGCCGGGCTCCTCTCCCGCCCAACCGTTCCCGAGATCGCGGCCGTTCCTCCGGGATCAGGTCCCCGGGACCGGCCCTGAGCGACCACCGGTACGGCCAGCGACAGATAACGTCGTGAAGCGGGCAACCGCGGCCGCGTGCTCCAACGCCAACGCGTTCGCGATGACTTCGTGCTTAACTTGCCCGAACGGTCAGCCAGACGTCGTCGAACAGGATGCATACAGGGATGGCAGATGCCAAGACGATCGTCTTCTTCCCCGAGCCCGGCGCGTGGGGACCGACCAACAGCTGCGTGGCGATCGCGGAGGTGCTCCGCGACCGAGGCCATCGCGTCGTCTTCGTCGTGGACTCCTCGTTCGAGGGCCTCCTCGAGGCGAAGGGATTCGAGGAGCGCGGGATGCGGATGGCGCCGCCCGAGGAGAACGCCGATCCAACCGAGGACCCCTGGAGCGAGTTCATCCGCGTCACGGCGCCGGAGTTCCGTAAGCCCACCATCGAGCAGCAGGCGACCGTCACGAGGCCGATCTGGGAGACGCTCGTCGCCGGCGTGAGGTACTCGCACGGTCGGCTGATGGAGATCTGGAGGGACGTTCGGCCCGACGTCGTGTGCACCGACAACGTCACGGGCTTCCCCGCCGTCGAGCTCGCCGGCTGCCCGTGGGCACGCTTCGTCTCGGCCAACCCGCTCGAGATGCGCGATCCGTACCTGCCGCCGCCCCTGTCGGGGCTGCCGACCGACGACCGGAGGGAGTGGCAGGCGTTCCGGGAGGAGTACCGTCGGGTTCACGAGGACCCGCTGGCCGAACACAACGAGTTCAGGGTCTCCGTCGGCGTCGACGCGTGTCCGCCGGACGAGTTCAACACGCACTCGCCGTGACTGAACCTGTACCTGTTCCCGGCAGTCGTCGAGTACGAGCGCTCCGTCCCGCTCGATGCGAGTTGGCACCGGCTCCAGTCGACCGTCCGCACCTCGGAGGAGCCGTTCGATATGAACGAGCAGGTGCCCGGCGACGGGAAGGTCATCTACCTGTCCCTCGGCTCGCTCGGGTGCATGGACGTGGAGCTGATGCAGCGGTTGATCGATGCGTTGGGCACGACCGAGCACCGCGCGGTCCTCGGCCTCGTGAAGTTCCGTTTCGCCGGCGCGGACGCGCTCGCCGCGCTCGACCGCTTGACGACCCGGTCCACCGCCGGGCTCGCTCCGGGCACCGTTGGCTACGGCGTCGTGCTCGACGAGCGCGGGCTGATGCTGGACGAGGGGACCACCTTCGTCGTGGCCCCCGACGAGGCCTACTTCTTCGGCAACGACGAGCGCGAGCCCTTCGTCGAGCACCTCGAACGGCACACGGCCGGCCTCGACGTCCTGATCGAGAACGTCACGACGCGGATCCCGAACATCGCGATCCAGGGGCCCGGGTCCTACGAGCTCGTCGCTCGCCTCGCCGACGTGGACGTAGCCGGGCTCACGTGGTTCCACCTGATCCCCGAGCCCGTGAGGCTGGCCGGCGTTCGTGGTCTGCTCTCCAGGACGGGGTTCACCGGGGAGTTCGGCTACGAGTTCTTCCTGCTCGATCCCGACGGCGCCGAGGGGCTCTGGGATTCGATCATCGAGGGCGGGGCCACGCCGTTCGGGCTGGATGCCGTGGAGCTGCTCCGGGTCGAGGCAGCGCTCCTGATCCAGCACGAGGACTACGTCCCCGGCGAGATCAGTTGTCGAGCGGTGCCTTGGGACGGCGTCCGATGTGCTCCTTCACCCTCTTCCGCACTGGCCGCGGATCGCGGCCCTGCTGATGTTGCTCGCGCTCATGGGAAGGGTCACGTGGGCGGCCCTCGTGACGCAACGATCCGCTCGGCGCGAGCGCGCCGTGATCGCGACGCTACCAACGGAGTGGGTGGCAGCCGACGGCTCCCTTCGAGTCGTCCGCTCCGTTCACGCGTTCGCATTCGCGGTCAGTGCGCTCGGTCGACGAAGGGTCTACGTCTCGCGCGGGCTGATCGACATCCTCACGCCGCGAGCTCTCGATGCTGTACTCGCTCACGAGAGGGCACACATCTCGGGGCGCCACGGGCTCCCGCAACTCATCGGCCGCGTGATGAGCCATGCGTTTCGGTTCGTGCCGCCGATCAGGCTCGCTTCGGATCAGTTGATCCTTGGACTCGAGATGGTGGCCGACGCCCGTGCAGTCGACCTTCTCGGTGACCCGCTCCTGCTGGCGTCTGCCGTCGTCGACGTGGCGGAGCACTCGCGCGTCCGGCCAGGGGTCGCTCTCGGGGTCGGGTCGCACAGTGTGGCGGAACGAGTGGCGCGACTGACATCGGGAGGCCCGTCAACGAGACGGCGATCGATCGGCGTTGTCTCGGTCGTGCTCTCGCTTGCGATATTCGCCTCCCTGACCCTTGCGATCCCAGCGAGCGCACGCAACCTGGGGGGGACGTTGCGGATCGAGGCCGGGCACGCACTGTGTCACCTGCCAGCAGAGTAGGCGTCATGGGGTTGGCGGGAGCCTGCCGGTGACGCTTTGACCGGCTGGTCGGCGTGAAGCCTCGCGTAGCATCAGCCGTGCAGACCGGATCCCGAACCCACCAGGTACCTCGAGGAGTACGCCGTGCGGACCCGCGTTGTCGTGATCACGATCGCCGCCGCCATCGCCGCCGCTGTGGCCTTCCTCGCCTTCGACGGTGGCGAAGCACAGCGGCCGACTGAGTCTCTCGCACCGTCGGTGCCGCCAGGCGCCATGACTGTCGCGGCTGCCGGTGACATCTGCACCCGGTCACCGAGCTCGTGCTCGGCCACCGCCGACCTGATCGAGCGCCTCGCACCCGACGCGGTGCTCGCACTCGGCGACAACCAATACGAAGACGGCGACCTCGAGGAGTACGAGAAGAGCTATGACGAAACTTGGGGGAGGTTCAAAGACATCACCTTCCCCGTGGCCGGCAATCACGAGTGGCACACGCCCGAGGCTCAAGGGTTCCTCGACTACTTCGACCTGACGACGTACTGGTACACGTCCAGCGTCGGCCCCTGGCGCCTGTACGCCCTCGACGGTTCCTGCGATGAGAACGGAGGGTGCGATGAAGGCTCGCCCCAATACGAGTGGCTCGCGGGCGAGCTGGCGTCTCGCTCCGACCGTTGCATCGTCGCCTTCTGGCATCAGCCGCGATTCTCCTCAGGCGACACGCACGGCTCGCACGACGAGCTCGCCGCGATCTGGACCCTGCTCGACGAGGCGGGAGCTGACCTCGTGTTGAACGCGCACGAGCACAACTACGAGCGATTCGCCCCCCAGGGCGCCAACGGTGAACCAACGCCCGACGGCATGGTGCAGATCGTCGCCGGCACCGGAGGTAACCCGAGGTCGTACGGCTTCGACGAGCCGCTCGAAAACTCCGAGGTGCGGCTCGGCGGGTTCGGTGTCGTCGAGCTGTCACTCTGGAACTCCGGTTGGACCGCGGACTTCACCCGCACCGACGGCCGGGTCGTCGACAGCGCCTCAGGCGGGTGCTGACCTAAGTCTTCAGCGCAGCGGGCTCTCCGACCGAACGACCCGCCCGAGCCAGCTTCCTGCGAGGAGCGATGTCACGATCGCCAGCATGACCAGCACCGCGTAGAACCCCTGGTCGACGATGCCCGCGTCGAAGGCCACTGAGGCGAGCACGATGCCGGGACCGCCGCGCGCGTTGAGCGCTACGCCGAGGTTCCGTGCCCCCGCCGAGCTCTCACCGGCCCAACGAGCCCCGACCCACACGCTCACGTACTTCGCCACGCAGGCGACGGCCAGGAACAGCAGGAAGAACAGTGGCTCGAAACCCGAGAGCAGATCGAGCCGCAGGCCCACGATGGCGAAGTACACGGGGATGAAGAACGCGAACGAGAACGTTCGGATCGTCGCTCGCGCCTCTTCGGCGCCGTCGGTTCCCTCGGCCGAGCCCACGACGATGCCCGCGACGAACGCACCGAACAGCGGCACCACGTCGAGGGCGACCGCGAACATCGTGATCATCAGCATGAACACGATCTGGAAGGCGATCGCGCTTCCTCGCTTCACGACGTTGAAGCGGAAGCGCAGCACCGCGCGATAGACGGGCGGACCGAGCCACAGGGCGAGACCGAGGAACCCCACCGTGGCGATCACGTGGAACGCGATCGACCCGGCGGAGCCGGGGGCGAGGCCGATCGTTGCCGGGATGCCCACGGTTGTCCCCGACGAGCCGGCGACGAGGCCGAGCGCGATCGCCAAGAGCACGTAGATGACCACGTCCTCGATGACCGCAACCGCCAACACGATGCGGGCGAACGCCGTCTCGAGGATGCCGAGGTCGAACATGATGCGCGAGATCACCGGGATGCTCGTGACCGCGATCGCCAGCGCGAAAACCAGGATGAACGCGGTGCGGTTGCCGGCCGGACCGATGTGCGCTCCGTCGGGCAATGTCGCGACGAACCCGAGTCCCACGAGGAACGGGACCACCATGCCGACCACGGTGACCGCGGCCACCGTACGGCGTTCGTCGGGGCGGAACGCCGATCTGCTCTCTGCACCGGCGCTGAACATCAGCAGCAGCAGGCCCAGCTGATACATCGCGTCGAGCACGAGCGGCACCGGCCCGTCGAGAGGGAACACCTGCTCGTGGAGCCCCGGCGCCACCGCGCCGAACAGGGTGGGACCGAGCAACAAACCACCCAGGATCTCGCCGATGACCCTTGGCTGGCCGAAACGGTTAGCAAGGTAACCGAACGCGTGGGCGGAGACGAGCAGCAGCGTTATGGCGAGCAGGAGCCTCGCCAGCTCGAGGTTGCCCAGCGTCACCATCTGTCTATCCTCCGGCAGCGCGGATCGTCGCGCAGCGGCTCAGATGTCGCTGAACCGAGCGAGCATGAACTGCGGGGCGCCCGACACGTCGGTGAACGCGCCGCCGACCCAGACGTGGTTCGAGTCGACCAAGATGTCCCAAGGACCGAAGAACTTACCGGAGAACTCCGGGGTCCAGTCGTTGAAGGCGTTGCCGCCGAAGTCGGCGGTCGCGAACCGCACCCGCTTGACCTTGGTCGTCGTGCCGGGCGCGATGGGCGTGTTCGCGAAGTGCCCGCCGAACATCACGCGCTGCGTGCCGTAGAGGGCCACGGTCTGCACGTTGCCGCCGGTCTTGAGATCCCACTCGATGTCGCCGAAGTCGTCGGTGAGGTCGAAGCGGTAGATCGCGTTGGAACCTCCGTAGCCCACGAACAGGGCATCGCAGGTGTTCGCCAGATCGTAGGCGGTCACGCCGTTGGGGATCGCGGCGTTGTCGGGCGTCCACGGGTCGAGGGCGCCGGTCGCCGCGTCGACGATCATCAGGGTCTTGCGCTCCTGGACCGTCCCGCCGGTGCCGGCTCCCTTGGTGAACGAGCCGCCGATCACGATCTGGTCGCCGGCGCAGGTCGGTGCGAACGAACGGGCGATGCCACTCGTCCTCGGCCGCCAGGCTCCGCTCAGACTTCCGTTGGCGTTGAAGGCCGCGAGATGCTGGCGGACGGCGCCGTTGATCGTTCCGAACTTGCCCGCGACGTACACGATGCCGCCGTGCGAGAGCATGCCGCGGACGTAGTCGGTCGAGTCGGCGCCGACCTGCGGTGCGAAGGTCGGGTCGAGCACACCGGTCGTAGCGTCGACCGCCGCCAGGTTCATGCGAGGTTCACCGTTGACCGAGGTGAACTGGCCACCGATGTAGAGCTTGCCGTTGGCCACCGCCAATGCGTAGACGGTCGCGCCGTCGCCGCCCACGGTGACCTTGAAGGTCTTGATGCCGTCGCCGGTGGCGGCGTCGAGCGCGCCGACGTTCGTCGCGATCGTGCCGCCTGCGCATGTGACACCGGTCGGACAACGCCGGAGTGACCGGAACTTGCCACCCACGTAGATCCGGTTACCGCTCTGGGTCATGGCGTACACGACCCCGTTGGTCATCCACGTCGTGTCGGGGGTGTTGCTGAATGCGGCCGATGCCGGCGTCGCGGAGCCGGCGAGCGATGCCAGCGAGACGGCGAGCACGACCCCGAGGCGCATGAGGCGTCCGGTCATCAGGGGTGTTCCTCCTGTCGGGGGTTCGGGGGGCTTCGAAGGGTTACGTCGAAGGAAAGGTTATGCCGCGTGCAGGGCCGAGGGCATCGACCGAACGGCTCCTTCGCAGGTGCGAAGGGCGTAAGCCGGAACGTCGCGTCGCGAGGCTCGGGTCAGTCGACGTCGTCGCCGGCGGGCATGCCCACCAGGCGGATCTCGCCGTTCTGCACCTCGAAGCGGGTAAGCGATCCTCGTCCGACCGGGATGCGCCAGCGATCGCCGGGAAGATCGAGCAGCTTCGAGGCGACCAGACGGATCATGACAGCGTGGGTCACCGCGGCGATGCGCTCCCCGCCGTGACGTTCGCCGACGAGCTTGATCGCCTCGATCATGCGCGCCTGGGCATCGGTCAGGCGCTCACCGTTAGGGCACACAGCCTTTTCGGGCGCCTGCTTGTACCGCTGGAACGACTCCGGGTCGAACATCGCGGCTTCCTCGGCCGTCATACCCTCCCACTCGCCGTAGTCGAGGTTCACCAGGCCGTGCAAGATGCGAACGTCGGGGATGCGGCACTCGTCGGCGATGACCTGCGCCGTGTTGATGGTGCGGCGCAGCGGGCCCGCGTACACGGCCGTAAGACCGGTGGGCGAGAGGGCACGAGCAGCGTCGACCGCGTCGGCCCACCCCTGGGCGTCGAGCGGCACATCGCGACGTCCGCGGTATCGGTTCTGCACGTTCAGGGTCGTCGTGCCGTGGCGGATCAAGTAGAGCTCGCAGACGTCGCTTCTCAGCGGGGTCTCCTCGCGTTCTGCCGGTGTGGACATGGTGTCGGGGGGTGTGGCCATGTAGACGAAACCTCCAGCGCCGATCGGGGGCTCGTTTCCCGGCACATCACCGGGTGGGGGGGACGGCGCGCCCGTTCGAGGGACGGTACGACAGGGTCGGAACCAGGGTCAACAGGGGGACGCAGGGTCGCGACCTTCGAGAGCTGCAACACCGCCTATGGCACTAGACCATCCGACATGTTGCATTCTCGCGGAAATAGGCCGAAGCATGGAGGCGCGGGCAGAAGGCCTCCGGTATCATTCGACCGGTCAACCCACACGGGAAGCCCCTCCGGCCGGCGGTTCGGTCTCGCGGGCCGTATGAGCAGGGAGCATCGACACGTGTCTGACTCCACCAGGATCCTCGACCTCCGTGACTATTGGCAGATGGTCAGGGCGCGCATGTGGACCGTGGTCGCCATGGGAACCATCGTGGCCGCGATCGCCGGCGCCTACGTAGCCCTGCGCCCGCCCGTGTACTTCTCGCAGGCCAAAGTGATCGTCGACCCACTGATCGACCCGTCGATCACCGGTGCCTCGGGCAACCCAGAGGTGTACGACCCAGACATGATCCTCGAGGCGGAGAGGATCCGATCCGCAGAGATCGCGACCAGGGTCATCAACCGGTTGGACCTCACGGCTCAGCCCGCCCAACTCGTCCGCTCCTTGAGGGTCGAGCCGGTTCGCGACGCACCCATATTGTTCATCGGGTACTCAGCCTCTTCACCCGAGACAGCTTCTTTGATCGCCCAGACCTTCGCGGAGGAATACCTCCTCGCTCGAAAGGAGAAGAGCGAAGACCTGGTCGACTCGTACATCCTGCCGCTCCAGGAGGCGATCGACGGTTCCCCCGACGGGGATGTGATCGGGCTCAGAGAACAAGCCGGCAAAGTTGCACAGGATATCGCGGATGCCACCAGTCCACAGAGGATCGGTGAGCTCGAGGCTGACCAGCAGCAGATCCTGGACAAGATCACCGGCTACACGGCAGAGATCACCGCGATCCAGAGCAGGTTTAGCACCTCTACGGGAGGAAGCATCCCCCAACCTGCGGCGACGCCCTCGAAGCCGTCGGGGCCGGGGCTTGCTGTCGCGTCGATCTTCGGGTTCATCGTGGGCTCGATGCTCGGCGTCGGCATCGCGGTCCTACTCGGCGTCCGGGCGAACCGGGTCGGCGGACGCGATGAGCTCGCTGACTACATCGGCGCACCCGTGATGGGCGTGATCCCGGCGGTCGAAGGGTGGTCCAGTCGCGATCGCGCCGAGCTGGTCTCCCGTGATCACCCCGGTGGCCCCGCCTCGGAGGCGTATCGCACGCTCGCCACCAACGTGCGGTTCCTGCGGTCGCAGCGCCCCGTGGGCATCGTGGTCGTCACGAGCGCGCTTCCCGGCGAGGGCAAGAGCGCGACCACGGCGAACCTGGCGGTCGTGCTGGCTGAGACCGGTATCAAGACATTGTTGATCGACGCAGACCTGCGCCGCCCACGCGCGGAGCGGTTCCTCGGGGTTCCGCAGGGCCCTGGACTGCGGGAGTCGCTGCAGGGAACGACCCCCATCGATGAGCTCGTGATGAGCACCGACATACCGAACCTCTCGATCGTGCGCAGTGGGCAGGTGCCCCACGACCCGGTCGCGCTGCTCGCAGGGCCGCATGCGTCAGCGGTGTTCCACGACATGCGCAGGCTCGCCGACATCATCGTGTGTGACGCTCCCCCGACCCTTCCGGTCGCCGACGCATCGATCCTCGCCGAGGTCGCCGACATCGTTCTGTTCGTGCACGACCCGGCGATCTCCAACCGCACCGCGCTCGAAGATGCGGTGCGCCAGCTGCGCACGGCGGGCGCCGACATCGCCGGCGGCGTCTACAACAACATCACTTCGATCCAGCGTTCGAGCCTCGGCTACGCGAGCTACGACCAGTACTACGGCCCCGATGAGCGGGCGCGTCCGGCGAAGCAACGGTCGACCGGCTCTCGCCAGCACCCCGTGCCACCGCCGCCTCTTGGGGCGCCGGTGGCAGCGAACGGGAAGCGCTCCAGGAGCGAGGTTCCCGACGATGCGCGCGGCTTCACCTCGGGCAAGCCTTCCTCCGGATAGCCACGACCGATGAGTCTGGTGCGCACGGCCCCGCCGCAGGCGTTGCGCGCTTCGCAGCTCCCGCTCGAGCCGGGCACCGACTCCTACCGATTGGCTCGCGCGTTCCTGGTGCTGCTGTCGATCTCGGTCATCGACGTGTTCAACGTGCTCGACCGAGGCATGGCTGCCTTCAGGCCCAACGCGGAAGCCGGAGGGCCGATCCGCTACCTCGTGTTGCTCGTGCCGATCTCGGTCGTGGCGCTGATCCGGTTCGGGTCGCCGTCGTTCCTCTTGCGCCGTCCGAGCGTGTCCGAGCTCGTGCTTTTCCTGTTGTTCGTGCTGGGACTCGGGGGCTCGCTGGTCGGCCTCACGATGCTCGGAACCGAGGAGACCGCACGGCCGGTGTTCCTTCCCATGTCGCTCGGACTTCTGGCGCTGTTCGTGGTGCGGGAGCCCACCGATCGGGAGATCTCCCGCATCCACCGATGGCTCTCGAACGTCGGTCTCGTCTACATCGTGATGAACGCGCTCGTGAACATCGGTGTGCTTCCCTTCTCCGAGTACCAGCAGTACCGCAACGCGAGCGTCGCCTTCCTCGCGCTCGGCCTGGGCGCCGCGGCGGCGGCCGGGCAGCGTCGCCGGGTCGTGTTCGAGCTGCTGCTCACGGCGGTGGTGTTCGTCACGTATCCGTCGGCGACCATGGTGCTGGTGCTGCTCACCACGGCGTTCACCCTGTACCTCACGACGGGTCGCGCGACGCCGCTGCGATCGGTGGTCATCGGGAGCACGCTCGTGATGTTCGCGGTCTTCGCCTTGGCGAACCTGCAAGCGGGAGTCGAGGTCTCGAACCAGTACTTCGATCTGGTCAACAAGGCCAACGCCAACGCGAGCCGGCTCGATCTGTGGTCTGCGGGAGTCGACCGGTTCGAGGAGTCCCCGCTCGTCGGCAGCGTGTTCTCGGGTGACGCCGTCGCCGAGCGTTCCCGTGACGGCAGGGCGCTGCCGTATCACAACGACTTCGTGTTGTTCCTCGCGCTCGGCGGACTGCTCGGCATCGGGCTGCTGTTGTGGTGGATCGGCGTCACCGAGGCGACCCTGATCCAGCGTATCCACCGCTTCAAACGATCCGGTGACCAGGGGCGCGCAGACCTGTTGCGGGCGATATTGGTCGGGCTCAACGCATTCCTTGTCGCGATGGCCTTCAACCCGGTGCTCTCGGGGGCGTCGAGGTCGGCCGTGGTGTTCGGTCTCTACGCGATCGCGATGTCGGTGGGCGTGCCTACTTCGCGTCCGGTTGAGCGGGGCGACGAGGCTGACGGCGCAGACGCGGCGCCATCCGCTTGAACGCGACGCGCTTGCGACGCTGCGCCCACGTCCAGTATCCGCCGTGAACGGCGTCGGAGACGAGCAGGCGCGGGCGTGAGGGCAGCGAGTCGAGGCCGGCGATCAGCTCGTCGAGGTCGTACCCCATAACGGCGAGTCGCTCGGCGCCGATGCGCTCCAGCCACGCACGGCACCAGCGCTTGCGCCACGGGCTGCCGAGCTGTCGCTTCCACTTGTCGAGGGGTTCGGTGCTGAGCTGCTGGTAGGCCTCGACGCCGGTCGGGTCGCCCATCGACCCCTGGAGCTTCACGCCCGCGAACGATGTGAGCACATCGGCGTCGAACTCGAGGCCGAGCCAATCGAACAGGCCGGGCCATGTTCCCGAGGGATCTCCGACGAGCGCCTCGAAGTTCACGGCCTTCGCATGCTCGCCGAGCTCCGTGTACGCGTCGACGAGGTCGACGATGCCGTCGAGGTCGCCCTTCCAACGGTCGACCGTCCAACGTCCGCGCGTCCAGGTCTCGCAGATCGACGCCACGACAGCGAGAGGATTCCGCCACAGGAAGATCACCTTCGCATCGGGGAACATGCGCAGCAGCTCCGGCATGATGAAGTGGTAGCGGGGCGTCTTGTCGAGGAAGTACCGAGCTCCCGGGCTCGACGCCTTGCGGTACAGCTCCAGAGCGAAATCCCGCAGTGCGTTCCAGTAGTCCTGCTCGCCTCCCGGGAGCCCTTCGACGAACTCGCGGATCGCGCGAGCTGCGACCGGCTGCGTGTATTCGGCCGCGATGCCGTTGCGGCGCAGCGCGTAGGAGTGGGGGAGCAGGAGCCACGGTTCCGCCGCGGTCGACACCTCGGGGTGGGCCGCCAGCACACGCTGGGCGAGGGTCGAGCCCGAACGCGGCATCGACAGCAAGAAGATCGGCTGGATCCCCATCTTGCCGCCGACCCTATCGTCGGCGGTCACTTGGCGATGAAGGAGATCTTGCCCGTCTTCTTCGCGAGCAGGAATCGCGGGTTCCGGGCGTTCACTCGAAGGCTGAGGTAGCGCCCGCGGAGCCAGGTCCAGCGATCGGACCCACCGTTGTTGTCCCGCACTCGCGCGCTCTCTCGGGCCATGACCTCAGGACTGTACGAGAGCTGGTCGCCGTGCAAGCGGAACCTGCCCAGCGTTTCGGAGATGATCAGCGGTGGGGCGACAGATCGACACCGGGCGAACATGTCGTAGTCGCCCGTGTTGCGGAAGCTGATGTCGAACGGACCGACCTGGTCGTAGAGCTCCCGGCGGAGCCACGTGCATTCCTGCGGCACATGCGACCACCCCATGCTCACGTACTCGGCCAGGGTGAATGCGACGGGTTGCAGCGGAGCGAGCAGCGCTCCAGAGGCATCGACGTACTCGCGACGCCCCATGAGCCACAACGCGTCGGGGTGGCGGCGGAAGGCTCGGGCCACGGCCGTGAGCGCGCCCGGAGTGAGCTCGTCGTCGGCGTTCAGGTACCCGACGATCGCCCCCTCGACCATGGAGAGGCCTCGGTTGATCGCGTCGTACATGCCCTGGTCGTCGGGTGAAACGACGACCCGGGTCGGGTAGTCCTTGGCGATCTCGACCGTGCGATCGGTCGATCCACCATCGACCAGCACGTGGTCGATCTCGACCTCATCGGATGCCTGGCTCCAGATCGAATCCAGGGTCGCTTCGAGGAAGGTCTCGGCGTTCAACGTCGGGGTCACGATGCCGAACACCGTGGCTCGCGGGCCGCCGGGCGAAGGCTGGGTCGTTGGGGACGTCGTCATCTGCATGGTCGACCGTATCGTCGGCACCGCGTACGTGCGGCTTGATGGTGTCCGGCTGGCGAAGCTGTCGGCCCGGCGGGGATGTCCGCCTGGCGGCCTACGCTACCAGCGGCTCTCGTCTGCTAGGGTAGCCCGCAACCTCGTCGGAGGGAGATGGAGTACGCCGACGAGGCTTCGTTGTAACGAGGGAACGGTGAGGGGGCACATGCGTCATCAGCTCGGCGACTTCCTCTTGCTCCTTCCTCTGCTCTTCCTGCCCGTGCAGAACTCCGATCTCGCGTCGACGATGAGCGCCGATCTCGTTCCGCGTGACGCGTCGAACGGGCCGCTCCGGCGCCTTGTGACATTCCTCGTGCGAAGAGTGCCGGCCGTGTCGCGCCTATTCGCGCCTCGCACGGTCTCGGAGATGCACGTCATCGCCGCTGCTGTCAAGGCTGAAGCCAAGACCACACGGCGCCCGGCCAGGCGCCGTCCCGCCGCTCGAGCCAGTACCGTTCGAGCGTTCTCCGCGTCTCCGCGCGTCCGACCGCAGACGACGTAGGCCGCCGCTCAGACCGAACGCGACCGAGCACGAAAGCTCGGAATCGTTCCTTCAGCGCATCCCCCTCTCGTGCCGATGTACGCCTCAGAGGGTGAGTCGCAGCGCCATCCCGGTCTGGACGGAGGAGACTATGTACGATCGCAACGACGCGGACCTTGTGGCTACAGAGCCTGGTGTGGACCGACGCGATTTCATCAAGCGTTCGGCGGCTGTCGGGGCCGCCGCCATGGGCCTATCCATCTTCGGGCTCGGCGAAACATCGGCCGATGCACGCTCCCGCGCGAGATGGTGGGGGTCGCTCGCGCAGCCCACGGGCAGTCAGGAGCCCTGGGACGCGGTGCGCGCGCTCGAAAAGAAGGTCGGCCGCCGGTTCGGCACGATCCATCACCGGTTCCCGTGGGACAACGACCTCGTCAACAAGTTCACCCGTTGGGGCGTGAGCACCGGGCACAAGCCGATCCTCGGTTGGAACGGCAACATCGGCAACAACAACCTGTGGAACGAGATCGGGTCGGGCAGCCAGGACCGTCGGATCACGCAGCAGGCCCGTTCGCTCCGCGCGACGGGGTGGGACACGTTCATCACCTTCCACAAGGAACCGGAGGGTGAGGGTCAACCGGCCGACTTCCGCGCGGCGTACAACCGCATCCATCGCATCTTCAACAACGTCGGGGTCCGCAAGGCCACCTGGATCGTCACGCTCACTGCGGCGACCTACAACGCGGGAGAGGCCCGGCAGTGGCTCCCGAACCGCTTCGACCTGCTCGGGGTCGACGGTTACAACCGCGGGGGATGCGGAGCGCAGTGGAAGTCGTTCAACCAGACGTTCGCCCCGGCAAGAAGCTTCGCTCGCAGCCGCGGCAAGAAGCTCTACATGGTCGAGGTCGGTTGCACCGAAGGGGGCAGCGGGGCCAAGGCCGATTGGATCGCCGACGCTCGTGCGACCATCAAGAAGTGGCCCGAGGTGGTCGGGTTCTCGTACAACAACGAGAGCACCGACTGCAGCTACGTGGTCAACTCGTCGCCGTCGGCGCTGAGCTCGTTCAAGCGCATGGGGGCTGACGACTCCTTCCGCAAGCGGCTCGCCTGAGGCTAGGCTGATCGCGGCCGGCCTCGCGTTACCGACCGGCCACGCGACCTCGGCCGGCCCTGACCGAGCCGGTAACCTCACCGGCATGCCCGACCGTCGTCCGATCCTCGTCACCGGCTCTCACCGGTCGGGCACCGGTTGGGTCGGCGAGATGCTGGCCGCTTCGCCGGAGCCCCGTGTCGGCTACATCTGGGAGCCGTTCAGCCCGCTCGCACGCCCAGGCATCTGCCCTGCGCCGTTCGATCGGTGGTTCCAGTACGTCGTGGAGCAGAACGAAGGCGCTTTCCGGCAGCCGGTGCGCGACATGCTCGACTACCGCTACCACCCCGGGGCCGAGCTCCGGGCGGTGCGGTCGCTCAAGGACGCCGGCCGCTTCGCGCGTGACTGGGCGACGGTGAGCAATCGCCGTCAAGCTCGTCCGGTGCCGCTGCTGAAGGATCCGATCGCGTTGTTCTCGTCGGAGTGGATCGCCGACACGTTCGACGCCCGCGTGCTGGTGCTGATCCGGCATCCGGCCGCGTTCACGAACAGCCTGCTCGAGAAGAAGCTGCGCCACCCTTTCGACGACTTCCTCGCGCAGCCTTTGCTGATGCGCGACCTGCTGGCCGATCGAGCGGACGAGATCGCGAGATTCGCCGAGACCGAGCAGCCGCCGCTCGAACAGTCGATCCTGCTCTGGAACCTGATCCACGAGCAGATCGCGAGGTTCCGCGAGAACCGTCCCGACTGGCATTACCGCCGGCACGAGGATCTTTCGCGAGACGCCGTGCCGTGCTTGCGGGACCTGTATGAGCGGTTCGAGCTCACATGGTCCGACGAGGTCGAGCGGACCGTGCGTGATCACTCCGGAGAAGGCAATCCCGAGGAGACGGCCGACCCCACGTCGCACCGACGCGACAGCGCGAAGGCGATCACCGCCTGGAAGCGCCGCCTCGACTCCGAACAGATCGCCCGCATCCGGGAGGGCACCGACCCCGTGTGGAGGGCGTTCTACGACGATGTCGACTGGTAGCGACTCACCGGCGTTCACCCTGCGGTCGGTGCGTCGCCGGCTGCTGCAGGGCTCGGCATGGGTCTTCGGCGCCCGCATCGGCACCCTTGTCTTGGGCCTTGCCATCAGCTTCCTGCTGACGCACACCCTCACGGAGTCCGAGGTCGGCGACTACCTCTCCGCCGCGACGATGGCATTCCTCGGAGGGGCGGTGGCCCAGCTCGGCCTCGACCGGGCCACCGTTCGCTTCGCGGCGTCTGCGATCGGCGTCGACCAGCCCGGCCGGGCGCGGGCGGCGATCCGGATCGCGCTGGGCTACGGCACCATCGGGGCGCTGCTCGTGGCGGCGATCGTCATGCTCGGGCTCGGCCGTTTCTTGGCCGAGGAAGTCTTCGATTCCCCGCGGCTCGCATCCATGGTGCCCGCCGTCGCCGGATGGACCGTGGCGCTCGCGCTGCAGGGCCTGTTCGTGGAATCCTTCCGCGGTCTCCAGCGGTTCGGCGCCGCAACGATGCTCGACCAGGTCTTCACGAACGCGGTCTCATCGATCGCCTTCGGCATCGTCTGGATCACGCGAGCCGACGTGGGTCCCGCCTTCCTCGCGGTGCTCACGGCCTCGGGGGTCGCCCTCGCCGTTGGGGTCGCGGCGATCCTGATGCTCCGTCTGCTGCGGGGGCTGCGCGGCGCCGGCGATCTGACCCGCGTGGAGATGTTCAAGGTCGCGCGACCCCTGTGGGTCACGAACCTCGCGATCCTGATGCTCGGCGCCGGCATCGACCTGTTGATCCTCAACGCCTTCGAGCCATCCGACGTCGTGGGGCAGTACGGCGTCGCCGCCCGCCTGGTGACGTTCGTCGTCGCTCCGTTCGTGATCTTCTCCGGGGTGATCCCGCCGATCATCGCCGAGCTGCATACCCAAGGGAAGATGCGCCAGCTGGAGAAGGCCCTGCGGGCGGGGGCGACGCTCGCCGGACTGCCGGCGTTGGGTGTGCTCGTGGTGTTCCTCCTGGCCGGGCCCTGGATCCTTGGAACGTTCAACGGATCTGAATACCGTGACGCGTACCCCGTGCTCGCGATCTTGTCCTGCGGTCGTCTCTACGCGGTGTGGGCGGGTTCTGCCGGAGTGACACTGATGATGACCGGTCACCAGCGGGCCATGATGACCATCACGCTGGTCTCGGGGACCGTCAGCGTCACCGGGGGGATCCTGGCAGCCGCGGCCTTTGGCGCTGTCGGCATCGCGAGCGTGACCGCGGCCTCACAGGTTCTGCAGAACACGATGCAGCTCACGCTCGTCAAGCGCCGGCTCGGCATCTGGACCCCACTGCACCTGGATCCGCGCGAGCTCTACCGATACCTGCGTCCACACGGGCGCCGTGGGGAGGCAGCCGAGGATGCGGCGGAGGCGGTCGCCGAAGTGCTGATCGACGTCGAAAGTGACCCCGACGACGATCAGGACCCCGGGTCGTCGAAGGGCCAGACCTCGAGCCCGTGAACGGCGTTGCGCACGTCCATCGTGATGTTGACCGAGGCCAGGCGTTCACCGCTGTCGAGCTCGAAGGCCGTGATCGTCGCGGGCGATGACCCACCGATCACGACCGAGTCCTCGATCACGGTGAGACCGCGGCCGAAGTTGGGCCGGGCGAGGTCGCCGGGCAGATCCGCGTGCTCGAGGGCCTCAGGCAGGTAGGTGGGCAGCGCCAACGATGCACGGGTCGCGCCCGTGCGATCGGCATACACGATCCGGTCGCTCGCCGTGTGGTTGAACAGCACCCCGTCGCGGAACGGGCGGGCGTTGTGCGTACCGAACGGAACCGTGGCGAACGCGCTCACGCCGCCCGCCCGGTCGGCGTGGGGGATCTTCCACATGGCGCCGAGCCTGGTGCCGCAGGCGTACACGGCGCCCATGTGCGGCCAGACGTTGTTGATGTGCGTGGTATCGCCGGGAGTGGGTCCTTCGTTCCCCAACGGGTCGTACAGGCTCGAGCGTGGACGCGGTCGCCGGCCGATGCGCTTGACGAGCTTCGCGGAGGGGCCGTAGCGAAGCATCCACGCGCGGGAGAACGTCTGGGTAGCCAGGTCGAACTCGAGCACGGAGTCGTAGCCCGTCGACGCCAGGTAGAGGCGGTCTCTTGCCACGTTGATCTCGTGACAGTGCTTGAGGTACCGGTTGCGGAACGACCCCCGCTTGTTGAACTCGCGGTCGTAGACGAACACCTCGTCGCTTGCCGCGAGGTAGATGAGCCCGTCGTGGAAGGCGATGCCGCGCAGTCCACGGTCGCCGCCGCGTCCCTCCCAGTCGATGCTGTCGTCGGACCAGTCGATCACCCGGTCCGCGGTGCCTGCCCGAAGGTCGACCAGGTAGACGCCGCCGTGGCTCTCGCCCTGGTGCACCGATCTGATCACCGAGCTGCACAACACCCGCGGAAGCGCGCGGTACGTCATCAAGGGGCCTCGTGCAACGGACCGCCGACCCGGTAGTCGTAACGGCGAAGCAGGGGACGGGTGATCGCCGTCACCGTTCGTCGTTCGCGCGCGCTGAGCTTCGAGGCCCACTCGATGTCCTCGCGGAGCGCGATGCGCCCGGAGCTCATGCGCCAGCGGCTTCCCGACGCGATGTGCCCCGCCGAGAAATCGATGCCGTCGTCGTGGATGAACCCGAGATCCTGGGTCGTGAGCGCGTCGCCGAAGAGTCCGGCAGCCTTGCGGAGCTGCGGTTCGGGGTCGTGCACCAGATCTTCGTACCGAACGATCGCCGAAGGCACGCCGATGCGCTGCAGATGGTCGAAGGCTTCGTTGAACCACGTCCATTTCACTGCCGATCGCCACGGGGGGCGTCGTCCGCGGAACGCGCCGCGGTGCTCGCCACCCTGCTTCTCGACCCACTTCGTGTTGGAGTAGGCGAAACCTCGGCTGTCGCGGATGTGATGGGCGACCTTCACGTCGAGCTCGGGCATCTGCAGGGTCATCAGGTACACGTGCGCCGGGATCTTCATGGAATCGACCAGCACCGCGCCGTCGGTGATCTCGTGCATCGCTCGGTACACCGGCAGCATCAGGGCCGCGTACCGTCGGACCTTCTCGTGATAGCTCGGCCACAGGTTCGGGCGCTGCAAGAACGGCAACGCCACCGGGTGAGGAAAGCGGGTGCCCCCCATCTGCAACTCGCCGCGCAGGCGAGCAGCAGCTGTGCCGTCGACCGTGTGCCATCCGCCGAACGCGCGCTCGCCCACCTCACCCCAGAACTCGCACGAGTCGAACGGCTCGCCGCAGCTGCAGGTCATGTGCTCGTCGACGCCCTTGTCCCAGATGCGACCGACCTCGCCGACGGCTCGGTACCCGGGCACCTCGCCCAGCATGCGCGCCAACAGGGTTGACCCGCTCTGGCCGGTGGCGGCGATGCTCAGCACCCTGATGGGTCCGTCACTGGTCATGGTCCTCCTCTCAACGTCGCATCGGCATGCGGGCGGCATCGTGGCTGGCTTCGGGGATTGGAGCGAGGGTGCCTGTTAGCATCGCCTGACCTCCCCACTCGGAGCCACAGCGAATCATGACGAAAGCAGATCTGCACGACCCCACGGTCATCTTCCTGCACATCGGGAAGACAGCCGGTAGCACGATGCGACGCATCCTGCGACGGCAGTTCTCGCAAGGCCAGGTGCTCGATCTCACCCAGAAGATCCCCGACCCCAAGTACCGGCTGCGCCGCGAAGGCATGCCCGAGCTGTTCGCGGCGATGCCTGAGGCCGAGCGCGCTCGGCCGAGGTTGATCATGGCGCACACGATCTACGGGCTGCACGAGCACGTGCCCAGACCGTCGACGTACGTGACGCTGCTGCGAGACCCCGTGAAGCTCGTGATCTCGCTCTACGGGTTCATCTTGCGCCGGCCGGGCCACCGCATCTTCGACGAGGTCGCCGGCGCTGAGCTGTCGCTCGAGGAGTTCATGCGTAGCGGTGTGTCGCTCGAAGCCGACAACAGCCAGGTGCGGGCGCTGGCCGGCGACCACACGGCTGCGTTCGGCGAGGTCGACGATGTCATGCTCGAGCAGGCCAAGGCGCACATCGAGGAGCATGTCGGCTGGCTCGGTTTCGTCGAGCGGTTCGACGACGGGCTCGTGGCCCTGCAACGAACCTTCGGCTGGACGAACACCTACTACATCCCGGTGAACGTGGCGGCGTCGCGTTCGCGTCAGCCGCCGGCGCCCGAGGTGCTCGAGCTCATCCGCGAGCAGAACCGCTATGACATCGAGCTGTACCGCTGGGCCAACGAACGTCTGGACCGCCTGATCTCCGAAGACCCGGGTTTCGCCGCCGCGCGTGAGCGCTTCCTGCGACTGAACCGGCTCTACCGCGTGTGGGGGCATCTCAGCTACACCCTGCCGAGGAAGGTTCACGACCGGGTCGTCGCCGCCAAGTAGAGGGCCTCGAGAGCTTCGAGTCCCGCCTCGGGTCCGTACCGCTCACGCCAGAGTGCGAGCGCCCCTCGGCCGAGACGTTCGTCGGTGCCACCGACGATCATCGCCGCGGCTGCGTCGCGCCAGGCAGCAGGTTCGTCCGCGGGCACGATGATGCCGGTCTCGTCGTTTACCACGCCCTCGGGCAGCGCCCCTCGATCGCTCGAGATCACGGCCACGCCGCTCGCGTAGGCCTCGAGCGCGACTCGGGGCACCGCTGCTTCCTCCCATCGCGACGGGATCATGACCGCGCGGGCCGCCCTGATCAGCCCAGGCACCTGCTCGGCGGGCACGTCGCCGACGAAGCGCACCCCCGGCGGCGCCGTCGTGCGCAGCTCGGCCTCCGACGGGCCGCCGCCGACGATCGTGAGGGTTCCCAAGCTCTCGGCGAGGTCGCCGTCGCCTCGCCAAGCTTCGAGCAGGGTGTCGACGCCCTTCTCCGGGGCGAGCCGGCCGATGTACACGAACCCCTTGCCCGATCCTTCGCGAGCAGGCACGGAGGGCGCGAAGTTCGGTTTGACCACTATGCGATCAGGGGCGAAGTCGACCCGTTGATACGTGTCGCGGATGAAGCCGCTCACCGCAGCGAAGCGATCGACCGCATCGAACGACGAGAGCGAACGATGCAGCGTGAGCGATGTCGCGATCGTGGCGCTTCCAGGCAGGGAATCCCGGTAGCAGCGGTGCACGACGCCTCGCCACGGCACGTGCCCGACGCAGATATCGCACGCTCGACCGTCGCGGATCAGGCTGCCTGGCAGGCAGAGGTAGCGGTAGTTGTGCAACGTCACGACGACCGCGGCCCCCCCATCGCGTGCCGCCCGCAGCACGGCAGGCGACAGTGACGGGAAGAGGTTGTGGGCATGCACGACGTCGATCTCGTTGCGCTCGACGAGGGCGCGCACACGCCGGGCAGAACGTCTCGACCACACAGCGTCGGCGGCGGCTCGCGCCTGACCGGCGCGGGTGTCGACCTGGGGCTCTGGTTCCCACGATGTCACCTCGTGGCCGGCCGCACGGAGCAAAGCAGCCTCGTCACGCACGACCCGGTTCTCGCCCGAGGTGTCGCCCGATCGATACCGGTTGTGCAGCACGAGGATGCGCATGCGACCGTCAGTATCGGGTGCGGTCGCACCCGCCAACAACAGCGGCGCCCGAACGTCGCGCGAGAACGGTGCGCCAGAACGGTGCGCCAGAACGGTGCGATAGCCCTAGGACCGACAAGCCTGATTGTGCGTCGTTGGGGCCATCAAGTTTCCGCCCCGGTTCCGCCGATGTCCTTCCCGAGGGGAACACCGAGGGAGGGGGATCCACGATGCGCCAACGTTTCGCATTGTCCGTGATCGTTGCAGTGCTGGCCGGTGCGGTGTCGATGCCGCCGGCCGTGGCCGATGGGCCGGAGTTGCCGCCCGATGGCGTCAGCTACGGCCCGGCGGTGTCGGCCGACGGGCGCTGGGTCGCGTTCATCTCCGAGGCGTCGAACCTTCTCGGTGGCGACTCCTCGGCCGACCCGAACGGGGTCGCCGACGTCTTCCTCGTCGATACGCAGACGGCGACGATCCGGCTCGTCTCGAAGGCGGGGAACGCGCCCGCCGACGGTCCATCCGTCGACGTGGACATCTCGGCCGACGGCCGGTTCGTCGTGTTCGAAACGACCGCGACGAATGTCGTGCCGGCCGATGCCAACGGGGCCTCCGGTGACATCGTGTTGTTCGATGCCCAGTCGGCAGGCTTGACCTTGGTGTCGCGGCGCGGCGTCGCCGGCGTGCAGGGCGATGCGGACAGCTTCGCCCCCACGATCTCGGCCGACGGCACGAAGGTCGCGTTCGGCTCCCGGGCGACGAACCTCGCTGCGAACGACACGAACGCCAGGGCCGACATCTTCGTGCGCGACGTCGTCGCGGGCGCCACGACCAGGGTCTCGACCGACTCGTCGGGCCGCCAGGCGAACAACGCCAGCTACGACGCTGCGATCGCCCCCACGGGGGGCTTCGTCGCCTTGTCGTCGCTCGCGTCGAACCTCGTGTCGGGAGACACGAACGGAACGCGCGACGTGTTCCTGAAGAACCTGACCTCAGCCAAGACGATCCGCGTCTCGGTCACGAACACCGAACGCCAGGCCAAGGGAAGCTCGGGCCTCGAGGACATCTCGGCCGACGGGCGCTCGGTCGTGTTCAGCTCGTTCGCGGCGAACCTCGTGATCGGCGACGACAACAACAAGGGCGACGTGTTCGTCCGCAACCGTATCGCCACCACCACGATCAGGGCGTCGCGCCGGGGTGCGGTCGACGGCAACGACGACAGCTTCGGGGCGTCGATCAGCGACGACGGCGCCATCGTCGTGTTCCAGACGCGAGCGACCAACCTCGACGCCGCGTCCGATGAGAACGGCGGCGTGAGCGATCTGTTCGAGTTTCGGGTCGCCACCCGGACGCTCGTGCGCGTCTCGGTCGACCTCGGCGGAGGTTGGGCTGATGGCGCGAGCTACGACGGGGCGATCGCGGCCGACGGTTCGGTGCTGGCGTTCGCATCGCTTGCCACCGATCTGGTGCCCGGCGACACCGGCGCGGGCGACGATGTGTTCGTGCACGCCTGGATAGGCGACGCGCGCGTCGAACGAGCCGTCTCGTGGTGGAGCCGAGTGCTGGCGACCGGCTGAAAAGACCGCTACCCGGTGCGCTCGTCGTCGAGCTGCTCGGCGAGTGCGCCGGGGTCGGTAACCGGCAGCCGGCACGTGAACCCCTCACACACGAAGGCTGTCGCGGCGCCGTCTGCCGTCGTCCGGTCCTGCAGGAGCGGAACCGCCGACCTCGCCTCGTGGTCATCGGGGGAGGCCACAGCGAGCACTATGTTCGGCCGGAATCGACGACCGTTCGCCTCGGCGACGAGTGCCTGCGTATCGGCGGAGTCGATGGCGCCGACGATCGCGACTTCGCGCTGTGGTCCCAGCAGGCGATCGAGCGCGCAGAGCGCATGGCCGAACGCACCGGGTGCGCGACCGAGGCCGTCGGCCACGATCCGCAGCGCCGAGACCGCATCGCGTTCGAGCTCGGCGTCGCCGGTGAGCGCGGCGAGGCGCAACAGCACGTCGGCCGCGACCGAGCTGCCGCTCGGCGTGGCGTTGTCGTAGAGCTCCTTGGGGCGTACGAGCAAGGCCTCGGCATCCGAGCCTGTCAGGAAGAACCCCCCTGCGGCCGCGTCAGCGAACAGGCGCCTCATCTCGCCGGCGAGCCCGCGCGCGCGCTCGAACCAGACCAGGTCGAACGTCGTCTCGTAGAGGGTTAGACAGGCCGAGGCCATGAGCGCGTGGTCATCGAGGAATCCACCGACTCCGGCCACGCCGTCTCGCCACGAGCGGAGCAAACGCCCTTCGTCGCCTCGCAGGCGCTCGAACACGAAGGTCGCCGCGCGGCTGGCGGCGTCGACGTACGTTGTCTCGCCGAACACACGCCCAGCCTCGGCGAGCCCTCCGATGGCCATGCCGTTCCACGCTGCGAGGATCTTGTCGTCGGTTGCCGGATGCACGCGGGAGTCACGCGCCGCGAACAGCGTCGAACGAGCGCGCTCGACCATTTCGGCGAGCTCACCCGCGTCGCCGGGGGGCTCTGCGTCGACGCCGCGATCGATCGCCATGTCGTCGACCGGCCGAGGGCGCCACAGCACGTTCGTCGGACCATGGCCGTCGCCCGTCCAGTTGCCCTCGGGCGAGGCCCCGAACGAACGAGCGACCGGTTCCCCGACGAGGTTCGTGAGCTCGGCCCACGACCACGTGAAGAACTTGCCCTCGACGCCCTCGGAGTCGGCATCCTGCGAGGAGAAGAACCCTCCCTCGGCGTGCTGCATCTCGCGGAGCAGGTAGTCGGCGGTCTCTGTGGCGACCGTTCGGTACCGGTCGCGACCCGTGACCTGCCACGCGCGCGTGTACAGCTGCAGCAGCAGAGCGTTGTCGTAGAGCATCTTCTCGAAGTGGGGCACGTGCCAACGCTCGTCGGTCGAATACCTGGCGAATCCGCCCCCGACGTGGTCGTAGATGCCGCCATCGGACATACGGTCGAGCGTGGTCGTGACCATCTCGAGTGCTCCGAGCGAACCACGCACAGCGCGTCTGAGCAGGAACTCGAGGGTCATCGGCTGCGGGAACTTGGGCGCGGCGCCGAATCCGCCCCAACGTGGATCGAACGTGGCACTGAGGGCCGTTGCGGCCGTGTCGGCGAGCTCATCGTCGAGCGAGGCTTGACCGGGTGCGGCATGGGCGGCTCGCTCGATGACCTGCGCGATCTTCGCGCCCTGACCCACGACTTCCTCGCGCCGCTCCTGCCACGCCTCGGCGATCGCACCCAGCACGTCGCGGAACGCCGGCATGCCGTGACGAGCGTCGGGCGGGAAGTACGTACCCGCGTAGAACGGCGCACCCGCGGGGGTGAGGAACGCCGAAAGAGGCCAGCCGCCTTGCCCCGTCATCGCCTGCACCGCGTCCATGTAGATGCCGTCGAGATCGGGCCGTTCCTCGCGGTCGACCTTGATCGAGACGAACCGTTCGTTCATCAACGCCGCGGTGGTCTCGTTCTCGAACGACTCCCGTTCCATCACGTGGCACCAGTGACACGCCGCATATCCGATCGACAGGAAGATCGGCTTGTCCTCTTCGGCCGCCCTCGCGAGCGCTTCAGCGCCCCAGGGGAACCAGTCGACCGGGTTGCGGGCATGCTGCAACAGGTAGGGGCTGGTCTCGCCGGCCAGTCGGTTCTCTGGCCGGTTCTCTGGCCGGTTCTCTGGCCGGTTCTCTGGCCGGTTCTCTGGCTGGGGCGCGTCGTCGGTCATGTCCATAAGTCTCCCCGCCGTGACGACGAGCGACACCGATGACCCACGCCTGTTCAGGCGAAGCGGGACAGCTGCCGATGTTGTTCGCATGTCCGACCGCATCCGTGTGCTCGTCGTCGAACCAGCTCCCCGGCTCGCGAGGGTCCTCAAGGGCGCCCTTCCCAAGGGTGGGCCAGTCGTCGTGACAGGTCCGGTGAGCGAAGCTTCCGATGCGATCGATGTGCTCGCCCGCGGCCTCGCGGAGCTCGTCGTCGTCGACCTCGACCGAGCCGACGGCCGGGGCGCCGACATCATCGCGGCCATCGCCGGCGACGGCGGACGGGGACGGGTGCTGGCGGCAAGCGAACACGGTGGACCAGAGTTCTCCGCCGATGCGTTGTTCGCCGGTGCGAGCGGTGTGTTGCCCTCGGTGCGTGACCGATCGCTCGTCGACGTCTTCCGCCGCGCGCTCGCCGGTGAGCTGGTGTTGCCGGCCGACGACCTGTCGCGGCTGGTCGACCGCATCACCGCGCCTTCACATGTCGATGGGATCGGCGCCCAAGGCATCGGCATGCTGACGTCCCGCGAACGGGAGGCCCTGCAGATGCTCGCTGCCGGCGCGTCGACATCCGACGTGGCGGAGGCCTTCGGCATCAGCCCGCTCACCGTGCAGAGCCACGTGAAGAACATCCTCGCCAAGCTGGGCGTGCACTCGAAGGTCGAGGCGGTGCGGCTCGCGTGGCGCCACGGCCTCGCGACCACTCCGGTCTGAGGCCGAGACGCGTTGCCGAACACGCAGCCTGCCACCGTCACGGTAGTCGTCGCGACGGCTCACGGCGTGGTGGGAGAGGTCGTCCGCCGTTCATGCGCTGCTGAACCCGGGGTCCAGGTCGTCGCCGAGGTCCGTGACGAGGCATCGCTGCTCGAGGCGTGCAGGTCGCTGCATCCTTCCGTGATCGTGCTCGACGACCGTCTCGAGGGTGACGACCGAGGGCTGGGGGCGTTGCGCGCGCTCAGCCAGCTCGAGGCCGCGGTTGCCGTCGTCGTGTTGGCCGACGGCGAAGAGGGCGCTTCGATCCTGGAAGCGCTGCGCCTGGGCGCCCGCGGTTACCTTCGGAAGTCGGACGGCCTGGCCGGCGTGGGCGCCGCCGTGCGTCTTGTTGCCGACGGAGGCCGCGCGATCGACCCCCGTCATGAGCAGAACGCGATCATGGCGCTCGGCAAGTTCGCCCAGCAGGCCCGGCAGGGATCCGAGGTCAGGGCTACCCTCACGCCGCGCGAGATGGAGATCCTCGCCATGATCAGCCAGGGATCCACGATGCGGCAGGTCGGTCGCATCTTGGGGATCTCGCCGCGCACGGTCGAGACCCACGTCGCGAAGCTCTACCGAAAGCTCGGCGTGCGCACGCGGGTGCAGGCGGTGTCGTACGCGGCGCAGCTTGGCTTGATCGAGCCCTGAAGCGCAGCCCGGCCACGGCTCACTGCTCACTTCCTGGCGCATGGCTGCCGATAGCCGTGTGGGGGGCCATCGGGGCCCCCACGTCAAGACGTGCGGAGGAAGCGTGATCTCACGATCCGGATCTGCGACTCCGCCGAGCGCTCGGCGGAGGCTCGGAGTGATCCTCGTCGACCCGCTTCCCGTCGTGCGCGCGGGCATGGCGATGCTGATCGACGACCGTCCGGACATGGAGATGATCGCCGACACCGGCACCGCCGACGAGGGCCTCGAGATCGTGAGCCGGGTCCGGCGATCGCGTGTCGTCGTGCTCGTCGGCCTCGGGGTCTCGGGCGAGCACGACGCGTTCTGGCTGATCCGCGCGCTCCGCGAACGGTTCCCTGCCCATGCGATCCTCGGGTGCGGCGCGAACTCCGACGCCACGACGATCTCCCGCGCGCTGTTCGTGGGCGCCGACGGGTTCGTCGACAAGAACATCGACGCGGTGGAGTTCCTGCAGTCACTGCGACGCGCCGCCGACCGCGAGATGGTGCTCGCCGGACCAGCATCGATCGCGGTGGGCCAGATCGCCGACGGCATCGAGCGCCGACGTGACTTCGATGTGCGCCTCACCGAACGCGAGCGAGAGGTGCTGAGCGTCGCCGCAGAGGGCTTGACGGCTCGCGAGATCGCGACCCGTCTCGGGGTTCGCGAACGCACCGTGACCACGCACCTCGCCCGCATCTACGGAAAGCTCGGCGTCGGAAGCCGGCTCGCAGCCATCCGACTCGCGGCACGAGCCGGCCTCGTATCCGTCGGCACGCCGGAGTAATCAGCGGTGCTCGGCATGTCTGCGTACGTAGGACTACGTAGCCATCCTCAGTGAAACACGGAATTCCCAGGTCAGGGGGCTCTTCTTACTATCTCCTTGCACTCAAGCTTTGGAGTCGATGGGCCGAAAACCCCCTCGACAGGACGGGATCTAGTTCGGAGGAAAGGGGGTGCAACACATGCTTCGTCTCTACACAGGAGTGACCACCTGGTGGGCCGACCTTAAGGGTCGTGCCGCCGAGGAAGGTGGCGCGACGGCCGTTGAGTACGCGCTGATGGTGGCGCTGATCGCTGCGGTCATCATCGTCGCCGTGACGGCGATCGGCACCAACTCGAGCGACAAGTTCACCGAGGTCGGTAACGCGGTCGGTGGCGCATAAGCCACTGAGAACGACGAGCGGCCGGTTCCGCCGGCCGCTCGCTCGTCCGGGACGCGATGGCGAGCCCGAACGAGCGAGGGACCGGCGGACGAGTGAGGTGCCAAACCCATGACAGATCGAACGAAGATGCGATCGAAGTTGCGCCGCGGAGCCGCCCGAGAGGACGGCGCAGCGGCCGTGGAATTCGCCCTCATCGTGGGGCTCCTCGCGATGCTCGTGTTCGGCATGATGGAGTACGGGCTGGCCTTCTGGCAGCTTCAGAGCCTGCGCGCCGCGACACGCGAAGGCGCCAGGGTGGCCGCCGTCGGCGGTGACACCACGCAGGTGACCAACGCCGTCGTCGGCGCGTCTGCCGGCGCGCTGCCGGCAGGGTTCGGCGGCATCTCGTTCAGTGAATGCCCCGAGCCGAGCGCCGGCAATCCGATCGACCAGTCGGTCACGGTCGCGATCAACAACGCAGCGCTGCCCGCGAACATCAAGGACATCTTCTCGATCGACATCCCGATGCTTCCGTCGTTCACGCTCGACCCCACGATCGAAGGAACGTTCCGATGCGAGCCGGTCTGACCGATCGCGCCCGCACGGCCAGGCTCAGGTCTGGCGAGGAGTCGGGTGCGGTGGCCGTGATCGTCGCGCTCTCGCTGATCGCGATCTTCTCGATGCTCGTGCTGGTGGTCGACGTCGGCGGTCTATTGCTGGCACGGCGCGCCATGGTGAACGCTTCCGACGCGGCCGCGCTCGCGGCCGCGCAATCGTGCGCGAGCGCCGAGGACACGCTTGACCCCGAGGCGCAGGCCGACACGTACGCCGCCGACAACGTCGCGACCGCCGTGACCGGCACGACGAACATCACGGAGATCGTCGGCTGCGACGATGAGGGCAATGGCCACGTGAGCGTCGAGTACCTGACGCAACAGGATCTCTTCTTCGCAGGCGTGCTCGGCTTCGGTAACACCGGCGACGTGCGCACTGCGGCGACCGCCGCGTGGGGCGCGGCCGCCGGCGGATTCGCCGTACCGATCGTGCTCGAGTCCGGCTACCTGCAGGGCACCTGTCAGATCCCCGACGGCGTAACGATCGGCGACACCTGCGCGATGTACTACAACAATGGCGACTCGAGCCTCGGCGAGGCGAACTGGGGCTTCATGAACCTCGAGCAGTGGAACGTCGACTCGGGCGAGAACTGCCACAACCCCGGCTCGAACGACCGTGGCGACTGGATCCTCAACGACTACGGCGACCCATTGGTGCTCAACGGCGCCCCGCCTGGAAGCGAGCCGACCTACGTCTGCAACGACACGGGCCACAGCACCGCGAACTGGCAGAACCTCGTGGACCGCATGAGCGTGAACTCGATCGTCTTGTTCCCCGTGAACGATTGCGAAGGCCAGCTCGACAAGAGCGGCAGCGTCTCACCTTGCCCGAGCACTCCCGACAAGTACGACATCATCGGGTTTACCCGCCTCAAGCTCATCGAGGTGTACAAGGGCAACGACGCCGCCGCGATCGGCACGCCGGGTACGGGCGGAACCTGCACGCTCGCGAATGCCAGCCTCACCAGCGGCCAGGTCAAGCCCCTGTCTGACACTTACGGGTCGGGAGGCGGCTGTCCGTCGGGGTCGCCCGACAACTTGAACGCCAGCGACGTGCACATCTTCCCGAAGGAGTCGAGCGACCCTGAGTACCGGCAGTGCGTTCCCGGCGACCTCTCACCGTCGTGCGGCTATTGGTACGACTCGGTGGCGCGTCAGATCACTTGGCGCTCGGCCAACGCGACCGGCCTCAAGGTTCAGTACGGCTGGTCGATGAACGGAACTGAGGGTGCGTGCGGCAGCCGGCCGAGCGACCCGAACGCGATCTGCATCCTGACGGAGTGGAAAGGTTTCACCACCTCGTCCGGGCCGATCGGCAGTGGAAAGAACTTCGGGGTGAGCGCGTTCGCGCTCTGCGACCTCGGACTCGGGACATGCCCCGAGGAAAGCTGAAGGGCTCACGAAAGGAGCTAGGAAGATGAGGTCACGCGGTCTGGTGGTCGCAATCGCCGTGGTCCTCGCCATCGTGGCGGCGGCAGCGGTGATCCTTTACACGAACGGCGTCAAGAACGATGCCGTGACCGGCGGAGCGCTCTCCGTCGTGGTCGTGTCCAAGCAGGACATCGCGGCCAATACGAACCTGACCCCTCTGATCGAAGAGGGCGCGTTCACCGAGCTCAGCGTGCCGACCGACGCGGTCGTCGACGGCGCGGTCACGAGCCAGAACGAGCTCCGCGGGCAGACGACGACGGCGCCGATCCTCGCCAACGAGCAGATCGCCACCCCGCGTCTGTCGGGTGGCGAAGCCCCACCGGGAGGCGCGCAAGGTATCACCCCGGACCACGTCGGCCTTCCCATCGTTCTCGAGGGTGGTCCAGCGGGCTACGGGCTGATCCAGCGGGGCGACAACGTGGCCGTCTACGCGACCTTCAAGCAGGGCGAGGTTCTCGCGAAGGCAGACCTGCGCCAGGTCCTCTCGCCGGTCCAGCTCGCGAAGCTCATCACCGATGCCAACACGAACGGTCCACTCGTGGTGGTCCCCTTCAAGTTCACGGTGACGCTCGTGCAATCGAGTCGAGTGCTCAATATCGAGAACCCTGTGGTCGTCGAGGGCAACAAGTTCGACGAAGCCAACATCCCGTTGATGCTCGACCTCACGCCCGAAGACGCCCAAGCGGTCTCCTATGCGATGGTCAACGCCGACATCGTGAACCTGGGCCTGCTGCCGCCGGAGAACGCCGACGGTTACCCGATCGAGGGTCACACAGGCGCCTCCTACGACGACATCGTGGGGGTCAAGGCATGACAGAGGCCAGCGTCGTCGCCGTCGGGACGCCGCAGTCCTTCCGCCAGCAGCTGGCTCGTTCCCTCGAGGTCGAGCCGGAGGAGGTGGGCTGGGTACAGTCCGCGACCGCGGCAGAAGAGCTCTTGATCCACGCCTTCAACCCGATCGACGTGCTCGTGCTCTCGCCAGAAGTGAAGGAGCCTGACGCCCTCGGACTCGCAGAGTTCGTGGGCCGTCAGGCTCCGGGCACCGCCATCGTCATGGTGCGCGACCACACGTGGAACGGGTTGCTGCCCGCCGCGATGCGGGCCGGCATCCGCGACGTGGTCGACATGACACAGGGCACCGAGGAGTTGCGCGACGCAGTCGAACGGGCGGTCGTCTGGGCCTCGAACCTGCGCTCGGTCGGCATCATCCGCTCGGAGAGTCACGGCGGGCAACGAGGCAAGATCATTTCGGTCTTCTCGTCGAAGGGCGGCGCGGGCAAGACGTTCCTGACCACGAACCTGGCGTGCGCGATCGCGGAGATCACCGGCCAGGACACCGCCGTGGTCGACCTCGACTTCGACATGGGCGACGTCTTCACCTATTTCGGGACTGAGCCATCGTCGAACATCCCCGACCTGATGTCGTTGGGTGAGGGCGCCGACCACGACCGCATCCGCGCCGTGGGCATGTCCGTCATCGACCATCTGTGGGCCTACGGCGCTCCGGCCGACCCAACGGCCGAGGCGCCGGCCGGCGAGTCGATCGGCAAGTTCCTGCGGGCGATGCGCAACGACTTCCCGTACGTGATCGTCGACGCGTCTGTGGACTACTCCGATTCGGCTCTGGTCTGCTTCGATCTTTCGGAGCTCATCTGCCTGATCACGAGCCTCGACGTCGTGGGGGTGAAGCACCTCGGCAAGGCGCTCGACACCCTGCTGCAGATCGGCCTGCCACGGGACCGCTTCCGCGTCGTGCTGAACCGTGCCGACTCGAAAGTGGGTTTGGACTCGGGCGATGTCGAACGCGTCATGAAGGTGCAGGTCGACGCGATGATCCCCTCGAGCCGGCTCGTGCCGACTTCCCTCAACAAGGGTCGTCCGGTGGTGTTGGACGAACCCTCGTCGGAGGTGTCAGTCGCCGTGCGGCAGCTCGCGGGCAAGTTCGTCGACACGGCCGGCGCGACCGACGAGGTCGCATCGACGAACGGCAGCAGCCGCAAGAAGAAGCGGCGCTTCGCCCGAACGTAAGCTCGAAACGGAGAGGAGCACGCGAGATGTCCCTCGCAGACAGGCTGGCAAAGGCGCAACAGAAGGATCGGATCTCCGAGGTCCGGATCAAGGTGCAGGAGCGCCTTGTGGAGGTCCTCGGCCCGAGGCTCTACGACTCGACCCTGTCCGACACCGAGCTCGAAGGCTTGGTGCACCAGCGCCTTCGGGAGCTGCTCGATGGGGAAGAGAGCAGCCTCTCCGCGCAGGAGAAGCTGCTGATCGTCCGCCAGATCGGCGACAGCGTGCTCGGTCTCGGCCCGCTCGAGCCGTACATCCGTGACCCTGAGGTCACCGAGGTCATGGTCAACAACTGGGACACGATCTACGTGGAGCGCGCCGGCAAGCTGTTCTGGACCGGCACGAAGTTCCACGACGAGCAGCAGTTGCGTCGCACGATCGACAAGATCGTCGGCAAGGTCGGCCGTCGAGTCGACGAGGCGTCGCCCTACGTCGACGCTCGTCTGCCCGACGGGTCGCGAGTGAACGCCGTAATCCCGCCGCTGGCCCTCGACGGTCCAGCGCTCACGATCCGGAAGTTCTCCGCCGACCCGTACCAGGCCGACGACCTCGTGGAGTTCGGCACCATGAGCACCGCCGTGGCGAAGTTCCTCGAGGCCTGTGTGCGCGGGCGCACGAACATCATCGTCTCGGGCGGCACCGGCTCGGGCAAGACCACCACGCTGAACGTGCTGTCGTCATTCATCCCCGACGACGAGCGCATCCTCACGATCGAAGACGCGGCCGAGCTGAAGCTGCAGCAGCCGCACGTCGTGCGGCTCGAGTCCCGTCCACCGAACATCGAGGGCAAGGGCGCGGTGCTGATCCGCGACCTGGTGCGCAACTCCCTTCGTATGCGCCCCGATCGCATCGTGGTCGGTGAGGTCCGCGGGCCCGAGGCCCTCGACATGCTGCAGGCGATGAACACCGGTCACGACGGCTCGATCTCGACGATCCACTCGAACTCGCCGCGCGACTCCCTGTCGCGCCTGGAGACCATCACGATGATGGCGGGCATGGAGCTCAGCCCGCGCTCGGTGCGCGAGCAGATCTCTTCGGCGATCCAGCTGATCGTTCATCAGTCGCGACTGAAGGACGGCAGCCGTCGCATCACCCATGTCACCGAGATCGCCGGCATGGAGAGCGACGTGATCACACTGCAAGACATCTTCCTGTTCGACTTCTCTGCCGGGTTGGACGAGGACGGCAAGTTCAAGGGCCGCCTGAAGGCCACCGGGTTGCGTCCGAAGTTCCTCGACAGGCTCGCGGAACAGGGCGTGTACCTCGACGCGGAGACGTTCGCCCTCGAACCCAAGGGTGACGCGTGAACGCCCTGGTCGCCGCGTCGTTCTGGAGCACCCCTGCCGCGCAGGTCGTGCTGGCCGCGCTCGTGGGCGGCGCGGTCTTCGCGCTCGGCTGGCTGCTGCTCGGCACGGCGTCGCGCGCAAAGAAAGACCGAGAGATGGCTGCCCGCATGGCGGCCGTCTCCGGCGTCGGCGCCTCGGGGAACCCTGTGGGTGTGCAGCCCGCGGGAACGCAAGGGTGGATCCCCGATCGCGTGACGAAGTTCGGCACGCGCTTCGCCAAGTCCCGCGGCTTCAGCGATCGGCTCGACGCCGAGCTGGAGTCGGCCGGAGTCAGCGTCCGTTCGGGCGAGTTCGTGGTGCTGTCGGTGGTGGCTTTCGTGGTCGGCGCCGTGGTCGGCGCCGCGCTGTTGCGAGCGGGACTGCTCGGCCTGATCGTCGGTGCGGCGTGCGGCATGGGACCGACCGTGGCGCTTCGGGCGTCGCTGCGCAGACGCACCGAGAAGATGCGCGAGCAGCTTCCCGATGTGCTCACGGTGCTGGCGAGCTCACTGCGAGCCGGCCACAGCTTCATGCAGGCCCTCGACACCGTCGCTCGTGAGATCCCGCAGCCGGCGGCGACCGAGTTCCAACGGGTGGTCGCCGAGATCCGGTTGGGACGGCCGATCGACGATGCGCTCGAGGCGCTCGCGACCCGGGTGGGCAGTCCGGACTTCAAGTGGGCGGTCCTCGCCGTGAACATCCAACGAGAAGTCGGTGGCAACCTGGCCGAGATCTTGGACAACGTCGCAGACACCCTGCGCGAGCGGGCGATGATGCGGCGACAGATCAAGGTCCTCACGGCCGAGGGACGCCTGTCGGCGTGGGTGTTGGTTGCCCTTCCCATCGCCATCGCCGTCTACATGTTCGCCGTGAGCCCCGACTACATCGGATTGCTCGTTACGACCAAGCTCGGCCTGTTCATGTCGGCCACGGCAGTGATCCTGCTCGGGCTCGGGGTCGTCTGGATGAGAAAGATCGTGGATATCGATGTCTGAGATCTGGCTGGTCCTCGCTGTCGCTTCCTCCTTCTTCGCGATCGTGCTCGCCGGCCTCGCGGTCGAGTCGGGCTCTTCGGAGAAGAAGCGAGCCCTCCGTCTGCTCGAGTCGCAGGTGAGCGGCTCGGAGTCCGTCAACCTTCGCGAGCAGGAGCTGGCGAAGAACTTCGGCCAACGCGTGCTGGTGCCGGTCGTCGGCACGGCCGGCCGGGTGGCGCGCCGGGTCACGCCGCTCGACACCCGCGACCGCGTCGCGAAGAGGCTGCAACTCGCCGGCGGGCCGGGGGGCTGGGACGCCGAGCGCGTGCTCGCCTTCAAGGTGATCGGCGCCGTCTGTGGTGTCGCCGGCGGCTTCGCGGCCGCGACGGTATTCGCCCTGGCGCCGTTCATCTCGATCGTGGCGATCGCGCTGCTCGCCTTCGTCGGCTTCGTGTTGCCCGACTCGATGTTGAACCGCAAGGTCGAGGAGCGCCAGAAGGAGATCCTCAAGACCCTGTCGGACACCCTCGATCTGCTCACGATCAGCGTCGAGGCAGGCCTGTCGCTGAACGCCGCGATCGCGCAAGTCGTGCAGAACGTGCCGGGCGTGCTCTCGGCCGAGTTCGCGCGCATGCTGCAAGAGATCCAGCTCGGCGTACCGCGCTCGGAGGCGTTCCGCCACCTCGCCGACCGCACCGACGTCGACGAGCTGAACGGGTTCGCGCTCGCGATGATCCAGGCGGACGTGTTCGGCGTCTCGATCGCGAGCGTGCTGCGCACCCAGGCCCAGCAGTTGCGCATCAAGCGGCGTCAGGCGGCCGAGGCCAAGGCGCAGCAGACGCCGGTCAAGATCGTCTTCCCGCTCGTGCTCTGCATCCTGCCGGCCTTGTTCGTCGTGATCATCGGGCCGGGTGCGATCCAGATCAGTACGCAATTGCTTGGGCAGTAAGCCGTTCCGGTTTCGCGCATCGCCGCGGGCCACAACCGTTCGCTTCCGAGGAACGCTGTTGTGGCCCGCGTTCGTGCGTTCGGCCTAAGTCCTCATCCGGGAAATCCGCCGAAGGAAAACCCCTTGGTCGGATAGCACAGGGCCTCTAGACTCGCTATCGTCCCCCATACAGGGGACGAGGGTTATCACCCTCCCCCTTTGGTAACCAAGGGCAGCAGGGGACGTCAACGGGGCCGAATGCCTCGGCGACCTTCTCGAAGGTGACGGGCGAGCGAACGAGGCGCGAGATGGAACGACGGATCGAAGACGCGACGGAGCCCAGGCGGGTCTCTGCGAGCGTGCAAGAGCTCGAGTCAGTCCTCGACCCCTCTCACGCTTCGACCGATGCCCCCCGCGACACCGGGTCGGACATTGATCACGACCTGCGCGTGATCACCAGCGAGGGCGACCTCGCGGTGATCCGTGACCTGCGGCCTGACGAAGCCCTGACCGAGGCGCCCACCGAAGCGCCCGCGCTGCCGGTCTCCGCCCCGCTCCACGTGCCCGACGGCGCCACCAAGCAGCGCTACCGCATGTTGGTCGCCGGCCACGTTGCGAGCGACATCTTCTGCGTGAACCTGATGCTGCTCGCGACCGGCCTGCTCGACAAGGTCATCAGGGCGCGGTCGCTAACAGGGCTCGGGTGGCTGCTGACCATCTTGGGGAGCGTCGCGTGGGTCGCGATCTTCCACGCGTTCGGCCTGTACGCCTCGAGGCACATGTCTTCGTCGGAGGAGATCCGCCGCGTCGTCGGCGCCACCTCGGTGGGGGCGGCGCTATTGCTGATCCTCGGCACCGACGCGCTACCGCCCGGCCCGGCCCGGCTCGGCTTCGCCTTCGCGATGCTTGTCGTTCTCGAGGTTGTGACGCGGCTGGCGTGGCGGCGCTACGCGCGCAGCCTTCGCGCGATGGGTCTGCTTGCGTACCGAACCGTGATCTTGGGCTCTGCCAGCGACGCCGCGTCGGTGGCCAAGTCACTGGACGACGACGACCGCACCGGATTCTTCCCCGTCGGCCGGATCGCGCCCGAGCTCGGTGTCGACGCTCCCGGTGCGCCCCCGTTCCTCGGCCTGCTCGCCGATGCTGCCCGGCTCGTCGACGAGTGGTCGGTTGAGGCTTTGATCGTGGCCTCGCCGACGCTCACGACTGCCGAGCTCGCGAGGCTGCAGCAGCTCGCCCGCCGCGAAGGGCTCGCCCTGCGGCTCGTGGCGCGGGTGCCGCACATGCTGACGAATCGGCTGACCCTTCAGCGCGTGGGCCCTCTCATGACCGTGGCCGTGCGTCCCGCACAGCTCACGGGCACCCAGGCCGCGCTCAAGCGCGCGTTCGACATCTCGATCGCGAGCGTCGGCATCGTGCTGTCGGCACCGATCCAGCTCGTCGTGGGCCTTCTCGTCGGTATCACCTCGCCGGGACCGGTGCTGTTCCGTCAGAAGCGGGTCACACGCGGTAACGCGCTCTTCACCGTGTTCAAGTTCCGCACGATGGACCGTGACGCCGACCGCATCATGGACGAGCGCGCCATCGATCGGACCCAGCCGTTCTTCAAAGGCGGTGAGGAGCCTCCCGTGACACCTGTCGGACGCGTGCTGCGCTCGCTGAGCCTCGACGAGCTACCGCAGCTGTGGAACGTGGTGAAGGGCGACATGAGCCTCGTGGGTCCTCGCCCGCTGACCGCGGAGCAGGTGGGAGCGAACCCCGAGATGCTCGGCCCGCGTCACGACGTGCGCACCGGACTGACCGGCTGGTGGCAGGTCAACGGCCGCAGCGACGTCAGCGCCGAAGAGGCCATCCAGCAGGATCTGTTCTACATCGAGAACTGGTCGCTGCTGCTCGACCTCTACATAATGCTGCGCACGGTCGGCGTGGTGCTCGGCCGCAAGGGAGCCCGATAGATGGCCGAGACGCCGGCCCCTGCGGGAGTGCTTCCCGGCGCGGGCTTGGCGGGTCGCAGCGTGCTCGGCATGCGTGTCGATGCGCCTCGCGGCTACGACGAAGCAGTCGATCTGATCGCGGGCTGGGCCGTCGAAGGTGTCGCTCGCACCGTCGGCGTCGCCACCGTCAACAACGTCATGGAGTCGCATGACGACCCCTCGTTCCGCGACGTGATGAACCGGTGTGACCTCGTCACCCCTGACGGCATGCCGCTGGTGTGGGCACTCTCGCTGCTGGGTGTCGAAGGCGCAACGCGCGTGTGCGGTCCAGAGCTCACGCCGATGCTGTTGGCACGTGCCGCCGATCGTGGCATCTCCGTCGGCTTCTACGGTGGCGACCAGGGCACCCTCGACTCGCTCAGCCGAGTGGCGGCCGAGCGGTGGTCGGCGCTGCGTGTGGCATACGCGTACAGCCCTCCGTTCCGGCCGTTGACCCCCGAGGAGGACGCCCAGGTCGTCGAGGCGATCCTCGAGGCAGGCGTCACGCTGCTGTTCGTGGGGCTCGGCTGTCCCAAGCAAGAGCGCTGGATGGCCGAGCACCGTGACCGCCTGCCCCTGGTGTCGATCGGGGTCGGCGCCGCATTCGACTTCTTGGCGGGATCGAAGCGACAAGCGCCATGGTTCCTGCAGCGCATCGGGCTCGAGTGGGTGTTCCGCCTCGTCTCTGAACCGCGGCGGCTCTGGCGGCGCTACCTGCGGCAGAATCCGCGGTTCCTGGCGCTGTTCGTTCGCCAGGTCTTTCGCCAAGTCGCTGAGAAGCGCGGTCGGCGAGCTGCATAGGCCGATCGGTCCCTCCTGCGGTATCGTTCCCAAGATATGTTTCCCTTGAACGGGTGATGGGGATACCATGCCGGGACGAGGACCTAAGTCTCGTGGAGAAGACCCAAATAGGCCGTTGGGCGGTTGTCCATCGTAGCCCGAACGACCTATGATGTGCCCCAGATCAGGCGACACGGACGTGCGGGTGCCGTGTCCAACACGAAGGGAACGTTCATGAGGAAGGCTGCTGCGGTCTTGACCGGCGCCATGGTGTTCATGACCATGCTCGCCGGCACCGCCTTCGCGGACTACACCAATTCCCCCCCGGACGACACCGTGGTCCAGGGTTCAGGTGGAGGCACCGCGTTCACCGGCGGCGACGCTTCGACGGCCGCGATCGTGGCGGTCGCGTTGGTCGCGGTTGGCCTCGTTGCGCTGTTCGTCGCGCGGCGTCGCACCGCCACCACGTCGTAACGGCGACGATCCAACCGAAAGCCCCGGGGACCCCCTTCCCGGGGCTTTCGCATGTCCTCAGTCGAGCAATCGCGTCACGTTGCGCCACCACCGAAGCGGCGCGGGAGCGCGGAACCGAACCACGAGCTCGACCCGACCGGTGGGTGAGGCTTGCCAGAAAGCCGCGCCGTCGCGCATCTGCACGGCCTCGCTGGTCCACACGACCTTCGTGCCAGCAGGAGGCCGGACGATGACTTCGATCTCGGTCGGCACGATCGTGGTCTGGGGCAACACGGTGAGCCGGTAGGCGCCACCTGAGGAGTTGCCCGTCCACACGGGCCCGCGGTGGGTGACGATGCGAAGCGTCGACGTTTCGCCGCCCGGTGTGGTGAAGAAGTCCTGGTACCTGGGGCGTCCGAGTTCCTCGCCGACCCGCATCGCCTGAACCTGTCCGTTGCGCTGCGCTTCGATCAGCTCACAAGGCCCGGGGCACGACGCCGTGACGATCGAGACGTTGTCGCCGGGCACATGCCCTTCGATGCCGGGGCCGGGGCCGATCACGTACGCGGGCACTCCCAACGTTGGGGAGTCGTTGCGGATCTCGATCTCGGTGGTGGCGAACGCTTCGCCATCGCCGCCGAGCTCCACCTCGTAGCGGATCGATCGGGTCGCGTAGTAGTCGATCTTGCTCGCGGAACGGCTGTTCACGTGCACCGCGAGCAGGTCATTGCCTTCGGGGGCCCATAGTGCGCCGCCGAGCCCTGCCGATGTCAGTCCTCGTTCGAACGAGGGGTCGGTCGAGTACATCTTCAGGTGCCCGCCAGTCACGGCGTCGGCGATCGCTTCGACCTTGGCCGGCCCTTCGCCGCGAGCCGCCAGGAACCGAGCGAAAGCGAAGCCCACCACCCTGCCCAGCACGCCTTTGCGGTCCTTGGCGGCTTCCGGGAACAAGATGTAGGCCTCGTTGGCCATGAAGTCGACGACGGAACCAGCATCGAGCGTGATGCCGAGCGAGGGGATCTCGGCAGGACCGGTGACCTTCAGCATCTCTTCGACCGCGAACGGGTCGGCGACGATGACACCGTCGAGAAGCTCGCCGGTTCCGAACTCGTAGTTGGCGAGCGCCGCCCTCGCCGCCGAAGGGAAGTCGGGCGTCATGTTCATGTCGCGCCACGACCCGGCGCCGCCGTACGCGTCCCAGTTGTGTCGGTAGTCCGGGTTGGGTGCGGGAACCTGGTTCGGCTCGGCTTCGGGAAGCGTGAGGATCGGGTCGAACGGACCCACCGAAAGTGCTCCGCTGTCGGCCGTGAGGATCGCGTACGCGCCCCAGATACCCCCTGTTCCACGCTGCTCCGAGGGGCTCTCCGCCAACAACAGGTAGCGGCGCGGCCCGTCGGCGCCTGCGAAGCTCGGCAGGCCCTCGATCAGCAGCGAGGCCGAGTCCAGGGCACGGCTCGCCAGGCCGACCTGCTCCTCTGCCTGGAAGCGAGCTTCGGCAACGATGGCGGGGATCAAGCTAGTGGGCGTGGCCCGCACCGTCTCGAGAGCGGTCCGTCCGGCGGCAGCGGCGGTCGCGATCTCCTCGGCGAGGGTTTCGAGTGTTTCCACCGGAAGCCGGCCACCCGCGGGCGCCAACGAGCCGAGCCCGTTCGGCAGAGCCTCGATCGACGCGGTGAGATCGGCGGCCGCACCGGCGAGCGTGCCTCCGGCCTGCGACACGCCGGTGGCCACATCGAACGACCTTCCGATCACCGGCAGTGTGGCCAGCACCCCTCCAGGGCCGGTCGATGCCCGGTCGCGGCTCTCGGCGAAGCGCGCCTCGGCCTCGCGGAACCGCTCGAGCGCCTGATCGAGGTCGCCCGAAGCCAGGGCTCGCCGCCCCTGCGACACCGCGACCCGTCCGGCCTCGGCCTCGGTGCGCACGCCGAGCCCGACGATCGCCGACAACGCGACGACGAGTACGGCCACCATCGCAAGGCCGAGAGCGAGGACCGCGACCGTGCGCCGCCATCGCGACCGTGGCGCGACCTCGTCGATCTGGTCGTGGCGCGACTCGCCGGGGGCTTGGGTCGAGGTCGTCATGGGAGCGCGGGGTTGCACGAGGCCGTTATCGGCGCGATCCGCAGCCGGCGACCGCATGCGTCGCGAGCGTACCATCGGCCGCTCCGCGGGGCGCTTGCTAGGCTTCTCGGCCATGCAGGTCGCCTATCAAGGAGAACCCGGCGCGTACAGCGAGCGAGCGGTGCGATCGCTGTTCCCGCAGGCCGAACCGATGCCGTGCGAGACGGTGCGCCTCGTCTTCTCCCGCGTGACCAGCGGTGAGGCCGACCACGGTGTGGTGCCGCTCGAGAATTCCCAGGCCGGCTCGGTCAACGAGACGTACGACCACCTGCAGCACACGAACATGCTCCATATCGTGGGGGAGGCGTTGGTGCGAGTCGACCACGCGCTGCTCGGGGTGCCCGGCGCGCGGCTCGAACAGGTGCGCTGGGCGCACTCGCACTGGCAGGCGCTCGCCCAGTGCGAGGAGTTCCTGTCGTCGATGCACATCGAACCTGTGCCGGTGCACGACACGGCTGGGGCCGCCCGCATGATCGCGGAGCGAGCCGATCGCGAGCACGCAGCGATCGCGAGCGTCGAGGCCGGGCGCGCGCTCGGCCTCTCGGTGCTGGCCGAGCGTATCCAGACCGAGAAAGAGAACTTCACGAAGTTCGCCGCGATCTCGACCGGAGCTCCCGATCTCGGACCGCCAGACAAGACTTCGCTCGTGATGGCCGTGCTCGACCGTCCGGGTTCGCTGCTCGCGTCGCTGCAGCCTTTCGCCGAACGCGAGATCAACCTGCACAAGCTCGAGTCGCGCCCTCGTCGCGGGCAACCTTTCGAGTACGTCTTCTACGTCGACCTGATGTCGGCCGCCGACGCGCCGGAGGTCGAGGAGGCTCTGGCCCAGGTGGCTGAGCACACGTCGCTCCTTCGGGTGCTCGGCAGCTACCCCTCGGCCGGCCAGCCGGTCTGACCGGCATGGGCTGGGTCGACCGCCTCGCGGCCCCGTCGCGCGGCCCCGTCGCGGTCGCCGCGGGCGTGGCTTCCGCCTTGGTGGTCGCGCTCGTCGGCTGGGCCTTGATCGGTGGTGGCGACGAGGCCGGTGTGACGGGCGCCCCCCGGCCGGGGCCCCTGTCTGTGCGCACGCCCGCACCGGCGAATCGGTCCTTCGAGGGTCTCACGACGTTCCGGGGCAACGCGACCCGCTCGTACTACGGCGAGGGGCCGGTGCCGCTCGACCCCGAAGTACGGTGGCAACACCCGGAGCGCACGAAGCTGTGCTCGGAGTCGATCGTTGCGGTCGATGTGAGCGAGTGGTGCGGTACCGGATGGACGGGCCAACCCAACGTGATCGAGCTTGCGGGCGGGGCGATCGAGGTGCGCGAGGGCGCATACGACCGGCGCTACCATTTCGTCGACGGAGAGACGGGCGAACCGGTGCGGCCGCCGCTCGTGACCAACGACCTCGCGAAGGGATCGGCCACGAGCGACCCGAACGGGTTCCCGTTGTACTACGCGGGCTCGCGCGACGGTCATCTGCGCGTTGTCGCGCTCGACCGCCCCGAGCCAGAGACCCTCTGGAGCATCGACGCCGGCACCACGGTGCCCCGGCCCCTTCGCAACGACGATTGGGACGGCGCGCCGCTCGTCGTGCGCGACCACCTCATCGAGGGGTCGGAGAACGGATGGCTCTACGTGATCCGCCTCAACCGCGGTACCGATGACGACGGGCTCGTCACCGTTGACCCTGCGGTGGTGGCGACGATCCCCGGTTTCGACGACGAGCTGCTCGGGGCGCTCGGCGACGACGAGGTCTCGATCGAGAGCTCGGTCGCGTTCCGCAAGGGGGTCGTGTACTTCGCGAACTCCGGGGGGTTGGTGCAGGGGTGGGACATCGGCGACTTGCTCTCGGGGGGCACCGAGGTGGAGCGGGTGTTCCGTTTCTGGGCCGGTGATGACGTCGATGCTTCGATCGTCATCGACGAGCGGGGGTTCCTCTATGTGGCGGCCGAGTATCAGCGGTTCAACGAGCGCTCGCGCGAAGTCGGCCAGCTCATGAAGCTCGACCCACGCCGGCCCGATGATCCCCTCGTGTGGAGCATCGATGCCACCGAGATCGGCTTCGAGGGCGCTGGGGGAAGCTGGTCGACCCCGGCGCTCTACGGCGATGTCGTCTTCTTCTCGACCGCGGCCGGCCGGGTGCTCGAGGTCGATCGCGAATCCGGCGAAGTCATACACGAGCTCGAGGTCGGCGCGCCGTCGATCGCCTCACCCGTGGTCGTCGACGGCGTGCTCATATTGGGCGATTGCCTCGGCGACCTCTACGCATGGGACGTCTCGGACCCGTCGCAGGCACCGCCGTTGTTGTGGCGCCTGCATTTCGAAGGCTGCATCGAATCGACCCCGGCTGTGTGGAAGGGGTGGATCTACCTCGGCACGCGCGAGGGATACCTGTACGGCATCACCGACGCCGAGACTTCTTAGTGGCGGCTTCCGCGTGGGTCAGAGCAGCCCGGGGAATTCGGTCCGGTACTGCGCGGTGCGCCACGCGGCGAGGGCCAGCGCAGCCACGGTGAGCGCCGCGAACCCCGCGACGGCGATCGCCGCGCGCGTCGACCTCTGGCCCCACCCCTCGGCCACGAACCCCGCCGCCAGGCCTGCGAAGAAGCCGCCGAGGTGCGCCTTCCAGTCGATGAGCGGAAACGAGAACGACAAGATGAGGTTGAGCACAAGGAACGGCAGGATGCCCCGCAGCCGCGCGGCGGCGAGGGAGAGCTCGCGGTGGCGGTAGTTGTAGGAGACGAAAGCGCCCACGACGCCGAAGATTGCGCCCGACGCCCCGACGCCGACCTGCACGTGCTGTTCCGCGAAGGCATATGAGGCGGCGCTCGCGAACAGCCCTGTCGTGAGGAAGATGAACAGGAACCGCGCGCGGCCCAGCTCGCGCTCCACGACCGGCCCGAAGATCCAGAGGGCGTAAGCGTTCATGAGCAGGTGCAAGATGCCGCCGTGCAGGAAGATCGCCGTTACCATGCGCCATTCTTGTCCGGCTGCGATGCCGACGACCTCGCCGTTTTCCAACTGAGCGACCCCGATCGAAGCGCCGAGGTTCACCAGGTCGAGTATGCCGGGGCCGCCGAACAATGAGCCTGGGCCTCCGGCGACTACCTCGAGCACGTAGCCGATACCCATGAGCACCAAGAACAGCGACGCCACCGACGTGGCCTTGGCGTTCGCGATCGCCACCCGACGGCCCGGTCCTTGGCGGTACTCGCGGCGGGCCTCGGCGACGCAGGTGGGGCAGTGATGTCCGACCGGTGCCGCGACCATGCAGTCGGGGCAGATCGCGCGGCCACATCGGGTGCAGTGCACGCCGGTGGACACATCGGGGTGACGGTAGCAATGGCTGGCCCCGGGAGGGGGCGGCGGGATCACCGGCTGTTGTTCCATGGAGTCCATGCTACGGGGGAACTGGGGGAAACTAGCGAAGCGCGGGGTCAGGAGCGCAGGGCGTCGAGCGAGGCCCGCACGTCGTCGAGATCGAACAGGGGCCCCCACCGCTCGACGATCATGCCGTCGGCGTCGATCAAGAAAAGCCACGGTTCGGTCAGCCCGCCATCACGCAACAGCCAGTCGGCGGCCGCATCGTTGACGACGGCTTTCTCGGGCGTCTTCTTGCGCCAGATCTCGATGTGGATGAACTCGGCCACGTCGGCGTACTCGCGTGCGAGCTCCTCCTGCGCCTCGACGGTGGGGCCGCAGAAGTTGCTCACACAGTGGACGGGAGTGGCGAACTGCACCAGCGCCGGGCGGCCTTCGCGAAGCGCCTCGGCGATCGTGGTGTCGTGCAGCTCCGGATCGGGCACCTTGGCCCCGTCGAACGCTCGAGAGTCGATCGCGGCCGGTGATCCCTTCGAGTCGATCGTGAGGTTCTTCGTCGCGAGAGCTTCGTCGCCTGGCGCCGGGATGCGATGGTCCGGATAGACGTTGAACGCAGCTTCGAGGGACACGGGCTCGCCGCCATCGACCGTCGCCGTCACGGTCGCGTTCCAGATGCCCGCTTCTGGCAGTGTGACCTCGGGGGTGATGTAGACGCCGGCAACCTCGGAGGGGCTGGTGAGCGTGGGTCCGCTCGCGCCGCCTGTCCCGTCCGGTTGGTTGCCGGGTGCGGCTACGAAACGGGCCGTCATCGGAGGGCCCGGGGCAGGGGGTTGGCTTCCGTCGGCACCGAGGAAGTCGAAGGCCACGCCGATCTCACCGAACGACAACACTTGGACCCCGGCCTCGGCGGTGCTCGAGAAGACGCCGATCTGCACGCTCTCGGGCGATCCCGCGGCGAGGTCCGAGCTTGCGACCTCGGCGGCGAAGGTCGATGCTGTGGGCGTCGTTGCCGTTGCCGCCGAGGAAGGCTCGGGGTCGCCGTCACCCGTGCATGCGGCAGCGAACATCGCGAAGACGAGTGCGGCGGATGAGAGGCGACGTGTCATGTCGCCATCCTCTCGTATGAGTGGCCGAACGACCGGCCGAGATCCGACGGCCGCGATCACGACGCGGCTGAGCCCTCGTGTCGCAGGAGCCATCGCTTGCGGTCTTCGTGGCGCCCGTACCCCCCGATGCTGCCGCCGGCGTGCACGACCCGATGGCACGGCACGAACAGCTCGATCGGGCAGCCGGCGAGCGCGCTGCCCGCCGCACGGGCTGCACGAGGGCTGCCCGCCATGCCGGCCACGTCGCCGTAGGTCCACAGCTCTCCGTACGGGATCGTGGCGACGACCTCGAGCACCCGGCGCGCGAACGCTCCTGATACGAGGGTCAGGTCGGGGGGCACCGACAACCCCCGTCGGGTTCCCGCGAAGTAGCCCTCGGTCTCGCGCTGGGCCGCGCGCACGAAGGCCCCGGCGGCCTGGTCGCCGCTCGCACCGCGGCCGCCCGCACCGCGGTCGCCCGCACCGTCGCCCGCGCGCTTCACGAGGTCGAGCTCCGGGTCGCTTCCTTCATCACCGAAGAACGTCGCCACGACGCCGTCGGCGGAGCAGACGATCGTGAGATCGCCGAGCGGTGTCGCCACGGCGCCGGATCGCAACCCGGGCGCCGCCGGGTCGCTCACACCGGCGGCCATGGGTACGGCCGGTCTCCTTCGGGCGCGGGATAAACGGGCCGCGCCACGATCGCGTCGATCCGGCGGGCGAGGGCCTGGATCTCGGCTTTCGCGAGCAAACTTTCGAGATCCTGAGAGGGTGGCGATCCTGCATCGAGGCGCCCACCCAGCGCGGCGATGTCGTCGACGAGCCCGGGTGGGATGGGCTCGTCCACGTACTCCCAGATCACCGTGCGCAGTTTCGGTTCCTCGTGGAAGCAGACGCCGTGGTCGATCGCCCAGACGAGGCCGTCCTCACCGAGCAGGCAGTGGCCTCCCTTGCGATCAGCGTTGTTCACGACCAGGTCGAACGCGGCGATCGCTCGGAACTCTTCGGCGAATCGGTCCTGCAGCGTGAAGTAGTGCTCGCGGGGCTCGAAGGGCACGAACAGTTGCACGGAGCCGGGACCTTCGGGGCCATCGCGCAACAGCGTCGGGGGAACGTTCGGCCAGCCGAGCGCCCGGGCGACCACGAACGCGGCCACCTCTCGGCGTCCCAGGGAGCCCTCGGCGAAGTCCCACAGCGGGCTCTCGCCCCGGTGCGGCTTGTAGACGGCGAGCACCGGTTCGCCGCCGGGGCTCGTCCGCGCGAGGAACGTGTAGTTCGACGAGTTCGGAAGCAGGCCGAGCAGCTCGAGCGGACCCGCCCCGATCGCCGAGGTGGCATCCTCGCCGGGCAGACCGTCGCCGGCCGGTCCCGACTCGCCGGTCAATCCTTCTTCGAGTGGCCGTTCATCGCGGGACACGCGTGCCCCTCCGCATCCATCGGGTTCCCGCAGAACTGGCATGCCGGGCGACCCTGACCGACCACCGTCGCGCTGTGGCGTGACAGGGCGAACATCTGCTCTCTGCTGGCAGCGAGCTGCACGACGTCGTGGTCACCGCCGAGCGCAAGGCCGGCGTCTTCGTCTTCCTCGCCGGGTGTGAGCTCCTCGATCTCGAGCACGAACAGCGCCCGGTCGTGGTCGTACCCGATCGAGAGCTTGCCGGCGCGCCATCTCGGATCGATCGGCTCTTCGAGCGAGAGCTCGCTCTCGCCCGGGCCGGCGCCGGTCTCGAGCTCGAGGTCGGCCAGCAGCTCCAGGATCGATGCCGCGAGTAGTTGCACCTGCTGCTTTTCGACGACGACCGTCACGATCTCGCCCGCGGCCCGAGCCTGCAGGAAGAAGGTTCGCGATCCGGGCTCGCCGATGGTTCCGGCGGTGATGCGATCGACGGGGCCGAGGTCCATTCGACCTATCCTCGCAGGTTCGTTCCGGCGCGCCGGACCTCGGCCCCGGCCCGCCTGGGCGCTCGCGATGAGTCCTCCCACGCTGGGGCGCCGCCTCCCGGTGTGAAGCGCCCTAGGTCGCCCGTGTCGTTCACGAGATGCACGCGCGGGTTCCCTGCCCGATCGATCGTCACCACCGACACCGATGCCGTGTCGACCACGACGCGCTGGAACCGGTCGAGCGGCGCGCCCGTGAGGTCGGCGAGCAAGACGCGCAGTATGTCGCCGTGGGTGGCTACCACGACCCTTCCACGCCGGTGACGCCGCGCGATCCGATGCACCTCGGCCAGTGCGCGGTCACGAGCTTCCGCGAAGCTCTCGCCGTCTCCGGGGAACCGGAACGTGGCGGGCCGCTGCTGCACGTCGCTCCACGCCTTCAGTCGGCGGAGGCGAGCGAGGGGCTTGCCCGTCCACGATCCGGCGTTCATCTCGATCAGCCCGTCGTGTTCGACGATCGTGAGCCGGCAGATCGCGGCGAGCGGCTCGACGGTCTGAACGCAACGCTCGAGAGGGCTCGAGTAGATCGCGGTCGGTCGCACGGGGGCGAGCCGCCTGGCGAGCTGCTCGGCCTGGGACCGCCCTCGTTCGTCCAGATCGATGCCCGGCGTCTGCCCGTACAGGGTGCGACCCGTGTGGGCGGTCAGCCCGTGTCGGATGAGGAACAAGGTCGTCATGGCGGCCGCAGCATACGGCCGGGCGCACGGTCGCCGAACGTTCACTCCGTTGCGGTCGTGCGGCCGCGCCCAGGTCCCACGCCGGCCATCGGGGGCTGCATACCTTCGGACTCGACCGGTCGTCACGGCGCCCAGACCGTAGAGGACGGGCAGCTGTTGATGCTCTGCCCGCCCTCGCCCCGGGCCGGTCTAGGGGAATCGGTCGCGGCGATCGTGCCGACCTCCAGCGGACAGGGCCCGTCGCCGAGCGCGGCGGCCCTTCCGTATGTCAGGACAAGCCCAGATGGTCAGGACGGGCCCAGCAAGTGCACCGTGAAGGTCGTTCCGGCGCCCAGCTCGCTCGTGACCGCCACCGATCCGCCGTGGTTCTCGGCCACATGTCGCACGATCGACAGTCCGAGACCGGTGCCACCTGTCTCGCGCGAGCGCGCGCGATCGACCCTGTAGAAGCGTTCGAAGATGCGGGTGAGATCGCGTCTCGGGATGCCGACACCAGTGTCGCGGACGACGAGCGAGATCTCACCGGCCTGCGCCTCGGCGACCCCGATCTCGACGGACCCTCCAGGCCTGGTGTACCGGATCGCGTTGTCGATCAGGTTGCGCACGAGCAACGAGAGATCCCGAGCCGAGCCGGTGACCGTCGCGGCCTGCGGCGCGTCGACCGAGAGTCTCACACCTGATTCGCGAGCCTGATCGTCGTATCGCTCGACCTCCTCGCGAACCAGAGCGTCAAGGCGTACCCGTTCACCGAGCTCGCTTCCCGTCTCGAGCCGAGACAGGTCGAGCAGATCTGCGACGATGCGCGACAGCCGGAACGCCTCACGCTCCAGCTGGGCGGCGAATCTGTGCACCGCGGCCGGGTCGGCATCGACCACCGAACGCAGTGTCTCGGCAACCGCCTGGATCGACGCGGCCGGCGTCTTCAGCTCATGCGACGCATTGGCGACGAAGTCCCGTCGGACCGCCTCGGTCCGACGGGCGTCGGTGACGTCGGTCACGACCAGAAGCACGGCGCCCTCTCCTGCCGGCGTCGCGGTGACCCGGAGCCACCGGTCAGGCGCGGTCCGCTCGACCTCGACGATCACCGCCTCGGCCGACGCGGCGACGCGCCGCACAGCCTCGCGGAGATCGACTGGGTAGAGAAGGTCCACTGAGTCGGGTTTGGCTCCGAGGTGGCGCTCGAGCGCGGCGTTCGCGAACGCCGTGTCGTGCCTGGAGTCGAACAACAGCACACCTTCCTGCATGGATCGCAGGATGAGATCCTGCACCGCCCGATCTTCGCGGGTCGAGGCTTCGCGCCGCTCGAGCTCCTCGCGGGCAAGCGCGGCCTCGCTCTCGGCGTGTCGCGATCGTCGGCGGGCGGTGAGCGCAGCTCCCGTCGCGCCTGTCGCGCTCAGAACAGCGACGACCAGCGCCACGAGCACGATGGCGTCGGCGTTCATGGCGGGGGAAGTGTACGCAGCGCGTTCACATGCGGCGTGGGCGTTCCCCGGGCGTTCACCTTCCCGTCGCAGGGTTGTCGCGTGCGGAGGTCGTTGCCTGTTCGGCCGGCGGTCATCTGCGACGTGGACGTTCATCGACCGTTCATCTCCGGGCAACCGTGCGTCCACCCGCCCTGCCTAGCATCGCCCTCGATGTCACAATCCCTAAGGAGGGGTCGATGAGGAAGTTCAGGAAGCACGCGGGCCTGGTTGCGGGTCTGCTCGCGCTGTCGCTCGTTGCGGCTGCATGCGGCGGCGACGACGAGCCGGGCGGCAACGGAGCCACGGACGGGGCCACGACCGAGCCAGATGGTGAACTGACCGGGTCGATCACGATCTCGGGCTCGTCCACCGTCGAGCCGATCTCGTCGATCGTCGCTGAGATCTTCAACGAGACGAACCCGAACGTAGCCTTCGACGTGAGCGGCCCCGGCACCGGCGACGGGTTCGAGCTCTTCTGCAATGGCGAGATCGACATCTCCGACGCGTCGAGGCCGATCGAGTCAGACGAGGTCAAGGCCTGCAAGAAGAACGGCATCGAATACACCGAGCTCGAAGTTGCGCTCGATGGCGTCACCGTGATGACGAACCCAGAGAACTCTGACGTCGCTTGTCTCAATAGCGGCGATCTGTACGCGCTATTCGGCCCGGAGTCCGAGGGCATCGACACGTGGGCCGGCGCTGACTCGCTGGCCACGCAGGTCGGCGGCAACGGTGGGTTCCCCGACGTTCCGCTCGAGATCACCGCTCCGGGCGAAGAATCCGGAACCTATGATGCCTTCATCGAGCTCACTGGGCTCGAGGACATCGCCCTGGAGCAAGGCGTCTCGGAGGATGTAGCGGCGGCCTTGCGCAAGGACTACCAGGCCTCGCCGAATGACAATGTCATCATCACCGCGATGGAAGGCTCGCCGAGCGCGCTCGGGTTCGTGGGATTCGCCTTCGCCGACCAGGCGGGAGACGCGGTCAAAGAGATCGAGGTGGACGGCGGTGACGGCTGCGTCGCACCGACGCCTGAGTCGATCTCCGACGGTTCCTACCCGCTGTCGCGCTCGCTCTACATCTACGTGAGCGCCGAGGCGGCTGCGCGGCCCGAGGTCGCGGCCTACATCGACTACTACGTGGGCGACGAGGCCATGGCGACGGGCGGTCTCGCCGAGGAGGTCGGCTACATCGCCCTTCCGTCCGATCGCATCGAGGCCACTCGCTCCGCCTGGGAGTCGGCGGCAGCCTGATCCGAGATCGCATCGAAGGGGGGGCGCGG
>JBBEAY010000003.1:50270-186075 GCA_040882605.1 Actinomycetota bacterium
CGAACGGCAGTTGCCGTTCGGCCCTTCACCGGCTCGACACCGAAGGGTAAGGTAACCCGAACCATGGCCACGTCGACGGGAGACCCGGGGCTGTCGATCAGACGCCTGCAGGGCAGCCCACGGCGCAGACGCAAGGAAACCGTCGTGCACGGCATCCTGGGCTCCGCGGCCGGGATCTCGTTGATCGTGAGCCTCGCGATCGTGGTCGCGCTGATCGGCCAGGCGGTGAACTTCCTCACCGAGGTCGATCTCGGGCAGCTCTGGACCTCGGGATGGTTCCCGCGCAGTGGCGCCGGCGAATACGACGTGCTGACGATCTTCATCGGAACGGTCGAGGTCTCAATGATCGCGATGGTGATCGCCGCCCCACTCGGTCTTGGCGCGGCGATGTATCTGTCGGAGTACGCGACCCCAAGGACGCGTCGCCGGCTGAAGCCCATCCTTGAGACTCTTGCGGGCATCCCCAGCGTCGTGCTGGGGTATTTCGCCCTACAGGTGATCAACCCTGTGATCGTGCAGAGCCTCTTCGGTGTCACAAGCACGTTCACGATCATGGCCGCCGGCATCGGCGTCGGGATCCTCACGATCCCGCTGGTGGCGTCCGTCGCCGAGGACGCCATGTACGCAGTGCCAGGGGCGTTGCGCGAGGCTGCCTACGGCATCGGTGCGCGCAGGCGCGCGGTGACCACGAAGGTCGTCTTTCCAGCGGCCGTGTCGGGCATCATGGCGTCGCTGATCCTCGGGTTCTCTCGAGCGCTCGGCGAGACCATGGTCGTGGCGATCGCCGCCGGCGCCACGAGCGGCGCAACCCGTCACTTGAACCCCCTCGAGCCGGGACAGACCATGACCGGAGCGATCGCATCGCTCGCGATCGGGTCTGACCAGGTCAAGGGCGCAGGCGGGCTGAACCCCTTCGACTCTCTTTATTTCGTCGGCCTCCTTTTGTTCGTGTTCACTCTCGGCCTCAATCTGCTGTCCGAGCGTTTCGTTCGCCGGGTCCGACGGGACTACTGATGGCGGCGATCGCTCCCACGCAGCAGGTGCGCAGCACCGTCGAACTCGCGCTTCAAGGAAGAAAGCGCGACGTCGCCGGTCGTCTCTTCCAGGCAGGCTTGTTGCTGTCTCTGCTGTTGTCGCTCGCGATCCTGATCGTATTGCTCGGCACCGCGCTCGTCGATGCCTGGCCGGTGCTCTCGACGCGGCTCGGCGACTTCGTGACCAGTAACGTCTCACGGCTCGACAGCAGGGCGGGGGTGCGCCAAGGCATCGTGGGATCGCTGATCCTCATCGGGTTCGTGGCCGTCGTGGCGCTGCCACTGGGCATCGCGGCCGCGATTTACCTGCAGGAGTATGCGCGCGACACCCGCCTCAACCGTCTCCTCACGACGAACATCCGCAACCTCGCCGGCGTCCCGTCGATCGTCTACGGCATCCTTGGTCTCGTGGTGTTCGTGAAGGCGCTGAGATCGGTCACCGGCCCCGACAACTTCGGCCGGAGCTTCATCGCGGGCGGCATGACGCTGGCGGTGCTCGCGCTGCCGATCATCATCTTGATCACGATGGAGGCGCTCCGCTCGGTGCCCAAGAGCATCCGTGAGGCCGCCTACGGGGTCGGTGCGACGCGATGGGAGGTCGTGCGCAGCCACGTGCTTCCCTACGCCGCCCCCGGCATCTTCACCGGCACGATCCTTTCGCTCGCCCGCGCGTTCGGCGAGACGGCGCCACTGCTGCTCGTTGGCTCGGTGACCGGTTACCTCTCGAGCCCAACGGGTCGGTCGCCGCTCGAGATCCTGCAGGGCTCCTACACGGCCTTGCCGACGCAGATCTTCTCGTGGTCGCGCCTGGCGGGCGACGGGTGGAAGGCGAACACGGCCGCCGCGATCATCGTGTTGCTCGCGATCATCCTCGTGGTGAACCTCCTCGCCATCTTGCTGAGGAACCGCTATGACCGAAAGTGGTGAACCGATGGACACGACCGACCTGACGCCGGTGGCCCCCGTCACCGAAGATAGGCCCACGATCATGGTGAAACCTTCGAAGGTGAGCGAGAGCGAGGAGGCTGCCCGCGAGGTCGTGTTCTCCACGAGCGACCTGGCCGTGTACTACGGCGCGTTCCGGGCGATCCGCGACATCAACCTGCCGATCCTGAAGAACGAGATCACCGCCCTGATCGGCCCCTCGGGTTGCGGCAAGACCACGTTCCTGCGATGCCTTAACCGCATGAACGACCTGATCGAGGGGGCTCGGGTCGAAGGCACGGTGCTGTATCACGGCGTCGACCTTTACGACGAGCGCGTCGACCCGGTCGAGGTGCGCCGGCGCATCGGCATGGTGTTCCAGAAGCCGAACCCCTTCCCGAAGTCGGTCTTCGACAACATCGCGTTCGGCCCGAAGATCGCCGGGTACAAGGGCAACATGGACAACCTGGTGGAGGAGAGCCTGCGCAAAGCGGCGCTCTGGGACGAAGTCAAGGACAAGCTGAAGGGATCGGGTCTTGCCCTGTCGGGCGGTCAGCAGCAGCGTCTGTGCATCGCGCGGGCCATCGCCACGAAGCCCGACGTGATCTTGATGGACGAGCCGTGTTCGGCGCTCGACCCGATCGCTACGGCCAAGATCGAGGAGCTGATGCAGGAGCTCGTGGCCGAGTACACGATCGTGATCGTGACCCACAACATGCAGCAGGCCGCCCGGGTCTCGGACCGAACGGCCTTCTTCACCGTCGAGGTGCACGACGACGGCTCCCGCACGGGCATGATCGTCGAGTTCGACCACACCGAATCGATCTTCACCAACCCGTCGGACTCGCGCACCCAGGATTACGTGACAGGGCGGTTCGGATGACGAGGGTCGGCTTCCACGAGGAGCTGGAGGGGACGGAGCTCGAGTTGTTGAGCCTCGGCGAGCTGGCCGGCACGTCGGTCCAGCGCGCGATCGAGGGGCTGATCCAGCACGACGACGAGAAGACCCAAGCAGTGATCGATGCCGACGATCAGATCGACGATCTTTACCTGAAGATCGACAGCGACGTGCTGCGTATGCTCGCCCTCCAGTCGCCTGTCGCCGAGGACCTGCGGCTGATCTCAGCCATCCTCCACTGCAACCTGCACCTCGAGCGCGTGGGCGACCAGGCCGTGAACGTCGCGAAGATGTATCTGCGTACGAAGGATGCGCGTGGCAGCGAGTCGATGCGACAGCAGATCGAGGAGATGGGCAGCCTCGTCGTCACCATGGTCCGTACCGCGATGGAAGCGTTCGGCCGCCGCGACCTCGATCTCGCCCTGAAGGTGCCGACGATGGACGACCCCGTCGACCGGCTGAACCGCAATACCCACCTCGAGGCGTTGAAGCTCGCCGACGACCCGTCGCAGCTCGATTGGGGGCTGCACATGAACATGGCCGCTCGGGCCCTCGAGCGGGTGGGCGACAACGCGGTCGACATCGCCGAGCAGGTGGGCTTTCTGCTCACCGGTCAGTTCCGGGAGTTCACTGACGCGTCGCATCCTGTGGTGATGGATTGAGCGCCGTGCCGGAGGATAAGGCCGTCGACCTGACAGCCCCTGAACCCGCGGCGTACATCTTGATCGTGGAGGACGAGGAATCGCTCGCCGACTCCGTTCGCTACAACCTCGAACGCGAAGGATTCCGGGTGGCGGTCGCCACCGACGGACGGCGTGCGCTCGACCGGTTCCGCGCCGAGCAGCCGTCGCTCGTGATCCTCGACCTCATGCTGCCCGAGATCTCGGGCCTCGACGTCTGCCGCACGATCCGCGCGGAGAGCGACGTGCCGATCATCATGGTCACCGCCAAGGACTCCGAGGCCGACAAGGTCGCCGGCCTCGAGCTCGGCGCCGACGACTACGTGACGAAGCCGTTCTCGGTCCGCGAGCTCGTCTCTCGGGTGCGGGCGCACCTGCGCCGAGCCAATATGCGCGGCGAGCTCGCCCCGGCGGAAGATGTGTTGCGTGGGGGACCGGTGGAGATGGACGTCGCCCGCCACGAGGTGCGGGTGCTCGGTGAGAGCGTCGGGTTCCCGCCGAAGGAGTTCGAGCTGCTCGAGGCCTTCCTGCGCCGCAAGGACCGGTTGCTCACCCGGCTGTTCCTGATCGAGGAAGTTTGGGGCGCCGACTACGTGGGTGACACGAAGACCCTCGACGTGCACGTGAAGCGACTGCGCCAGAAGATCGAAAGCGACCCCCACGACCCCGGCCACCTGGTCACGATCCGGGGACTCGGCTACAAGTTCTTGGACTGAGGCCGGGCATGACGGCCCGATGCCTGCGGACGCGTTCGCACGGGCGGTCGGTCTACCGGCGACTGCGCAGGCCGGGCGCCCGCACGTACCATGGTTCCTCGCCGTGTGCGCCCAAACCCTCCCCGAGCCAGTGACCGCGCCGGCCTCGCGGTTCATCAACCGCGAGCTCTCCTGGCTCGAGTTCGACTCTAGGGTGCTCGCGCTCGCCGAGGATCCCGCCCGCCCGCTGCTCGAGCGGGTGAAGTTCGTGGCGATCTACAGCCAGAACCTCGATGAGTTCTTCCAGATCCGCGTATCGGGCCTCGAGGAACAGGTCGAGGCCGGTGTCGCCACGATCACTCCCGACGGCATGAGCCCCCAGGAACAGCTCGAGGCGATCCGCGAACGAGTGGCGACCATGCAGGAGCGGGCAGAGTCACTCGTGCTCGGTGACCTGCTCCCCGCGCTCGAGAAGGAGCGCATCGCTCTCGTGCACTGGGATCGATTGTCAGACGACGATCGGGAGTTCGTGGGGCGTCGCTTCCGCGAGCGGATCTTCCCGGTGCTGACGCCGCTCTCGGTCGATCCCTCGCATCCCTTCCCCTATATCTCGAACCTTTCGTTGAACCTCGCGACGGCGATCCGCGACCCGCAGACCGGCGAGCGGCGTTTCGCTCGCGTGAAGATCCCGGCGTTGCTGCCTCGGTTCACGGACCTTCCCGACGGTGAACGGTTCGTGCCGCTCGAGGAGGTCGTCGCGGCCCATCTCGACCAGCTCTTCCCTGGCATGGACATCGTCAGCGTGCACGTGTTCCGCGTGACGCGCGACGCCGATCTCGAGGTCGAGGAGGACGAGGCTGACGATCTGCTCGCCGCGATCGAGACCGTGCTCAAGCGCCGGCAACGAGGCGCGACGGCGATCCGGCTCGAGATCGATCACACGATGAGCGACGAGATGCGCCGGCTGCTGATGCGCGAGCTCGGCGTCGACGAGTCCCAGGTCTACGTGGGGGAGTGGCTTCTCGCCCTCGGTGACCTGCGGTTCTTCACGGGGCTCGATAGGCCCGAGATGAAGGACAAGGCCTGGTCCCCCGTGACACCGCCGTTGTTGCGATCGGAAGAGGGAAGGGCCGACGTGTTCGCCGCGATCCGTAGAGGCGACATCCTCGTGCACCACCCCTACGACTCGTTCTCGGCCTCGGTCGAAGCCTTCGTGGAGCAAGCGGCGCTCGACCCTGACGTGCTCGCGATCAAGCAGGCCCTGTACCGCACCTCATCGGACAGTCCGATCATCCACTCGCTCGTGCGGGCGGCTCAGGCGGGCAAGCAGGTCGTGGCGCTGGTGGAGCTCAAGGCGCGCTTCGATGAGCTCGCGAACATCACGTTCGCGAGGACTCTCGAGACCGCTGGGGTGCACGTCGTCTACGGTGTCGTGGGGCTCAAGACGCATGCGAAGACCTGCCTCGTTGTGCGACGCGAGGGTGGAGGCATCAGGCGCTACGCGCACATCGGCACGGGCAACTACAACCCCACGACCGCACGGCTGTACGAAGATCTCGGGCTGCTCACCGCCGACCCCGACCTCGGCGCGGACCTCACTGACCTGTTCAACCTGCTCACGGGCTACAGCCGTCAGCGCGACTACCGCAAGCTTCTGGTGGCGCCTGACTCGATGCGGCCGGGGCTCGATGCGTTGATCCGCCGCGAGATGACGTACGACGACGGATCGATCGTGCTCAAGATGAACAGCCTGGTCGATGCGGAGTTGATCGACACGCTCTATGAGGCATCACAGGCTGGGGTGCGTATCGACATCCTGGTGCGCGGCATCTGCTGCATGCGTCCAGGAGTGCTCGGCCTGTCCGAGACGATACGGGTGCGTTCGATCGTGGGCCGCTACCTCGAGCACTCCCGCATCTATCGCTTCGGGAGCGATGCGCGCGGCCACGACTACCTGATCGGTTCGGCCGATTGGATGCCGCGCAACCTCGACCGCCGTGTCGAGGCGCTGACGCCGGTCGAGGATCCGGCGTTGAAGGAGCGGCTGGAGGAGATCCTGCGGGTGGAGCTCGACGACGATGAGCTCGCGTGGGAGCTCGATCCCGAGGCCGCCTGGCACAAGGTTCCGACGACCCGAGGCCTCGACGCTCAAAGGGTGCTCCAGGAGCTCGCCGTGCAACGGTCGGGCAGCGACCGGTGAAGCTCGAGAGGGAGGCCAAGCTCGCGGTCGATCCCGGCTTCCGAATGCCGGATCTATCCGAGCCGGGCGAGGGGATGCGAGGCGTCGCAGGCGACACGGATCGGTTCGTCAGCACCTATCACGACACCGACGATCTGCGCCTCGTGCGGTGGGGGGCCTCGCTCCGGTATCGCCCGACGGAGGGTTGGACCGTGAAGCTGCCCCGATCGGTCGACGGCTCGGTGATGGTGCGCCAAGAGCACATCTTCGAAGGAGGACCGGCCCGCGTGCCCGGCGATGCGGTCGACCTGGTGCGCGGCCTCGTTCGAGGGGGCATGCTCAAGCCGGTTGCTCGTCTACAGACCGTGCGCCATCGAACCGGTATCACGCGTGTCGCCGGCGGTCAGCCGTTGGCGGACGTCGTCTTCGACGAGGTGTCTGTGCTCGACGGGCACCACGTCGTGGAGCGGTTCAGAGAGGTCGAGATCGAGCTCGCCGACGATGTCGAGGACTCCATGATGGCTCCGATCCTTGCGCCGCTTGTCGATGCCGGAGCACGGCCGAGCGAGCCGGTTCCGAAGATCGTCCGCGCACTCGGGATGCGAGCCGCGGCGACGCCCGACGTGACGGTGCCTTCCATCGGTCCCTTGTGCACCGTCGCCGAGCTGGTCAGGTCGGCGGTCGCCGCATCTTCTGAACGTTTGATCGCGCACGATGCCGCGGTGCGGCTCGGCGACGATAACGAGGGCGTGCATCAGGCACGGGTCGCCGTGCGCCGGCTCCGGTCGGACCTGCGGAGCCTGAGGTCCATGCTCGATCCCGATTGGCGCGATGAGCTCCGAGGGGAGCTCGGTTGGCTCGGTGGCGAGCTCGGCATGGTGCGAGACCTCGACGTGCTCGGCGAGCGGCTCCGCGAGCACGCAGCGACGCTTCTCGACGACGACGACCGGAGCGTGAGCGTGTTGCTCGATCGACTGCGTGTTCGCCGCGAGGCTGCACGGGCCGAGCTGCTCTCGACGATGCGTGAGCCTCGCTACGTGGATCTCCTCGATGCCCTGGTCGACTCAGCCGCGAGGCCTCGGGTGCTCGACGACGTGTCCGGCGTGAGCGCAGCGGACGTGATGGGTGTCGTCATGGAGGCGCCCTGGGGCCACCTGAAGAAGCTCTGTGACGGCCTCGGACCTCGCTCGGCCGATGGTGAGCTGCACGAGGCGCGTATCAGGGCCAAACGGGTGCGGTACGCGGCCGAAGCGCTTGCCCCCGTGTTCGGCAGGCCCGCGCGGCGGTTCGCCCGGCGCGCCGAGGCGCTGCAGGTTGTGCTCGGGAGCCACCAAGACGCTGTTGTGGCGATCGGATGGTTGCGGCTGCAGGGTGAGGGTGCTTCCCCTCGCGTCGCGTTCACGGCCGGCGTGCTGGCCGGCGTCGAGACGGCGGCGCGCGATGACGCCCGGCGGGCATGGCCCGAAGTCTGGGCCGAGCTCCGCCGGAAGCGGCTGAGGTTCTGGGAGTGATGACAAAGATCCGTGCGGCAGGGGGGGTCGTGTGGCGACGAGGTCGACATGGTCCCGAGTTCGCACTCGTGCATCGGGCTCGATACGACGACTGGACGTTCCCCAAGGGCAAGGCCTTCGACGACGAGTCCGACGAGGAGACCGCAGAGCGCGAGGTCCGGGAAGAGACCGGCTTGCGATGCACGAGGGGGCCCGAGGTGGGGGCTATCCAGTACCTCGACCACCTCGGTCGCTCCAAAGCCGTGCGGTACTGGTTGATGTATCCGGCCGGCGGCGCCTTCGCTTCGAACGCCGAGGTCGACGAGCTGCGATGGGTCGACGCGGGGGCTGCCCGGGCCTTGCTCAGCTACGAGCACGATCGACTCTTGCTGACGAAGGCCCTGGCGTTCGATCGGCCGGTGTACCTGGTTCGCCACGCGAAAGCCGGCACCCGTGAAGCATGGATCGAGGACGATCGACTACGTCCCCTCAACAGGAAGGGAAGGGGGCAGGCCGAAGGCCTGGTCGGCCTCTTCCAAGGTCGCGAGATCGATCACGTGATGTCCAGTCCTTCTCTGCGCTGTGTGCAAACGGTGCGCCCGCTCGCGCTCGCCCGCTCGTTGTCGATCGGCGAGCACGTTGCGCTCGCTGAAGGCGCGAGCACCGAGGATGCGTTGTCCTTCGCGCGTTCGAGCGGCGGAAGCGTGGTGATGTGCAGCCATGGCGATGTCATCCCATCACTCGTGCAGACCCTCGTCTCATGCGGTGTCGAGATGCTTGACCCCCCCGCATGGAAGAAGGGCTCGACCTGGATCCTCGAGCGCGACGGGGGGCTGTTCACCTCGCTCCGGTACCTCGCGCCTCCGGGCTGATGCGGTTCGATAGGCTTCCGCGGTGATCACCGCACGTCGTTACCGTCGGGGACAATCCGAGGGCGAGACGTTCGACCCGGCGGAGGCAGAGGCATTCAGACCCGAGGAAGGGGTCTTCGCGTGGATCGACATCGTCGACCCTGAGCCCGGCGACCTCGAAAACCTGCGGGGCTGCTTCGAGCTTCACCCCACCACGCTGGAGGACACGCTGCATCGGCGGCAGCGCACGAAGGTGGAGATGTTCGAGGGATACGTATTCGTCGTGTTGCGTCCCGTGACTGTGCATCGAGGCTCGCCGGTGAGCGTCGAGGAACATGAGGTCCACGTCATCGCCGGCGAAGGGTTCCTCGCGACCTTGCGCTGGACCCCCGGGTATCCGATCGAAGGAGCGACGGCGCGATGGGAGCGTCACCGTCACGAAGATCTCCACGACGAGGGGTTCGCTCTCTACGCGCTGCTCGATGAGGTGGTCGACGACTATCTGTCCGTGATCGAAGTCCTCGAGGACGAGGTCGACGATCTCGAGGACGCCGTGTTCGATCGCGACGAGGACGCCGATCCGACGTCCGATGTGCAGCAGCGCCTGTTCCACCTGAAGCGCGACACCGTCGTGCTGCGTCGCGCCGCTATGCCACTGCGACACGGCATCGACCTGCTGCAGGAAGACCCGTCGCTCGCGACCCCTTCGCTCACCCCCTACTACCGCGATGTCATGGACCACGTGATCCGTGTGGTGGAGCTCGCCGATAACGTCCGAGATCTGCTCACCTCGCTGCTCGAGGTGCGCGTCGCACAGGCGGCGAACCGCTTGAACGAAGTGATGAAGAAACTCAGCGCCTGGGCCGCGATCGTGCTCGTGCCGACCCTGATCGCCGGCGTCTACGGCATGAACTTCCGACACATGCCAGAACTCGATTGGCAGCTCGGCTACCCCATGGCGGTCGGCATGATGTTGAGCTCGTCCGGGATCCTGTACCTACTGTTCAAGCGCAAGGACTGGTTGTAGGGGTGTGCCGGGCGCTCATCGTGCTCTGCGTGGCCGAAGACGTCGATGCCCTCGCCGCACTCGAACAGGCGACCGTGTCGGCCGAGTGGGAGCTCGCCCACGGAGCAGTGGAGATGCGCTCGGCCCTTGATCAGGTCGACGAAGAGCGTCCGCACGTGCTCGTAGCGTTCGGCGATCAGGCCGAGCTAGTTGGCCTCGTTCGGGAGCGGTTCGGGGCCATGCGCATCGTGACGGACCGCGACACGCCCGGGGCCACCGTGGTAGCCACCTCGCTCGACGAGGTGCGGGGCTTGGTCAAGGGCCTGCCCCGCCCGGGCGGTCCGATCGGCGCCTGAGCGCAGCGCCGGCGGTTGTGCGGGGTCAGAACCCCCAATCGCTCCAGTCACCCTGGCGATGGACCATGCGCATGGTCACCATGATGTTGGCCCGCGCGTTGAAGGCCGACCAACCGCCGAAGCCGAAGGTGTCGGCCCGACCGGGCCAGTAGCGGCTGAGGTGCTGGAAGATGCCGCTCGCGCCGCTGTAGCCGTTGTAGGCCTGGGGCCGGAACTCCGACTCCCGGTCGGCTACGTACAAGGCCATCGACATGCCTCCGGGAACGTGCCAGCGGTCTGCTGCGCAACGGATGAGCTGCCTGACCTGCCACTCGCCATCGCGCCAGTCGATCTGACACACGTGCTCGGCCACCTTCGTTTCGCGGGCGCCAGCAGGGTTCGCGAGCGACAGCACGGGCACCAGAGCCAGGGCTAGAGCCAGAGTGAGAGCGAGGAGCGTTGGAACGAAGAACGGCGCAGCCGGGAAGCGGCGGCGCGTAGGGTCGGTTCTCGTCATCATTCGGATCACCCCCGCGGCGAACGGAGCTGGCAGCTGCGTTCAGGTCGACCGGTCATACGGTGAACTCTTCACCGATGCCGCCGGTCGTCGTCGCGGTAGGTCGTGGGTGCGGACATCACCTCCTGTGGTCGATATCTCAGTCTGTGTGACCTATCGCGCGCTGCGCCGATCCCAGCCGTGCTCCCGAACGCGTGCGGGCATACGCCATCCGACCCTGGCAAGGTGGGTGGGCGCAGCGTGCGCCGGGAAGGAGCGGAGCGGGAATCATCCGCAACGTGCTCGTGCACCCTACGGACCCCACACGACGAGCGACAACCTGAACGTGACCTGTGGTCAGACGCCCGACGCCTACCATGAGGCACATGAGCGAGATGTCCGGCACCGTGCTGCTCGCAGCTCCCCGGGGCTACTGCGCCGGGGTGGAGCGCGCCGTCGATGCCGTCGAGCGCGCCCTCGCCAAGCACGGGACTCCCGTCTACGTCCGGAAACAGATCGTGCACAACCTGCACGTCGTCCGCGATCTCGAGTCGAAGGGAGCGATCTTCGTCGACGAGGAGACCGAAGTCCCCGAGGGCGCCGTCGTGGTGCTGTCGGCTCACGGCGTGGCCCCGTCGGTGTATGACAACGCCGACGAGCGCCACCTTGAAGTGATCGACGCGACGTGCCCGCTGGTCACCAAGGTGCACGTCGAAGCACGCCGGTTCGCCGCGCAGGGCCGCACCATCGTATTGATCGGCCACGAAGGTCACGAGGAGGTGGAGGGCACGAGCGGGCAGGCCCCCGAGCGCACGATCTTGGTCCAGTCGCCCGAGCAGGCGCGAACCATCGAGATCGCCGATGCACACAACCTCAGCTACCTGACCCAGACGACATTGTCGGTCGACGAGACGAACGAGATCGTGCGCATCCTCCAGGAGCGGTTCCCGTCGATCGAGGGTCCGCCTCGTGACGACATCTGCTACGCCACGCAGAACCGTCAGGACGCCGTCAAGGTGATCGCGCCGAAGTCCGACGTCGTGCTCGTGATCGGCTCGCAGAACTCCTCGAACTCGAACCGCCTCGCCGAGCTCTCGCAGGAGCTCGGCACTCCAGCCTTCCTGGTCGACGACGAAGGCGATGTGGACCCCGCGTGGCTCGAGCGCGCTGAGACGGTGGGGCTGACCTCCGGAGCATCGGCGCCGGAATGGCTCGTGCACCGCATGCTCGCCTGGCTCGCAGAGCGAGGGTTCGCGACGGTCGAAGAGGTGACGCTGACCGAAGAGCGGGTCCGCTTCTCGCTGCCCGCCGGCGTGCGTGAGATCGGGCCGTTGCGAGCGCGATAACGCCTTCGGCTGCTTGAGCGCTTCTCGCGTGCGCTACCGCCTTCGGCTGCCTGAGCGCTAGGTCCAGGCTGAGAACTGGTCCCGGTCGTCTTCGGGTTCCTCATAGGCGATCGAGATGAGGGTGTCGGTCGAGATCACGCCCGGGAGCGGTTGGATCTTCTCGAGGATGACGCCGCTCGCGACTTCCCATGCCTGTGCGACGCACACCATCAGGTCGTACTCCCCGCCGAGCACGGCGACGCCGGAGACCAAGTCGGTCATCTCGCCCAGGCGCTCCGCGATGCCCGCCGCGGCGCCTGCCTCGGCTCTGATGTGCACGTAGCAGGCGTCGCCGATGATGGCGGGCGCCTTCGGCGTCACCCAACCGGCGATCCCGATGCGATCAGGGGGCACCACGGGCGCGGTGAGGGTCCGCACGATCCCCGGCACATGATGGATCTCGGAGAGTACTTGGGTGGCGATCGTCACCAGGTCGGGGCCCTCGACGTGCATCATCACGTCCCAGGCGCCCACGACCGCGATCGCGCGGTGCGCTTGCGAATTCGAGGTGATGCCGGCGAGCACCTCGTGCATCGTTCCCGGCTTGACCTGCAGGTAGACGTAAGCATCCATTTCGCGCAGGCTAGGCCAGGGTCGCACCCGGTACAACTACGCAGGCAAGCTGGCCGAGGCGACTCGGAGGCCGGCGCACGGTCGCGGCGCTACGGATTCAGCCTTGAACGGCGATCGGTGCGCCCGTGAGAGCCCACAGCTCAGCCTCGCCATCCTCGGGACCGACGGAGATCAGGCGGTCGGCTTCGCGGATCACGAAGCCGGGTCGCGGCCGATAGATCCAGCGCACGCCGCGTTGCACGGCCAGCACGAACATGCCGGTCTCGGTCTCGAGTCGCAGCTCCTTGAGCGAGCGGCCGGCCGCGGCCGAGCCCGGCTGCACGATCGTCTCGGCCGAGGTCTCCTCGGTCTCCTCGAGTGCCATCTGCACGACCGGGTGCAGCGCCTCGCCGTGTTCCACGTACCAGGTCATGTCGCGGGCCGCGTCGCAGATCGCCTCGCTCGCTCCAGCGAGTCTGATCAGGCCCCGCAGCTCGTCGGGGTCACGCGCTTCGGGTGCGGCGCGTAGCACCCACGATTCCAGCTCGTCGCGGAGTTGGTTGCTCCGGGCTTCGAGCGAAGTAACCTCGGCGGCGAGCGATCGGTTGTTGAACAGCAGTGACGAATACGCCATTCCGACGGCGGCCTCTGCGAGATCCTTCATCTCCACCAGGATGTCGACCGCGCGGTCGAGCTCGGACAGCACCGGCTCGTCTCCTTCGGGCGGAAGCGGAAGCGGCGGCGCGCCCGCGAGCTGCCGCAGCTCGTTCACCCCTTCGTCGGGGCCTCGCACCACGAGCACGTCGCCGGTAGAGACCACGTCGTCGGGACCGGGGTCGAAGCGCCAGTCGAGGCCGGAGCGGATCGCCACGATCCACATGCCGGTCTCGGTCGGCAGCGACAGCTCTCGAAGGTCGCGGCCGACGATGTCTCCACCCTCGCGAACCTTGACGCGAGCGGTCACCTCGTCCGCATGCCGTAGATCGGGTTTGAGCGCGTCGGGGATGCCGAGACGTACGGCGACCACCCGAGCGATGTCGGAGGCCGCGTCTCCGACCTGCTCGATCGCGTCGGCGATCCACAGCACGCCGGCCATGCTCTCAGCGTCCTCGGGACTGCGCGCGGCGAGCATGGCAGTGGTGCGCAGACGTCGCAGATCGTCGGTCATGCGCGACTCGAGCCGCGCCACTTCACGGGCAAGCTTGTCCTCGTTGAAGAAGACCGCCGCGTACGCGAGGTCGATCATCAGCTCGGACGCGTCCTTGAGCTCGACGAGGAGGTCTTTGACGTTGCGCGGCTCGTTCATCAGGTGACCCCCAATACTGACATGACGAACAGGACGGCGGCCACACCCGTGAGGTCGAGCGTCGCCGTGATGGTGGGCACCCCATGGTTGTCGGGGTCGAGCCCGAAGCGGGTCGTGAGCACGGCGACGTAGTAGCCGACCGCCAGCGTGACCGGCAGCACGAGCACACCGGCGATGATCGTGCCCCCGAGCATCAGGCCTGCCGAGGGGCGGGCGACGCCCGCGACAGATGCCAGCACCGTGGCGATCGCACCGATCGCCACGAAGACGATGAGACCGAGCGCGACGACTATCGCCGCATCGGTGAGCGCGGGGCGCTCGGGCCGGCCGCGAGGCGTGATGACGCCGAGCTGCAGCTTCGAGGACAGACGCGAGGACAAGATTCCGCCCAGCGCCCCGGCCTGCGACACGAACGGCGGGATCAGGATGAGGATGCCCGGGATCGCTTCGAGCTCGGTGCGGTGAGCCTCCAGCACCGCTCCCGCGAAGATATCGAGCAAGGGCGCGAGCGCGCTCACCCCTGCCATCTCGAGCAGCGTCCGTCGCACGGCCGCCGAGCTTCCGACCAGGGCTCTCGCCAGGGCCCCGAGTGCGGCCGCTGCGCACACCGCCGCGACGACGGTGTTGAGCGAGTCCGACCGGGCGACGAAGGTGGCCAGGAACAGCGCGGGAAGCGTGACCATGTCGCCGATGGCGGTAACCATGGGGGTCGAGACCGCGTCGAGGTCCCATCCTCGCCGGAAGGACTTCACCGCGAGACCTACGGTGACCACCAGGATGATCGCCGACGCGATCACGCCGCCGACCACCGAGATCGTGACCAGATCCCAGAACGAGACGGTGTCCTCGCCGAAGGTCGAAGCGACGAGTTTCGCCATGGCGGCCAGGTAGAACGACGACAACACGGCGGTGATGATCGCGACCTCGACGTTCTGTGCGAGCATGCTGCCCCGGCGCAGGGTCGGCTCGAACACGCCCGCGGCGATGCCGGTGCCGAGCCTGGCGCCCATCGCACCGAAGATCATGCCGCGCATGCCGACCGAGGCGGGGATCAAGACCAGCAGCCCAGGGAGAAGCTGGAGCGTGTCGGTGATCGATCCGAGGATCAGGCCGGCGACGAATCCGGCGGCCGTGCTGAGCGCCAGCGCCGCCACCGCCTGTTGCAGGGTCCGCCGCTCGGCGCGCAGCGTTCGGTAGACGCGACGGGCGCGTCGAGGGTCCGGCGGCGTGGCGCGCGCAGCGGCCATGGAGGTTCGTTCATCGTCGGTGTCCAGAGTGCGGGCCGGTACGGCCCGGGGCAGTATCCCCCGGCCCCCGGGGTCGGACAAGCAGGCGTCGTGCGCGGATGGGCGTGTGAGCGATCACGGCCGGAGGTCGAGGTCAGTCCTCGACCCAGTCGCGGGTGAGGAACAGCCAGAACGCGAGACCGGCATGGTCGCCATACCGGCGGAACCGGCGTGTGATCGTGGCGTCGGGCACGCGCTTCGAATGGCCGATGAGCCGCGCGTACTTCGGTCGGGTCCAGCTATCGAGGATCAGCCGGGAGTTCCGCCCCAGCGTCATCATCACGTGGGCGGCGGCGTACGGCCCGATCCCCGGAAGCGCCAGCAGCGTCTGTTCGACATCGTCGTCGGAGACGAGGCTTCCACCGGTCGTCGCCAGCTCCTCGAGGTCGGCCTCCCCGGCGTCGACCCGGCGGGCGAGCTCGATGAGGTATGGGCTGCGGTAACCGGCTCGCACCACGTCGCGATAGAAGCTCTCGGGTGCCGCCGCCATCGCCCCCGGGGTAGGGAAGGAGTTCGTGAGGGGCCCGTCGCCGCCGATCGCGGGCTCGCCCAGCGACGACACGAGCGTGTTCACCATGCGGACCGTGGCCCCCCATGCGCAGTTCGTGGTGCAGATGGTCTTCACGACGTCCTCGAACACCGTGGGCGATCGCAGCATGCGACCGGCGCCCCGAGTTGCCCAGGCGAGGTCGGGGTCATCCCCGATCAGCTCGTAGAACGCGGAGAGATCGTGGTCGAGTCGCAGCACGTGCGCAGCCCCCGCCAGTGCCGCCGCGCGCACCCGAGGCCCGGCCGTCGTGCCAAGCACATCGACTCGAGCCACAGAGCCCGAGGCATCGGGCCCGATGCGGATGCGCCTCGGACGCGTGCCGGGCACACGCACCGTCACGCTGAGGGTGTTCGCCGCCTCGTCGAGTGAGGACGGTGCCAGCTCGGCGAATCCGTGGGAGTTCAACGTGCGGGCCAGGTCGACCGCTTCCCCGCCGGGGCCTACGAGCGGCAGTTGCAGCGACGTGGTCATGCCCTCTTCCCGTGGGTACGAGCGACCGTCATCCGTGCAGGGTACCGAGGCGGCCGACGCACCGAGTTGCGACCGGTAGCATCGAACCATGATCCGATGCAGCGCGACCGCGGTGGGATTGCTACGCCGAGCCGAGCAGGCGGCACGCCGCTTCAACCCCTCGGCCCGGATCAGGCTGGTGCCTGACCTCGGGGGCGTGCGCTTCGAGCTCACCGACGAACCGGCGCCCAGCGACGATGTCGTGGAGCACGAGGCAGGGTTCACGTTGTTCGTTGCCTCAGGGCTCTCGGGGCTGGTGGACGTAGCCGAGCCTCATGACCGGCTCGTCTTGGTGTCCGACGACGAGGACCCGGCCGGAGCCGGCGCGTGAGTCTCGATCTCGACGCCCTTCGGTCTCAGCTCGAGGCGGAACGGGATTCACTCGAAGGCGAGCTCGAGACCTTGACGGTGGTCACGCGTGACCCGGCGGCGACGATCGGTTTCGGCAAGCGGGTGGGGGAGGGCACGAACGAGGCGATCGGACGCATCGAGCGTGTCGGGCAGGCGGACGCTCTCTCGGCCAAGCTCGCCGGCGTGCGACGCGCCCTAGAGAAGATCGGCGATGCGACGTACGGCATCTGCGATCGCTGCGCCACCACGATCCCGGAGGCCAGGTTGCAGGCTCGCCCGTCGTCGGTTCGCTGCGTGACGTGCAGCGCCGAGGCGCCCTAGCCCTAGAGACGGCGAGCTTCCCAGCGGTTACCGCGCTGCCCTACGGTTTCAGCGGATCGGCGGGCCGCTCGATGCAGCGGCGTCGGCCTGCACCATGTGCATCAAGGCGTTGATCTGGGCGAGGTGCGTGAACGCCTGCGGGAAGTTGCCCCAATGGCGGCCCGTGCGTGGATCGATCTCCTCGGCGTAGAGACCGAGCGGGCTCGCGAAAGAGAGCATGCGCTCGCACAGGTCTCGGGCGCGCTCCAGCTCACCGATCTCGGCCAGCGCGGAGACGAGCCAGAACGAGCAGATCGCGAACGTCGCCTCCTCGCCCTGGAGGCCATCGTCGGTCTCCTCGACGCGGTAGCGAAGCACCAGCCCGTCGAGGGTGAGCTCGTCGGCGATCGCCAGCACCGTGGCTCGGATCCTCAGGTCGTCGGCGGGCAGGAACCGCATCAACGGGGCGAGCAGCAGCGAAGCATCGAGGGCGTCCGATCCGTACGCCTGGGTCAGCACCCCCCTCGAGTCGACGCCGTTGGTGAGCACGTCGGCCTTGATCGCCTCGGCCTCGTCGCTCCAGCGAGCCGCGAGCTCGGGTTTGTCGAGCACCTCCGCCAGTCTGGCGCCGCGATCGCAGGCGACCCAGCACATGATCTTGGACGAAGTGAAGTGCTGTGGGGCGCCGCGCGACTCCCAGATGCCGGCATCGGGTTCACGCCAGTGCTCTACCGCTTCCTCGACCTGGCGCTCGAGTCCCACCCAGGCTCGCCCGGTCAGGAACTCGCCAGATCGCAGATGCAGGTACACACTGTCGAGCAGCGCTCCCCACACGTCGTGTTGGCGCTGACCGTGCGCACTGTTGCCGATCCTCACCGGACGAGCGTGCTCGTAGCCGGTGAGGTGGTCGAGGGTCTGTTCGGTCAGGTCGGTCTCACCGCCGACGCCGTACATGACCTGGAGCGCCGAGCCGTCCTTCACCTGATCGGCGATGAAGTAGAAGAAGCTGTTCGCCTCGAAGTCGAACCCGAGCGTGTAAAGGCCCCACAGGGCGAAGGTCGCGTCGCGTACCCAGCTGTAGCGGTAGTCCCAGTTGCGCTCGCCCCCAGGCGACTCGGGAAGCGACGTGGTGGGGGCGGCGATCAGGGCGCCTGTGGGCGCGTAGGTCAGGCCCTTCAAGGTGAGCGCCGCACGCTGCAGGTGCGACCGCCACGGGTGGTCCGGGAACTCGCCCATGTTCAACCAGGCCCGCCAGAAGTCGGCCGTGTCGTAGACCTTCTCCCACGCTTCGTCGGCGTTCGCAGGCACCGCGCGGGTGTCGCCGTTCCAGCTGAGAGCGGCGAATGCCGACTCGCCGTCGCTCAGCCGTGTGAACGCCACGGCTGAGCGCCCCTCGAGGCCGATGCGCATGTCGGTCGTGAGGCGGAGCGCCGGGTCGCCGCTGCCGCCGCGTGCGATCGCCTCCGTCCAGCCGGGGCCGGCGTACTCCCACCGGCCGTCGACGCGTCCGTAGTCGAACGCCGGCTCGCAGTTCAGCACGAGCTCCACCTGGCCTTGGATGCAGCGGACCACCCGCAGCAGCATGTGCTCTGCGCGGTAGTCGCCCGGCGGACGCCGGTACCCCTCGGGCCGTTCGTCGTCGCGCCAGGGACCCATGACCAGCGCGTCGCGCACGATGAGCCACCCGGTGCGGGTCTGCCACGTGGTCTCGAGCACGTTCGTGCCGGGCATGTAGCGGCGTCCTGCGGGCACGAGCAGCTCGGCCGGACCGAGGCGGAAGGTTCCAGCGGAGCGATCCAGGATCGCTCCGAAGATGCTGGGGCTGTCGGGGCGGGGGGCGCACAGCCACTCCACGGCGCCGCTGGGGCCGACGAGGGCCGTGACCTCGCGGTCGCTCAGGAAGCCGTACTCCGCGATCGGCGGAAACGGGTTGTGGTGGGACTGCATCGGGGCGGGTCCGCTCTGAGGCGGCGGCTCGGGGCGCCCCGGCATCGGAACGACGTTTGCGCTGCTCACGGGTGGCGAGTGTAGACCCGTGCTGTCCGAACACTAGGATTTGCGAGAGATGGATCCTCTCGCCTCGTTCCGCAACGGTGAAGGCCGAGCCGGCGTGCTGCTGGATTTCGACGGCACGCTCAGCCCGATCGTGGCCAGGCCCGAGCTCGCCCGCATCCGCGACGGGGCTCGCGACGCGATCGCCCGGCTGGTCGGGCGCTACGCCGTGGTGGCGATCGTGTCGGGCCGCACTGGCGATCAGCTCCGTGAGCTGGTAGGCGTCGAGGGGGTGCGGCTCGCTGCTCTCTATGGTCTCGCCGAGGACGCTCCACCCCTTTCCTCACAGCTGATCGACTCGGTGAGAGCGGCCGCTGTCACGATCGCGGGAACGCGGGTGGAGCCCAAGGGAGGCTCCGTCGCGGTGCACTTCCGGGCCGCCGAGGACCCCGTCGCTGCTCATGCGGGCCTGATCGAGGCGCTGACGCCGATCGCGACCGATGCCCACCTAGAGCTGCTTCCCGGCAAGATGGTGCTCGAGCTCGTGCCGGCCGGAAGGCCGCTGAAGGAAGGCGCGGTCGAACGCATCGTCGAGGAGGACCGGCTCGATGCCGTGCTCTATGCGGGCGACGACGTGGCGGACATCCGGGCGTTCGAGGCGCTCGACCGACTCGCCGAGCGCGGCGTGCGAACGTTGAAGGTGGCGGTGCATGGCCGGGAGACACCCCTGGCGCTGACCGACGCAGCCGACCTCGTGGTCGACGGTCCCGCCGGGCTCGTCACCCTGCTCCGGGGGCTGTGATCCGCGCCGAAGGGGCGTCAGGTCAGCTGCGCTGGCGAGACGGCGGTCGAACATGGTCGACGGCTTCCAGCTGGTCGGCGAGCCAGTGCGCCGGCGTGTGCGCCTGCACGGTGCGTGCTAATCCTCGGGCTCGACGGGCGCGCTCCTCGTCGGGCATCTCGAGCGCCTCGCGCAGCGCCTCGGCCGTCTCGGCGAGGTCGAACGGATTCACCCCGAGCGACTGACGGCCGAGCCGGCTGAACGCGCCTGCGTTGCGCGAGAGCACGAGCACGCCGTCGCGGCGGTTCACGAGCGGGCCTTCCATCGCCACGAGGTTCATGCCGTCGTAGGTTGGGTTCACGAACAGCACGTCGTACAAGGCGTACGCGGCGACCGCGAAGGCGTAGTCCTCCTGTACGCGGATCTCGATCGGCTGCCAGCTCCTCGTGCCCAGCTCGGCGTTGATGCGCTTGGCCTCGAGCAGGCATTCCTCTCCGTAGTTCTGATACTCGGCCACGTCTTCTCGCGAAGGGCTGAACAGGCAGAGGAAGCGGACCGATCCCACCCACGAGGGGTTGCGGCGCAGGAACAGCTCGTAGGCGAGGAACCCTCGCAGTATGTTCTTCGAGGGCTCCAGGCGGTCGACCCGAAGGATCAGCTTCGAGTCACCGGCCAGCTCGCTCAGCTCGGCGCGCACCTCGTCAGCCTCGGGGCGGTTCGCCGTCTCGCGCAGCGGCTCGGCGCTCACCGCCACTGGGAAGGAGCGCACGGCGCCCACCCGGCCCTCGACGTCGATGCGTCCGCCTCGCAGTACCCGCAACTCGGGCAGGCTGCGGGCCGAAAGCAGGTAGTTCTCGGCCCACTGCTTCGACTGGAACCCGAGCACGTCCGCGCCGGCCATTCCGCGGAGCAGCGCGGTGCGCATGGTTTCCGGCAGCACGCGTAGGTAGGTGGCGCCTGCGAAAGGCGTGTGGGAGAAGTGCACGATCTTCGCTTCGGGCACGAGCTCCCGAAGCATGCCCGGCACCAGGCACAGATGGTAGTCCTGGATCAGGTACACGGGGTCGTTGTCGGCTTCCTGGGCGAGGGCCTGGGCGAACGCCCGATTCGACTCCACGAAGTCGTGCCAGGCTTCCTGCGTCGCGTCGTCGAACAACGGCGACCGTGGGATGTCCCACAGGTTGTGATGCACCATCCACAGGATGCGGTTCGAGACCTCGTTGTAGTACCCATCGTATCGGTCGGCGGGGATCACCACATACCGCATGCGCTGGTGGGAATCGGTGTTCACGGTCCGGCCCTTCAGCGCGACGGCGCGGTCGCCGTCGGTCATGGCCGCCGACACCCATGTCGTGTCGTCTCGGTAGAAGACGCCCGACAGGGCCGTGACGAGTCCCCCCGTGCCGCGGCGCGCCGATAGGCGCCCTCGCTCGTCTCGATCGAAGCTCACCGGCCCACGGTTCGACGCGACCACGACCGAGGATTCGATCGCGCGCGCCGAGGAGGTTCCACTCGGTGACATCTCCGGCAGTGTATCCGGCTGCTTTCGCAGGGTGGTACGCACCCGCACCTCCACGCCGACGCCGTGGCGCACCTGAAGGTTCAAGAACCAGGGGCCGTGACGCGATGGTGGCGGAGCTCGGGGTAGGCGACCGCGATCACGCCGGCCCCCACGATGCAGGCCAGGCCTCCCGTGACCACACTGATCGTGGGGGTGAACCACGCCGCCACGAGTCCCGCTTCGAAATCGCCCAGGCGCGGCCCACCGGTCACGACCAGGATGAAGATCGTCGACAATCGCCCCCGCAATCGGTCGGGCGTCGCGAGCTGCGCGATCGTCGAACGGAAGATCGCGCTGATCACGTCCGAGGCGCCCGCGAGCGCGAGGAAGCCGAGTGCGAGCGGTAGGTTCGAGCCAACGAGGCCGAACGCGGCGATGGCGGCGCCCCACGCGGTCACTGCCCAGATCACCGCGACCCCAGGGCGATGCACCCGGCGCACCCATCCGCCCGACAGTGCACCGACCAGGGCGCCCGCTGAGGGTGCTGCGAACAACAGGCCCACGATCGCCGGACCGCGGTGGAACTGCGTCACGGCGAGCACGGGGAACAGCGCCGCCGGCATGCCGAAGATCATCGCGACCAGGTCGATCGCGAACGTCGAGGACACGAGCCGGTTCCCTCGCACGAACGCGAAGCCCTCCTTCGCCGCTGCCCATCCCACCGCCACCGCGGCGCCTTCATCGCCTTCGGCCGGGGCGTGCTCAGGTGGCATCGGGCGCATCATCGTCGCCGCGATGAAGAGCCCTGCGTAAGTCACGAGGTCGATCCCGTAGGCGGTGCCGAAGCCGAACGCGTCGATCACGAGGCCCGCCATCGCCGGTCCGACGATGTTCACCGTTTGCCAGAGCACCTGGTTCAGGGTGAGAGCCGCAGGAAGCAGGTCCGCGCCGACGAGTCGCAGCGTCATCGCCGATCGAGCCGGGTGCTCGATAGCGCCGACGAACGCGGTCAGCGCGTTCGCACCGTAGATCAGCGCGAGTGGGGGGTTGTCCGAGATCGCGCCGACGAGCAAGATCGCCGCCGCGAGGGCCAAGAACACCTGCGACCACATCAAGATCGATCGCCGGTCGCGGGCATCGATGAACGACGAGCCCACGAGCGAACCGGCGATCAGCCCCACCAGGCCGGTGAGACCGGTGAGCCCCACAGCGGCCGCCGAGCCGGTGAGCTCGAAGACCTGCACGTAGATCGCGACTCGAGCGAACTGGTACCCGAGCTCGGAGACGAACTGCCCCGTCCACAGCAGCCGGTAGTCCCGCGATACGCGCAGGGGGGCCAGGTCGAGCATCGTCGCGCGAGCCGCGGCGCGTGCTCGGCGCCGGCGGCCAGGTTCCGGGGCGGGGTCGTTCATCGGGTGACGCTAGCAGCCTGCCCTGCGCTCCTCAGGTGGCGACGGAGCCGATCGCCTCGTCGAGCACCCCGAGTCCATCGTCGAGCAGCGCCTCGTCGATGTTGATAGGGGGCAGCAGGCGCACGACGTTGCCGTAGGTGCCCGCGGTGAGCACGAGCACGCCCTGCTCGAGGCATCGGCGAACGATCGCGTTCATCGCGTCTGCGCCGAGCGGTTCCTTGGTCGCTCGGTCGCTCACCAGCTCCATCGCGCACATCGCGCCCCGGCCCCTTGCGTCGCCGACGACTTCGAACTTCGACTCGAGCGACTCGAACCGGTCCATGATCGTCACGCCGATCTCACGCGAGCGGGCCAGCAGGCCTTCTCGTTCGATCTTGTCGAGCACGGCGAGAGAGGCTGCGGCTGCCACCGGATTGCCGCCGTACGTGCCCCCGAGACCTCCGGGGTGCACGGCGTCCATGATCTCGGTGCGACCCGTGACCGCACTGATCGGCAAGCCGCCCCCGACCGACTTCGCTGTCGTCACCAGATCGGGCACGACGTGCTCGTCCTCGATCGCGTACCAGCGGCCGGCGCGTCCCATGCCCGACTGGATCTCGTCGGCGATGAAGACGATGCCATGCGCCGCGCAGAACTCGGCGATGCCCTCGACGAACCCCGGCGACGGCACGATGAACCCGCCCTCACCCTGGATCGGTTCCATGATCACCGCCGCGATGTTCTCCTCGCCGATGTGCTTGTGCATCTCATCGACCGCGTAGGCGAGCGCTTCCTCGGTGACGCGCGCGGGGTCGCCGAGCCATCGGTAGGGGTAGGCGAAGGGAAGACGGTAGATCTCGGGGGCGAACGGGCCCATGCCCTGCTTGTACGGCATGACCTTGGCGGTGAGCGACATCGCCAGCAGCGTGCGCCCATGGAAGGCGTGGTCGAACGTCACGATCGCGCTTCGGCCCGTGTGGTAGCGGGCGATCTTCACCGCGTTCTCGACGGCTTCCGCTCCGGAGTTCGCGAACATCGTCTTCTTCGCGTGATCGCCCGGAGTGACGGCGTTCAAGCGCTCGGCAAGCTCGATGTAGGGCTCGTTCGCGGTCACGTGGAAGCAGCTATGCGTGTCGAGCTCAGCCTGTCGGGAGATGGCCTCGACAACTTCGGGCGCTGAGTGGCCCACGTTCAAGACGCCGATGCCGGTGGCGAAGTCGATCAGACGGTTGCCGTCGACGTCTTCCACGATCGCGCCCGATGCCCGAGCCGTGACGATGGGGTGTATCGCCCCCACGCCATGTGGCACCGCCTCGGCGCGCCGGGCGAACCACTCCTTCGACTTCGGCCCCGGCACCTCGGTGACGAGGTTGCGTTCTTGGGGGATGTCCATCGGTCGAGTCTCCTGCCCGACGTGGCTCCTGTCAGGCGCCCACGCCTCCATGAACGGGTCTCCTCTTGTGGGATGACCATGCGAGCACTGGGACATGTGGACCCCCCGCATCTGCGAACTATACGTTCCGTACGATCGAGGGACGTGGCTGCCCTAGGTCGGGCGAGAGCCGTGGCGTCGGGTGGTCCGAAGCTCCTCCGCCGATGCATACTGGCGTTCGGATCGTTGCGAGAGCCTGTCGCTCAGGCGAGGGTTCGCTTCCAAGCGAGGAGGGGAACATGGCCGACAGCCATCAGATGTTCATCGGCGGTGAGTGGGTGAACGCTTCCGACGGGGGAACCCGCGACATCATCAGCCCCGCGTCGGGCGCCGTGATCGCGAGCGTGCAAGAGGGAACCGCCGAGGACGCGAACCGCGCGATCGCCGCGGCGAAGAAGGCGTTCTACGGCGAGTGGTACGACATGACGCCGAAGGATCGCCAGCTGGCGCTGCTGCGGCTCGCGGACCGCATCGAGGAGCACGCCGAGGAACTCGTCAAGATCGAGGCCGAGAACGTCGGCAAGCCCTACGACGTCACGTTGTCGGAGGAGATCCCGCCGATCGTCGACAACCTGCGGTTCTTCGCGGGCGCGGCACGCATGCTCGAGGGGCGGAGCGCCGGCGAGTACATGGCCGGGTTCACGAGCTTCGTCCGTCGCGAGCCGATCGGGGTCGCAGGGCTGATCGTACCGTGGAACTACCCGCTGATGATGGCGGTGTGGAAGATCGGCCCCGCGCTGGCCACCGGCAACACCATCGTGCTGAAGCCGAGCGAGCTGACTCCGCTCACGGCGATCAAGATGGCCGAGCTCGCCGCCGACCTTTTCCCACCCGGCGTGTTCAACGTGGTGACCGGCGACGGCATCCCGGTCGGTGACGCGCTCGTCAAGAGCCCCGACGTGGGCATCGTCTCGCTGACGGGCGACGTGGGAACAGGCAAGATCATCCATTCGAACGCGAGCGAGTCGCTCAAACGTGTGCACCTCGAGCTGGGTGGCAAGGCCCCGGTCGTGGTGTTCGACGACGCCGATCTCGCCTCGGTGGTCGAGTGGGTCTCGATCGCCGGTTACTTCAATGCCGGGCAGGACTGCACCGCGGCCACGCGAGTGCTGGTCGCCGACAAGGCCTACGACAAGGTGCTTGCCGATCTGGTCCCGGCCGTCGAGGGCATCAAGGTCGGCGGGCCGTTCGAGACCGACGTCTCCGTCGGGTCCGTGATCTCCAAGGAGCAGCAGGATCGCGTGATCGGGTTCGTGGATCGAGCGAAGGAGGCCGGCGCCGAAGTGCTCACGGGCGGCGAGGTGATCGACCGCGACGGCTTCTACTACAAGCCGACCGTGGTCGCGAACCCGAACCAGGACTCGGAGATCATCCAGCGAGAGGTCTTCGGTCCGGTCGTGACGGTGCAGCGGTTCACCGACGAGGACCAGGCGCTTGCTTGGGCAAACGGGGTCGACTACGGCCTCGCATCGTCGGTGTGGACACGCGACGTCGGCCGCGCGATGCGCATGGCCCGCAAGATGGAGTACGGCTGCGTGTGGATCAACACCCACATCCCGCTCACTCCCGAGATGCCGCACGGTGGGTACAAGCAGAGCGGGCACGGCAAGGATATGTCCGTCTACTCGCTCGAGGACTACACCAACATCAAGCACGTGATGGTCTCGCTCGACTGAAGGAGCGTGGCGAGTAGTCTGCCCAAGACTAGTCGAAAGGGTGAAACCGCACCGATGACCGAGACCAGACCGTTCCTGGTGAATGGGCGATGGCGAACAGGTGAAGGGACCTTCGAGGTCCGCAACCCCTACGACGACTCGGTGGTCGCTGAGCTCGGCGTTCCGACCGAGGCCGACGTCGAGGAAGCGATCGCGGTCGCAGCCGCCACGTTCGAGGAGTCGTCCAAGCTCTCCGTGGCGGCCCGCGCTGGGGCGCTCGATCACATCTCCCGGCGCCTCGACGAGACGAAGGAAGAGAACGCCGAGCTGATCGCGCGAGAGGGCGGAAAGCCTCTCAAGTGGGCGCGCATCGAAGCCGCACGCGCGGCGTCGACGTTCCGGTGGGCCTCGGAGACGCTCCGTCACGGCCAGGACGAGGCGATGCGGCTCGACACCGACGCGGCGTTCGGGTCCCGGTTCGGCATCTTGCGCCGGTTCCCGATCGGCCCGGTGCTCGGCATCACGCCGTTCAACTTCCCGTTGAACCTGGTCGCGCACAAGGTCGCACCCGCCCTCGCGGTCGGCGCTCCCATCGTCGTGAAACCGGCGAGCGCGACGCCGATCGGAGCGCTGCGGCTCGCCGAATTCTTCGACGAGACCGACCTCCCCTCAGGCATGTATCAGGTGGTGCCGGTGAGCTCGAAGGTCGCCGACACGATGGCGCGCGACGAGCGGTTCCGCAAGATCTCGTTCACCGGTTCCGCCGGCATCGGTTGGTACCTCAAGGGTCTCGATCCGAAGAAGAAGGTCACCTTGGAGCTCGGCGGCAATGCGGGTGTGATCGTGCATTCCGACGCCGACCTCGACCTCGCTGCTCAGCGCATCGCGTTCGGGGGTTACTACCAGGCGGGGCAGAGCTGCATCAGCGTGCAGCGGGTGCTGGTCTCGAGTGAGGTGTACGAAGACTTCGCGGCGCGTCTCACGAAGCAGGTGGAACAGTTGAAGGTCGGTGATCCGATGGACGAGACCGTCGACGTCGGTCCGGTCATCACGCGGAGCGAGGTCGACCGCATCGCCGAGTGGGTGGCCGAGGCAGAATCGCAGGGTGCCGAGGTGCTTACGGGTGGCAAGGCCGACGGCCCGTTCTTCTCACCGACCCTGATCTCTCGCACGACGCCCGAGATGAAGGTGCGTTGCGAAGAGGTCTTCGGCCCGGTTTGCACGATCACGCCGTACGAGACGTTCGACGAGGCGCTCGCCCAGGTCAACGACTCGAAGTACGGGTTGCAGGCGGGCGTGTTCACGAACGACATCAACCGCGCCTTCGAGGCCCATCGCACCCTGGAGGTCGGCGGCGTGATCGTGAACGACGTGAGCGCCTTCCGCGCCGATCAGATGCCTTACGGCGGCTCCAAGGAATCCGGTTTCGGCCGTGAGGGGCTGCGGTTCGCCATGGAGGAGATGACCGAGCCCCGCATCATGGTGCTGTCGCACGTGCCGCTCTAGCAGCGCACGTGCGGGACACTAGGATCCTGCGTCGGCCAGCACCTCGTCGACGAAGGTGCCGACGACGGCTGCCGCTTCGCGTTCACGTCGCCAAAGGTAGTGGTCGGCGCCCTCCACGACGTGCAGGCGACCGTCGGCTAACGACCTCGCGAACCCTTCGGCGTCCTCGACCGGACAGTACGGGTCGTTGTCGCCCGCGAGCACGAGCACGGGGCGGCGCAGGCCTCGCAGCTCGGCGTCCTGGGGGACCTGGGGCAAGCTGAGGTCGTTCGGGCGCAGCGGCATACCGATCAACGCGAGCGCGGCGACCCGGTGGTCATGCAACGCCTCGCGCAGGGCGACGCTGGCGCCGAATGACCAGCCGCAGACGATCGTGGGCATGTCCGGCGCCTCCTCTCGGACTCGGGTGATCGCCGCGCTCGCGTCGCGCGTCTCCTCTCGGCCGCCGCCGTAGGCACCACCCGACCCCATGACGCCCCGGAAGTTGAACGCCAGCACGGCCAGACCGCGTGTGCCGGCGAGCTCGTTCCGCAATGCCCAAAGGATCGGGTGGTCCTTGCTCCCTCCGTGCTTGGGGTGCGGGTGGCAGATCGCCGCCGAGCCGCGGGGCGATCCGTCGGGCAGGCGCAGCTCTGCCTCGAGCCTCACGCCATCGTCGGTTGAGAACGCAACCACTTCCATCTCGGTGCGACCATGGCAGCTTCGCGATCGACCCGGCAACCGGCTCCACCGCGCGTCGGATCAACGTCCGGGTCGGGTGGGTTGCAGGGCTCGGACGAGCGCGTACACTGGGTTTGCAAGGGCAACACCGTGGAAAAGGGGTTTATGCCATGACCTACACGATCGCAGAGCCGTGCATCGACGTGAAGGACCGCTCCTGCGTCGACGAATGCCCCGTCGACTGTATCTATGAAGGCCCTCGCATGCTCTACATCCAGCCCGACGAGTGCGTCGACTGCGGGGCGTGCGAACCGGCCTGTCCGGTGACAGCGATCTTCTACGAGGACGACGTGCCCGCCGAGTGGAAGCAGTTCACTCCGATCAACGCGGAGTGGTTCAACGACGACATCAGCGGCCTCGGTTCGCCGGGCGGCGCGGCGCAGGTGGGTCCGGCTGCGGTCGACCATCCGATCGTCGCCGCCTGGGAAGTTCTCTAGGGCACTGCCGGCAGGAAGACCCGGAACGACGCCCCGCCGCCTTGACGATCCTGCACCCACGCGCGCCCACCTTGCAGCTCGGCGAACCGGCGCACCAGCGTGAGGCCGACCCCGACGCCGGGTGAGTGCTGGGGTGCGTCGGGGCCTTGGCGGAACGGCTCGAATACCACGTCCCTGAGCTCCTCGGGCACGCCTGCGCCGTCGTCTTCCACGGCGATCACGACTCCCGCTGGCTCGGGCACGACGCGGACCCAGATCGTCGACGCTGCGGGAGCGTGACGGACGGCGTTCGCGAGCAGGTTCTCCACGATCCGCTCGACCTTCGCGATGTCGATCCGTTGCACGACCGAAGGCAGCTCGGCCACGAGGCGGTCCCGGGGCACGAGCTCCGATTCCTCGGCGATGCGACCCACTAAGGCGCCCACGTCGGCCTCGTCGAGCTTCGGGGTGACGATGCCGCGAGCGAGGCGGTCCATGTCGAGCAGGTTCGTGACGAGCCGGTCCAACCGTCGGGCGTTGCCGGCGATCCTATGCGCGAGGTCGCGCGCGTCGGCCTCGTCGAGGTGCACGTCGCCCCGTTCGAGCGTGATCGCGAGCCCCAGGATCGCTGCCAGTGGGGTGCGCAGGTCGTGGGAGACCGCCTGGAGGAACGTGTTCTTCATCTCGTCGACCGACCGCAGCCGCCTGGTCGCTTCCCGCTCGACCACGAGGGCGTGTTCGAGTTGCGCCTGCGCCTCCTTGCGCTGTGTCACATCGAGCAGGAACCCCTGCCAGTAGGGTGGCTTGTCGGGAAGCTGCACCAGCCGGGCTTCGTCCTGCACCCACACGACGTGGCCGTCCTTGGCGATCATGCGGTACTCCAGCGAGAAGCGATCCTCGCCGCCCGTGTTGCTCTCGGCATCGGCGGAGAGCACACGATCGCGGTCGTCGGGGTGGATGATCGAACGCCACAGCGCGGGGTCGGCCTTGATGTCCTCGAGCGTGTATCCGATCAGGTCGGTGTTGCCCGGCGCGATGTACGTGGTGAGCGATATCGCCGGGTCATCGGGGTCGATCTCCTGGGTGTAGAAGATCGCCTGGTTCTGTTCGACGATCGTGCGGAATTTGACCTCCGCCTCACGCAGGCGCTCCTCGGCGTGCTTGCGCTCGGTGATGTCCATGAGGAATCCCTGCCAGAAGCGGTCGTCGTCGGGTTCGGGCACGAACGTGGCCTCGTCATGAACCCACACCCAGTGGCCGTCGGCGTGGCGGAACCGGTAGTCGAGCGAGTACGCGTCCTTCGTCAGATTCGACCGGTCGTCGACCTCGTACACGAGCGCCTGATCGTCAGGATGCACGCCGCGACGCCAGAAGTCGGGCTCCCAGGTCCATTCCTCAGGGGTGTAGCCGAAGAGGTCGCGCACCTGCGGGCTGATGTAGAACTTCTCGGGATCGCCTTCCGGAGACTCCCGGTACACCACGGCGGGGATGTTCTCGATGATCGCGCGGTATCGCTGCTCCGCCTCGGCCAGACCGCGCTGCGCCTCCTTCTGCGCGGTGACATCGAGCAGCACCCCCTGCCAGAAGAGCGGGGTTCCCTCGGTGTCGACGACCACGACCGCCTCGTCGTGGATCCACACGTACTGGCCCTGCTTGTGCTGCATGCGGTACTCGGTCGTGAACGGCTGCTTCGTGGTGTTCGACGTGGCGTTCATCTCTGCGACCCGGGGTCGATCGTCGGGGTGCAGGTGATCCAGCCAGAACCCAGTGTCAGCCTGCCACTCCTCGGCGGTCCAGCCGAGCACGTGCTCGACCTGCGGGCTCAGGTAGAGCAGCCCCGGGTCGTCCTCGATCGGTTCGGCGTAGACGACCGCGGGGATGTGCTCGACCAATGTTCGGAAGCGCTCTTGCGCCCGGCGGAGCTGTTCCTCGGTGCGCTTGCGCTCGGTGACGACCATCATCACGCCCTGCCAATAGAGCGGGTCACCCTGCGCGTCGTGAACGATCTCCGACTCGTCGTCGAACCAGATCACCGTGCCGTCGGCAGCGACCATGCGGTATTCCTGTCGGTACGGCTCGCCCGTGGCGTTCGTGCGAGCGCTCTCAGCCATGACCGCCTCGCGATCGTCGGCGTGGATGACCTGGAGCCAGAAGCCGGGCTCCTCCCACGCCTCGATCGGATAGCCGAGCAGTGCTTCGATCTGCGGGCTCAGGTATGAGATCACGGCGGCGGGCTCGTAGGCGTCGACGATCGCCTCGGTGTACGTGATCACCGGAGTGCGCTCCACCAAGAGCCGATAGCGCTCCTCGGCCTGCCTCACGTGCTCCTGCGCGTGCATCCGGGCCGTGATGTCGATCGCGAACCCGAGGAAATGATCGAGCGTTCCGTCATCGCGCAGCACCGGGGTCGAGGTGTCGTGGATCCACTTGTACGATCCGTCGGCCGCGCGCATGCGGTAGACCTCGTCGAAGGTCGAGATGTCGTTCTCGTCGAGCACGCCCGAGGCTTCCAGCCTCGCGAGGTCCTCTGGGTCGATCAGGCTGAACCAGAACCTCGGGTCCGCGAGGAATCGCTCGGGTCCGTACCCGAGCACGGTGCTGATCTGCGGGCTCACGAACTCCATGCGTACGTCCCCCGGAGCCACGATCACATCGGTGTAGATGACCGCAGGGATGTGTTCGATCACCTGTTGCCAGCGCTGCTCGGCCCGCCTGCGGTCGTCGTCGACTCGCTGGCGTGAAACGGCCGCGCCGATCACCGTCGCGGCCGCCCGCAGAGCATCGAGCTCCGAGCTCCAGAGGCGTTCGTCCTCGCAGTCGTCGAAACCGATCGCGCCCCACCACTCGTCTCCCACGAAGATCGGATGCTCCGCGATCGAGCGCACGCCCTGCGCTTCGAGCTCGGCCCGCTCGACCTCGGGCAGCTCGGCGGTGGTGCTCACGATCGCGTCGCCTCGAGCGTGCAACGCGGCCCAACGCGCGAATCTGTCGTCCCACGGCGCGGCAGACAGGAAAGGGTCGGTCAACAGGGAACCGACGCCGGATGCGCACCACTCGTGGCGCATGGTGCCGAGCAGTCGCCCCTGGTCATCGAGGTGGTTCTCGATGACGTATGCGCGCGAGACGCCGGCGGCGAGGCCCATGTGCTGGAGCACCCCGTCGGCCGCGCCGTGCCAGTCGGGCGTCAGCAACAGTCGTTCGGCAGCGAACGCCACGGCTTCGAGCACGGCGGCATGCCGAAGATCGCCCGTGGTCGTACTCGCCGTGCTCACCGTGCCTCCTCTCCGCGGGGTCCGCTCTCTTCACACGCAAGAAGCACCCTGAAGGGCTGCTTGCGGGGTGTATCGGCCCGTCATCGGCCCGGGTGTAGGCGGCGATCGCCTCAGGCCGGGCCGGGAACGAGCCCCGGAGAGACGCCGGCGGAAGGGATCTCGCCGGCTTTGGGCCACCGAGCCCTGGACTTGGCGGCCAGCTTGAACATGAGGTCGACGGCCTTCGGGTCTTCCGATGCGGGACGGGCTTCGATGACACCGTCGGCGATCGCGCGCTCCCAGATGTCGGCACCGAGGTCGGTCCGCACGATCGTCAGCGTCCACCCCTCGGACTGGCCGAGGCCGCCGAAGGAGATGTCGGCGTGCTCGGCGGCGAAGTCGGGACACTTCAGGCACCCTGGGCGCGTGAACCGGTGGGCGTCCTTCAGGGAGTAGGTGTGCTCCTCGCCTTCGTCGGTGTAGAAGAGCAGCTTTCCCTTCACGTTCACCCTGGCGAGGTGATCGAGGTCGAGGCCGAGCTCGTTCTGGGCGATCTCGACCATGAGTCCGTCGTAGGTGAACGTCTTCGAGCAGAGCAGGCCGAAGGTCCAGGCGATCTTCTTGCGCCACTTGTTCACGCGGCGCGCCTGCATCGAGCCGGTCACGCTCGCCTGGCAGCTCATGCCCACGAGCGCCAGGCTCGACAACCCGAGCTCGGCTGCCTGCAACAGCGCCAGGGGGTTGGCCGAGTACGTGTAGCGCGAACCGGCTGTGTCGAGCACGCCTTGTGCATCGGTGACCACCGCGGGCTCGGCATCCCACCGGCGCTCGTCGGAGAGCTTCGACGTCAGGGCGCCGTCGATCTCGCCCGAACCGAGTCCCCAGATCAGCAGCGCCGAGACCACGCCTCCGTCCTGTCCGCTCATCAGCGTCTGTGCGTCTGTCGCCCGGGCCAGCACGATCTCGCGGTGTTTGCCGATCACCTCGTCGGGCGTGCGCGCCATGCCGAACAGGGTCGTGTCGATCTCGGATTCCCAGTCGCGGAAGCGGGGACACGCCAGCGTGCACAGGGTGCAGCCTTTGTCGCCGTGGGAACAGCGGTCGGGGCCCTCGTCCTGCAGTTGCACCGGCAGGCCGTCTTCGTAGCCGAGCACATGGAACGGACACGCAACGATGCACGCGGTGCAACCGGTGCACAGTCCGCTGGTCACCACCTCGTCGTAGAGGTGCGACCACTGCGCCTTCTCGATCGGGGCCGACATCGTTTCGCAGCATAGTCCACGGGCTTGACGTCATCGGATCTGTCCGGGCTCGGGGTCGCGGGCTGCGCGCTCCTGGGATAGGGTCGGTGTACGCCCAAGGTCTCAACAGCCCGAGGCTCCATCGTGGGACAGATCGGTCATCGAGGGGGATGCATGAGGAAGTCACACACGCGACTCGCCTGGCTCAGCGCGGCGATCCTATCGCTGACGCTCGCCGCCGCCGCCTGCTCGAGCGACGACGGTGGCGGCGGGGACGTCGTCGACACCGGCACAGGTGACACCGGTGGCGAGGTCGTGCCGGGGTCGGCCGTGATCGGCATCGCCGACCTGACCTTCGAGCCGACCACGCTCACGGTTGCCTCAGGGTCGACCGATATCACGATCACCAACGCAGATGCGGTCGATCACACCTTCACGCTCGACGACATGAGCGTCGATGAGACGATCGCCGCGGGTCAGAGCGCGACCGTGACCGTTGAACTGACGGAGTCGTCGGGGTTCCACTGCGAGATCCACACGTCGATGACGGGCACGCTGCAGGTGGCGTGACGGGCTACCGCACGCTCAGACGCTGAAGGAATCGCCGCAAGCGCACTCGTGCTTGGCCTGCGGGTTCACCATCGTCAGACCGCCACCGATCATCGAGTCGTTGAACTCGAGTGTGGATCCGGTGACGATCGGCGCGCTCGCCGGGTCTATGAGCACCCGGAATCCGTCGGGCCCCACGATGACGTGATCGTCGTCGGCGGGCGAGTCTTCGAACGCCAGCACGTAACTGAAGCCGGAGCATCCGCCCGCGGTCACCCGGATGCGAAGCGCCGCCTCGGGGCGCCCGTCACGCTCGGCGAGCTGGCGGGCCTTGCTCGCGGCGGCCTCGGAAACAGCGATCAGCGGTGTGGTGGAGATATCCATATCACACCCAGGATACGTCGTGGCGGGCCAACGTGAAGCGATAGAGGTCTCGTGTGGGCCCTAGCGTCAGGCGAGGAAGGCCGCGAACATGCGCGCGTACGCACGCGCCCCCGCGACCAGCTCGTCGACCGCCACAGACTCGTTGGCCGTGTGGGCCACCGTGAGCGACCCGGGTCCGCAGATCACCGTGGGGATATGGGCGTCGTTGATGTAGAAGCGTGCGTCAGTGATGCCGGTGAACCCGACCAGCTCGGGTCGCGTGCCGGTCGATGACTCGACCGCGTCGACCGCGAGTCGCGCGATCTCGGTGTCTGGAGAAGCCTCCGCTGCGTCGGTCCATGCGCGGAGCGTGACCTCGATCTCGACCTCGGGGTGTTCCTCGCGGAGCGATCGGGCGAGCGTCAGGAAGGGCGCGCGAACCTCGTCGGGGTCGGTCTCGCCGGGCACGATACGCCGATCGATGTCGACCTCGCACCGGTCGGGGACCACGTTCGGGGCGCTTCCACCCGAGATCAGCGCGGCGTTGACCGTCGGCCTGCCCACGAGGGGGTGCTCCCGGTCGGGAAGCACCTCGGGCAGCTGAAGAAGGAACCTCGCCATCGATGTGATCGCGTTCACGCCGCGGTGGGGCTGCGATCCGTGCGCGGCCTTGCCGTACGCGGTAGCGGTGAACCAGGCGCCGCCGCGCTCCGCGAGTCCCACTTGCAGCTCGCTCGGCTCGCCGACGATCGCGGCATCCTGTGTGAGCAAGCCGCGTTCCCACAACACCTTCGTGCCGTGCACTCCGGTGAGCTCCTCGTCGGCGGCCAGATGGAAGACGAGCGAGCCGTTGATCGGCGTGCCCGCTCGCCGCAGCGCACGTGCCGCGGCGAGCGCTGCGGCGATCGGTCCTTTCATGTCGGCTGCACCTCTGCCGACGAGACGCCCGTCGTCGTCGATCTCGCCCGCCCACGGGTCGTGTCGCCAGGTGTCGAGAGAACCTGCGGGCACGACGTCGAGGTGGCCGTTCCACGCGAGGCTCGGACCGGCACCGCCGCCGATCGTCGCGACTACGCTCGGGCGGCCCGCCTGGGATCTCACGATCTCGGGCGAGGCCCCGAGCCCCGTGAGGATCTCGCTTGCGACACCCGCCGCCTCGTCCTCGGTGCCACCCGGGTTCTCGCTCTTGGCGGCGATCAGCGCTCGGGTGTACCCGAGCACCTCGTCGGGGTCTACAGCTGCCGCGGCGGCGGCGAGCTCGGCCTCATCTACCATGGCGCGCGATGCTACACGCCGATGTGCTCGCATCGCTCAGCGCGGCGCTCGACCGCGATCCGACACCGTCGCCGGGCCCCGGGGACCGGCTCGCAGCGGTGCTCGCGCCCATCGTGCTCGAGCCGGAACCGGCGTTGATATTCACGGTGCGAGCCGCCGCCCTGTCGAGGCACGCCGGGGAGATCTCGTTCCCGGGCGGGTTGCAGGACCCCGGCGAGACCCTTGCCGAGACAGCGCTGCGCGAGGCACACGAGGAGATCGGGCTCGACCCCTCGGCGACAACGCTGCTCGGCGCGCTCGCTCCCGTGCACACCTTCGTGAGCAGCATCCTGGTCGTGCCGTTCGTCGGCACGCTGACGCGCGCTCCTCGGTTCAGGGTGAACGACGCTGAGATCGACGAGGTGCTGGTGTTCCGGCTCGACGAGCTCGCTGCCGTCGAGCGCGCGATCAGCTACGACCGACCCGACGGAGGGGTCTGGCGCGGTTTCGCCTATGAGCTCGGCGGGCACACCGTATGGGGAGCGACGGGATCGATGCTCCATACACTGCTCGAGACGATGAGGAAGGACACGACGTGGCCGATGCCGTGAACGAGATGGCGCCCGAGGACCGTGAGCTCCGCATCTTGTTGGGTCAGGCCCGAACGATCGCCGTGGTCGGCCTCTCGTCGAAGCCTGGCCGACCCTCGCTCGACGTCGCGGCCTACCTGCAGGATCGCGGCTTCCGCATCGTGCCCGTGAACCCCCGCGAGACCGAGGTGCTCGGCGAGAAGGCTTACCCGTCGCTGCTGGACATCCCCGGCGACCTGCAGATCGATGTTGTCGATGTGTTCCGTCGGGCCGAGGAGACGCCGGAGGTGGCGAAGGACGCCGTTGCGATCGGTGCCAAGGTTCTCTGGCTGCAAGACGGCATCGTCAACGACGAGGCCTACCGGATCGCGAGCGAGGCGGGCCTCGAGGTCATCATGGGGGTCTGCATCAGGCGGGCCGATCAACGACTGCAAGGGGAGGGGACCGCATGACCGCGTGGGAGTATTTCGTGGCGCCGCTGCTCGAGCACAATCCGGGCGAGATCTTGAACACGTTCGGCGACGACGGCTGGGAGCTCGTCTCCGTGGTCGCCCAGCCCACGCCGTCTGGAGCGGTATCGACGGTCGCCTACATGAAGCGCCCGAAGGAAAGCTGAGCGTTACTCCTGGCCGTCACCGGGTCGCTCGTTCCTCAGGCGGCGCCCTGCGACGAACCTCGCTCCCAGGGCGCCGATGAGCACCGCGATCGCGCCGGCCGCGAGCCATGTGCGCCAGGGGCTGGGCTCGTCCGGTTCCTCGGTGAGGGGCCCCATCGTCCAGATCGCGTCCGCTGTGGCGACGAAGAGTGCCCCTTCAGGGCCGTGGGCGACATCGGTGACGCCCGCAGTCAAGCGCGCGATCTCTTCGGGATCCCCGGCGTCGCTCGCCCCAGCCTCGAGGCGCCAGAGCCGGCCGTCGTATGAGCCGAACCACACGTCGCCGTCTGCCACCGAGCACCCCGTGATGGCGATCGGTGTCGGGAAGACCACGATCGGGTCCACGAAGCGGTCATCCTCGGCTCGCCCTGTGACGAGCGGCCAGCCGTAGTTAGCGCCCGCATCGATCAGATTGACCTCGTCGTCGACGTTGGGTCCGTTCTCCGTTTCCCAGAGCTCGCCGGTCTGCGGGTCGATGCAGAGACCGAACGAGTTGCGATGACCGATGGACCACACCGGGTTGTCAGCACCGAACGGGTTGTCCGGCGGCACTCCGCCATCGGCCGTGAGGCGGACCACCTTGCCACCGATGTCGTCTTCGTCCTGGGCGCGATCGGACTCGTGCGCTTCGCCGAGCGCGACGAACAGCGTGCCGTCTGCGGCGAAGACCAGGTCGCCGCCGTTGTGGTAGCCGGCGACCGCGCTGATGCCGTCGAGCAGCGTCTCGGGGTTCCCGGTTGCGACCACGCCGTCGGCGCGCACGCGCACGAGGCGGTTGAGCCCATCGGTGGGGTCGGAGAAGTAGAGATACACCCAGGGCTCCCGTTCGAAGTCGGGGTGCACGGCGATGCCCAGCAGGCCGCGCTCGGCGTCGGGGATGACGGGAAGCGTGATGAACGGTCGTTCGAGCAGCTCGCCGCCGGGGGTTACGACCCGCACGTTGCCGGTCTCCTTCTCGGTGAACAGGAGCGTGCCGTCGGGCAGGAACGCCATGTTCGTCGGGAACGCGAGCCCCTCGAGGAAGGGCTGCGGTTCGGCCTCGACGGCGCCGGCCGGCCCGTGCGGGAGCTGCACGAGCACGAGGGCGGCGAACAGCAGGCGGGTGCGGCGCATGCCTCGACGGTATCGCGAGATGACACGATGGCCAGGTTCCCAGCTGCGATAAGGGAGGCCCCGCTTGTACTCGATCGATCATGTGGTGCTCGCCGTGTCGGATCTCGACGAGGCGGGGGAGCGGATGCATCGCGACCACGGGCTGGCGTCGGTGCCCGGCGGTGTGCATCCACGCTGGGGCACTGGCAACCGCATCGTGCCGCTCGCCGACGACTACGTGGAGCTGATCTCGGTGGTCGATCTCGATGTCGGGCGCACGACGGTGCTCGGACGAGCGTTGCTGGCGCTCACCGAGGAAGGCCCCGATCGATGGTTCGCCGTGTGCCTGGCCGACACCGGGCTCGAGGCGACTGCGGCGCGGCTCGGGTTGGAGGTCTCGCCCGGTGCCCGCACCCGCCCGGACGGCGCAGAGCTTCGGTGGCGAGGCGCGGGCCTCGACGACGATGCCCGCGACGCGTGGCTGCCCTTCTTCATCGCCTGGGACGTGCCGGCCGAGCTGCATCCGGGTCGCACGCCGATCCAGCACGATGCCGACGTGACGGGCATCGCGAGCATCGAGATCGTCGGCGACCCGAAACGCCTGCGCGACTGGCTGGGCCCAAAGGGTGACTCCCTACCATTCCGCTTGGTGGACGGCGACCCGGGCGTGCGGGCGGTGGAGCTTTCAACCGGGAGCGGCGCGACGCTTCCCCTGTGATCCGGGAAGCGATGGCTACATCGGGCGGCGACCGAGGGCTCGGGCGAGATCCTCGATCAGGTCGTCGGGGTGCTCGATGCCGACCGAGAGCCTCACGAGGTCGTCTGGCACTTCGAGAGGAGAGCCCGCCACGCTCGCGTGAGTCATCGGGCCGGGTACCTCGATGAGCGACTCAACTCCGCCGAGCGATTCCGCCAGGAAGAATAGCTCCGTTCGTCTCGCGACATCGAGCGCCTTCTCAGCGCTTCCCAACTGGAATGACACCATGCCGCCGAAGTCGGCCATCTGCCGCTCGGCGATCGCATGACCCGGATGTTCCTCGAGGCCGGGGTACAGCACGTGCGTCACGGCCGGGTGGGTCGAGAGATAGCCGGCGATCGCCCGAGCACCCGCACAGTGGGCTCGCATGCGGACGGCGAGCGTCTTGAGTCCCCTGAGCGCGAGGTAGCAATCCATCGGTCCCGGTACCGCGCCCACCGCGTTCACGAGGAAGCCGAGCCGCTCGATCCATTCCTCTTCGCTGGTGACGATCGCGCCCCCGATCAGGTCCGAGTGCCCACCGATGTACTTCGTCACGCTGTGTACCACCACGTCCGCGCCCAGGCCCAAGGGCCGCTGGAGCGCCGGCGTCGCGAACGTGTTGTCGACGACCACCTTCGCCCCATGCTCATGCGCGATCGCGCTCACGGCTTCGATGTCGACGATCTTCAGCAGCGGGTTCGACGGGGTCTCGATCCAGACGAGTCTGGTCGCCTCTGTCAGCGCCGCCCCTAGCGCCTCGAGATCGCCGAGGTCGATCGTCGAGAACGTGAGGCCCCACTGGCCGAGCACCTTCGACAGCAGCCGGTAGGTGCCCCCATACACGTCGTCGGCGAGCACCACATGGTCGCCCGGACGCAACGTGAGCAGCAGCGTCGTTTCGGCGCCGAGCCCGCTCGCGAAGGCGAACGCCTTCGCGCCGCCCTCGAGCGACGCGAGTGCCTGCTGGAACGCCTCGCGCGTCGGATTGCCGCCGCGCGCGTAGTCCCAGACCTTCGGCATGCCAACCTCGGGCTGCGCGTACGTCGAGGTCTGGTAGATCGGCACGTTGACCGCGCCGTAGGAAGCGTCCGGCTCCTGGCCCGCGTGGATCGCACGGGTCTCGAACCGTAGGTCTGGGCGCTCTTCAGATCGCGCTACCGCTTCGCTACTTGAGCGCTCTTTCATCGGCTCCTCATCGCATCTCGGGCGGCTTCTTCCAACCGCGGCTCTTCAGCTCGTCGAGCGCTTCGGCGCCCTCGCGCGCCTGGGCCCACAGCCTGGCCTTGCGCTTGGCGTCGTGCCCGGGTGCGAACTCGCCTCGCACCAGTCGGTCGCACGACGCATCGCCGCACGCGCAGTAGGTGAACAGGGGCTGGGCGTCTCGTGGCACGGCCGTGCCGGGCCGGTATGGCGCCGCTGGCAGGGAGGCTGAGGGCACCACGATGACGCCTTCGCGGGGGTCTCCCGGAGCGAAGCGCTTGCCGTCGAGCGCGTAGAGCCCGGTGAGGGCGGCGAGTGTAGCGTCGACGCGATCGGGCGACGAGAGCTCGTCGGTACGCACTCCCTGAGCCCGAAGGACGGCCGACCGCCAGGCGTGCTTGCGCGTTCCCTTGGGCGCGAGGCACCCGGCGAGCACCACCGCCGTGGCGTGGGGGAACACCTCGAGCGCTTTGCCTCGCGGGCTTCCTGCCGAGTAGACGGGGAATCCCGCCGCAGCTGCCTGGGCGAAAACCTCGAAGCCCACCTCCATCCAGGCGAAGAACCTGTTGCCGACGCCGTGGGCCTCGCTGGGCGTGTTGAACGAGGAGATGTTGAGCGCAGCGAGCTCCCGCTCGGTCAGGCGCGACCGTCCCGAGGCCGACCAACGGGGGGGCGAGTCGATCGCGATCACATCGGGGCGCAGGTCGCCTATGAGGTGCTGCACGTCGCGCACCTGTACCCGCGAGGACACATGCAGGGGAACGAGCCGCTCGTCGAGGAGCACGACGTCGAGGCCTTTGACGACGCCGACATCGATGCCGAGGGAACGCGCCACCGACGCTATCGCTCGGCCTGTCGGCGATGGGCGATGAAGTCGAGCAGGTCGCTCCGGGTAAGCACCCCGAGCACCTGGCCGGCCTTCGCGACCAGCACGGCTGGAGCTCGCTCGAGCTGATCGAAGGCCGTCTCGATCGGCTGGTCCCACTCCACGAACGGGATCGGCGGCGCCATGACCTCGGCGACGTCGGCCTGCAGGGCGTCGGGGTCGCGGAAGACGCGCTCCAGCAGCTCGCGATCGCGGATCGAGCCGACGAACTTCGTGACGTCGGCCGACTCCTCTCGCACGACCGGCGCCTGCGAGATCGAGCTCGCCTGCAACACGTCGATCGCCTGACGCACCTTGTCGTGAGATCGCACGGTGATCAGCGGTGGCAGGTCGGCGCCCTTGGCCGACAGCACATGCTGCACCGTGACGACCTCTGGCCCTTCGAGGAACCCGTACTGGCGCATCCAGCCATCTGAGTAGAGCTTCGAGAGGTAGTTGCGACCCGTGTCGGGCAACAGCACGACGATCGTGGAGTCCTTGCCGTAGTCTCGGGCCACCTCGAGCGCCGCGTAGACCGCCGAGCCGCACGAGCCGCCCACCAAGATGCCCTCTTGCCGGGTCACCGCTCGAGCTGTGAGGAATGCATCGCGATCCGCTACCCGGACCCAGCGGTCGACGACATCGGGGTCGAAGGTCTCGGGGAAGAAATCCTCGCCGATGCCCTCGGTGAGGTACGGGCGCGGCTCGTCGCCCGTGTACACCGAGCCTTCGGTGTCGGCGCCCACGATCACCACATCGGGGTTCTGCGACTTCAGATAGCGGCCGACGCCTGTGATCGTGCCACCGGTGCCGACACCGGCGACGAAGACGTCGAGTGTGCCGTCGGTCTGTTTCCAGATCTCGGGTCCGGTGGTGTCCAGGTGGGTCGCGGTGTTCTCCTGGTTGAAGTACTGGTTCGGCTGGAACGCGCCGGGGATCTCATCGGCGAGGCGCGACGCCACCGAGTAATACGACTCCGGCGACTCACGCGGCACGGCCGTCGGCGTGATGATCACCTCGGCGCCGTAAGCGCGGAGCAGCGAGATCTTCTCCTGGCTCATCTTGTCGGGCATCACGAAGATGCACCGGTACCCGCGGACCGCTGCGGCGATGGCGAGACCGTGGCCGGTGTTGCCCGAGGTCGGCTCGACGATCGTGCCGCCGGGGCGGAGAGTTCCGTCACGCTCCGCCGCCTCGATCATGCGTATCCCGATGCGGTCCTTCACGGAGCCGCCAGGGTTCAACATCTCGAGCTTCGCGAGCACCGTGGGCGCCAGCCCGCGCGTGACCGAACGCAATCGCACGAGTGGTGTGTTCCCCATCGCATCGAGGAACGTCTCCAGCACCTGCATCGATCGACCCCCTCGCGACGTGGACAGGCCTATCGTGCCACGCCGGGTGACGGGCGTCCCGAGGAACGGCCTTCCGCCCTGCGAAGTTTTCGGTAGAGCGACATGCTTCACCTCGGGGGATAAAGTGCCGAATCCTCTGAAGTGCACGCGGCGACGCGCCTCTGAAGTGCACGCGGCGACGCGTGACAGAAGTGCACGCAGCGATCTTGACGACCGGAGACGCGCGGGGGCGCAGGGATGAGGACCGAGGGTGTGAGCGAGGGATACCGCACGGAGCGACCGGAGCTCGATGTCGCCGAAGCCGGGCAGGAAGGCGTCGGCGGCGGCGAGAGCTTGCTCGTGGTCGACGATGACCCGTTCATCGCTCGGCTGCTCGAGATCGAGTTGCGCGCCGCGGGCTACGACGTGCGAGTGGCGGCCGACGGCGCGCTCGCCCTGGCTGCCGCCCAGGAACGCTGCCCCGATCTGGTGTTGGCCGACGTCATGATGCCGAACATGGACGGGTTCGAGCTCACCCGTCGTCTGCGACAGGACGCCCGCACGGCAGCCGTCTCGGTGATCATGCTCACCGCTCGCGGGCTCTCCGCCGACAAGCTCGAGGGCTTCGCGATCGGCGCAGACGACTACATCGTTAAGCCGTTCGACACGCCGGAGCTGCTCGCGCGCATCCGGGGTGTGCTGCGGCGCTCGCGAGATACCCGCACACAGTCGCCGCTCACGGGCCTGCCGGGCAACGTTCGCATCGAAGAGGAGATCGAATCGAGGCTCGAGCGCGCCGAGCCATTCGCGGTCCTGTACGCCGACCTAGACCACTTCAAGGCCTACAACGACCACTACGGATTCATACGGGGTGACGAGCTGATCCAGGGCTCGGCGCGTCTGATGGGTGATGCCGCGAGGGGAGCGAGCGATGGGGCCGCTTTCGTCGGGCACGTCGGCGGCGACGATTTCGTGGTCGTCGTGGCGCCCGAGCTCGCCGCGCCGGTCGCCGACGCGATCGTGGCCGCGTTCGACGTGGCCGCGCCCGGCTTCTACGACGATGCGGACCGAGAGCGGGGGTACATCGAGGTCACGGATCGCCGGGGTGAGCTGCAACGGTTCGGCGTGGTGACCCTGTCGATCGGCATCGCGAGCACCTCGAAGCGAGTCTTCCAGCACTACGCCGAGGCGGTCGCGGTCGCGACCGAGATGAAGCAGTACACGAAGGGGTCCGAGACATCGTCGTGGACCATCGATCGCCGAGTCGGCGAGTAGCACGCCGAAGCCGCGGGTCGACGCCCATACGGCACCGACCGCTCAGGCCAGCGGGCCGGGTTCGCCCAGGAAGAAACCCTGCCCGAATCCGACGCGGAGCTCGCGAAGGGTCTTGAGCTCCTCCGCGGTCTCGATGCCTTCGGCCACGAGCGAGAAGTCCATCTCTGCGGCGAACGAGACCATCGCGGCGGCGAGCGCGCGCTTGGCCCGATCTGAGTCGATGCCTCGAGTAAGGCTCATGTCGAGTTTCACGATGTCGGGCGCGATGCGGAGTGTGTGCCGCAAGCTCGCGAACCCCGCGCCCGCATCGTCGATCGCGACCCTCGCGCCGCGGGCGCGCAACGGCGCGAGCGAATCGACGAGCGTCGCATAGTCCTCGACCGCTTCGTGCTCGGTGATCTCGACCACCAGCCGGTCGGCGTGCGGCTCGAGGAGCGCCGCCAGCTCGGTGGAAAGCGCGGCGCGATGCGAGCAGTTCACCGCCAGATAGACATGGGGCGGGATCTTCGGCAAAGCATGCAGGGCCTGCTTGAGGGTCACGAGCTCGAGCTGCACCCCGAGCGCCAGCGACACGGCCTCGGCGAACCACTCGTTCGGAGGTCTCGGCGGCGGCGTCGAGAACCTTGCCAGCGCCTCGACGCCGACGACAGCCTCGGTCGTGAGATCGACGATCGGCTGGAAGGCCATCGACACGCCCTCGCCGGCCACGAACCGTTCGATCTCGCCGCGACGGACCTCGACCCGTTGTTGCTCGGCGTCCTCGCGACGGAGCTGCTTCGAGAGCTCGGCCACGATGCCGGAGATCACCTCGGCCGACAGACTCGCGCCGCCGGCCATGACCTTCTGGATCGAGCCGATGATCTCCTCGCCGGTCGTGCCCTTCACGAGGTAGCCGACCGCGCCCGCCCGCAGCATCTCGAGCACTGTGGGACGGTCCTCGAAAGCAGAAAGTGCGATCACCCTCGTGTCGGGGGAGCATCGCGCGATCTCTCGCGCGGCGCGCGGCCCGCCTCCGGCCGGCATCGAGACGTCGACGAGCGCCACGTCGGGGCGAGAGTCGCTCGCGATCGCGATCGCCTCGTCGGCGTCGCCGGCCGTGCCGATCAGCACGACGTCGTCCTCGTGCGCGATCAGGTCCGCGAGCGCGACGCGCAGCGCGGGCTCGTCGTCGGCGATCAGCACGCTGATCGGTCCCGATGCAAGCCCACCCGCGCCATCGGTGTCGTAGGGGGAAGTTCCGACGGCCATCGGGGGGACGCTACCGGTCGTTCGGTGGTGGCTCAAGCACATCGGGCACCCACTGCGACGCGCGCCGCTCCAGCCGGACGTTGCGCGCCGCGGAAGTAACATCGCGCCGAGGCGTGACGAGCCGAGCAAGCTCGGGGAGGCTGAACGATGACCGCTCGAGAGATCCGGGCACCTCGTGGGAGCGAGCTCACCTGCCGTTCGTGGCCGCAAGAGGCCGCGATGCGCATGCTCATGAACAACCTGGACCCTGATGTCGCCGAACGCCCCGAGGACCTCGTCGTCTACGGGGGCACGGGCCGCGCTGCTCGCAGCTGGGACGCCTACGACGCGATCGTGCGAACCCTGCGCACCCTCGCCGACGACGAGACCCTGCTCGTGCAGTCAGGCAAGCCGGTGGGCGTCTTCCGAACGCACGACATGGCGCCACGCGTGCTGATCTCGAACTCGATGCTCGTGCCCAAGTGGGCCGACTGGGAGACCTTCCGAGCGCTCGAGGCGCAGGGACTCACGATGTACGGGCAGATGACCGCGGGCTCGTGGATCTACATCGGCACCCAGGGCATCTTGCAGGGCACCTACGAGACGCTCGCCGAGTGCGCCCACCAACACTTCGGCGGCTCGCTCGCCGGCACGATCACGCTCACCGGCGGGCTCGGCGGCATGGGGGGCGCCCAGCCGCTCGCGGTGACGATGAACGACGGCGTCGCGCTCTGCATCGAGGTCGACCCCAGCCGGATCGAGCGCCGCATCAAGACCCGGTATCTCGACCGCGAGACCGCTGACCTCGACGAGGCTCTGCGATGGGCAGACGAGGCGAAGTCAGCCAGGGAAGCCGTCTCGATCGGCCTCGTCGGCAACTGCGCCGATGTGTTGCCCGAGCTGGCGCTTCGTGGGTGGGTGCCCGACATCGTCACCGACCAGACGAGCGCCCACGATCCGCTCGGCGGCTACGTGCCGTCGGGCCTCTCGCTCACCGAAGCGGCCGAGCTGCGCGAGCGCGACGCGGCCGACTACGTGCGTCGTGCAGAAGCCTCGATGGCCGCCCACGTCGAGGCGATCGTGGCCCTTGCGGCCGCCGGCGCGGTCGCCTTCGACTACGGCAACAACCTGCGCGCCGGCGCGGAAGCCGGAGGGCTCACCCACGACGTCGCCTTCAGCTACCCGGGGTTCGTGCCGGCGTTCGTGCGCCCGCTATTCTGCGAGGGAAAGGGCCCGTTCCGATGGGCGGCGCTCTCAGGCGATCCAGCCGACATCGCGGCCACCGACGCTGCGGTGGCTGAGCTATTCCCCGAGAACGAAAGGCTGCAGCGGTGGCTGCAACTCGCGTCCGAGAAAGTGGCGTTCCAGGGGTTGCCGGCGCGCATCTGCTGGCTCGGTTACGGGGAGCGAGATAGGGCGGGCGAGCGGTTCAACGAGCTCGTCGCGCGCGGGGTGGTGAGCGCTCCGATCGTGATCGGGCGAGACCACCTCGATGCGGGAAGCGTGGCGAGTCCGAACCGCGAGACCGAGGCGATGCTCGACGGTTCCGACGCGATCGCAGACTGGCCGATCCTCAACGCGTTGATCAACACGGCCGCCGGCGCGCACTGGGTGAGCGTGCACCACGGCGGCGGCGTCGGCATCGGCTACTCGATCCACGCGGGCATGGTCGTGGTCGCCGACGGGTCGGCGAACGCCGCCGAGCGATTGCAGCGAGTGCTCACCTCCGACCCCGGTATGGGCGTCGTGCGACACGTCGACGCCGGATACGACAGGGCGATCGAGGTTGCGCACGACCGAGGCGTGCGCACGCCGATGGATGAGAACTCTTAGCCGCTGGGCAAGGGGCAGGCGGCCCCGCGTCGTTTCCGGTGGCACGAAGCACTTGGCTACCAACGAGCCGCATCGTTGTATCGTTCAAGCGTTCAAGCGATTGAACGATTCCGCAAGGAGTATCGCCGCGCGATGAGACCTCTATCCTGACGCGGTGGAACGACACATCGTGGCGATGGGGGGCGGACAGTGGCCCGACGACCCGATCTTCCGGTTCATCTTCGAGCTCACGGGCGCCTCGCGTCCGAAGATCCTCTCGGTGCCGACCGCCACGGGTGACAGCGATCGGAACATCGCCGGGTTCTTCCGGGCCTTCTCGGCTCACAGCTGGGATCCGTCGGTGCTGACGCTCTTCGAACGCAAGGTGCAGGATCTGCGGTCGTTCGTGCTCACGCAGGACGTCGTGCTCGTGGGGGGCGGCAACACGCTGAACATGCTGGCCGTGTGGCGCGCGCACGGTCTCGACATGATCCTTCGGGAAGCCTGGGATGCGGGCGTCGTGCTCGCCGGCGGCAGCGCCGGCGCCAACTGCTGGTTCGAGGCGTCGACCACCGACTCCTATCTCATCGGGCGGTCCGACCCGCTCGTCGATGGGCTCGGTCTCGCGCCGGGAAGCTTCTGCCCGCACTTCGACTCGGAGCCGTCGCGGCGCCCGTCGTACCACCGTCTCGTGGGTGAGGGCGCGCTCCCGCCGGGCATCGCGTGCGACGATCTCGCGGCGGTGCACTTCATCGGCACCGGGGTCGCGCAGGTGCTCGCGTCTGATCGCGGCGCGGGCGCCCGAAGGGTCGATCCCGGCGAGCACGGCGACGTCGTCGAGACGCCGCTCAACGTTCGCCGGCTGGAAGCAGCGACATGAGATTCTCGGTCGGCGAGCCGCTCGATGCGGCGGACGTCGTCGCGGTTGCTGGGGGGGCGCCTGTCTCATTCGGTGATGACGCCCGTGCCCGCGTAGCCGCGGCCCGCGCTGTGATCGACGACGCCCTCGCGAGCGGAGAGACGATCTACGGCGTCACGACCGGGTTCGGCGCGCTCGCACACACCCGTGTCGACCCGGCGCAGTCATCGACCCTGCAACACGGCATCGTTCGGTCGCACGCGACGGCCGTGGGCGCCCCGCTTCCTCGTGAGGAAGCCCGCGCGATGCTGCTGCTGCGTGCGCACGTGCTGGCGCTCGGCCACTCCGGGGTGCGCCCCGCGGTGATCGACCTGATGGTCTCCATGCTGAACGACGACGTGATCCCCGCGGTGCCGCAACAGGGGTCGCTCGGTGCGTCGGGCGACCTGGCGCCCCTGGCGAACCTCGCGCTGCCTCTGATCGGCCACGGCGAGATGCTGACCGCCGAGGGCGGCGTCGAATCCGCCGCGGCCGCGATGGCCCGCGCCGGGCTTGCGCCCATTACGCTCGAGGCCAAGGAAGGTCTCGCGCTCGTGAACGGCACGCAGGGCATGCTCGCGATCGGCATCATCGCGACCGAGCGAGCCGCGCGGCTCGCCCGCACCGCCGACGTCGTCGCCGCGATGACGATCGAAGCCTCGCTCGGCACCGACCGCCCGTTCGACGAGCGGCTGCAGGCGCTTCGTCCTCATCCGGGTCAGTCGGCGAGCGCCTCGAACCTGCGCCGGCTGCTCGCCGGCTCGCCGATCCTGGCTTCGCATCGCGACTCAGCACACCTGGTGCAGGACGCCTACTCGCTCCGCTGTGCCCCCCAGGTGCACGGGGCCACGCGCGACGCGCTCGCCTACGCCTGCGAGGTCCTGCGTATCGAAGCCAACAGCGTGAGCGACAACCCGATCGTGTTGTCCGATGGTGAGGTCCTGTCGGGCGGCAACTTCCACGGTCAGCCCGTCGCGGTCGCGCTCGACACGGTCGCGATGGCGCTCGTCTCGCTGGGCTCGATCTCGGAACGGCGCCTCTACCGGCTGCTCGACGAACACCACTCGAACGGGCTGCCACCCTTCCTCGTGCACGGTTCGGGGTTGAACTCTGGATTCATGCTCGTGCAGTACACAGCGGCGTCGTTGGTGAGCGAGTGCAAGACGCTCGCGCACCCCGCGTCGGTCGACTCGATCCCCTCGAGCGCGGGGCAGGAGGACCACGTGAGCATGGGCATGACATCGGCCCGTCACGCGCGCGAGGTCGTCGCGAACGTTGAGACCGTGATCGCGCTCGAGGCCCTGGGGACAGCACAAGCGCTCGACCTCCGTTCGCCGCTGGAACCGGGTCCGGCGACCCGCGCCGTGCACGCCGCGATCAGGCAACGAGTGCCGTTCTTCGAGGCCGACCGCGAGTTCGGCCCCGACATCGCCGACGCGGTGAGCTTGGTGAACGAGGGTGCCCTGGTCGCTGCCGCGGAAGCCGCGATCGGGCCTCTGGGCTAGTCCGGAACACCGCCGATGTCAGATGGCACGACTAACGTTCGACACTTGGTCTTTGACTAGCCATGAGACGCCCGATAGCCTCGGGCGAGGGGAGGGAGAACTGTGGTTGACGAGCCCGCGCCGACGGTCGATCCGAGGGAGCTCGCGCGACTCACGGAATCGCTCGCGAGGTTGACTCGGAGCTACGAGGACGCGCAGGAGGCAACCAAGGAACAAGCAGCCCCCTCGCCTCCACACCAACCGCAACGTTGACGTGGCTCGCCAGGAAGTGATCGCGGTCGTCTTCGACTTCGATGACACTTTGGCGCCTGACACCACGACCATGCTTCTGCGAGAGCATGGCATCGACACCGACCACTTCTGGAAGGAAGACGTCCGCGTCCTCGTGGATCAGGGCTACGACCAGGCTGTTGCGTGGCTGACTCTGGTCTCGGAGTACGCGCGAGACGGCGGACCCCTCGAGGGACTCAGCAACGAGGTCCTCGCTGGGTTCGGGCGGCGCGTGGACGAGACCTTCTACCCAGGCCTCGCGGCGATGCTGGACGACCTGCAGAGTCTCGCATCCGCCACTCGAGACGTTCACGTTGAGTTCTACATCATCTCTGGCGGCCTGAAGGAGCTGCTCGAGGGTAGCCAACTGGTGAGAGAACGCTTCGCCGGCGTCTACGCCAGCCAGCTCGGTGAGGATCCCAGCACCGGTCGCCTGACCCGGTTGAAACGAGTCGTGACCTTCACCGAGAAGACCCGCTACCTCTTCGAGATCAACAAGGGGATCGAGCCGGCTGAATCTCTCGCGAACCCCTACCTGGTGAATCAGGAGGTGAGGCGCGAGGATCGACGCGTCCCCTTCGAGAACATCGTCTATGTCGGTGATGGCCTCACTGACATCCCGTGCTTCTCACTGCTGAAGGCCTCCGGAGGGACGCCCTTCGGTGTCTTCGATCCTGGTCGTGAGGAATCAGCGAAGCGAGCGTTCCTACAGTTCTTGTTGCCCGACCGTGTCATCGGCATGCACGCGGCGAAGTACGGCCCAACCGATGAGCTTGGTGCACTCATACGCACAGCGGTCCAGGCGAAGATCTCCGATTCGGCGGTCAGGAAGGCTCAGGCCTGACCGGATCTGGTCTTTGCCTCGGAAGCGCGATCCACACCTAGTCCATACTGGACTAGGTGTGGTTCACAAGCCGCTTCACGCAGCGGACGAATCCCGTGGTGACTTCACGCGTCGCCACGTCATCGCTCGAACATTCCCCGCCTGACCGCGCTCGCCAGGCCACGGCATCCCGGATAAGGTGTGCGTACTCAGGCATCGCCTCGCTGGCCCACCGTGCCGCCTCTCGTTTCGACACATTCCTTCCCGTTCGCAAGGTTCGGAGCCCCCGGCACATGGTGAGGATGGCATAGGCCTGCTCGCCTCGTGTCAGGGGCTCATCGACCAGATCAGGCCGATCGAGCACGTGCTGACGTACAGCCTCGACGTACTCGTCTGACGAGATGACCGGCACGAGAGACGTCGCGGGGGCCCGAGGAGCGCGATGCCGACTTCGCGGAGCTGATACCAGTCGATCAGCCATCTGCTGTCGACCTCGATCTCGTGGAACGGCTCGCCCGGGGAGATCCGTGCCGCCGCCGATGACTCGGTGCGGAAGGTCTTGAGCGCCCGCGATGAGAGGTATACGACCTCGACTCGGTCCTCCCATTCCGGCATCTCCTCGACGATCTCCAGATGGAGTTGCGCAAGCGCTGCGACCTCGGCCGCCTTCAAGTTCGCCCGAATCACCGCGACCGTGTCGACGTCACTGATCCCGGACTCGAAATCGCCCGTGACCACCGACCCGAAGACATAGGAGCCGATCAGGTTGATGCCAAGTGCCTCCTGCTGGCTGTCAACGAGCCAGGTGAGGAGCGCTCCGACGCTGGGGTCCATGATCTCCGACCGCTGTTCCTCTCAGGATCGCCAACTGGACATCCCGCTCAGGCTCACTCGTGCACGACCGCGCCGCCTACGACCGTCGCGACCACCGGATCGTGCCCGGGGCGATAGGGCACCTGCGCGAACGACGCGTCCTCGAGCACCACCAAGTCGGCCCGCTTGCCGACCTCGAGTGTGCCGAGGCGGCCGGCGAGGCCGAGCACCCATGCGGGGTTCAGCGTGGTGGCGGTGAGCGCCTCGAGCGGCGGCACCTCGTAGACACCGGCGGCCATCGCGATCACCTCGGGCATGGAGACGACGGGCGAGGTGCCCGGGTTCGCGTCACTCGCGAGCGCGATCGGTACCCCGGCCGCTCGCAGGGCCGCTGCAGGAGCGGGCGTGCCCCGCAGGAAGAACGTCGAGGCGGGAAGCAGGCCCGCGACCGTCTCGCTCGCCGCGAGCGCGGCGACGCCCTCGGGCGAGCAGTGGTTGAGGTGGTCGGCGCTGCGGGCTCCGAGTCGCGCGGCAGCGGCAGCCGCCCCGGAGTCGCCGAGCTGATCGGCGTGCACGCGCAGTGCGAGCCCGGCATCGCTCGCCGCCGCAGCGATCGCTTCGAGGTCTTCCACAGAGAAGGCGATGTCCTCGACGTAGACGTCTACCGTGTCGGCGAGCCTCTCGCGGGCCACCTCGGGGATCAGCTCGGTGCACGCCGCGCGGACCCAGTCGGTCCGCGGCGTGTCGTTGGGAACCGCATGGGCCGCGAGCAAGGTAACGGAACAGGTTTGCACCGCGTCGTCGGCGAGGCGTCGGGCGAGCCGGGCGGCGCGCAGCTCTTGTTCGATCGAGAGGCCGTACCCGGTCTTCAGCTCGAGGGCCGTCGTGCCGTGCGCCAGCATCTCGTCGAGCAACGAGCGTGAGAAATCCAGCACCTCGTCGTCGCTCGCCTCGGCGAACATGCGCGCCGACCGGAATATGCCGCCGTCGTCCCCGTGCAGCTCTCGATACGAGACTCCCCGCAACCGCGCCTCGAACTCGTCGGCTCGCCATCCGACGAACGGCAGGTGGGTGTGGCAGTCGACGAAACCGGGCACGATGCATCCGCGGTCGGGGCTGCCGAGCGTCGCTTCCCACGGGAGCCGATCGGCGGCGCCGACGTACGCGATCACGCCGTCGTCGTCCCATGCCATGCCGACGCCACCGTCGGTCCACTCGGCCGCGTCGCCCGTTGGACGGTCGCCGCGACCCGTCGCCATCGCCGCCGAGATCGCAGCTCCTCGCGCCATGGTCGAAGCGTAGCCGCCGACGACCGGCTCACCGACGCGAGCTGACCACCACGAACCAGCGTCCATCGTGGAGAGGTTCCCCTCCGCCCAGCTCATCGATGAGCGAGCGGGCGGTGAAGTATCGCTTGTACACCTGATGGGTCGATCCGTCCGACAGCACGCGGGTCTGTGTCTCTTCGGGTGCGACGTCGTCGCGCTGAGCGGCGTCGAGCACGACGAGCTCGCTCGCGACGCGCTGCGTCTCGGCCAGGAATCGCTCTCGCTCGTGGTCCCGGAGGTGCCCGTAGAAGTGTCCGGTGAAGAGCCGGTCGAAGCTGTCGTCGCGGAACGGAAGCGACAGCCCATCTGCTCTCACGCGGGCACCGGCGACGCGGGACTCCGCTACTTCCAACATCGACTGGCTGCCGTCGAGCCCGACGACGTCACCCGGCAAATGCCGGGTGATGAAGGCCGTGCCACAGGCCACATCCAGGGTGTGAGCGGCGCCGAGGGAACCGATCGCCTGAACGACGGCGGCCAGCTCCTCACGCCACCCCGGACGATCGCGCTCCTCGAAGAGGCCGCGTCCCAGGTACCAGTCGTCGTACTCAGGAGCGCGACGCTCGTAGTAGGCCGCCATGTCCCGGCTTTGGTCGCTCGCGGGCATCGAGAACGAGTGTAGGTCCGACGCCGTCTCGCAATGGCTTGGGTCACCCCTCTACGCTAGTATCGAACAACTGTTCGACAAAGCAAAGGTCCAGGAGGGCTCTCGTGTGACCTAGGATGCGGCTGAGGTGAGGGGAAAGCAGGTGGTTCGCGCCAACACGACAAATGATTCCCGCTTCAGGGCTCCTCTCTACACGATCCCCGAGGCCGCGTACTACCTGCGGCGTGCCCCGACGACTTTGGGCAATTGGGTCCATGGCGGCGGTGAAACTGCCCCGCTGGTCTCTTCGACACCGAGCCCCATCCGGCGCCAGGCGGAGATTCCCTTCATCGGGTTGGCTGAAGCCTTGGTGGTCGCATTCCTGAGGCGCAAGGGGATCAGCATGGGCAAGATCCGGCGAGCCCTTGAAGAACTGGCGAAGGAGATGACCCTGGAGCACGCCCTCGCTTCCAGGCGTCTGCACACCGACGGCGTGGGCGTCTTCTTCCGCTACGCACAGGCAGCCGACGACGGCGAGATCGGGTACATGGCTGAGGTGATCCAGCAGCAGTACGTGCTCGACGGCATCATCGACGAGGGCTTGACCATCGTTTCTTTCTCCGATGATGGGTGGGCAGGCCGGCTGGTCCTGCCATTCGGCGACCGAGAGCTGATCGAGGTCAACCCCAAGCGCGGTTTCGGTAAGCCTCGTTTCGTACACGGCGGTGCTCCGATGATGAGCGTCCTCGACCGGCTCGAGGCCAAGGAGCCCATCAAGTCCGTTGCGCGGGACTTCGACGTTCCCGCTGAGGACATCGAGGAACTTCTCCTTGCCTTCATCCAGAAGCCAAGCGCAACCGCATCCTGAGATCCTGGTTGACCGGAGCCTCGGTTCTACCGAACTCCCTAACGCCCTTCGCGCTCTCGAGCATGGTCTGGTGATTCATACGCTCCGGAGCCTCTATGGGGAAAAGGCGAGCCAGGACATCGACGACGACGTGTGGATCGCCGACGCCGCAGCCGGGGACTGGGTGATCTTCACGGCAGACGATGTGACGAAGGTCCCGATCCAGCTCGATGCGCTCGTCCGCGCAGGCACTCGGGCGTTCTGGATACCGAACGCAGGACTATCTGGTCCTCAACAGATCGAGCACTTCACGCTAAACATCAATAGGATCCTTCAACGCGCCCGCAAACCCGGGCCGTATCTCGTGGGCGTGTACATGACCAAACCCCACCTACGTTGGAAATGGCGGCCCTAGCGTGCTGATTGAACGCGTGATCGCGCTGCCGGTTCCCATCGAGGAAGCGTGGACCGCTCTACTCGACTGGGAGCGCCAGGCCGATTGGATGCTCGACGCCGACAGCGTCACCGTCGTCTCCGATGAGCGTGAGGGCGTTGGCGTGCGGCTCGCGGTGCGCACGAGGCTGTTCGGTATCGCTGCGTTCACCGAACCGATGGAGGTCGTCGGGTGGGACCCACCGCGCCGGCTTGATATCCGCCACGGCTCGCTCGTGACTGGCACCGGCGCATGGATGCTCGATCCGATCGAGGGCGGCACTCGGTTCACGTGGCAAGAGGACATAAGCCTCGCGGTGCCCGTGTTCGGCGAGCTCGCAGCCATCGCCTACCGGCCGGTCATGCGCATGCTCATGGAACGGGCGATGAAGGGTCTCCGGGGACACCTGATCGCCACCGGGCCCGCTCGGCCCTGACGGTGCCGCATGTGCCGGCCTGGCAGTTGTCGCGCCTATACTCGTGAGACAGAACACGGGGAGCTCGGGGGACCGGGCTGAGAGGCCGGCTGATGGTGCCGGCGACCCGACGAACCTGACCCGGGTAATGCCGGCGGAGGGAGTTCGAAGCGGTGCGATCGGCATTCATCTTCTGCGGCGGCGGGCCTTCGCGTGTTTCACTCGACGTTCCCGATGACGCATTCGTCCTGGCGGCCGACGTGGGTCTCGCCGAGGCGAACCGGCTGGGCGTCGGCGTCGACCTGCTGGTCGGCGACCTCGACTCCGTGAACGCAGCCGACCTCGAAGCGTTCGAGAGCGCAGGCGGCGAGGTGCGGCGCCACCCCGAAGACAAGGACGCCACCGACCTCGACCTGGCGATCATGGAAGCGATCGCGGCCGGCATGGAGCGGGTCGTCGTCGTGGGTGGCGACGGCGGCCGGCTCGATCACCTGATCGGTAACGCGCTGGTGCTCACCTCGCCGCGATACGCGAGAGTCGAGATCGACGCGGTGTTCGGCGCCGCCCGGTTGCACGTAGCGAGGGGCCGGCGGGAGCTCGCCGGCGTCGCCGACGAGCTGGTCAGCCTGTTCGCGCTTTGCGGATCGGCCGGAGGAGTCACGACCGATGGCCTGCGCTGGCCGCTCGAGAACGCCGTCTTGGAACCGGGCTCCAGCCTCGGCATCAGCAACCGGTTCCTCGGTGAACGGGCGTCGATCGAGGTAAGCGACGGGGTCGTGCTGGCGGTCCGTCCGGGCGGGGAGGCCCTCGCGTGAGAGCCCGGAGCCTGCTCCTCACGACCGCGCTCGTCGTTGCGGCGTGCACCGGCGGCGGCGATGCTGCGACCCCTGACCCGGGGCAGCCGGCCGAGCCCGTCGCCGTCACGCTGCTCACGCACGACTCGTTCGACGTGAGCCAGCCGGTCGTCCGGGCCTTCGAGCGCGACAGCGGCATCGAGCTGCGCATCGTGCCTGCGGGCGACGCCGGGCAGCTCGTGAACCGAGCGATCCTCACGGCGGGCAACCCCGAGGGCGATGTGCTGTTCGGCATCGACGACAACTTGCTGCCGAAAGCCATCGAGGCGGCGGTCTTCGAGCCTTACGAGTCGCCGGAGCTTTCGCGCGTCAGCGACGCGTTCGAGCTCGACCCGACGCACTCGGTGACACCGATCGACCGCGGCGACGTGTGCCTGAACGTCGATCTCGGGTGGTTCGCCGAGCGCGGCCTCACGCCACCCGACGACATCGCGAGCCTCACCGACGCTGCCTATCGAGGGCTCACGGTAGTCGAGAATCCGGCGACCTCGACGCCGGGGCTCGCCTTCCTGCTCGCGACGATCGCTCGGTTCGGCGAGCCCGCCTGGGAAGACTTCTGGCGCGACCTGCGCGCGAACGACGTGCTCGTGGTCGAGGGGTGGGAGCAGGCCTACTTCGGTGAGTTCTCGGGTGCCGGTGGAGGGGAAGGCGAGCGTCCGATCGTGGTCTCGTACGCGACGAGTCCGGTCGCCGAGGTCGTCTTCGCAGAGGAGTCGCTCGATGAAGCGCCGACGGCTTCGGTCACCGAGAGCTGTTACCGCCAAGTGGAGTTCGCGGGCGTGCTGGCCGGTACGGAGCACCCCGGTGAGGCTCGGGCCGTGGTCGATTTCTTGCTCTCGAAGCCGTTCCAGCAGGACGTGCCGCTGCGCATGTTCGTGTTCCCCGTGACCGACGACGCCGAGCTGCCCGAGGAGTTCGTTCGGTGGACCGAGGAGCCCGTGTCGCCTCTTGTGCTGCCCGCCGAGCAGGTGGAAGCCGGGCGCGAAAGGTGGGTCCAGACATGGACCGACCTGATGTTCGGCTGAGCCCCGTGAGCCGCGGAAGATCTGCGACCGAGTCGCCCGCAGCTCGCATCGGGCGGATCGCACTCGCCGCGGTGCCGGCCGTCTTCCTGGGGTTGTTCTTCGTCTACCCGCTCGTGTCGATCGTAGGCTCGGTGATCGGCGATGTGCACGTGGGGACCGTGCTCGGCGATGCGCGGCTGCGCGGCGTGATCTGGTTCACGACCTGGCAAGCAGTGGTCTCGACCGTGCTCACGCTCGCGGCGGGCCTTCCCGCGGCGTACCTGCTCGCGCGGTTCCGGTTCCCCGGGCGAGCGGTGCTGCGAGTGGCGACGCTGGTGGCGTTCGTGCTGCCGACGGTGGTGGTCGGGGCAGCGTTCGCGGGGTCGCGGCCCTCGCTGGCATCGCTGCTCGCGGCGCACGTCTTCTTCAACCTCGCAGTGGTCGTCCGGTTGGTCGGAAGCTTCTGGGCGCAACTGGACCCGGCGTACGAGGACGTCGCGGCCGAGATGGGCGCGACCGGGGTGCGGCGGTTCACCGACGTGCTGCTGCCGCTGGCTCGGCCTTCGATCGTCGGAGCGGTGACGCTGGTGTTCCTGTTCACATTCACGTCGTTCGGCGTGGCGCTGTTGCTCGCCGGACCTTCGCGGGCGACGATCGAGGTGGAGATCTTCCGTCAGACCTCGCAGCTCCTGAACCTTCCGGTCGCGGCGGCGCTCACCCTCGTGCAGCTCACGATCGTGTCGGCGCTGCTGTGGCGCACGTCGCGTACCGAGACCCGGTCGGCGGTGCGGCAAGGGCTGGTTTCGTCGGCGGACACCGCTCGCGCGCCGCGCACGATGGGGGAACGAGTCTTCGTCGCCGCGGCGGCGCCGCTTTTGGCGGTCGCCGTGCTCGCGCCTCCGCTGCGCCTCGTCTGGCGTTCGGTGCGAACCTCGACCGGACTGACCCTGCAGCGCTATCTCGACCTCGGCGGCGTCCGCCGGGGGAGCGCGCTGCCGATCGCACCACTCGACGCGATAGCCACTTCACTTCGGGTCGCTGCAGGCGCCGCCACCATCGCGATCGTCGTGGGCGTCATCGCCGCCTGGATCATCGCCAGCTCACGCCCTCGGCGAGGCTCGTGGCTCGCGGGCCTCTCGGCTGTGCCGCTCGGCGTCTCCGCGGTGAGCGTCGGCTTCGGCTACGTCGTTGCGTTCGACTCAGGCGCGCTCGACCTCCGCGGCAGCGTCTGGCTGCTCGTTTCGGCCCAAGCGGTGGTCGCGCTTCCCTTCGTCGTGCGCCTGGTGGAGCCCGTCCTCACCTCCACCCGGCACGACCTGACCGAGCAGGCGGCGGCGCTGGGGGCTTCGCCGTGGCAGACCACGCGCGACGTGGTGCTGCCCGTGGCCTCGCGGGCGATCCTGGGCGCGGCCGTGTTCGCGTTCGCCGTTGCGCTGGGGGAGTTCGGTGCGAGCGCGTTCGTCGCGCGCCTGGACTCCCCCACGATGCCGATCTCGATCGTGCGCCTGCTGTCGCAACCGGGCGCCGCCTCGGTCGGTCAGGCCACGGCGATGAGCGTGGTGCTGATGGCTGTGACGGCCGGCGTCACCGTGGCGATCGACCGCTTCCGCGTCGGCACGTTCGGCCGGCTCTGATCGCGAGGCCGTCCGGGGACGGCACTGCCAGGGCGAGACCGTCGGGGATCGGCGCGATCAGAAGGAGGGCGCGGGCGGCGGCGCCGTCGTCACCTGCACGACCGCGGGCTCTTCCGATGCGTTGCGGATCGTGAGCTCGGTGCCGGCGGGCACGAGCACGGCGTGCCACTGGCTCATGCGTGTGCGGCCCTTTCCGACCTGCACCGCGACCTCGCCGGCGAGCACCGACACGATCGCGTCGGATGCCTTGTCGGCGATGGTGCCGATGTCCTGCGCGCCCTGCAGGCAGATCAGCTGGCTCCAGATGCGCTCGGTCTCGAACAGCACCTCGGTGCGAGCAGCCTCGTCGTCGAAGCGCACGAGGTCTCTCATGTCGCGGGGCTTCATCGCCCTCAGACTATCGACCTTGGTCGAGCCTCGGCCGAACCTGCGCGTGGCCACGCGATTACACTGCCCGGCAACCGCGAGGCCGCGACCTCGCTGATCCCGCCACGAGAAGCGAAGGAGCGACGCGACGTGACCACGTATTCCTACTCGAGCGAATCTGCGGCAGAGGTAAAGGCCGCCCTGCTCATCGTTCCCGTGTTCGAAGGGCTGAAGCCGGGGCCAGGGGTTCGCGAGACCGGTCTCGCCAAGGCCTTCGCCGACGCGAAGCACACCGGCAAGCGGGGCGAGGCCTTGCTCGTCACCCGACGTGATCGCGACGGCTTCGCCGCCGGCGCAGTGCTGCTGGTCGGCGCGGGCGCCAAGGACGAGTTCACCGTTGAAGCCGCCCGCCGGGTGCTCGGTCGCGCGGCGTCAACCGCCCGCCGTTTCGGAACCGTCGCGACGACGTTCCCGCAGGCGTTCACCGCGGCCAAAGCTGCCGACGCCGTCCAGGCTACGGCTGAAGGTTTGGGGCTCGGCGACTACCGCTTCGACCGCTACCGCTCGAAGCCAGACGATGCCAAGGGCCTCACGAGGGTCGTCGTGCTGGGCAGCACGAAGTGGCAACCCAAGCCGCTGAAGGACGCAGTGAAGCGCGCCGCGATCGTCGTCGACGCCGTGTGCTGGGCGCGCGATCTCGTCAACACGCCGGCCGGCGACATGCCGCCCGCCGAGATCGCTCGCGAGGCGCAGCGCATGGCGCGCTCGGTGGGCCTCACGTGCAAGGTGTGGAACGAGTCCCAGCTCGACAAGGGCGGTTTCGGGGGCATCCTCGGTGTCGGCAAGGGAAGCGTGAATCCACCCAGGCTGATCGAGCTCACGTATATGGGCGCCGGCAACGCGACGCCGATCGCGTTCACCGGCAAGGGCATCGCCTTCGACTCCGGCGGCCTGTCGATCAAGGACGCCAAGGGCATGGAGACCATGAAGGACGACATGGGCGGTGCGGCGTCGATCCTCGCCACGATGAAGGCGATCGCGCGCCTGAAGCCGAAGATCAACGTGATCGCGGCGATACCGTGCAGCGAGAACATGCCGAGCGGCTCGGCCCAGAAGCCCGGCGACGTGATCACCCACCGCGGGGGCACGACATCGGAGGTGCTCAACACCGACGCGGAAGGCCGTCTCGTGCTCGCCGACGCGCTGGCCTTCCTCGCCGAGCGTAAGCCCGAGTTGATCGTCGACACCGCCACGCTCACGGGAGCGTGTGTCGTTGCCCTCGGCACCTCGATCACCGGGGCGATGGGCAACGACGACGCGCTGATCCGCGAGCTGATCGCGGCGGGAGACGCGACCGGCGAGCCGATCTGGCAGCTTCCGCTGCACAAGGAATATCGCGCCCTGATCGACTCGGCCGTCGCCGACATCAAGAACATCGGCGACCGGTGGGGAGGCGCGATCACGGCGGCATGGTTCCTGGCGGAGTTCGTGGGCGATACGCCCTGGTGTCACCTCGACATCGCGGGACCGGCGTTCAGCGACCGCGGAACCGACCTCAGCCCGCGGGGCGCGACCGGCGCACCCGTTCGCACGCTGGTGAAGTTCGTGCTCGACCGAGCCGCCGCCTGAGGCGAGGGCGAGTCGAGTGAGCGATATCGAGATCCCGGCCGCGCAGGTCGAGGACGCCGAAGGGCCCGTCGAAGCTCCTCGTACGGGGCCCGTGCTCGCCATCTTTGCCCACCCCGACGACGCGGAGATCGCCGCGGGTGGCACGATCGCGAACTGGACCGCCGCGGGCCGTGACGTGCACCTGCTCGTGCTCACGAACGGCGATCGCGGCTCGCAGGACCCCGTGCTCGAGCGGGTCGAGCTCGCGCGCACGCGCGCCCGCGAGACCGAGGCGGCCGGCGAGCTGCTCGGCCTCGCGAGCGTGCGCCTGCTCGACGTGCACGACGGCGACCTCACGAACACGGTTGAGGTGCGCGACCAGGTCGTGCGCCGCATCCGAGAGGTGCGGGCAGAAACGGTGCTCTCGGTCGACCCGACCGCGGTCTTCTTCCAGAACAGCTACTACAACCACTCCGACCACCGCACCGCGGGGTTCGTCGCCCTCGACTCCGCCTTCCCCGGCTCGGGCAATCCCCACTTCTTCCCCGAACATCTGGGTGATGGCATCGCCGTGCAGGAAGTCACCGACATGTGGCTCGGTTGGACGAACGAGCCGAACCACACCGAGGACGTCACCGACACATGGCAGACGAAGATCGACGCCCTGGCGTGCCACGAGAGCCAGCTCGCCGAAGGCATCCGCTTCTTCGAGACCTTCTTGCTCGAAGAGGCCGAGGAAGCCGGCAAGAAGATCGGCGCCGCCCGCGCGGAAGAGTTCCGCCGCCTCGACCTGACGTAGGCTCACGCGAGTGGCGAATGCGCATTTCGGTGAGATCGGCGACGTCTGGAAGCACCTGGTGCTCGGTGATGTGCTCGATCGCGAGGGGCCCGCGAGGTACTGGGAGACGCACTCCGGGTCGGGCACGTACGAGCTCGACCGCACGTGGGAGCGCGAGTACGGTGTGTTCACCCTGCTGCGCGAGGCTCCTCGCGCGCCCGCGATCAACGCATCTCGGTTCCTGGGGCTCGTCCGCACGCTTCCGCCCCGAAACGACGGCGTTCCACGGTACCCGGGGTCGCCTCGGCTCGCGATGGAGGTGCTCGGGGCCGACGCCACGTACCTGTTCTGCGACCTCGACCCTGCAAGCGTTTCCGACCTGACGCGTACGGCGCGCGAGCTCGACTTCCACGATCTCGTGCGGGTGGAGCGCGCCGACGGGCTCGCGACGGTGTGGGCCGCGGCGCAAGGCCTCGCGCCCGACGCGGCCGCCCAGACGTTCGTGCTGCTCGATCCGTTCGACGAGACCGAGCGCTCCGTCGACGACATGGATTCGCTGGACCTGTTCACCAGGCTCGTTGCGGGCGGCTTCCCGACAGCGCTCTGGCACGGGTACGACGACATCGCCGGCCGCGACACGATCAGGGCTCGGGCAGTCGTTCACGGCGTTGTGACGCACACGATCGACATCGAGACAGCGTTCCTGCGAGGGGAGACGACCCTGTATGCGGGCGTCGGGGGCTGCGGCATGCTCTTCGCCAACGTGGCGGAAGATGTCGTGGATCACGTCGAGCGTCTCGGCCGGCAGCTCGAGGCCTGCTACGACGAGGCGCTGATGCCCGACGCCACGCCGGGCACGTTGCGGTTCACCCGAGCCGACCTCGGCTAGGTCTCATGCGGGCTTCGTCGCCGTCGCGATGATGACCTCGCGGAAGTCGTTCAGCGGATCGGGGAACCGCTCGGCGAAGACGGCTCGTGTGCGTTCGCGCAGCGATGCCCACCCCGCGTCGCCGAGCATGTTCTTGACGAACCGCCCGGTCGCCCAGACCTGCAGGCCATCGAGGTAGTCGTCGAGTGAGTACTGCCAGCGGTACTTCACGACTTCGGTGCGCACGCTGCGGAACCCCGCGTCGTTCAACGCCTCTTCGACCGCGATGCGATGTTTGAAGCGTTCGTGCCACGGTGCGGCCTCGGCGTACGCGGGCGCGAGCAGCTCGCGTGGTACGACGCTCTCGACGAGCTCGCGCCAGGTCTGCTGGTACGCGTCGACACCGTCGGCCCAGGTCGTGAACCCGATGCGTCCGCCCAAGCGCAGCACGCGGGTGATGTCGAAGAGCACGGTCTCGACCTTGTTGAAGTGCGCGAGCACGAACGAGCCGAGCACCGCGTCGAACCGCCCCGGTCCGAACGGAAGGTCGATCGCATGTGCGGCGACGACCGGCACCTTCGGCCGTTCTCGTCGCGCGACGCGCAGCATGCCGATAGATTCGTCGATGCCCACGACCGACGCGCCGGCATCGGCCGCCGCCTGCGCCGCGACCCCCGTGCCGGTGCCGACGTCGAGCACCCGCGCGCCGTCGGCGAGCCCGATCATCTCGACCAGATCGCGCGCAGCTTCGGTGAGCCGATGCGCGTGCACGCGTTCATACGTCTCGGCCACATCGTCGTAGGTGCGCCAGTCGTTCATGTGCAGCAAGCCTATCGGTCGCGAGCCGCAACGCTGCCTGCCGGAAGGCTCGCGCGGCTCGGCGGGTCGGCGAGCCTTTGAACGCCGGGTCGTCATGCGCCCCCGGTACGCTGTGGAACCGTATGCGAGGGGACACGCATTGACCGGCGCGGCCGGGTACATGGCGCTCGTGCTGGCCGAGGTGGTGGCCGGGGCGTGCGTCTTCCTTTGGCTCACCCCGTTGTGGAACGAGGTCAAGCGTGGATTCTTCACGCTCACCTCCGCGATCCTACTCGTGGTCGCCCTCGCCGCCTGGCTCTCGACGCGCGCGGCGCAGGTCGCGGGCGACGGCGCTGGGCGTTGGTCCGTCACGCTCGCACTCGCCACCGCCGCGGCGATCGGTATCGCGTTCGTGCTGATGCTCGCGAAGCGTCACCTGCCTGCGCGTGTCGCCGGCATCGCCGGCACAGTGGCGTCGATCGCCACGCTGGTGGCGACGGCCGGTGCCGCTCGGCAGTCGTTCCTGATCGCGCTGTTCCAACTGCTCGTCGGCGCGGCGTTCCTCGGCTCCATCACCGACGGACTGTTGCTCGGGCACTGGTACCTCACCGATCGCGGCCTGAACCGTGGGCCGATCAACCGCTTCACGACGGTCATGGTTGCGGCGGTCGTGATCGAAGCCGGCGCGATCGTCACCAGCGGGTTCGAGGGAGTGGAGAGCTCGGCGTCGCTCAATCCGCTGCTCACGGCCGGAGCGCTCGCGCCCTGGATCGCACTCGGCATGGTGATCGCGACGCTGCTGATCGCGCTGCTCACGCGGGCGACCCTCAGGGGCGAGCGCGCCTCCGCGGTGCAATCGGCCACCGGCTTCTACTACCTCGCGGTCGTCACCGCGTTCACGGCCGAGGTCGCCGTGAAGACCAGGTTCTTGGCGTAGACCATGCAGATCGCCGTGATGGTCGCGGGAGGCATCGCCGAGGTCGTCGGATGGTGGCTCGTTGCGACCGGACGCGCCGACATCTGGAAGCTCATGCCCGTGGTGCTCGGCGCCATGGGCGTCGCGGCGGTGATAGCGCGGCCGCCGGTCGCCGCCGCCGAAACGTCGGCGATCGCGGCCCTCATCATCGGCGCCGGTGCCGGCCTCACGCTGTATCTCGCCACGCGAGCCTTCGTGTGGACCGCCTCCTCGCACTGGATACCGTTCCGTCGTGACGTTCTCGAGAAGTACGACCAGGCAGGTGAGGTCACGCTTGCGACCACGCTCGTGCTGAGCCTCGCGATCATGGTGCCGGCCGAAGAGCTCTTCTGGCGAGGCCTGTGGCATGCCCGGCTCGACGACACGATGGTGTCGGGGGTCGCAGCGCTGGCCGCGTGGGGCGCCTACGTCGGCGTCAACCTCGCGAGTCGCAGCCTGCCGATCGTGGCCGGCGCGATCGTCGGAGGCGCCGTCTGGGCCGGTCTCGCATGGTGGACCGGTGGCGTGCTCGCGAGCGTCGCGAGCCATATCCTGTGGACAGGGTTGATGCTCGCGCTCCCTCCGGGAGCTGCGCGCCCCGCGATCGAGGAAGGAACTGCCCGGTGAGCTTCCTGTCTACGGCGGTGCAGCAGGTGCTGGAAGACGGCCCATTCTGCGCCGTCGCCGCTCCGACGCCGCGCGGTCCCCACTGCACGCCCCTCGTGTTCGCCTACTCTGGCGGACGCATCTGGCTCACCACCTCGCGCGGCTCGGTCAAGACCCGCGCATGGAAGGCCGACCCCACCGTCGCCGGGTTGGTGCGCCTCGGCGAGCTCGCCGTCACTTTCACCGGCACGGTGAAGACTTACGATGCGCTCGACCGGAACACGTGGGGCGCGGCAGTCGCTGGGGCCACCTCGATCGCGCGCGCCACGGGCCGGTTCAGCAAGAAGAACGCTCGCTTCTTCGCCGGATACGTGCTCGACGCCCACCAGGTGCCGCTCGCCTGGACGCCGCCCGGACGCGTGTTCGTCGGCATCGACCTCGACCGCACCGCGCTGCTCGATGAGGACGGCGTGCAGGAAGGTCGCGGCCGCTGGGGCGGCGAGGCTGAAGGGCGTGCGACGTTCCGTCAGGTGAAGAAGGGCGCCAACCCGCTCGGCGCGCTGCCGCCCGATGTGGCCGCCTCGCTCGGGCGCAGCGGCCAAGGCGTGCTGACCATCGCGGGCGCCCGCGGTCCCGCGGTCGTGCCGGTGCGATGGCTCGCCGAGGCATCGGCGCTGTACGCGGCGCTTCCCGTCGAGACACTTTCCCTCGCCGACGCGGGCGCCGACGCCACGGTGGCGCTGACGGTCGACGAGGTAAGCCCCTGGCGCGCTCGCGACATGGCCGGTGCCATGGTGCAGGGAACGGCGGTTTTCTATGTGCTCGACGCGCTCGGCTCTGGAGCGAAGACCGCGCGAGCGATCGCCACCGGGTTGCATCCGGGCGCCGGCGCGCTCGTGCGCATCATGCCCGAGCGTCTCGTCTGGTGGAAGGGTTGGAAGAGCGGAAGTGCCGCGACCGTATGACCACCGTCGAATTCTCGGTGGAAGTCGAGGCGCCACCCGAGACGGCGTGGCAGATCGCGAGCGACCCTCGGAACTTGCCGCAATGGGACAAGCACATCGTTCGGGTCGATCTTCCCGAAGGCGGCATGCAGCGCGATGCGCGGTACGAGATCGTGATGGGGCTGATGGGTGTGCAGACGACCGTGCACGCCACTGTGCTCGAGTGGGAGCCGCCGTGGCGGTCGAGCGTGAAGCTCGCGGGTCTACTCGAGGCAACCGTGACGACATCGGTGGCGATGATGCCGTTCGACCGGTCGATGCTGCGGCACGAGGTGAGCTTCCGGTTCCGCGGCCCGTTCGGTCGGTTCGGCGCCGCCGGTTTGAATGCGATGGGCGGTGCCCAATACGCGCTTCGTCGCGGTGTGCTGGCGCAGAAGCGTGAGATCGAGGAACGGGCGCGCGCGTGAGGTTCGGCTCCCTGGCCCGGGGCGCTACGCTCGCGGCGGCGGCGGCCGGCGTCGGGTATGCAGCCCTTACCACCGAGGTCGGACGCGAGGCTGACGCCGGCCTGTTCGCAGCGGTCAACCGTGGGCACGGCGACCGCGCGGATCGCGTGTTCGCGGGTGTCACCGAGCTCGGATCGCTCTACGCCGTCGGTGCCGCCGCGGGCGTGCTCGGAGTGCTGGGGCGTCCACGCCCAGCGCTGCGCGCGCTTTCAGCCGCAGGAGTCACCTGGCTGATGGGTCAGGGTCTGAAGAGGCTCGTCGATCGTCCGCGCCCCTACGTCGCCGACCCTGACGGCACCAGGGCGATGATCGCACCGCCGATGGGAACGTCGTGGCCCAGCAGTCATCCGGCCGTGCTCACCACGTTCACCGCGGTCGCAGGGCGTGAGTTGGAGGCGGGCGCATCGGCACGCTGCGGCCTGAGCGCGCTCGGCCTCACCGTCGCGGCCTCACGCGTGTATCTCGGCGTCCACTACCCGAGCGACGTGGCCAGCGGGTTCCTCCTCGGACGCGCGGTCGCCGCCGTGTGGCCGCGGCGCGATTGACCTACAAGGTGGCTCGACCGCGGGCGCGGGCAACCTGCCCCGGTAGACTCGAACGAAGTGCTGCGTTTCCTCGCCGAGATCGGCTGGCCCGTCCTCGACCGCTTCCGCTTCGGGGACTCGTTCGCCATCTCTCCTCACGGAGTGTTCATCGCGATCGGGTTCATGACCGGAGCGTGGCTCCTCGGGCGCATCGCACCGAGATGGGGTGTTTCGCAAGACGACGTGCAGGGCGTCGTCTTCTGGTCGCTCATCGGCTCGATCCTCGGCGCGCGCGTGTTCTACGTGATCGGGCACTTCTCGGATTTCGACTCGTTCGTCGACATGCTCCAGATCTGGGAAGGCGGCATCTCCCTGCTCGGGGGCATCGCGGGCGGCGTGATCGTGAACGTGCCGCGGGTGCTGCGGGCGGGGTACCGCTTCTTCCAGGTGGCCGACCCCGTGGCGCCGTCGCTCGCGCTCGGTATCGCGGTAGGGCGTCTCGGCGACCTCATCATCGCGGACCACCTCGGCAAGCCCACGAGCTGGCTGCTCGCCTGGCAGTACAGGGGCGGCGCGATCGCACCCCCGTTCGTCGAGAGCGCTCCAGGGCAATTCGTTGCCGATCTCCAGGACGGCGTCACGCAGCTCATCGACGGCAGATCCGCCGTACTCAAGCAAGGTGCTGTGGTCCTGGCAGAGGGTGTCGGCGTGCACCAGACGGCGCTCTACGACATGTTCAGCGCGCTCGTGCTGTTCGGCCTCCTGTACGTCGTGATGATGCGCAGGCCGCGCCGGGAGGGCATCCTCACGCTCACGTTCGGTCTCTGGTACGGGTTGTCTCGCATCCTCGAGGACTCGCTGCGCATCGACAAGCGGTTCTTCGGTCTCACCGGCAGCCAATGGACGGCCCTCACGGTCGCGACCATCTGCGCAGCGCTGCTCGTGTGGTTCGCCGCTCGCTCCAACCCTGACGCGCCGAGTGGGGGAGGGGCTGAGCCCGACGTGGCGGACCGCGACGTGGAGACCCTCGACTCTGAGCCTGCCGACAACGAGCCTGAGACCGCAACGTGAGCACCGTCGGTCGCCTGCGCCTCGTTGCGATGCCCGGCGCATACACCGTCTGCCGGTTCGGGCCCGACGATCTCATGCCGGCATGGGTCGCCGGCCCGTTCACGTCGGTGACCCGAACGCCCACCGAGCTCTCGGTCGTCTGTCGCGCCGAGCGTGTGCCCGCCGAGGTGCCAGGAGAGGACGGCTGGCGCGCCCTCTACCTCGATGACACGTTCGATCTCTCCCTGGTCGGTGTGCTCCACTCGCTCACCGGACCGCTGGCCTCGGCCGGCGTGCCGATCTTCCCGATCGCCACCTACGACACCGACTACGTGCTGGTGCGCAGGTTCGCCGAGGCGATCACGGCGCTGCGCGCCGCCGGGCACGAGGTCACGGGGGCTCTCGACTGACCAGGGAACCGCCCTCGAAGGAAAGATATCCGCCGAGGGGTGGTTGGGCGTTAGGTCGTCAGGAGCGAGAGAGGCCTGCCGACCTTCGACTTCGTGGCACGCGCGACCGCCGCGGCCGCCTCTCGCAGGGCGACACCCGCGGGCGAATCGGGGTGCGAGATGACGATCGGAGAGCCGGTGTCGCCGCCCTCGCGCATCGCCGGCATCAGCGGTACCTGCGCCATCAGGGGAACGTCGAGGTGGTTCGCGGCTTCCTGCCCGCCGCCCGAACCGAAGATCGTCTCGTGCTCACCGCAGTGCGGACACACGAACCAGCTCATGTTCTCGACGACGCCGATCGGACGCAAATTCGTGCGCTCGGCCATCTTTCCCGCGCGCTCGGCCACGGTGCGCGCGGCTTCCTGTGGCGTGGTGACGACGAGCATCGACGCACCTGGAAGGAACGAAGCGAGCGAGATCGAGACATCGCCGGTGCCTGGCGGAAGGTCGCAGAGCAGGAAATCGAGGTCGCCCCAGTACACGTCGCCGAGGAACTGCTCGATGGCCTTGTGCAGCATCGGGCCGCGCCAGATCACGGGCGTGTCCTCGGGCACGAAGAAGCCCATCGAGATGACCTTCACGCCGTAGCCTTCGAGCGGCAGGATCATATTCTCGAAACCGACGGGCTTGCCCGCCACGCCGAGCATGCGCGGCACGCTGAAGCCCCAGACGTCGGCGTCGAGCACGCCGACCTTCTTGCCTTCGGCTGCCATGGCTGCCGCTAGATTCACCGTGACCGAGGACTTACCCACTCCGCCCTTGCCCGAGGCGACCGCGATGACCGACGTCGAGTCGGGGAACTGGATCTTCTGCTGAGACGTGGGCGCGCCACCTCGCAGGGTCGAGACGAGTCCTTCCCGCTGCTGCTGACTCATCGGCGTCAGGCGCACGTCGACTCGATCGACCCCGTCGAGCGGCTGCACCGCCGCGGTGACATCGGTTGTGATGCGGTCCTTGAGCGGGCAGCCCTCGATCGTGAGCAGCACGTGCACCTCGACGCGGCCGCCGTCGATCGTGATCGACTCCAGCATGCCGATGTCCTCGATCGGACGCCCGATCTCAGGGTCCAAAACGTCCCGCAGCGCCTGCCGAACCTGCTCTTCGGTGACCACAGAGGTTCCTTTCGCTCTAAGCTTGTTTCGCACGGTGTTCACCGTGGAAATCCATCATACGACCGGGAGTGCACAGTGCCGGAGCCGTCACCGATCGAAGTCCACAAGGCGCTGGCCGATGACACGCGCTACCGCCTCTACCGCTATCTCGGTCTCTCGGGCCGGCCGGTCTCGGTACGCGAGCTCTCGATGCGTCTGTCGCTGCACGTGAACACGCTGCGGCCTCACCTGCGCCGGCTCGAGGATGCCGGCCTCGTCACCAGCGAGGCGCAGCGCGGCGTCGCCTCGGTGGGCCGGCCCCAGACGGTGTATTCGATCGTCGATCGCGAGGCGCGGGAAGGCCGCGACTACCGATTGTTCGCCGACATCGTGGCGGGCCAGCTCGGAGGCGCGCGTCAGCGCGATCGCGCGGTCGGGACCGCGCGCGAATGGGGCGCCTATCTGGTCGGGCGGTCCGTGCCGAGGCCGGGCGCCCGAGGCACGAGCGGTCCCAACCTCGCCGTGCTGCAAGAGGCGCTCGCCGAGGCAGGGTTCGATCCTCGCTTCCGGCGGCGGGGACGCAACCGGGTCGACATCACCTTGCGCGACTGCCCGTTCCGAGACCTGCTCGACGAGCACCGTGAGCTGGTGTGCGCGATCCACCGAGGGCTGCTCGAGGGCATGCTCGCGAGCTCCAGCTCCCCGATGAGACTGGACTCGTTCGAGCCGCTCGCCGATCGCTCCGCGGTCTGCCGGCTTTCCGCCGTGCGCGACTGACCCGCAGGTTCACGCGCGCCCCTTGAACAGGAACGCGGAGTCGGACTGAAGTCTGCGCCGGTCTCGTCCGATGCAGAAGGGAGAACCCGGGCGGCGGCGGTCCGCTCGGCATGAGCACGCTACCCACGTCGGAGGGGATGGCATGGAACAGACGGCCTCGACGTCGTCGGCCGGCACGCCGATCGTTCTGGAGTTCAACGCTTGGCTCGAACAGCTCGTGAACAGCGAAGGATCGGACCTGCACGTAAAGGTCGGATCGGCGCCGATGGTGCGACTTCCCAAGGGATTGCACCGGCTCGATCGCGATCCGCTCACGGGCATCGAAACGCAGGCGATCGCCGATGGCATCGTCCCCGAGGATCGCAAGCAGAAGTTCCAAGACAGTGGCGAGATCGACTTCGCGTACTCGATCCCCAACGTCGGACGGTTCCGCGTGAATGTGTTCCGTCAGCGCGGCTCGGTGAGCATGGTGCTGCGAAAGGTCCGCTTCGGCGGTCCCTCGTTCGAGGAAGTCGGCCTGCCCGACGTCGTGCGCAAGATCGCCGACGAGCATCGCGGATTGATCCTCGTGACCGGTCCCACCGGCTCGGGCAAGACCACGACCCTGGCGGCGATGATCGACTACATCAACAAGACGAAGCCTGTGCACATCGTGACCGTCGAGGACCCGATCGAGGTGCTGCACAAAGACGAGATGGCATCGATCAACCAGCGGGAGATCGGTAACGACACGATGGACTTCCTGGTGGCCCTTCGAGCAGCGCTGCGGCAGGACCCAGACGTGATCCTGATCGGTGAGATGCGCGACACCGAGACCGTGCGCGCGGCGATCGCCGCCGCCGAGACCGGCCACCTCGTGATGTCGACCCTGCACACGGTCGATGCCACCGAGACCGTGAACCGTGTGATCGACTTCTTCCCGCCGTACCAGCAGAAGCAGGTGCGCCTCGCGCTCGCCGGCACCCTGCGAGGCATCATCTGTCAGCGGCTCGTGCCGACCGTCGACGGCGGACGCGTGCCGGGCCTCGAGATCTTGATCAACAACGGCCGGATCGCGGAGCGCATCTCCGACCCCGACACGACTCACGAGATCAAGGACGTGATCGCGGACGGCGGCTTCTACGGCATGATCACGTTCGACCAATGTCTGCTCAAGCTCGTGCAAGAAGGAAAAGTCTCCGTCGAGGACGCCTTCCAGGCCGTCTCGAACCGCCATGACTTCGAGCTCGCGATGCAACAAGCCGGGCTGCCGCTGCCCGCCTGAGGCCAGGCCCGGCAGCGATGCCCTCAGGCGCCCGTTGCGCGGCGCCGGACGGCGGCGATGCCGGTGCCCGGCCGCAGCGCCGATCACGAGCCCGGCGGCTCCGGTCGCGATCCAGCCGTCGCTATCGGACGCGGGCACTGTCGTTGCAAGCGACTCGGAGGCTTCGGCTAGGGCGACGGCCGAGCCCGAATCACCTTCGCCCACGACGATCGCGCCCGACATGCCCGGGTGGATCGAGCACGAGTAGGCACACACGCCATCAACCTTGGGCGTGATCATCGTGCAGGACTCGCCCTCTCCCTTGTCGTCGAAGTGTCCCCAATCGTTCGCTGTGACGTTGTGAGCGAAGTTGTCTCGGTTCACGAACGTGATCGCCTCCCCGGGGGCGGCGAACAACGTGGTGGGGGTGAAGCAAGCACCGATCATCTCGACGCGGTGCCTCGCCCTTCTGTCGTGTCGTAGTGGCAACCATCGCCGGCCGAGGCTGCGGTCATGCCGGCGAACGCTCGGACCATCCCGAGCGATACGATCGTCGGCTGTACCGTCTCGGCGACTGCGATCGCCGCTTTCCTCGGCAGCGCAGTCTCGAGCCGGAACGTGTACCCGGCGTCCTGCCAGATCAACACGTTGCCGGTCACGAGGAACCGGTGGATAGTGCCGCCGGCCATCAGCATCAGCTCGTGCTCGCCGGTGGTCCAGAAGGCGTCGTGTCCGTCGACGATGGCGACTCCGAATCGGTTCGTCTCGGCGTAGAGCTGCTTCGAGGCCACCTCCCACTCGCCTTCGAACTGCATCAGCACGGCGCCGGTCTTGGTTCCACCGATGATGGGGAGATCGCCGTGGCCGAAGGGGAACCAATGCGTCACGATGCGCACGGCGACGTCGCTGGATTCCAGGCCAACCTCGGCCTCTTCGAGCCACGCTCCGTCGGGCGGCCCCAGTGCTGTGGGCAGCGCGGCAGGGAATCCGGCGATCTTTTCCGCCTCGGCCAGGGGGATCTCGCGTCCGAGGTCGCTGCTCGTGGCGACGTTCGTCGGCAGGGCGGTCGGACGGCCGGGAAGCACCTCGACCGCGATCGCGCCGAGATCGATCACGAGCCGCGCGGCGAGCGCGGCCCCGGCGAGCGCGAGCAGTGCCGCGGCGATGATGAGCGCCGTGCGGCGCCGACTCGGCAAGGTAAGCCTGGGTGCCACGAGCGCCGGCGCCGCCCGATGCTCGCGGATCGTGGCGCCGACGATGGTCGCCACATCGGGTGTCGAAGGCCAGGCAAGCTCGACGCTAGCGAGGGCCGTGCCGAGTTGCTCGTCGTCCATCGCGTGCAGGCGTTCATTCATGACTCCTCCACCTCGGCGAGCGTGGCGGTCGAGGCGAGCTCGGTGCGGAGCCTCACGAGCGCCCGGGACAGCCGTGACTTCACCGTTCCTGGCCGTACGTCGAGCGCCTCGGCGGTCTCGGCCTCGCTCATCTCGAACAGGTATCGGTACGCGACCACGAGTCGGTCTCGTTCGGGAAGCCGGTCGAGCGCGGCGATGAGCGCTTCGGCGTCGGCCCGATCGAGGACCTCGGTTTCGGGTGCCGGCTCGGGGTTCGTGGTCTCGTGTGCGGTCAGCCGCAGTGCGAGCCCATCACGTCGGCGGGACGACCGGCACCGGTTGCGCGCCTCGTTCGCGACGATCCGCAGGATCCAAGGACGGAACGACGCTCCCGGGTGGAACCTGGGCATCGCGTAATAGGCCTTCACGAACGCGTCCTGCACGGCATCCTCCGCATCGCCCCGGTTGCGCACCACCAGCCAGGCGACGCGGAAGGCGATCCCTTGGTACCGCGTCACCAGCTCCTCGAACGCGCCGACGTCACCGTCGCGTGCACGTGCTGCGAGCTCAGCGTCCTCCGATGGCCCGCGCTCGGCGGGGCTTCGATCGTTCACCTTCGCCCGTCATACACCAGCGGGATGCATGCGGTTCCACCCTGGGAGGGGTGCCCGGCGTCGCCCGCGCCCTGGGCCAAGGACCGGGGGCCCTGCCTTGGTGGCCCGGTCGGGCCGAGGCTTACGCTGCCGAGCCCGACGATCCGCTGGTCGACGCTGCCTCGGCCGCCGCCGTGAAACCGGCAACGAGGCTCGACAGTTCCATGGGCACCACGATCTTCGACGACGGCGACACGCCGAGCGCCTTCAGCGCCTCGAGGTACTGCAGCTTCATCGTCTTGGCGTCGGCGCCCATGGCCTGCTCGTTGATCGTGTGCAGCGCGAGGGCGAAACCTTCCGCCCGAAGGATCGCCGACTGCCGCTCACCTTCGGCCGTAAGGATCGCGGCCTGCTTCGAGCCCTCGGCGTTCAAGATCGCGGCTTCCTTGTTGCCTTCGGCGACCGTGATGGCAGCGGCCTTGTGTCCGTCGGCCTCGGTGACGACCGCGCGCCTGGTTCGCTCGGCCGACATCTGGCGGGTCATGGCTTCCTGCACCGCGGCAGGAGGGATGATCTCTCGGATCTCGACGTTCGTGACCTTCACGCCCCAACGCTCGGTGACCTCGTCGAGCTTGATGCGCAGCAAGGTGTTGATCTCGTCGCGCTTGGCGAGCATGTCGTCGAGCGGGATGTCGCCGATCACCGCGCGAAGCGTCGTCGAGGCGATGTTGAGCGCTGCGCCGGCGAAGTTGCCGACCTGTACGACCGAGGTCTGGGCGTTCATCACCTTGTAGAACATGACGAAGTCGACAGCGATCGGGGCGTTGTCCTTGGTGATCGAGTCCTGCCGAGGGATCTCGAGGTAGAACTCGCGAAGATCCACCGTGATGCCCTTGTCGACGAAGGGGATGAGGATGATGAGCCCCGGTCCCTTCTGCCCGATCAGCCGGCCGAGCCTGAACACGACGAGCCGCTGATACTCGGGCACGATGCGGATCGCCTTGGCCAGGAACAGCACGACCAGCGCCACCACCACGACCAGCACGATCAAGGCGGGACTGATGTTCATCGGTGGGTCCTCCCTTCGTCGGCCACCGTGACGGCGGCCGCCTCATGCTCGGATGAGTCGCGGTCGACGATGAGCACGAGACCGTCGAGGCGGGTGACCCTGACCGCGGCTCCAGCCGGGATCGAGGAACCGTCGGCCGAGGTTGCGCGCCATTCCTCCGATGAGACGCGGACGATGCCATCGGGGTTGAGCCCGGCGCCGAGAGCGATGCCGGTATGGCCGACGACCGTTTCCGCGCCCTGGGCAGCAGGCATGCGCCGCACGCGAAGCACCTTGCGCAGCAAGACCGCGAAGAACACCCCGACGAAAGCCGCGACGGAGATGAGCACGACAGGGGAAACCGAGACCCCGCCCGCGCGGTCGTAGAGGAACCAGCCGCCGAGCAACAGACAGATCGTGCCCGCGATGCCCCACACGCCGAAACCGGGGGCGTTCAGCTCGACGATCATCAACACGGCGGCCGCCACGAGGAGCACGACGCCGATCAGTTGCACGGGCAGCGCGCCGAACGACACGATCGCCAGGATCAGCATCGCGGTACCGATCGTGCCGGAGAAGATGTGGCCTGGCACGAGCAGCTCGAGCACGATCAGCGCCAGACCCAGCCAGAAGAAGACGAAGGCGAGCGTCGGGTCAAGCAACGTGTGCAGGAAGCCGACGAACCCACCGATCGACCGGTCGAGGACCGACGCGCCCGCGCTCTCGAGCGCGACCTGTGTGCCGTCGGCGAGCGTTACCGTGTTGCCGTCGATGTCGGCGAGCAGCTCATCGGTGGTCGGTGCTACCAGATCGATGACGTCGTCGCGGAGCGCCTGCTCCGCGCTGATGCTGACCGCGTCGGTAACGAACGACTCGGCGATGTCGGCGTTGCGGTCGTGCTCCTCGGCGATCGCGCGCATCGACGCCGCCGCGTCGTTCACCGCCTTGTCGGATCCCACCGCGCCGTCGAGGCCGACGGGGGTCGCGGCACCCACGTTCGTCCCGGGCGCCATGGCCGCAACGTGACATGACAGCAGCACGAACGAGCCGGCTGACGCGGCGCGGGCCCCGGAAGGGGCGACGTAGCAGAGCACGGGCAGCTCGGCGTTCAGGATCGCCTGGGTGATCTGCCGTGTCGAAGAGATCAGTCCGCCCGGCGTGTCGATCTCGATCAACGTGGCGGCGGCGCCTGCGGCGGCGGCTTCCGCGATGCCGTTTCGCAGGTAGTCGGCTACGAGAGGGTCCACCACGCCGTCGAGCTGCAGCCGGATGATCGCGCCTTCGGAGGGAGAGTCCTGGGCGGCTGCGGGGGCGTTGAGGAACCCGAGGGATCCGACGAACGTGAGGGCCACCGCGATCGTGAGCCGAGCCGGGTGACCCCTGGTCGTGATCATCTCTGTGTCATCGATTCGCCACATGTTGCGGTTCGGTTCTCCTTCGCGTACGGCAGGAACCGAGCCTAGACTCCCGGCGAACCCTCTGCACAGATCGACGTCGGAGTACGATTCATCGATATCACCCCCTCGGCACGACCGGCAAGCCACGATCGTCACCAGCTCCGTATATCGGAAGGAACACCGGGTGCAGGCTCGCGATGACGGACCGCTCCTCCCGAAAGAGGAACAGCTACTTATGGAGGGACTCCTCGCCGGCAACGACGACGCGATCCGCGCGATGTACGCGCGGTACGGCCGACCGATCTACTCGCTCGGCTATCGCCTGTTGGGCACGCGCGAGTCCGCCGAGGAGCTCACGCAGGACGTCTTCCTCACCGCGTGGCGCAAAGCCGCCCGATTCGATCCGACGCGAGGTCGTCTCTCGACGTGGTTGATGACGATCGCGCACAACCTGGCGGTCGACCGTCTTCGCCGCGAGACCGGCGTTTCACGCCCCACACTCGTGCTCGTCGACGAGGTGCCCGACGCACCTGGGCTCGACGAGGAAGCCGTGCTCATCGAGCGCGACGCCGCGCTCCGAGCGCTCTCGTCGCTCTCGGCAGCGGAGCGGCGACTGGTGGTGAGGGCGTACTTCCGAGGCATGACCGCTCGCGAGATCGCCGAGACAGACGGCATCCCGCTCGGTACGGTCAAGACACGGCTCCGTTCGGCGATGATCAAGGTACGCAAGGCGAACGAGGGCAAGGAGCTCCTGTGAACTGCACGGCCGTGCGCGATCGCTTGACGGAGCATGCCCTCGCGGCGCTGTCCGCTCGCGACGCCGCGCCCGTCGATCGTCATCTCACGTGGTGCGCTGCTTGCCGCAAGGAAGCCGGGGGGCTCCAGCAGGCCTCGGCCACGCTCGCGTTCACGCTCGCGCCCGAGGATCTCCCCGCCGAGCTCGAGGACCAGGTCGTTGGGGGGGTGCAAGCCGCGGTCGCACGACGTGATCGGCGACCCCAGGCGAGCCCTCGCCGCAGCCGACTGGTGCTCGTCGCTGCGCTCACCGCGATGCTCGCGGTGCTCGGCACCGGCTGGGGCGCCGTGATGGCCGGTCGCGCAGCACGCTCGGACGATGCGGCGCTGCTCGAGAAGATCCGTACACAGAGCGCGGTCGAGAAGTTCCGAAAAGTGATCAACACCCTTGAGTACAATGAAGGCGAGGTGTTCATCGGCCCGCTCGAACCGGCGAACGTAGGTGGCGGCTCAGGCAACGCCTTCACTCTCGTGTCACCATCGATGATCGACATGGTGTTCGTGTTGATCGATGGTGTGCCGGCCGAGGCCCGTGAGCTGCTCCCGTTCGCTGTGCGCCTTCGGGGCGACGATGGGGTGCTCATGGTCGGACGTCTCGAGAAGAACGAGATCGACGACAGCGGCGCCGGCACCGTGACGGCCGAGTTCCTCGACGTCGCCGGCTACGACACGGTGATCGTGCGCGACGCCGACGGCCACGTGGTCATGAGCGGAACGATGCGCATTCGCGCAGTCGTGGCCAGTTCCACGCCCTCCCCGTAGGACCGCCGCGTATCCTTGCTCGATGCGCTTCGGTATGAGCCTTCCTCAATACGGATTCTCGCTGGCTGACGATGCGCCGATCACCTTCGATGAGATGGCGGTGTGGGCTCGCCGGGCCGAGGCGTTGGGTTTCGATTCCCTGTGGATCTCCGACCACTTCTTCTACTCGTTCGCACGCCTCGGCGCAGATGCCACCCCGATCGCGGCGATCGAGCCGCTGACCGCCATCGCGGGCCTCGCGGCCGTCACCGAGCGGATCCGGCTGGGAACGCTCGTGCTGGGGGCGCCGTTCCGCCACCCCTCGATCGTCGCCAAGATGGCCACCACGATCGACGGCATCTCGGGGGGACGACTTGACCTCGGCGTCGGAGCAGGGTGGCTCGAAGAAGAATTCACCGCGTTCGGCTACCCGTATGGCTCGGTCGGCGAACGGTTCGAGTCGCTCGAGGAGACGCTGCAGGTGCTCCAGGCGCTGTTCTCCGGCAGTGCGGCGACACTCGACGGACCGACCGTCTCGCTTCGTGACGCCCGGCTGCTTCCCGAGTCGGTGCAACGACGCATACCCGTGTGGGTTGGCGGCAAGGGCGGACCCCGGCTACTGAAGCTCGCCGCCCGATACGCCGACGGATGGAACTCGGTGTGGCGATGGACGCCGGAGGTCTACGGAGAGCGGGCTGCGGCGGCGCGCGAGGCGTGCGAGCGTGAGGGTCGCGACCCGTCGACGTTCCGCCTCTCGGTGGGCCTCTATTCGCTCATCGGCGAGAGCGACGAGTCGTTCCGCGCGGTGTTCGAGCGGGCGAAGGCGGCGATGCCCGGCGACGCGATGCGCGACGAGACCTCGGCGTCGTGGCGGGCCGACACCCTGTCGGGCACCCCCGAGCAGGTGATCGAGCGCGTACTGGCGTTCGAAGCGATCGGGGTGGAGGAGATCATCGTAGCGCCGTGGGTCCTGCCGTTCGCGGTTCCTGAGCCCGAGCAGGTCGACCTGTTCGCGGAGCTTGTGCTCGCTCGGTTCCGGGCCGAGCGCGCCGACGTGTGAGGACAGCAGTGGACGCGCTCGATGCGGCTGTCGCGGTGCTCGGAGAAGCGCATGAACCCCTGCATTGGACCGTGATCCAGGATCGAGCCCTGCGTGCCGGTCATCTCGACCCATTCTCGACGCCGAACGTTCGACGCGAGTTGCTGTCGGCGCTACGCCGAGGGGTGGCCGACGGGGTGATCCGCTCCACCGACAGGGGTGTATACGAGCTCACCCCGCCGGTGGAGCGCTGACGCTGAGGTTCCGGAGTGATTCAGGCGGTCTGCACCTTGGGCGGACGCCCGCGACGCTTCGGTGCGGACTGCCCGGCGGCCGGCTTGGCGACGGCGCCCTTGCGGCGGCCGGGGCGCGGCTTACGTGCGCCTGCCACCAGCTCGCTGACGTGGGTCGAGCACATGTCCTTCACGAAGTTGCCTCGTGAAACCTTGATAGTGATCGTTTCGGCTGCGGGTCTGCCACACGCATCACACACGAGGATCGTCTTCTCTGCCATACCGATGTTCCCCCTCCGGTCGTGGTCGCTACGCGACCGTGCTTCAACTCGGGAGGTTCTACCATAGCGACGCGCGGGCGTCGAGCGGTTACGGCCGGTAGGCGATTCGGGAGAATCGCTCGAGTTTCTCGAATCGATGCTCGGCCTCTACCCAACGCACGGTGCCCGAACGCGACCGCATGACCATCGAATGGGTCGTGGCACCGTCGGGCCAATACCGCACGCCGCGGAGCAGTGAACCATCGGTGATACCGGTAGCGGCGAAGAACACGTCGTCGCCGCTCACCAGGTCGTCGGTGGTGAGCACCGCCTCGATGTCGTACCCGGCGTCGAGCAGCGCCGCCCGTTCGGTGTCGTCGCGTGGGTAGAGCCGCCCTTGCATGGCGCCACCCATGCACTTGAGCGCGGCGGCCGCGATCACACCTTCCGGCGTACCGCCGATGCCCAGCAGCAGGTCGACCCCGGTTCGGGGAGCGGCGGCCGCGATGGCGCCTGCGACATCGCCGTCGCTGATCAGGTAGACGCGGGCCCCCACGCTGCGAACGGCCGCGATCATGTCCTTGTGGCGCGGACGGTCCAAGATCGTGACGTTCACGTCCTCGGGCTTCACGCCTTTCGCTTTGGCGACCAGTCGCACGTTCTCCTCGGGTGGAGCGGTGACGTCGATCGCGTGTGCTGCCGCGGGGCCGGTGGCGACCTTCTCCATGTAGACGGCAGCGCCCGGGAAGAACATCGTGCTGCGCTCGGCGAGGGCGATCACCGCGACCGCGTTCGGCTGGCCGACCGCGGTCAGCCGGGTCCCGTCGATCGGGTCGACCGCCACGTCGACGCCCGGGCCGTCTCCGTTGCCGACTTCCTCACCGTTGAAGAGCATGGGGGCTTCGTCCTTCTCGCCCTCACCGATCACGACGGTGCCGTGCATCGAAACGGTGTCGATCATGAGCCGCATCGCGTCGACGGCGGCGCCGTCGGCCGCGATCTTGTCGCCGTGACCGATCCAGCGCCCCGCGGCGAGCGCCGCCGCCTCGGTCACACGCGTCAGCTCCATGGCCAGGTTCCGGTCGGGTCGGTTCTCGCTCATGCGGTCCTCCTGATCGTCGCGTTCATCCTATCGGCGGGGGTGCCAACCCCCGTTCGGCGTACCAGGCGAGCGTGCGCCGGATCGTGGCCTCGATCGGTGTGTAGGCGAGACCGAGGTCGCGCTCGGCGAGCGATGCGTCGAACCGATGTCCGTGCAAGAGCGTACGCACCGTCTCGGGGCAGACGCGGCCGTTCTCGCGCCTGGTCACCCGCGTGGCGATGCCGGCCAGCGCCCCGCCCAGCGTGGCGAGGGCACGTGGAGCGAACCAGGCGTGCCGCGGATGTCCCGACACCTGCCGCAACAGGGTCACAGCGGTGCGAACCTCGAACGAGGCGCCGCTCACGAGGTAGCGGCAGCCGGGCACCCCTTCGTGCTCGGCGAGCACGTGTGCAGCGGTGCAGTCATCGATGTCGACCACCGAAAGCCACGTGTTCACGAGCACCGGTAGCCGGCCGTTCACGATGTCGATCAGCAGCCTCGCCGATCCACCGACACGCCCGGGGCCCTGCACCGACGAGGGGTTCACGCAAACGACCGGCAAGGCCAGCTCCTCGCCGAGCGTCAAGGCGCGACGCTCCCCGAGGTACTTCGATCGTTCGTAGTTCGACATGAACGACCCACGGTGCTGGGTGTCCTCGCGGCCGATCTCTCCCGCCAGCTCCCCGATCGTCGTCGCCGACGAGGTGTAGACCAGCTTGGCGACCCTGGCAGCCGAGGCCGCCCGCACGATCGCCGCCGTCCCGTCGACGTTGGTCCGCATCATCGGCGTCGGTTCGCGTACGCACATCGCGTTCACGCCTGCCACATGGAAGACGGTGGCGCATCCCCGCATGCCGGCGAGCAGCGCCCCGTGGTCCAAGAGATCGCCGCGCACGACCGTGGCCCCTATGGCGGCGAGCTCGGCGGCGCTCTCGTCGGATCGTGCGAGCGCCCGAACCTCGCGCCCATCGGCGATGAGCCGCCGCAGGATCGCGCCACCGACGAAACCCGAACCGCCCGTCAGGAAGGCCGCGCCCACGAGGTCAGCGACCGCGCGCGGGCGGATCGGCGCCTGTGGGCTCCGCGCTTGCGGGCTCAGCGATCTCCGCTATCTCCGCGCGTGCGGGCGCCGGGTCGCGGCGCGAGAGCACCGAGATGAAGCGAGTGAGGTACTGCACGGCCGAGACGATGGTGATGACGGCGGCCACGGCCATGAGCCACTGATCGAGGTGCCAGTCGCCGATGCGTACTTCGGGCCGCCAGATCGCGAACGTGATCGCCACGAACTGCACGGTGGCTTTCCACTTCCCCCACATCGAGGGGGTCACGACGATGCCGTCGGAAGCCGAGACCGCGCCGCGCAGGCCCATGATGAGCAGCTCCCGACCGACGATCACGAATGCGATCCACGAGGAGACGCGGTCGACCTCGACGAGCGCGAGAAGCACGCCCGAGACGAGCAGCTTGTCGGCCGCGGTGTCGAGGAAGCTTCCGAGCGTCGAGGTCTGCTTCCATCGTCGAGCGAGTCGGCCGTCGAAGAAGTCGGTGACCGCGGCGAACGCGAACAACAGAGCAGCGGTCAGCGCGACCCACGATGCAGGGTCGCGCGCGAGCACCAAGCCCATGACCACAGGCGTGAGCGCGATGCGCAGGTACGTGATGAGCTGCAGGAAGACGGCCGCGCGTTCGTCGGGTGTGCTCATGGGATCGTTCGCGAATCGTACCCGGGCTCGACCCCGACGTTACGCGTTCGCGAGCAGTTGGCGGACCTCGGCCGCCGTGGCACATCCGAGGGCACGCGTCGCGAGCGTGCGAGCGTGCTCGAGCGTGGTCGAGCGCACCGCATCCTTCACCATGGCGATCGCCGGCGCAGCCATCGAGAGCTCACGTACTCCCAGCCCGAGCAGAAGGGGGGTCGCGAGCGCATCGCCGGCGAGCTCCCCGCAGACCCCGACACCGCGTTCGTGCGACCGGGCGCCCTCGACGGTGGCGGCGATCAGGCGCAGCACCGCTGGGTGTAGCGGGTCGTTCAGTCCCGCGACGTGCTCGTTCCCTCGGTCGGCCGCGAACGTGTACTGCGTGAGGTCGTTCGTGCCGATCGAGAAGAAGTCGGCGTGTGCCGAGAGCGCCGCAGCCGTGAGCGCGGCGGCCGGCACCTCCACCATGATGCCGACCTCGATCGCGGCGTCGACGCCGGTCGTTGCGCTCGCTCGCTCGACCATCGCCTTCGCCGCTTCCAATTCGTCGATGGTCGCGATCATCGGGAACATCGTCCTTACCGGGTGGTCATCGGCCACGCGCACCAGCGCCCGGAGTTGGGCGAGTAACAGATCGGGGCGCGCCAGGCCGAGCCGGATGCCGCGCACCCCGAGGAAAGGGTTGACTTCATGGGCTTGCCCGAGGGCGGGGACCGGCTTGTCCGCCCCGGCGTCGAGTGTGCGGACGAGGAGCGGCCGGCCGGCGAGCGCTTCCGCGGCGGCTCGATAGGCGGCCTCCTGCTCGTGCTCGTCGGGCAGCGAGTCGCGATGCATGAACAAGAACTCCGTGCGGAACAACCCGATGCCGTCAGCGCCCGCCGCAACTGCATCGGCGACCTCGTCGGGCCCGCCGACGTTCGCGGCCACCTCGATCGCCGTGCCGTCGACCGTCATCGCCGGCTCGGTGGCTCGCACGCGGACCCGGGCCAGCTTCACGGCGCGTGCACCGCGTTCGGACTCGAAACGCGCGCGGACGTGGGCGGGCGGGTCGATGTGCACCTCGCCGTGCGTGCCGTCGACCACGAGGTGCAGCCCCTCGGGCAGCGTGAGCACACGAGGACCCACGCCGACCACGGCGGGGATACCCATCGCGCGAGCCAGCACGGCAGCGTGCGAGGTGGGTCCGCCGTGCGCCGTGACGATGCCGAGGGAAGTCTCGGGATCCAGGCCGGCGGTTTCCGCGGGCGCGAGGTCAGCCGCGACCAGTATGCCCGGCGCGTCGAGCCGTGGCGCGGGCACCGCGACGCCGAGGATGCGAGCGATCACCTGCGCCCCCACGCTGCGTAGATCGGTCGCCCTTGCTCGCATGTATTCGTCGTCGAGCGTGTCCCATGTGGCCGCGACCCCGTCGACCGCCTCACGCCACGCGCGAGCCGCGGTGCTGCGTCGGTCCCGGATCGCCGTGCGAGTCGGCTCGAGCAGGGCTTCGTCGAACAGGAAAAGAAGGTGTGCGTCGAAGATGCGCGCCTCGTCCTCGCCTGCCCGTGCGGCGACAGTGGCGCGTTGGCTGCCGATCGCCTCGGCAGTCTCGCGAAGGGCCGTCTCGAGTCGGGCGAGCTCGGCGGCGGTGTCGGACGCAACCTCGTCGGGCACCTCGAGTCGCGGGGTGTCGAACCGGCGCAGTTCGCCGACGGAGATGCCCGGCGAGGTTGCGTATCCAGCGAGGATGCCTTCGGAGGTCGGACCGCCGGGATCACCGTTCGCGCTGGTGCCCTCGGCTCTGCGCCGGCCGCCTGGAGCGAGCTCCTCGGCCGCCGCCGAGCGCTCGTCCGTCGAGGAAGACCCATCGGGTTCGACCGACGGCTCGTCGAATCGGCGGGCTGCGAGTGCTTGCAGCGCCGCGATGGCCTCCGCCGCACCCGGCCCCGACGCTCGGATCTCGATCTCGTGGCCTGCGCGCACACCGAGCGTCGCCACGCCGTTGAGGCTCGTAGCGTCGGCTGGGCCGGTGTCGGTCGTCAGGTTCCGCACGGTGATCGAGGCGTCGGATCTCGCTGCGGTCTGCACGAAGCGCGCCGCGGGCCGTGCATGCAAGCCGTGAGCGATGGCGACCGAGATCACAGCCGCGACGGTCGCCTCCGCCGGTCCTTCAACGACGTCGACGACGGCGGTCCCCGTGCTGGGCTGGACACTGAGGTGGGCGATCTTGCTCGAGAGGCCGGACCGTGCTTCGGCGGCGACGGCTTCCAGCGGCATGCCCAGCTTGGCCGTCACGGCCGCAGCGACCGCGCCCTCCACGAGTGGCGCCTCGCAGAGCAGGATCCGCTCGCGCCTTTTTTCGCCCAAGAGGTCGAGCGCTAGCTCGGCCGAGAGCACGGCGCTGCCGAGATCCATCAGCACGAGCACGCCGTCATCCGACCACGCTCGCTCGATCGCCTGCATCACGAGCACCGCGTCGGTCCCGATCGGATGCTCAGGCTCCACGGGTCCGCGCGGCCCGGCGGGTGCCTCAGTGTCGCCGATCGCTTCGAGCCCGCCGGCCGTCTCGAGCTTCACCTCTGCCCCGCCCATCTCGCGAGCCAGCTCGGCAACGCCTTCAGCGATGCGGTGGCTGTGCGAGACGATCACGATGCCGACCATCTCCGCAGACCTCCTCAGGCCCTCGAGGCCAGCACGCCGATCAGCACGATCCCGTAGACGACCGTGACGGTGCCGAGGACGACGAGGCCGCGCTCCAGCAACCGCCGCCGGTGCTCAGACAGGCCGAAGTCGAGCAGCACCGAACGGAGCCCGAGCATCGCGTGCACGGTCACGACGACCAGGAACACCCCTTCGATCACGAAGATGATCGGCGTGCTGACGTAGTCGAGCACGTGCTGGTAAGTGCGCAATCCACCGATCGAGTCGACCACGAAGTGGTGCGCCACCATGTGGATCGTGACGAGGACGAGCAGCGAGATCCCGGTGATCGCGGTCCAACGCCAGCTGCGCGATCTCGTCGAGGGTTCGGGCCGTGTCGCCGTGGTCATCCCGTTTCCCGTGCGAAGACGCGGAGGGCAGTGTAGACGAGCAGGATCGCGCCGAACGCCATAAGCGACCAGAACAAGGCCTTCTGGTGGTTCGGCACGAAGCCACTGCCGATCAGGGCGAGTCTCGTTCCGTTGAGGCCGTGCACGAGCAGGCCGAACACGAGCAGCACATCGAGCCCGAGGAACGCCGGCGTCGTCGCGATCTCGAGGAAGCCGGTCCACGAGCTCTCGCCGCCGAGCAGCAGCGAGAGCACGGCGAGGTGCAGGTATAGATAGAGGACGAGTCCGAGCCCGGTGATGCGGTTCAACGAGAACGCGAGGTGGCCGGTGCCGCGGTTGCGCAGGTCGAACCACGCGACCGGGCCCGGGAGCTTCCGCGAGATCGAGCCGGTCACGCGACGCGTTCGCAGGATCTCCTCGACGCCGGGATCGCATTCGGGCGTCGGCGCGCGCGCGTCGCTCACGCCGGAGCCTCCCGCTCATCTGACATCGGCAAGACCTCGGGCGCCTCGCGGCCCTGGTCTTTCCGCCTGCGCCCGAGGTCCTTGCGGAGCGCCATGATCCGTTGCGCGGGGCGCACGTCGCTGGGGCAGGCTTCCGTGCATTCGAACGCGGCGTGACAGCGCCAGGCGCCGGCGTCCTGGTCCGCCCAGTCGAGGATCGCATCTCGATCCGCACGGGGCTCCTCGAGCAGCCGTTGCGCGTACGCGAGCGCGGCCGGACCGAGGTACGTGTCGTCGGTGGCGGCGACCGGGCACGCCGACAGACAAAGGCCGCACTCGATGCAATCCTCATATCGCTCGTGTGCGTCGTCGGCGTCCGGCATCGCCGCCTCGGGCGGGAGCTCGCTCTTTCGCACGATGGGATGCGGCTCGGGGAAGCGCGCCACGAACGGCGCCATGTCAACCACGACGTCGTGCAACACCGGGAGATTCGCGATCGGATCGACCGTGATCGTGCCGGAAACCTCCGAAATGGGAGTAACGCACGCCAACCGCTCCCTGCCGTTCACGCGCACCCCGCAGGTGCCGCACGACGCGTGGAAGCACGAATGCCTGAGCCCCAAGGTCGGGTCATCGTGCAGCTGGATCCACCGGAGCGCCTCGAGCACCGTCGTGCGTTCGTCGACCGGCACATCGTGCTCCTCCGCGTGAGGAGCATCGTCGCCACGCTTGAATCGGTGCACACGGACCGTACGCACCGTCGAGGCACTCCCCGGCATCATGCCGCGTAGGCCGCCGTGTGGGGGAGCAGCGTGGTCTCGCGCGTCATGCACGGCACGACGACCCCGAGCTTGGCGCACACCATGTCGGCGCAGACCTCGGCCATGCCGCGGAGCGTCGTGGCCTTGCCGCCGGTGATCGTGACGAAGCCCTCGACGCCGTCCTCGACGGCGTGGTCGATCGTCTTGAAGGTGCGCGAGAGCTCGCGACCCGAATCGGCGTCGTCGCTCGACTCGATCAGCGGCCTGGCCGCCGACCACGCCGAGCGGAACTCCGCCTTGCGCACGGCGGGCACGAGCAGGGCGCCCTCGTCGACCATGCGCTGCACGTGGTCGGGCGGCACGCCGAGGTCGTCCGGGTCCTCGACCACCCATGAGCTGGTTCCGACCACGGTGAGCGCTCGCTGGGGAACGACGATGTCGCCGTCGCCCGACGCGTGCAGGCGGTTCACCACCATGTTGGTGAGACGACCGCGGACGGCAAGCATGACGCCGGGGGAGGGGCGGATCGGCACGTCGACGCCCGCCATACGCGCCACTTGCTCGGACCACGGGCCGGTCGCGTTCACGACGAGGTCAGCGCCGATGCGCGTCTCGCGCCCGGTCACGAGATCGCGCACCCGGGCCCCCGACACGACCCCGCCGCCGAGCTCGAGATCGATCACGTCGACCCAGTTCAAGAGGTTGGCGCCGTTGGCCTTCGCCGTGGCGAAGAAACGCAGCGGCATGCGCATCGCGTCCATCGTGGCGTCGGGCACGCGTATGGCCACCTTGAGCGAAGGGTTCAACAGTGGCTCGAGACGCAGCGCCTCGTCGGGTTGCAGCACCTGCGTGGGGATGCCGGTCTGTTCACACCCCTCGAGGAACGCGGGTAGGTACGCCACATCTTCATCGGTCACGCCCACGAACAGGCCGTCGTTCTCCTCGAACGATCCGGGCGCGATGCGCCGCAGCAGACGGTTCTCCTCGATGCACTCGAGGGCCGACTCCGTGTCGTTCACGGCGTAGCGCGCGCCGCTGTGCAGCAGGCCGTGGTGACGTCCGGTCGTGCCCGAGGTGAACTCGCCGCGTTCGACGAGCGTGACGCGCACGCCTCGAAGGGAAAGGTCGTGCGCGAGCGCGCCGCCCGTACCGCCGCCGCCCACGATCAGCACATGTGGCGACGCCCCCGCACCTGCGCTCATGGGCGAATCATGCCACGGCCCCGAGCCCGGGCTCATTCGTCGTGTTCCTGCCCCCTCGCGAAGTCGCCGCGTTCGGGCGCGACCGCCTCGTCGTTCTCGTCGTTCTCGTCGTCGTCCTGGCCTTCGGCGAAGGACCCCTTGTGCACCTCCGCGGGCTCGTGGTGCGCTTCCTCTTGGCCCTCGGCGAAGTCGCCGTGGGGGTCGGCGTCCGGGTCGTGCTCGGCCTTGCCCTTGGCGAACGATCCCTCGTGCTCGTCATGCTCGGCGTGGTCGTGGCGCTCTTCGTGTCCGTCGTGCCCGGGATGCTCACCCATGGCATCTCCTTTCGGTCCGGAGCTCACTCGACCCAGTCGAACGTGCGGGTCACGGCCTTCTTCCACATGGCGTACTGCTGATCGCGGGCGTCGGGGTCCATCTTCGGCGTCCACTCCTTGTCCTTGCCCCAGTTGCCCCGCAGGTCATCGATGCCGCTCCAGAACCCGGTGGCGAGGCCCGCCGCGTAGGCGGCGCCGAGCGCCGTGGTCTCCGCCACCGTCGGTCGGATCACCGGCACGCCGAGCACGTCGGCCTGCGTCTGCATCAGCAGATCGTTGTGCACCATGCCCCCGTCGACCTTCAGCGACGTCAGCTCGACGCCGGAGTCTGCGTTCATGGCGTCGACCACCTCGCGGCTCTGCCACGCGGTCGCCTCGAGCGTCGCTCGCGCGATGTGTCCGGCGGTGACGAAGCGTGTGAGCCCGGCGATCACGCCGCGCGCCTCGCTGCGCCAGTACGGGGCGAACAGACCGGAGAACGCCGGCACGAAGTACACCCCGCCGTTGTCCTCGACCGTGAGCGCGAGCTCCTCGACATCGGGCGCGGCCTTGATCATCTTCAGGTTGTCGCGCAGCCATTGCACGAGGGCGCCGGTGATCGCGATCGAGCCCTCGAGCATGTACGCGGCGGGTTGGTCGCCGATCTTGTACGCGACGCCGGTGATCAGGCCGTTCTTCGACTGGACCGCCTCCGTGCCGGTGTTCAGCAGCAGGAACGACCCCGTGCCGTAGGTGTTCTTGGCCTCGCCCACGTCGAAGCACGTTTGTCCGAACAGGGCGGCCTGCTGATCGCCCAGGTCGCCAGCGACGGGAACGCCGGCCGCTGCGCCCACCGCGTCGCCGTAGACCTGGCTCGATGAACGGATCTCGGGCAGCATCGACCGCGGTACGCCGATCGTGTCGAGCAGACCGTCGTCCCAGTCGAGGGTCTGCAGGTCCATCAACATCGTGCGGCTCGCGTTCGTCACATCGGTGACGTGCTGGCCGCCGTCGACGCCCCCGGTGAGGTTCCAGATGCACCAGGTGTCCATGTTGCCGAACGCCAGCTCACCGGCCTCCGCGCGGGCTCGCGCACCGTCGACATTGTCGAGGATCCATCGGACCTTCGGGCCGGAGAAGTACGTGGCGATCGGCAGGCCGGTCTTGGCGCGGAAGCGGTCCTGACCGCCGTCGGCGATGAGCTCGTTGCAGATCTGGTCGGTGCGGGTGTCCTGCCACACGAGAGCGTTGTGGATCGCCTCGCCTGTGGAACGATCCCACACGACCGTGGTCTCGCGCTGGTTCGTGATACCGATCGCCGCCAGGTCGCTCGCTGCGACATCGGACTTCTCCAGGGCGCCGGCGATGACCTCTTGGCTGCGGGACCAGACCTCGGCGGGGTCGTGTTCGACCCACCCGGGCTTCGGGAAGATCTGCTCGTGTTCCTTCTGGTCGATACCCTTCACTTGACCCGTGCGGTCGAAGATCATGAAGCGCGTGCTGGTGGTGCCCTGGTCGAGGGCTCCGACGTACTCAGCCATGTGATGCCTCCTCTACTGCATCAGGCATCGTCGCCCCATGAGTCGGCGGCGGTGCGCAACAACAGGGCGGACGACGTGGCGCCGGGGTCCTGGTGCCCGGCGCTGCGTTCGCCCAAGTAACTGGCTCGTCCCTTGCGTGCCACGAGGGGGATCGTGGCGGTCATGCCGTGCTCAGCGGCGTCGGCCGAGCGACGAAGCGCCGCGGGCAGCTCCGCTCCGTCGGCGACCGCGGACGCGAACGCGTCGCGGGCTGGGATCAATGCGTCGAGCATCGTCTTGTCACCGAGCTCAGCCTTACCCCGTGCCTGCACGCCCGACACCGCGGCGTCGAGCGCGACCGACCAATCCTCGGCGGTGAGCTCACCCTTGCCGGCCGTCGCCGCACCGAGCTGCAGGAACAGCGTGCCGTACAGCGGCCCGCTCGCTCCGCCCACGGTGGAGACGAGGGTCATGCCGACGGTCTTCAATAAGGCGCCGATGTCGTCGCCTGTCGGCGCCGAGTCGAGCTTGCCGAGCACCGCCTGGAAGCCACGGTCCATGTTGATTCCGTGGTCGGCGTCGCCGATCGCGGAGTCCAGCTCGGTCAGGTACTGCTTGTTCTCGGCGATCACCGCGGCGAACGTCTTCAACCACGCGACCACGATGTCGTAGGACATCGCCACGACTCCGCTCACCCCCTCGTCACACGCCCCATCGCAGCCCGGCCGTCTTCACGGGAGCGTCCCACAGCTGCGTGAAGTCGTCGTTCATCTTCAGCAGCGTGATCGAGCACCCCGCCATCTCGAGCGACGTGATGTACGAGCCGATCAGGTTCCTCGAGATCGAGATGCCGCGCCCCGACAGGAACTTGTTGAGCTCGTTGTAGACCACATAGAGCTCGATCAACGGTGTGCCGCCCATGCCGTTCACGAACGCCAGCACGTCATCGCCGTTCGAGAACGGCGCGTCATCGACGATCGCCGTGGCCATCATCTCGACGATCTCCGACGCCGCCTTCATCTTCATGCGCTCGCGTCCGGGCTCGCCATGGATGCCAACGCCCATCTCGATCTCGTCGTCGCCGAGCTCGAAGGTTGGTTTGCCGGCGGCCGGCACCGTGCACGACGTGAGCGCCATGCCCATCGAACGCGCGTTGGCGTTCACCTCGCGGCAGATGTCGGCGACTTCCTTCAGCGGTCGCTTCTGCTCGGCCGCCGCGCCGGCGATCTTCTCCATCAGCACGGTGGCGCCGACGCCGCGGCGGCCCGCCGTGTACAACGAGTCCTGCACGGCGACGTCGTCGTCGACCACGACCGACTCGACGTCGGTGCCCTCGGCGCGGCAGAGCTCAGCCGCCATCTCGAAGTTCATCACGTCGCCGGTGTAGTTCTTCACGATGTGCACCACGCCGGCCCCGCCGTCGACGGCCTTTGTCGCCGCCTCCATCTGGTCGGGGGTGGGGGAGGTGAAGACCTCGCCCGGTGCGGCTGCGTCGAGCATGCCGGCGCCGACGAACCCGCCGTGCATCGGCTCATGACCGGACCCGCCGCCCGAGATCAGGGCGACCTTGCCTTGCACGGGGGCGTCGGCGCGGGTGATGTAGTACGGGTCGTAGAACACCTTCACGAGGTCGGGGTGTGCCGCCTCGATGCCCTGGAGCCCTTCCCGGACGACGTTCGCCGGGTTGTTGATCAGCTTCTTCATGCCTGCCTCGATTTCCGGTGGGGGGGCGGGAGGACCACACGGCCCCCCGTCGACCATGGCCTAGAGGTCAAATAGTGCCTTAGCTGCGACTGCTCCGATCACGCCGCCAACGATCGGCCCGACGACAGGGATCCATGAGTACGCCCAGTCAGAACTGCCCTTGCCGGGGATCGGCAGGATGGCATGGATGATGCGCGGACCGAGGTCGCGTGCCGGGTTGATCGCGTAGCCGGTTGGTCCGCCGAGCGCCATGCCGATGCCGAGCACCAACAGAGCGACGAAGAAGGCTCCAAGCGCAGCGAAGGCGTCCGCCTTGCCGATCGCAAGCACCCCGAGGACCAGCAAGAATGTGCCGATGATTTCGGTGATCAGGTTCGCAACGGTGTTGCGGATCGCGGGGCCCGTGCAGAAGACGGCGAGCTTCAGGCCCTGGTCTTCGGTTTCGCCCCAGTGTGCAAGGTAGGAGAGCCACACGAGGATCGCGCCGATGAACGCGCCGAGGAACTGGCCCGCGATCAACGTCGGAACGTCGCTCCACTCGACACCCAGATCCGCTGCTGCGAGCCCAATCGTCACGGCGGGGTTGATGTGACCCACGCCATCGGTTACGGCGATGCTCGCAAGCACACCGACGAGGACCGCCATCGCCCAAGCCCAAGTGATGACCACCCACCCGGAGTTTTGCGCCTTCGACTTGTTGAGCAGGACGCCAGCGACCACCCCGTCGCCGATCAAGATCAGCACTGCTGTGCCGACCACCTCTCCGAGGAACATCTGAGCGACCACCCCCTCTGAACCGGGCCCCACACCGGGGCCGTGTCGGTTGTGAGCCAACTCCGTTCGTGAAAGCGTGTCAATAGTTCATGAAGACCGTTGTTCTCTCGACAAGTTACAACTGTGTTCGGTATGGTCGAACACATGAGTGTGAGCGTTGACGCATACGGCGACTATGCGATCCGACGGTGGGTACGGGGTTGCGCCGACGAGATCGCGGCGAATCGGGATTTCCTCACACAGCTGGACGCGGCGATCGGCGACGCGGACCACGGCATCAACATGGATCGGGGGTTCTCGGCCGCCATGACCGATCTCGATGCCACGACCGATCTGCCTGCGGGGGAGCTGTTGATCCGAGTCGGCGGCACCCTGATCTACAGGGTCGGCGGCGCTGCGGGGCCACTCTTCGGTACGTGTTTCAGACGAGCCGGGGAGTCCTTAGGCGAGACCGATACGTTCGACGCGGAGGACCTGCTGGCGGCGCTTCGCGCCGGCCTCGAGGGCATCCAGAAGCTCGGCGCTGCCCAGGAAGGCGACAAGACGATCGTCGACGCCTACGCGCCGGCTTTGCAGGCGTTCGAGCAAGAGTTGCGGGCGGGCGGCGACGCGGCGTCGGCCTCGCGGAAGGCCGCCGACTCGGCCCGTGAGGGCGTGCGTACGACCGTGCCCATGCAGGCGCGCAAGGGCCGAGCCTCCTACCTCGGGCCGCGAAGTGTGGGCCATCAGGACCCAGGTGCCACCTCGACTGCCTACCTGTTCGGGGCTCTCGCACGCACGTTGGGTAGTGGCGCATGACCGAGTCTCTGCCCGAATCTGTCCCCGAGTCCATGACCGAGCAAGCGTCCGAGGCTGCGCCTCCGCGCACGACCCCGACGTCAGGTGAGCGCCGGGGCACGATCCAGTCGGTCGAGCGCGCGGCCCGCATCCTCAAGGTGCTAGGCACCGGCAGCTCACGCATGGGGGTCACCGAGATCGCGGAGCGGCTCGGGCTCGCGAAAGGAACGGCGTACGGACTGCTGCGAACCCTCGAGGCACAAGAGCTCATCGAACAGGATCCCGAGACTGACAAGTATCGGCTTGGCCCGGCGATGCTGCAGCTCGGGAACGCGTTCCTCGACAACCATGAGCTCCGGGCGCGATCGCTGCTGTGGGCTGACTCGCTCGCGTCGCGCGTCGGCGAGGCGGTGCGCGTGGGTGTGCTGCACGGATCGAACGTGCTGATCGTGCATCACGTGTTCCGCCCGGACAACTCGGTGCAGATCCTCGAGGTGGGAGCGTCGATCCCATGGCACGCGTGCGCGCTCGGCAAGGCGATCGCCGCCTACCTGCCCGAGGCGCCGCGCCGGGCGCTGCTCGAGTCTGAGCTGCTGCAGCTCACGGGTCGCACCGTCACCGACCCCTCCACGCTCGAGGCGACGCTCGCCGTGGTGGCCGAGGAGGGCTCCGCTGTCGAGGACGAGGAAGCGATAGTCGGAGAAGCCGAGATCGCCGCGCCCGTGTTCGACGACATGGGTCATTCGGTCGGAGCGATCGGCGTCGTCGGTCCGGTTGAGCGCCTCGTGCCCGACGGACGCCCGGCCTTGGCGTTGGTCGCGGCCGTGCGCGAGACGTCGCGGGGGCTCTCGCGCGACATGGGGGCCGGGCGCGTGAGGACTAGAGGCGGCGTCAGTCGGCGTTAGCACCGAGGGTGGCTTCGCTGTCGGCGCCGCGTCGTGCGGCGATAGGCTGCACCCGGCATGGACGAGCCGACGCCTCTCATCATCGTTGACGACTTCGCCGCCGCCGCCCGCGCGGCCGTGCCGCCCGACGTGTGGGACTACTACGAGGGCGGCGCGGGCGACGAGTGGACCCTCGCTGAGAACCGTCGCGCGTTCGATCGATGGACGCTGCGGCCTCGGTTCCTGCGGGGGGCCGGTAACCCCGACACGTCGACGACGGTGCTCGGCACTCCGGTCGCGTTCCCGGTGCTCGTCGCGCCCTGGGCCTACCAGCGCCTCGCGCACCCCGATGGTGAGCACGCGACGGCACGCGCAGCGGCGGCGGCCGGCACGGTGATGGTCGTGTCATCGACGACCGAGGCTTACCTCGAGCAGGTCGCCACCGCGAGCGAAGGAGCCAAGTGGTGGCAGCTCTACGTGGCCGAGGATCGAGGGTTCACGGCGGCGATGCTCGAGCGCGTGGTGGCCGCGGGGTACAGAGCGATCTGCTGGACGGTGGACTTCCCGGTGAACGGCCTGCGCCACCGTGATACCCGTAGCGGCTTCGTGATGCCGCTGGGTATCGGTGAGAGCGACTACATCTACGACTCGAACCTCTCGTGGGACGATCTGGCGTGGATCGGGGAACGCTCGCCTGGACTCCCGATCATCGTGAAGGGCCTGCTTACGGCAGAAGACGCCGAGCTCGCCGTGCAGGCGGGCGCCGACGCGATCGTGGTGTCGAACCACGGCGGGCGCCAGCTCGACCGTTCACCGGCTGGTCTCGACGCGCTCCCCGAGGTCGTGGCGCAGGTGTCGGGCCGCGTGCCGGTGCTCATGGACGGAGGGGTGCGCCGCGGCACCGACGTGCTGACAGCGATGGCGCTGGGCGCAAGTGCGGTGCTCGTAGGGCGGCCCACGATCTGGGGTCTCGCCGCCGAGGGGGAAGCCGGCGTCGCCGCCGTGCTCGCGATCCTGCACGCGGAGCTCGAGAACGCGATGGCGCTCACCGGATGCCACACGATCGACGAGATCGGCCGGGCCATCGTGACTCCCGCGCGCCGGTCCTAGCTCGAGTCCCTGCCTCAGCGACGCTCGGCCGATGACGCTGGAGGCCGCCGTCTGCCACGCTTGGTCGCATGAGCGGATATGACCTGCATACGCATTCGACCTTCAGCGACGGCACCGAGGCGCCCACGCACAACGTGAACCTGGCGCGCGAGCGAGGCGTGGCCGGCATCGGCATCACCGACCACGACACGTTCGCCGGCCTCGACGAGGCGATCGCGGCCGGCGCAGAGGCCGGCGTCGAGATCGTGCCCGGCATCGAGTTCTCCGCCGAGTACGACGGCGCGAGTCTGCACGTGCTCGGGTACTGGGTCGATCCGACTCACGAGGAGCTGAAGGCCGAGCTGCGGCGTCTCACCGACACGCGGTTCCGCCGCGGCGAGATGATGATCGAGAAGCTGCAGGAAGCCGGCTACGAGATCACGTTCGAGCGCGTGCGCGAGATCGCCGGCGACGACCTGATCGCCCGTCCCCACGTGGCGCAGGCCATGGTCGAGGCGGGCATAGTCGAGACCGAGAAGGAAGCGTTCGATCGCTACATCGCGGACGGCGGCGTCGCCTACGTGCCCAAGCACGCGCTGCATCCTGTCGACGCGCTTCGGCTGATAGGCGACGCCGGCGGCGTGTGTGTGCTCGCGCACCCAGCGATGTGGAAGGGCAACGGTTCGGTGCCCGACGAGCTGATCGAGCAGATGAAGGAAGGCGGCATGGTCGGTCTCGAGGTCGACCACCCCGACCACGATGAGGACACCCGCGCCCGCTATCGAGCGATGGCCGAACGTCTCGACCTGGTGCCGACCGGCTCGAGCGACTGCCACGGGGCGCGGTACGACTTCCGGCTGGGGGCGAACACCACGCCGGTCGAGCTGGTCGACGAGCTGAAGCGACGCAGCGGTCGGTAGCTGCGTTCCGTGGCCGTGCCTGCCCTCGAGATGGTGTTCTTCGACATCGGTGGGGTGATGTACGACGACAGGGTGTACGCGCGCTCGTGGCGCAAGGCTCTCCGTGAATCGGGCGCCGACTTCACCGACGAGGAGTTCGAGCTCGAGTACTCGGCGGCTCGATCGGCGCAGTCGGAGTCGTTCCGGCGGCGGCTCACGAAACGGTTCCTCGGCTCGGACGGCGACCTCGCGGCGGTCGAAGCTCGCGCGGCCCGGTACTGGGCCTACCCCTCGACGTCGCTCTACCCCGACGTCGTGCCGTGCCTCGAGGCGCTCGAGGGGCGCTTCCGGCTCGGGGTGATCGCGAACCAGCCGTCGTCGGTGCGGTCAGCGATGGAACGCGACGGCCTCACGCCCTTCTTCGAGGTGTGGGGCGTGAGCGACGACCTCGGCCTGCAGAAGCCCGACCCGAAGCTCTTCTCCCACGTGCTGTACACCGCGGGGGTCTCGCCCGCGCGCAGTGTGATGATCGGTGACCGACTCGATTACGACGTGCGCCCGGCCAAGGCTGCGGGCATGCGGGCGGTATGGGTTTTGCGCGGCGAGGCGCCCGACGATCCGACCCCCGCCCAGCTCGCCCAAGCCGACGCATCTGTGGACGATCTCGCCGAAGTCCCCGCCTTGCTGGGTTCCTGGTCGTAACGTCGGGTCATGCACATCGTGATCGTTGGCGGCGGCGCCGCCGGGCTGAATGCCGCCCGGCGACTGCAGAAGGGGCTGCGCGGGACGGACCATCAGCTCACGCTGATCTCGAGCGAGAACGTCTTCCTGTATCAGTCCCTATTGCCCGAGGCTGCGGGCGGCACGTTGGAACCGCGACACGTAGTGGTGCCGCTGCGCTCCGCGCTCCATCACGCCCGTGTCGTGGTCGGTGAGGTGGAGACGATCGACGTCGAGCATCGGCTGGTGCATCTGCGTGGCGTCGACGGCGACCGGCTGGAGATGGCGTACGACCAGCTCGTGCTCACGCCGGGCTCACGCTCGCGCACGCTTGCGGTGCCGGGGCTCGCAGCGCACGGCATCGGGTTCAAGACGCTCGCCGAGGCGATCTTGCTGCGCAATCACGTCCTGTCGCGGCTCGAGGCCGCCTCGCAGCGTCCCCCGCGCGACCCTCGGCGGCGGTCGGCGCTCACGTTCGTGTTCGTCGGGGCCGGCTACGCCGGGGTAGAGGCGCTCGCGGAGCTCGAAGATCTGGCGCGGTGGGCCGTGAAGCACATCCCGGAGGTGCGCCCCGAGGAGCTCCGCTGGATATTGGTCGAAGCCCGGGACGCGATCTTGCCGGAGATCGGCGAGGGGCTCGGTGCGTACGCAGCGCGCGAGCTGCAGCGCCGGGATATCGAGATCAAGGTGGGCACACGCCTCGATTCCGTCGAAGGTGGCGTGGTGCAGCTGAGTGACGGCGAGTCGTTCCCTGCCGAAACGCTCGTGTGGACGGCCGGGGTCAAACCCGAGCCGATCGCGGCGGTCTCGGGACTTCCGGTCGACGACGCAGGCCGCCTGCTCGTCGACGCCTCGCTGCAGGTCGAGGGTTTCGAGGGTGTGATCTGGGCGGCGGGCGACGCGGCGGCGGTGCCCGACGTGGTGGCGGGAGGGCTCTGCCCGCCTTCAGCGCAGTACGCGACGCGCCAGGGTAAGCAGCTGGCAGCGAACGTGCTGGCGACGCTCGATGGCCGCGAGTTGGAGCCATTCCGCCTCAAGGCGCTCGGATCGCTCTGCTCACTCGGCCGATACAAGGGCGTGGCGGTCGTCATGGGGGTGCGGCTGCGCGGGTTCCCAGCGTGGTTCGTCACTCGCACCTATCACCTGCTGCAGCTTCCGACCCTGAATCGGAAGGTGCGAGTGGTGCTCGATTGGACGCTTTCGCTGTTCTTCCCTCGCGACGTTGCGGCGCTCGGGTCGCTGCACGACCCAACGCAGGCATTCGAGCGCGCGTCGCAGGAGTAGGCCGGCTCCCGCTCGCAGCGTTGCCGGGTAGACCCGTGGGGTCCATCGCGCAGCGGCTCGGCCCCGGACCGGTGCCCTTCCCGGCGCGGTGACTTGGCAAGGACCTCCGTAGGTGTCCCTGCAGCGAAAAGAGGGAGGTCCTTGCCTAGTCGCCGCGGTGAAAGTCCGCCCAGCGATCTGGACTTCAGGCGCCCTTGCGGCGCTGCCTCTGCAGCTCGCTCGCTGCCTGGAGCGCCTTGTGGCTGCTGGCGATGTCGGGCATCTCGTGGCCGCCTGCGAGCTCCTCGGCCGCCCACCGCGTGAGATCGCGGATCGACACGATGCCCACCACTTTGCCGCGATCGACCACCGGCAGGTGACGGATGTTCCGCTCCACCATGTGCTCGGCCGCGGCGGCGAGGTCCATCTTCGGCCCCACGGTCTCGAGGTCACGCCTGGTCATGCCGTGCGCGACCTTCACGGAATGCGGGTCGCCTCCGGCCGCCACCAGGTTCACGATGTCGCGCTCGGTCACGATGCCGGCGAGCTTCTTGCCGTCGAGCACCACGACCGACGAGATGCCGTTCGTGCGCATCGTCTTGGCGACATCGGCGAAGGTATCTTCGGTCTCTGCCGACTTCACTTCGGTGTGCATCACGTCGCCGACCTGCATCGCTGGGCGCCTCCTCAGGTGAACCGGAACCTCGGGGCGGTCAGCCTACCGCTTCGAGCAGGCTCCCCGTCTCGCGATGGCCGTCAGTGGTCGCTGACGCCGGAGAAGTGGAACTCGTCGATCTTCAGGGCCGGTACTCGCGAGGCGCTGAAGAAGAACTCGCTCGCGAGGTGCGCCTCGCGACCGACCATCGATACGCTCGAGAGCGCCCCGAGGATCGACTGCGTGAACCTGAAGTTGCGCACCGGCCCGGCGATCTCACCGTGCTCGATCAGGAACGTGCCGTCGCGCGTCATGCCCGTGATCGACGATTCCATCGGATTCACGACGTTCGAGTAGTGGAAGCGCGTCACGAGCACCCCCCGCTCGGTGGAGCGGACCATCTCCTCGACGGTCGCATCGCCCGTCTGCATGAACAGGTGGAGCGGGAACGGCCCTTCGGGGTTGGGCGACGGCAGGCCGTGACCGGTCGAGTCGCGGCCGGCTTCCTTGGCGGTGCGACGGTCGTAGACAGCCCCACGGAACACCCCGTCATTCACGAGGTCGACCCGCTGCTTGGGCGTGCCCTCGAAGTCGAACGGCGCGCCGAGAGTGCGCGGATCTGCCCCGTCGTCCCAGATGGAGATCGAGGGGGCCGCGACCTGCTGACCATCCTTGTCGCTGAAGCACGAACGGCCCTCGAGGTATGCGCGTCCGCCGAAGCCCACCCACGCCAGGAACCCCACGAGCGTCGCGGTGGCGGCGGGCTCGAGCACGACGGTGTATGTACCTGCGTCGAACGCGCGTGGCGAGGCCGAGGCGATGGCTTTGTCATTCGCGGTCGTGCCGATCGCGAACGCGTCGACGGCGTCGGTCGAACCCGCGAAGATCTCCGCGAAGCCACTGCCGCCATCGGGCCCGGTGACGACGGTCGTGAGCGAGGCCTGCGTCGACGGCGCCCAGCAGAACTGTCCCTCGCTATTGGCGAGACCGAGCTCGACGGCGACCGTCTCGTAGGCGCCCGCGGCGGTGCACCCCGGGGCGCATCGCGCGATCAGCTCCGCCACGGCGTCGGCGCGGATCTCGGGCGAGGTTTTCGCGGTGCCTTCGAAGAATCGGTCGACGTCAGGCGACTCGGCCGTCGGCGCGAGGCCTGGCCACATCGGGTCGGCGGCGACTACGTCCGCCATCTCCAGTGCGTTTCGCGCCGCCGCCGCCGCCCCGTCGGGGGTGGCTTCGTTCGACGCGGCCACGCCGATGTGTCCCGCCTTCGCGACGCGTACCCGAAGCCCGGTGTCCTCCCGAGAGATGCTCTGGTGGATCTCGGAGTTGGCGAACCGGGTGAGTCCTCCCCACTCGTGCATGAGCAGGATCTCGATGTCGTCGGCGCCTCGTAGCGACAGCGCGCCTTCGGCGATGCGTCGGAACTCGTCGGGCCCGAGCACGCCGCCGCTTCCGGTCGTGCCGGGGCCACTCATCGGTTCACCTCGCGGCTCATGAGCGCACGCCCACCTGCACGTTGCGGAACCGCGCCGGCGAGGCGCCGTGACCCACGCGTCCGACCTGTCCGGGCTGGCCCTTGCCGCAGTTGGGCGTGCCCCACACCACCCAGTCCTCGGCGCCGGCCACCGCGTCGCACGAACCCCAGAACTCCGGCGTGATGCCCGTGTAGTTGGGGTTCTTGTACAGCGTGGTGAGCTTGCCCTTTTCGATGCGCCGGGCCTGCTCGCACCCGAACTGGAAGTTGATGCGTTTGTCGTCGATCGACCAAGAGCTGTTCGTCGTCATGAAGATGCCGTCGTCGGTGTCGCCGATGATCTCGGCGAGGGTTCCTTCTCGCGGTTCGATCGAGATGTTCGTCATGCGGATCAGCGGCAGGTGGCTCCAGCCGTCGGCGCGGCTCGTGGCGTTCGAAGTCTGGCCAACGACGCCGGCGGTCTCGCGGCTCGACAGGAAATTCTGGAAGATGCCGTCGACGATGATCGGCACGCGCTGTGCGGGCACGCCTTCGTCATCGAAGCCGAACGTGCCGAGCCCGCCGGGAAGCGTCGCGTCGGCCGTGATCGAGACCAGGTCGCTCGCGTAGCGCACCGTGCCGCCGTCGCCGGGGGAGAGCCACGACGAGCCGGCGTAGGCCTCTTCCATGCCGAGCACACGGTCGAGCTCGACCGGGTGCCCGATCGACTCGTGGATCTGCAGCTCCATCTGGCCGGAATCGAGCACGAGCGTCGTGATCTCGCTCGGGCACTCGGGCGCTTCCAACAGATCGACGGCTTCCCGGCCGATGCGAGCCGCTTCCTCGATGAGGCCCAACGTACGGATGTGCTCGTAGCCGGCCGCCTTCACATGCCCGCGGAAGGAGTTGGGGTAGCTGCGCCGCTGCATGTCGCCGTCGCCCACCGCGACCGCCTCGATGCCGCCGCCGGAGTTCGTGATGACCTGCTCGATCTCGGCGCCGTCGCTCGAGACGAACCACGTCGAGCGCCGGAAGAAGTCGAGCCCCGCCTCGGCGAACGACAACCCCGGCACGCCCTGCATCACCCTGGACGCCTCCATCAAGAGCGCGACCTTCTCCTCGAGTGGAACCGTGAAGGGATCCTCCTTGACGCTCGTGCGCCACGAAGCCTTCGCCGGCTCGACGGGGGTGAGCGAGACGGGGTCACCAGGCAGCCGCTGCGCTGCCCGCGCCATCTCGACGGCGAGGCGCGCGGTGCGATCGATCTCGGCCTCGTCGAGCCGCGAGGTGGCCGCGAAGCCCCATCGTCCGCCGACCAGCACCCTTATGCCGACGCCGGTCGAGGTCGACCGGTCGATGCCTTCCATCTCCTGGTTGCGAACGGTGAGCGACTCGGTCTCATCGACGCCCGCGCGAGCATCGGCGAACTCTGCGCCTGCCTTTCGCGCGGCATCGACGGCTGTCTTCGCGACGTCGAACACGCTCGCTCCCCCTTCGCTGGCGGGCCCCGACGCCCGCGTAACGCGGGGCATGGTACCCGTTGCCGCTCGACGCGACCCCGCCCGGCGTTGAGCGGCAACAGCAGCCGCCGGGTGGGAAGATGCGGCCCTGACCCGGATACGCCGAGGAGGACAACGCTGTGCCTATCGAGCGCACGGACGAACACCCGATCTACGAGCTTGGCGGCAACACGATCACGAGCCTCGCCGCGCCGAGCCGCGCCGCCGACGAGGCCGCATTGTTCCGGATCGATGTGCCCGCCGGGGGCGGGTTGCCCGCCCACCACCACGACCACCTGGACGTGTTCGTGGTCGAGTCGGGGAGCGGCACGTTCCACATCGACGGCGAGTCGTTCGAGCTCGCGGCGGGCGATTCAGTGGTCGTGCCCACCGGCGCCGTCCAGTATCTGGAAGCCGGTGAGGACGGTGTCACGATCGTGGTGACGATGCTCGCGGGCACGAAGCTCGTTCGAGCCGACGACGGATCGGTGCTCGTGCCTCCCTGGGTGAGCTGACCGACATGGCGCGCACCTACATCGCCGACGTCACGCTCTTCGACGGTCACCGGGTGCGGCGGCGCCAGGGCGTGCTGATCGACGGTCAGCGCGTCGCGTGGGTGGGCTCGCACGCGAGAGCCCCGCGCGATGTGAGGAGCGCCCGTGCCGTCGACGGTGCCGGCCGCGCTCTGACACCTGGTCTCGTCGACTGTCACGTGCACCTGAACTTCGACGGCGGCGCGGACTTCGCCGGAGATATGGCGCTGCTCAACGCTTCCCCTATGGTCGCGCCGATCAAGTCCGTGGCGAACGCGGCGAAGCACCTGGCCGCCGGCGTGACCTCCGTGCGCGACCTGGGTGGGCTGGGCACGTGCGAGCTCGCAGGGGCGATCGAGGCCGGCACGGTGCCCGGCCCCCGGGTCGTGGCGGCGGGCCGCGCGCTCACGATCACTGGTGGGCACGGACACAACCTCACGTTCGCCCGGCAGGTCGACGGCGCCGACGCGGTCCGGCAGGCGGTGCGCGAGGAGATCCGAGGCGGCGCCACCGCGATCAAGGTCGTCGCGACCGGCGGCGTTCTCACGCCCGGCATCGGTGCGACGTTCACTGCGTTCACAGCCGAGGAGCTGGGCGCCGCGGTCGACGAGGCGCACAAGTGGAACCGTGGCGTCGCCGCGCACGCGATCGGCGCCCAGGGCATCACGCAATCGGTGACGGCGGGGGTCGATTCCGTCGAACACTGCGTGCAGCTCACGACGACGACCGCGCGCCGCATGGCCGAACGCGGCACGTTCCGCGGTGCGACGTTGTCGGCGGCGTTCGGCATGTTGGACAACCCTGAAGGCACCCCGGACTATGCGCTAGCCAAGATCAGCAGCCTGATCGATGACCATGAGCGCAGCAGCGCGATCGCGCTCAGAGCGAAGGTTCGTCAGGTGTGCAGCACGGACGCAGGCACGCCGTTCAATCCGCACGGAAGCGCGCCGCTCGAGCTGGCGCGCCTGGTCGCCTGGGGCATGAAGCCCCTTGACGCGATGGTCGCCGGCACGTCGAGCGGCGCCGAGCTGCTGCGCCTGCCCGATGTGGGCGTCGTGCGCCCCGGGGCGCTGGCCGACCTGGTGCTCTACGACACGGATCCCGTCGATGACATCGATTCCCTCATCTCTCCCCGAACGGTGTGGAAGGGCGGCATGGTCGTGGCTGGACGGCCGCCGCGGTGAGCTTCCGCGACGAGGCGCTCGCGGCGAACGCGGACTATGCCGCCGGCTTCGCCGAGCGCGATCGTGAGCCGGCGCCCACTCGCCGAATCGCCGTGGTCGCCTGCATGGACGCGCGCCTGCGACCCGAGGACGCCCTCGGCCTCTCGCTCGGTGAGGCCCACGTGGTCCGCAACGCCGGCGGGCGGGTCACCGACGACGTGGTGCGGTCGTTGATGCTCTCGTCGGCCGTGCTCGGAACCCGGGAAGCAGTGGTGATCCACCACACCGACTGCGGGCTGCACGGCGCGACCAACGACGGGCTCCGCGAGCGCGTGGCCGAGATCACGGGCCAGGACGTGCCGGCGACCGACTTCCTGCCGTTCGACGACGCAGAGCGCACCCTGCTCGACGACGTGCGGTCGATCGAGGGCGACGCCCGTCTCGCGTTCGACGACGTCACTGGCCTGCTCTACGACGTGCGCACCGGGCGCCTGCGCGAGGTCGTGACGGGCTAGCGTTCGGCGGCGAGCGCTCGTTCCAGCGCTGCCACACCGCGGCCGAGCTGGTCGAGCTCCTTGCGTGGAAGCGACGCGAGCAGCGCGCTGAACGCCTCGACGCGGCGGCGGCGGCCTTCCAGCAGGGCGTCGCGGCCCCGGTCGGTCGGCACGACCTTCACCGCGCGGGCATCGTCAGGGTCGGGGGAGCGGACCACGTAGCCATCGCGCTCCAGGCCGTCGACGAGCCGGGTCATCGTCGGAGGTTCCACCTGCTCGATCTGGGCAAGCTCGCCGATGCGCTGGGGTCCGGCGGATACGAGCACCGAGAGCGCGGAGAGGCGCGGGGCAGAGATGCCCAGCGCCTCGTCTTCCACGCGCAGGCGGCGCAACAGGTGGATGGAGGCCGAGTGGAGCCGGTCGGCCACCGCATCCACGTCTCGCGCTGGGGAAGTGCGCCTGGGCGTGATCACCGCGCGTACGGTGCCATATTTAGTTAGGCTACGCAAATAGAACTTCAGGAGGCGCTCGATGGCAAGCACATCCGAGGACTTGTTCGCGGCGATCGAGTCTGGCGAGGTCGAACGGGTGCGCTCGATGATCGCGGCCGATCCGCGCTCGCGGCTTCACGCGACGCGGAAGGCGTCTCGGCTCTGATGCGGGCGCGCTACCGGTTCGACGAAGCGCTGGCCGACCCCGTCCGTGCGTGCGTGCCCGACCTCGATCTGTTCGAGGCTGCGTCGTTCGGCGACGTGGAGCGGTTGACCGAACTGCTGGCCATCGACTCGGCGTCGGTCGATGCGCGGAGCGGCGACGGGTTCACCGCGCTGCATCTCGCGGCGTTCGTCGGACAGGTCGACGCCGTCCAACTGCTCGTCACCGTCGGGGCCGAGGTGGATGCCCGCGGCACCGGCTGGATGACCGGTACCGCCTTGCACTCTGCGGCGAGCGCTCGCCACAGCGAGGTCGTTCAAGTACTGCTCGAGGCCGGCGCCGATCCCATCGCGCGACAGTCGGGCGGTTGGACGCCGCTGCACGCCGCGGCCCGCAACGGCGACCTCACGAGTGTCACACTGCTGCTCGTCGCCGGTGGAGATGCGTCGGCGGTGAACGACGACGATGCGAGTGTGCTCGACATCGCACAGGAGGGCGGCGACGAGGGAACGATCGCGGCGATCGCCGACAAGTTCGATCGCTGACAGTGGTCAGCTGACAGCCGTCAGCGGCCGGGGTAATCCTCGAACACGTACTCCTGGGCTTCGGAGTCGCATGGGTTGCCGCGTCCGAAGGTGATGCGGCCCTCGGTGACGTCGGCGACACACCAGAAGGCCGTCTTCACGTCAGCAGCGCCGAACTCCGGGTGGCGGCAGACCGAGTCGGGTTCGGTCTCGTGATCGCTCAGGATCTCGCGCATCAGGCCGGGTGTGACCGAGCCGGGCGCCTGCGCCGCGATCAGCTCGCGGGCACGCTCGTACCGGATCGCTGAGCGCTTGGCATACGCCGGGTCGCCCTCGAACGGCAGCATGCGATCGCAGACGTAGTGGTTCGTGTGCACGAGGTGGCCGGCGTCGTCGAGGCCGGTCACCTCGGCGTCGGTGGCGCTTCCTTCGACGTTCGCGACGCTTCCGTGGGCGCTCGTGAGCACGTTGTTGTAGCTCGACGCGCGATCGGGCCGCAGCGACATCGAGACCATCTCGTCGAGCGAGCGGGCGCGCATCATCTCGAGCACCTGGTGCGAGCGCGAGATGCCCAGGCGCTCGTCATTGGGACTGAGCTCGTTGCCTGTGAGCGAGATGCCGGAGGAGTTCCAGCCCACGCTCAGCCATGGCACGCCTCCGAGCTGGAAGATCGTCGGATCGCCGTCGACCTGTTTCTCGATGCCGACGATGTGCTCCTCGGCGGCGGGGCGCAGGTCGTTCGTGTGCCCGACGAGCAGGTGACCGTCGGCGGTCGCGGTGGGGCCCGCAACGACGTCGCTGCACCGGCCCTGAGTGACCTTCTGGCGTGGTTCGTACCAGAGCTCCTCGATCGAGGCAGCGAAGAATGTGAGTGGATCGATGCCGGCGGTTTCCGCTATGCCATCGAGCTCCTCGACGAGCCATGGGAGTCGCGGCTCGGTGAACGCCCGATACTCCTGGGCGAGCGCACGCTGTTGGTCCATCGTGCGCCCGGCGGGCAGGTCCTCGAGGGCCGCAGCCGCCTCGGTGTGCAGGCGGTCGCCGGCGACTTCCCCGAGCTGGCGGCCGACCTCACGGTGGGTCGAACCCGAGACGCGGAGGATGTCGATGCGTGGGGGCGTCACGAGGTGAGCTCCTCGACGAGCGAGCCGAACGCGTCGAGGTAGGCGTCGATGTCGCCATCGGTCGCGGGCACCGAGCATGTCGGGCCTGCACCGATGATCGCTTCCCAGATGCCTCGGTTCGCGAAGTACACCCGCATCAGGCGTCGCAGCGGCACATCGAGCGTCTCGTAGGCCTCGTCGGCGTTGCGAGGCATCGACGGCGCGAACGTGTAGCCGGATCGCGGCCAGAAGCGATGGGTCGTCCAGGGCAGACCGGCGGCGAAGATCGCGGCCTCGATGCCGTCTGCGAGCCGGGCTCCGAGCGTGTGCGTGTGCGCGTACGCCTCGTCGGTGAGCACCTCGCCCATCGTGGCCTTCGCGGCGGCCATCGAGAGAGGGTTGCCGAACAGTGTGCCGCCCGTTGCGATGACCGGCTTCTCGTCGTCGTGTCCGGCCGGACGCCGCAGCGTCTCGGCGACCCCGTCGGCCATGCCGTACGCGCCGAGCGGCACGCCGCCCGCGATCGACTTGCCGATCGTGATGATGTCGGGCTCTAGGTTCCACATCGCGGTGAGCCCGCCCGGGCCGATGACCTGCGTGTGAGTCTCGTCGTAGCAGAGCAACGTGCCGGTCTCGCGGGTGAGCGCGCGTAGCGCCTCGTGGAAGCCGGGCTCGGGCACGAGCAACCCGACCGCGTTCGTGAGCACGGGCTCGGTTGTCACGATCGCGATCTCTCGGGTCTCGAGGGCAGCGCGCAGCGCATCGACGTCGTTGAACGGCACCATGGCCACGTTGCGGGTCACGTCGCGCGGCAGCCCTGCTTCCTCTGCGACGAGCTCGCCGCCCTCTAGCTCGACCAGCGCCTCGTCGAAGTGGCCGTGGTACTTGCCATGGAAGAACAGCACCTTCTCGCGCCCGGTCGCGACTCGCGCAACGCGGATCGCCTCGAGGTTCGCGTGCGTCGCGCTGAGCGTGAACTGCCACTGCGGCAACCCGTAGCGGCGGCCGAGCTCGGTCGCGACCCAGATCGAGTCCTCGTTCGGCAGCATGAACTGCGACCCGGCTGCGATGCGGCGAGAGACGGCTTCCACGACCGCGCCGGGACCGTAGCCGGTGAACATCGACATGTCGGCGATGTTGAAGTCGGCGTACTCGTTGCCGTCGATGTCGCGGAAGCGTGCGCCCTTCGCGTCGTCGACCCAGAGCGGTGGATGGTCGTAGGAGGTGCGGAGCCACGACATCGGAACACCGTTGGGCATGACGTGCTCGGCGCGATGCCACGCATCGATGCAGCGGGGGTGGGTCTCGGTGAAGCGAGCGTCCTCCCGAGCCTTGAGCTCCTGGACCTTGGCGTTGTCGATGCCGGGTGCGCTCATGGAAGTAGGTCTACCAGTTCTCTCTCTTGCGGGTCTCTCTGGCAGGTCTTCTGCAGGTCTTCCTGCTCCTTCTCGGCGGATCACCGGCCCATGGCTTCGATCGAGCCGTCGTCGGCCCCGGCGATCACGGAATCGGGTGTGATGACGGCGGGGGTGAGCGCGGTCGATCCGAGGCTCAGCACCGTCACGGGCAGGCAGGGGTCGACGGTCTCGCACGCGAGGTCGACGATGGTGACCGATCCGCTCGCCGAGGTGATGAGTGCCGTGTCACCGTCGATGACGGGGGTGAGTAGCGGAGTAGTGGCGACGTCGTAGGAAGCGATCGGCTCGCATCGTGCGCTGTCGCACGTGGAGGCGAACACCCACAATCGCCCGTCGCTACCTCCGACGAATACCCGTCCGCCGGCGACCACAGGGGCGCTCACGGCGTCGGATGCGAGCGCCGCGTCGGTCGAGCTCGTCGGGTTCGTCGCGAAATGGGCGCGCCACTCGGGCTCGCACCGCCCCGCGCACGACGCCGGGAATGCCAAGAGCCTTCCTCGGGCCACCGTGTATGCGAACCCGTCGCCGATCGCCGCCGAGGTCGCCGGCCCATCGAAGCGCGCGGTCCACACCGGCTCGCACGCGGCGCCGCAGACAGCCGGGTACGCGAAGACGCCCCCGCGCTTGGACGACGAGGCCACGACGACGAGGCCATCACCGAGCGCGGCCGGGCCATCGGCCGGGCGGCCGGGGACGTCGGCGCTCCAGGCGGGCGTGCACGCGAGCCCATCGCTCGCGCACCCCACCGGGAACGCGTACAACTCGTCGGACGTGGCGTAGACGAGGTCGAAGTTGGCAACCGGCTGCGACACCGGCCCTTCGCCGGCGATGCCGATCCAATCCGGAGTGCAGCCTTCGCCGCCACAGGTCGCGGCGAAGGCGTACAGCTTTCCGTCGGCCGATCCGACGAAGACCCGGTCGTCGATGACCAGCGGCACCGAGAGCGGCCTGTCGGGAACGGCATCGCGCCAACGCGGCCCGCATCGTCCTGCGTCGGTGACGCACGAGACCGGGAAGACGGCGAGCTGGTCGCTCGCGACGTAGAGCCGGTTCTCCTCGATCGCGAGGCCGGTGACCGGGGCGCCGAGGCTCGCCGTCCAGTCGGTGGTCGCGGTGCCGCTCGGCGTTGCGCGCGGAGGCTGCCGCGTGGCCGCTTGCAACACTCGGATCACGCCACCGACGACGACCAATCCGATCGCCGTGGCGAGCATCGCGACGCCGATACTGGTCACGACATGGCGATGCCGTCGGTAGGTGGCTATGAGGCGGCTGAACACGCGTCCATCGTGGCGCAGGCGGGGGTCAGCTGTCTCGTCTGACCGGATCGGTCAGCCGCCGAACGGTTCAGGCGCTCGCTTGCCTCGGACCGTCTGGAGAGTCGCGGACGCGAGGAGCATGCAGCCGGCGCCCAGCATCGACCCAGCGACCACGTCGCTGAGCCAGTGATGGTCGACGACCGTGCGCGACAGAGCCATCAGCACGACCCATGCGAAGGCGACCGCGTACCACCAGCGGCGCCTGCCGCACGGATCCGTCAACACGAGCACGGATCCGATCGCCACCTGCGCGGCGGTCTTCGCGTGGGCGCTCGGGAACGACGTGAACGGGTTGTCGGGGTCGATCCGGGTGGGCCGTTGTCTCGCGATGCCGGGTTTGAGCACGGCGGTGAGCACGTCGGCCATGATCCAGCCGACCAGCCACGCGGCCAGGTCCCACCGGCGCCGCCGGAACGCGAGCCACGCGGCGACCGCGATCCGCAACGCCACCATGACGACGCTAGCACCTACCTGCTCGAACAGATCGCCGAGCGAGCGTGTCAAGTCGGGCCAGGCGAGCACTCGTCGGCGCCAAGCGTCGTCGAGCCCTTGCAGGAAGGGCGGTGAGACCGTGTCGGCAACCACCACGATCGTCAATGCTGCGACGGCCGTGAGCATCGCGATGGCGACGAAGGTGGTGCTGCGCGGGTCGTCGACCAGGTCGCCGTCGCTCCGAGCGGATGCCGTCGGGACGGCGCGCCGAGATGGGTCGTCGTGCACCCGGCGACGATAGCGGTCTGCCGGCGTAAGCAGCTGAACGGGATCGGTGTGTCAGAGGGCTCCGCTACGGTCGTCGTGTTAGATCCCCGACCTCGAAGGAGCTCCCCATGCCCGAACAGATCGGCATCGTGCTGTTGGCGGTTGCGTGCGGGCTCGTCGCCGGCGTTCTGGTGGCGGGCGGGCGCCGTCCGACCGCCGGGGTTGCAGATGTGCATGACGCGGCGGCTCGCGATGCTGCGACTACGCGCATGGAGGCACGGCTCGAAGTGCAGGCGGCGGAGCTTCGCCGCCTCGCCGATGCGACCGCGGCTCGTGATCTCGCCGGCGAGCAGGTGCGCGCCGGCGTCGAGGGCGCCCGCCGGGCGTTGCACGAGCTGACCGTGCGCGAACAGGAACGCCGCGAAGGCGATGCCGATCAACGGCAAGTGATCCGCCGGCTCTCCACGGTGCTTGCGGGCGGGGCGTCGAAGGGCCGCGCCGGCGAGCACGTCTTGCGCGACCATCTCGCTGCGCTGCCGCCGTCGATGCTCGTCACCGATTTCAGGGTCGGCGGAAAGGTGGTGGAGTTCGGCCTGCTGCTGTCCGACGGGCGCCGGCTTCCGATCGACTCGAAGTGGTCTGCGCTCGCCGAGCTCGAGGCACTCGAGGCAGCGACGGATGCCGTCGAGCGCGACGCCTGCGCTCGAGCGGTCGAGAAGGCGGTGACGCTGCGGGCCAAGGAGGTCGCGCAGTACCTCGACCCGGCAGTGACCGCGCCGGTCGCCGTCGCCGCCGTGCCCGACGCGGCCTACGAGGTGTTGCGCCGCGCCCACGCCGACGCGTACCGCCACGGTGTCGTGATCGTGCCGTACTCGTCGGCGTTGCCGATCGTGCTGTTCCTGTACGCGCTGGTCCAGCGCTTCGGCGACGCTGCCGACGTGCAGGCGAGCCTTGCCGAGATCGGCGGAGTGCTCGACTCGCTGGAGTCGGTCGTCGAGAACCGGTTCGCGCGCGCGGGCACGATGATCGTGAACGGCGCCGACGAGTTCCGCTCGCAGCTCGGCAAGGCCCGTGGCACGATCGCGCGCGCCCGTGCCGCCTCGCCCGACGAGCCTGAGGATGCGGCGTCGCTCTCGGTCGTGGGCTGAGGGGCGGCCCCCGCCGTTCGTCGACGGTGTGCCAAGCTTCTGCGCATGGACTTCGACGAAGCGTTGGTGAAGCTTGGATTCGCACCGCGCCAAGAGCGGGCGTTCGGCGCGCGTGGAACTAGGCTCTACGAGGCCCGGCCCAACGCTTTCATGACGTACACGGTGCATGCGCTCGAGGACGGCACCGCCATCTTGAGCTGGGAATTCGCACTCGGCGACTATCTCGCCGGCCGTGGCCTGCAGGTCGGGCCGTTCGTCGAAGCGCGGAACGCGCCTCGACATCCGGTGGAAGGCGCACGCTGCCGAGGCCGTGAGGCTGGCCGACGCCAACTTCCGAGCTGCGGCCAGCAAGGCCGGGTAGGCTCCGGCGGTGGACTTCGCCGAGGCGCTCGACCGCTACGGGTTCCGACGGGAGCATGAGCGTCGCGGTCAGTCGGAGCTCTACACGGCGCAGCCGAACCGGTTCCTCACCCACACGGTGCACGCCTACGAAGACGGCTCGGCGATCTTCAGCTGGGAGTTCGCCCTCGGGGAGTACCTCTCGACGAAGGGGATCCAGGTCGGGTCCGATGAGACTCTCAACCAGTTTGCTTACCCTCGGGTGGACGACCGCGGCCGCCAGGACGGGGCGTGGCTCGCGGCCGTGATCGAGCGGGCGGAGGGACTGCTGGCCGAGGTGCGGCTGGACCGACCTGGCGGCTAGCCGCGAACGTGTCAGTCCTCACCAGTAGCCTGGCCCGGTGACCACGGCGCAGCTGGCGATCATCGCCTCGACACTTACGGCCATCGCAGCCCTGGCCTTCAGCGCCAGGCAGCAGAAGCGCGCCCTCGACGCGCAGGCGGCCACGCACGAGCGAACCCTCGCCCACGAGACGAAGCTCGCGCGGCTTGACCGCATCACGGGTCCGTACGAGGCCATGCTGGAGCTGGTCGGCCACACGATGGAGACGGTGAACGCCACGAAGCCGATCCTCGTCCTAGGCGAGCCACCCCAGCCGCCAGAGGAGCTGGACACCGAGCGCATCCGAAAGGTACAGGCGCGGATCGGCGTTCACGGCAGCCCAGAGGTGAAGGCCATTCTGGAGCACTGGAGCAAGGGAACGTCTCTGTTCTACGTGGAGGCGTGGAAGCTCAACGAGATGCAGGGCGCTGAGCAGCGGTCGATGAAGCCGAGTGAGATCAAGGAGAACTGGGGGCTGTTCCCCACCGCCCAGTGGCAGGTGGTCGAGGCGAAGCGTAAGGAGCTGCACGCCATCGTCCGCGAGCTGGAGGACGCCGTCAGCGCGGAGATGCGGTCATAGAGAACAGCGTCGGCGACGCGCGCCGCCGTTCGATGGGCTGAGTGCAACTGACAGACACGACGCATGAGGGGCGCTCGTCATGAGCGCCGCTCATGACGTGTTGGTGGGCTACTTCTTCAGGCCGCGGTCAGCGCCCGTCGCCTGTTCCGCCGCCTCGAGGAGGACCTTGGATGCCCACTCCCCGATCTCCATGTCCGCGTAGGCGGCTGCGATGCGGATCTGACGGCGCGTGTAAGCGTTCATCGTTATGGACATCCGCACCAGCTGATCATCGCTCTCCTGCTCCGGCGCGCCGAGCGGGAGTGTCGCTTTGCCGCCGAGCGCGGCATCCCGATCATGAAGTCCTACACCGAGCTGCGTCGAGTGGCGCGCGACATCCGGAAGAAGCAGCGGGCGGTGGCGCGGTGAACGGGTTCCTGGTCGGCCTCGCGGTGGTGGCGATGGTGAGCTCACTGGTCCGCACCGTGATCGCGTGGCGCATGTACCGGCTCACGAAGCGACTCCCCTGAACCGCCCGTCTGACACCCCTCTGGGGAAGTCTGGACCTATGGACTAGGTCCCGTGCGCCTTCTGCCCGTGGATGGTGTCACCAGATGGGCACGAGAAGCTAGTTCGTCGGGAAGACGGGTCGACCGACCCACTCGCCACTCGGCCACTCGTCTGGCCCGCGAGAGCGGCTTCCTGCAACGCCGAAGACACGGATCACCAAGGAGATGCGCGCCCGACTCGACGCGCTCCTCGAGGCCAAGAAGCTGCGTCCCGACGACGAGGCACAGATCGTCGCCATGACCGCGGGGGGGTTCGGCCACAAGGCCATCTCCGAGAAGCTGCACGTTCCCGCCCTCGCGGTGGCGAAGATCCAACACGGGCTCAACCTGGTCGACTGGAGCGGGAACGCTGCCATCGCCAGGTGGGCCGCAGGCAAGCCCAAGAAGTAGCACCATCAAACGGAGGCCGGGTCTTTGGCCCGGCCTTCTTCATCCAGCGGGTCGTCGGGGGGTGCGGCTATCCTCGGTCCGTGTCGGTGAAGAAGAACGTCGAAGACTCGACCGCCCTCGGCGCCCTGCCCGAGCAGATCTCCAGACCGTGCGGTTGGTGTGGGCGATCCGCGTGGCTGCGGCGGCGCGTGGCAGTGCAGGCGGGGTGGTACTCCACCGGTGCCCGCGACGACTGACACGACATCTGGGCCATCTACGAATGCTCGGGTTGCAACCGCGCCAGCCTCGGCCGCTTCCACGCGTACATAGATCACGACGGCCAGCTGCGTGTCTACGACGAGGGAAGGGAGTTCCTCCCGACGGCGCGAGCACGGCCTATGGGACTGACGAACGAGGAGGTGGAGGCGGACCGGCTCGAGGCGTGGGCCTGTCACCACGCCGGGCAGCACCGCGCCGCGGTTCTGATGGCGCGCTCGGCACTCCAGCGCGCGGTCCGCGTGTTGGATCCGAAGTTCCGCGGCAAGCTCCCAGCCGAACTCGACAACCTGGTGACGACGGGCGTGATCACCGGTCAGCTCCGGAAGAATGCCGATGAGGTGCGGCTCTCCGGGAACGACGTGGCTCACCCTGAGGAGCTCGGGGCCATCACCGCCCAGGACGCCGAGGACAGCCTGATCTTCCTCGACGACTTCCTCGAGACGACCATGGCGATCCCCGAGCGGCAGCGACTCCGGCAGGAGGAACGCGAGAACCCGGAGTGACTTACCGGTGGTGTCTTCGGATCGACGCGCCGAACGCCGCGCCCAGTGCCGTCGCTATCTCTGGTGACACCGTCGTCACCCCTCGACCGGCTCCGCGCCGTCGACCCACGCGCGCTTGACCGGTTCCACCTCGCGCGGCCCACGGAAGTCGTTCGGGTTCGTGATGCGCATGCCGCAGCCGGAGCGGTTCTGGTTGGTCGAGTAGCCCAGGTAGGCCTGGTACTGCGCCTCACCGATGGCCCACTCCTCGAGCTCGGCGGCTGACCACTCGCCCCTGATGACGCGACCGATGGCGTCCCCCTCGGACCACGCCTCCCGCTCCAGGCCGTTGATGAGGCGGGCGCACGCCGCCGCCTGCAGGCGGAACCTCCGCTCCCGGAACTCGAGCGTGCTCGTGGCGGATCGAGCCTCGTCGGTCGCGGATCGGGCCTCGTCGGTCGCCGACTCCGACTCGACGAACAGCTCACTGATCCGCGCACGAAGCTCTCCCCGCTCGGTGTTCGCCTGCCGGAACTGGTAGACGTTCCACCCGGCCAGCGCCACGATCACGACGACGAACCAGATGGTGTGGTAGGTGCGGTCTCTGTCGTTCATGACACGCACTGTGCCACCTCGCGGCCGCCTGCGCTGGGTAGGGGGCCCAAGGCACGAGTCGCCGCCTTTGAGGGATGATTCGCGGGTGAAGCGAAAGCGGAGAGACCGGAGACGCGTCGCGCAAGCCGAACGTCTCCGTGAGACCGCACTTGCTGGCCTTAGGGAGGCCGGTGAGCGGGAGGACGCGGTCCTCTCGTGGGGGTACGGAATCCACCAGCAGTTCGACCCGGTTATCGGTCCCCACGTCACCGATGCCGTCTACGTGTTGATGAAGGGCGGCTTTCTGTTCCAGTACCTCGAAGAGGTGCCGCGTGAACTCCTGTCGCCCAGAGTCCTAGCATCCGGAGCGTCACCGTCTGACTGGAAGGCGATGGCGCAGGAAGTTCACGGCTTCTACTTTGGGAGGCTCGATGGCCTGGAGGCAAGGAACATCGACGACCGCTGCGACATCCTCTTCATCCCAGAGGGGGCGAAATCTGAGGCGGACTTCCAAGGCTTCGGGGTGACCACGCCGTACGGTGGCCTCTCCGTGAGGGAGATCGAGGTGTGGATCGTCGAGGGCTGACCTGCCTCGTCGCCCGAGTGAGAGGTCAGCCGTGAGCTTTGAGTAGTTGCTGGGATCTTCGGTCGCGTCGCCAAGCCGCGGACCGGCAGGCTCAGGGCGGTGTCGTGATGATGCTTGCAGTCCGCGGTTCGTGACCGCAGCATGAAAACGGGAGATGGAGGCAACATCGTGAGAGCCCTTGGCGGGTTCCTGTGGTTCGTTGGCGGGATCATCGGTCTTCTCTGGTGGATCGCCGGCTTCATCACCTACGTCAACACGTACGAGGGGCTCGTTCAGTTCGCCGGGGTGTTCTTCATCCCGAACCTGGCGCTGCCCCTCCTCGGTGCACCCGACGTGACGTACATCTACTGGCTCTGGGGCCTCGCCGCGGTCGTGCTCTCGGGACTCGGTTCCTTTTTCCTGTGGGGTGAGGAGGGTCGATGAGGCCCGCCGTCGCTGGCGCTCCGGTGGCATCTCGCGGGCGCTCTCGGGTCGCGAGTAGGAGTGGAAGCGACAGGCCGTGATCGAGGCGCTGCAGGTCACTCTAGAAAGCCCCCAGGTCCTCGTGTTCAAGAACCCAAAAACCAACCAGTTCGTCTTCCCGCGACAGGATCTGCGTGGCTCACAGAGCGGCGCGTGGCTCGTCGCAGCGGTGGAGCAGACCGAAGCGATGCTCTCGACGATCCGCCTGGACCGGCCCGAGTGACTTTCGCGCCGCAGCTTCAAGCGGGGCCGCCCTCAAAACCGATATCGGGCGTGATGCGACGGCTCGCCCTTGCCCTGATGTCCCTCGCGCTCGTCGGGGCGATAGCTGGGACAGCGCTGGCTGGGGTGCGCTCGACGGAACTGCACTCGCCCGAGGCTCGAGCCATCGACCTTCACGAGCCGGCGCCGTGCCCGGGTTGCTGGGTTCCGGCGATCGACACGAGCTGGCAGTGGCAGCTGCAGGATCCGATCGATTCGTCGTTCGACGTCGACATGTATGACATCGACGGCTTCGACGTGCCCCGTGGGGTCGTGAGCGACCTGCACGCCACTGGCAGCATGGTGGTCTGTTACATCAGCGCGGGGTCGTGGGAACGGTGGCGCCCCGACGCAGGCCGGTTCCCCGAGCGAGTGCTGGGACGGTCGAACGGTTGGCCCGGGGAGCGATGGCTCGATGTGCGCCGACTTTCGGTGCTCCGTCAGATCATGGAACGCAGGCTCGACATGTGCGCTCGCAAGGGCTTCGACGCGGTGGAGTTCGACAACGTCGACGGCTATGCGAACAACACCGGGATCCCGCTCACAGGCGCCGATCAGCTGCGGTACAACGTGTTCCTCACGAATGCGGCACATCGCCGGGGTCTGAGCGCGCTGCTGAAGAACGACCTCGGCCAGATCCGCGCGCTGCTGCCGTATTTCGACGCCGCGCTCAACGAGCAGTGCCACCAGTACGACGAGTGCGGCCGCCTCGACGCCTTCGTCGAGGCCGGCAAGGCTGTGTTCGGGGTTGAATACAAGCTCGACGCCGCCGGCTTCTGCCCCGACGCCAACGCGCACGACTTCAACTTCCTGCAGAAGCGATCCGCGCTCGGCCCCTGGCGGGTGCCCTGTCGCGGGGTGTGATCGGTTCGCTGACGCCACCCTCTCGGCGGCGACTTCGACCTGCGGCTACTTCGACGCCGAAGCCCAGTGTTCCTCGAGCGTTGGGTTCACACGATCCTTCTTACTCATGGCGAGCCGCTCATCGGTGATGGGCCAGTCGATCGCGAGGTCACGGTCGTCCCACCGGGCGGCCGGATATGCGACGTTGCGTTCCCAACGTCCGTTCACGAGGTAGGCGTAGACCGCGTTTTCGCTCGTCACTTGGTAGGAATTGCCGAGACCCCGTCCGACGAACAGTGCGATCGCTGGACCGAGTGTGCCTGCCCAGACCTCGCCTGCGGTGGGGGAGTCGTGACGCAGGTCGACGATCGCCGCGAAGGCCTCGCCGCGGATCACGTGCACCAGCTTGTCCCACGGCTCCGCGTGTAGCCCTCGCAATGTGCCTTCGGGTGACTCGGCCACGCTCCACTGCGAGGGAGCGAGATCGGGAAGCCCAAGCTGCCGGGCGTGCTCAGCTCGCCACACCTCGCGGAAAGACGAGCCCGGCCGCTCATCGTCGTCGATCACTCTCAGCTCCAGCATCCATAGCCCTTCGAATGGACCAGGGTTGATCTGAGCTTCCTGCATGATCGCGCAGCCTACCGGAGGGCCGCGCAGCCGCGCGGGATGACATGGTTTCCCAACTTGTGCATACTTATGCACTCATGGGATCGACGAACCGTGTCGCTGTGTTAGGTGTTTCCGGCTATGCCGGGGGCGAGCTTGTGCGTCTTCTCGCCACCCATCGACATGCCGACGTGACCTTCCTTGGGGCGAAGGACTCCGCGGGGAAGACGCTCGCGGAGGTACATCCACACCTGGTCTCGTTGCCGATCGCAGCGCAGGCGCTGGCGGTGATCGAAACTGACGCGATCGCCGACTCCGCGGATGTCGTGTTCTGTGCGTTGCCCAACGGCGCCAGCTCGACGCTCGTGCCGGGGTTGCTCGAGGCGGGCGTGCGCGTGATCGACCTCGCGGGGGACTTCCGGCTTCCGGCTGAGGCTTACCCGGAGTGGTACGGCTTCGAACACCCGGCGCCCGCGCTGCTCGAAAAGGCGGTCTACGGTGTGCCGGAGCTCTTCGGCGCGCAGATCGCAGGCGCCGAGCTCGTGGCGAACCCGGGCTGCTATGCCACTGCGGCGATCCTCGGCCTCGCACCGCTGCTCGCTGAGGGGCTCATCGAGCCGGGCGCGATCCGCGTCGACGGAAAGACGGGCCTCTCGGGCGCCGGCAGGGTCGTGACCGAGTCGACGTCGTACAGCTCGACCGAGGAGAGTCTGCGGCCCTACCGCGTGCCCGGCCACCAGCACACGCCCGAGATCGAGCGGGGGCTCGAGCTCGCGACCGGGGCCGAGCCCTCCGTGCTGTTCGTGCCGCACCTCGTGCCGGCCGTGCGCGGCGTGCTCACGACGAGCTATGCCACGCTCACCGAAGGGGTGACGACCGAGGCGCTGACCGAGGCGCTCGCGGCCGCCTACGCCGGGCGCGCGTTCGTGCGGGTGATAGCGCCCGGCGGCATGGTCGATTCCAAACGTACGCGGGGCACGAACGTGATCGAATTGCAGGCTGTCGCCGACCCGCGAACCGGCAGTGTGGTCGTCATCGGCGCCCTCGACAACCTCGTGAAGGGCGCCGCCGGGCAGGCGATCCAGAACATGAACCTCGCCGTCGGTCTCGACGAGGCGGAAGGCCTCCCGGCCCTGGCGGTCTACCCATGAGCGCGAACGCATGGCGGGTGCTTGAGTGAGCGTGACGTATCCACTCGGGTTCCGGGCCGCGGGCGTGACCGCCGGCTTCAAGGCGAGCGGACTTCCCGACCTCGGCCTGCTCATGGGTGAGCCCGGCACACGCGCGGCGGCGCTTTTCACTACGAACTCCGTGCAGGCCGCGCCGGTGGAGGTTGGGAGGGACCGAGTCGCGCGCGGCCACGTGAGGGCCGTGCTCGTGAACAGCGGACAGGCCAACGCTGCAACGGGCCCGCGGGGGATCGACGATGCCATCGCGACGAGCGCATCGGCCTCGGCGTTGCTCGGCGCCGATGCCGACGAGATCCTTCCGTGCTCGACCGGCGTGATCGGCGAGCCGCTGCACGTCGATGCGATGAGCGCCGCGATGCCGGGGCTCGTCGAAGCGCTCTCGGCTTCCTCGGTGGGCGGCGAGGCGTTCGCGAAGGCGATCATGACGACCGACACCGTTCACAAGCAGGCGACCTCAGCGACCTCGGCGGGGGTCCGGGTCGGTGGGTGCGCGAAAGGCGTGGGCATGGTCGCGCCGAACCTCGCCACGATGCTCGCCTTCGTGACCACCGACGCCGCGGTGTCGCTCGATGACCTGCACCGGCTCGCGGCCGAGCGCCTGGCTCCGCGATTCAACGCGCTCACGGTCGATGGATGCACCTCGACGAACGATACGGTGCTGTTGATGGCGAGCGGTGGCGCCAGCGCCACGCCGCTCATGCAGGGTTTCGCCGCTTGGGACGAGCTCGCCGATGCGATCGACGCGGTCGGAGAGTCGCTCGTGTCGCAGCTGATCGCCGACGGCGAGGGCGTGACCCACGTGCTGATCGTCGACGTCGAGGGTGCAGATAGCGCCGACGATGCGCGGCGGATCGCGAAGTCGGTGGCCGATTCACCGCTCGTGAAGACCGCCGTGTTCGGCGGCGACCCCAATCCCGGACGATTCCTGCAAGCAGCGGGTGCGGCGGGTGTCGCGTTCGACCCTTCCTCGCTCGACGCGTGGGTCGGCGGTGTCGCCGTTGCCAAGGGCGGCGTGATCCCGCCCGGCTACTTCGAGCCCGCCTCACCGCTCGCCAACGAGGCGCGCGCCGCCATGAAGGAAGCCGAGATCCAGGTGCGCGTGCGCCTCGGTGACGGGCCTGGCTCGAGCCGCGCCTACGGCTGTGACCTGTCGTACGAGTACGTGCGCATCAACGGGGAGTACACGACGTGACGAACGAAGCATCGACCACGCCACCGGCACCGGCCAGCCCCGAAGCGATCGACCTTCCGCCGCAGATCAGGCAGCGCACCGTCGCCAAGGCGCGCACGCTGCTCGAGGCCCTGCCGTTCATGCGCGAGCACCACGGAAAGGTGATCGTCGTGAAGTACGGCGGCGCGGCGATGGACGCGACCCGGTCTCTTGGCGGATCTCCTGGGGGCCTCGCATCGTCGTTCGCTGAGGACATCTCACTGTTGCAGAGCGCCGGTATCACTCCCGTAGTCGTACACGGCGGAGGTCCGCAGGTCACGAACCTCTCCGAGCGGCTCGGTATCGAGACGACATTCGTCGACGGGCTCCGCGTCACCGACGCCGCCACCCTCGACGTCGCGACGATGGTGCTGGCCGGCAAGCTCAACACCGACGTTGTCGCCTCGCTCGTCACGAATGGCGTGCCCGCGGTGGGTCTGTCCGGCGTCGACGGCGGCCTGTTGCTCGCGAGGAAGCAGACCGGCCCCGATCTCGGGTTCGTGGGCGAGGTCGTGCACGTGAACGCCGCGGTGCTGCGCACGCTCACCGAGCAACGCTTCGTGCCGGTCGTCGCGAGCATCGCGGTTGACGAGACCACCGGCCAGGCCTACAACGTGAACGCCGACGTGGTCGCGAGCCAGCTCGCGATCGAGCTCGGCGCCGAGAAGCTCGTGTTCATCAACGACGTGCCGGGACTGATCGGACCGAACGGCGACCTGCTGAGTGAGCTCTCGGCCACCCAATGCATCGACCTCCTGGCGCAGCCGGGGGTCGTCGCCGGCGGCATGATCCCGAAGCTCGAGAGCGCGGTCGCGGCGCTGCAAGCGGGCGTCGGCCGGGTGCATCTGGTCGATGGAAGGGTTGAGCACTCCCTGGTGCTTGAGCTGTTCACGCCCGAGGGCGTCGGCACCATGGTCACGCCCGACGCGCCGACCGCAGCACCCAGCGAGGTCGGGCCGTGAACGAGCCCCACGTGATGCCGACCTACGCTCGATACGCACTCACCCTCGTGCGCGGCGAGGGCACACGCGTGTGGGACGACCGAGGCCGCGACTACCTCGACTTCGCCGGCGCGCTCGGAGTGAACGCGCTCGGACACTCGCATCCTGCGTGGGTCGCGGCCATCCGCGATCAGCTCGAGACGCTCGACATGGTCAGCAACCTCTACGCCACAGAGACCCAGGCTTCACTCGCAGATCGGCTCGCCGCGCTGATGCCGGTAGCCGACGCGCTCGTCTTCTTCTGCAACTCCGGCGCCGAGGCCAACGAGGCCGCGATCAAGCTCGCGCGCAAGCACGGCCTCGCCAACGGGAAGCCGGCGATGATCGCGCTCGAGGGGTCCTTCCACGGCCGCACGATCGCGGCACTCGCCGCCACCGGACAGCCGGGCAAACGCGCCGCCTTCGAGCCGCTCGTCGACTGGTTCCGGTTCGTGCGGCCCGGCGACCTCGATGCGCTCGACGCTGGGATGACCGACGAGATCGGGGCGGTGCTGCTCGAGCCGGTACTGGGCGAGGGCGGGGTCCTTCCGCTCGACGACGGATACCTACGCGGGGTGCGCGCGCTCTGCGACGAGCGTGGTGCGCTGCTCGTCGCAGACGAGGTGCAGTCGGGCATGGGGCGGTGCGGCGACTGGGCGGCATTGCAGCACGCAGGTGTCGAAGCCGACGTGCTCACGCTCGCGAAGGCGCTCGGCGGCGGGCTGCCGATCGGCGCGATGCTCGCGCGCACCGAGGTCTCGTTCGAGCCCGGCGACCACGGCTCGACTTTCGGCGGCGGGCCCATCGTCTGCGCCGGCGCGCTCGCCGTGCTCGACACGATCGAGGGCGACGGTCTGCTGGCGAGGGCACGTGCGATCGGCGAGGCGCTGCCTTTCGCGGCCGTGGCCGCCGCGCCCGAGGGCGCCGTGCTCGAGGCGCGGGGGCGTGGGTGCCTGTGGGGTTTCCAGCTCGCTCGCCCGGTCGCGAATGACGTTGTGCTGGCGATGATCGACGAGGGTGTGCTGGCAACCACGGCAGGCCCGGACGTCGTACGCATGTCGCCGCCCCTTACGTCGAGCGATGATGACGTTGTGCTCGCGGCAGGCGTGTTCGGCGCCGCCGTCGCGCGCGTCGTCGCGCAGGTCGCGCCTCGCCGCGTGCCCGAAGTAGCGGAGGCTTCATCGTGAGCCGTTCCAACGCAGCGTCGAAAGCGAAGCGGCAGCAGGCGATGCTCGGTCTGCTCGCGGCCGAGCGACCCGCGAGCCAGCAGGAGATCCGAGAGCGGCTCGCGTACATGGGCATCGTCGCGACGCAGTCCACGATCAGCCGTGACATCGAGGAACTCGGTCTGGCGCGTGTGCACGACGCCGAAGGCACCCGCTACGTCGTGCCTGGTGACGCGGGGTCCTACGGCCCCATGGCGCTGCTGCGCCACCTGCTGGACGAGTTCGCGCTGTCGTTCGTGGCGAGCGGCGCCGGGCTGATCGTTCGAACCTCGCCTGGCGCAGCCGCGGCGCTCGCCGAAGGCATCGATCGCGCCGGGCTCGACGGGGTCGCCGGCACGATCGCCGGCGACAACACGATCCTGGTCCTCGGACGCATCGGCGTGAAGCCGCCGGCGCTCGAGCGATCGCTCACGCAGATCATGGAGGCAAGCTGATGACGGGCAACGGCACGACGGGCAACGGCGAGTCGGGGAGTGGCAGCTCAGGCAGGAAGGCAGTTCTCGCCTACAGCGGTGGACTCGATACCTCAGTGACGATCCGTTGGCTAGGAGAACAGGGCTACGAGGTGCACGCGGTCGCCGTCGACGTCGGCCAGCGCGAGGACTTCGACGAGATCGTCGAACGCGGTGCCAAAGCCGGCGCGTCGAGCGTGCGAGTGATCGACGCCCTCGATCGCTACGCGGCGGAGTTCCTCATTCCCTCGATCAAGGCCAACGGTCTCTACGAAGGCAAGTACCCGATGGTCTCGGGGCTCGCGCGCCCCTGCATCGTCGAGGAAGTCGTGAAGGTCGCGCGCGAGGTCGGCGCCGGCGTTGTCGCACACGGATGCACGGGCAAGGGCAACGACCAGGTCCGGTTCGAGGTCTCGTTCGGCGTGCTCGCGCCCGACCTCGAGGTGCTCGCGCCCATCAGAGACGCGAACATCCCTCGCGAGAAGGCGATCGCGCTGGCCGAAGAGTGGGGCATCCCGATCGCGAGCGTGGTCACGACCTACTCGGTCGATGAGAACGTGTGGGGGCGCACCGCCGAGTGCGGCCCGCTCGAGGACCCGTGGGTCGCGCCGCCCGAGGACGTCTTCGAAAGGACCGCCCCGCCCGAGGCGCGCCCGAACGACCCCGCAGAGATCACTCTGAGGTTCGACCGGGGCGTGCCGGTCGCGCTCGCCGGCGAGGCGCTCGCGCTTGCCGAGCTGGTCCGACGCCTCGACGTGCTCGGCGGCTCCTACGGATTCGGACGCGTCGACATGATCGAGAACCGGCGCGTGGGCATCAAGAGCCGCGAGCTCTACGAGGTGCCTGGGGCGCTCGCGATCATCAAGGCGCATCAGGCGCTCGAGGATCTCACGCTCGAGCGCGACCTTGCGCACCACAAGCCGCAGCTCGAGCAGCGTTGGGCGAACCTCGTGTACGACGGCCAATGGTTCTCACCATTGCGCGCTGCGATCGACGCCTATGTCGACGCGACCCAGGCGCACGTCACCGGTGACGTGCGGCTGCGCTTCGAGCCCGGCTCGTGCACCGTCGTCGGACGACGCAGCGAGCACTCCCTCTACGACCTGTCGCTCGCGACCTACGGCAGTGGCGACGCGTTCGACCAATCCGATGCCAAGGGCTACGTGCGCCTCTACGGCCTGCCGCTCAAGGTGTGGTCGGCGAAGCAGGGAACCCGCACGTGACGGCCTCCGACGACGAGCCGGGCGGCGGCCCGCTCTGGGCAGGACGGTTCTCGACGCCCCCAGCCCCAGAGGCACACGCGCTCGGCCGGTCGCTGCACTTCGACGTGCGCCTGGTAGCGGTCGATGTCGAGGCCTCGATCGCGCACGTCGGCGCGTTGCAGCGAGCCGGACTGCTCGACGCCGCTGAGGCGTCGGCCCTCGAGGAGACGCTCGTCGCGGTGGGCGACGACATCGCTGCGGGTACGTTCACCTTCCATGACGCCGACGAGGACGTGCATTCAACGATCGAGCGTGGCGTCACAGAGCGACTCGGAGATCTCGGGGGGAAGCTGCACGCGGGCCGCTCGCGGAACGACCTCGTCGTCACGGACATGCGCCTGTGGCTGCTCGCGGCCGGCAGGCGCATCGACGGCCTCGTGGCCTCGCTGACCACGACCTTGGTCGTGCGTGCCCGGGAGCACGGTGAGTCGGTTATGCCCGGCACCACGCATGCGCGCTTCGCGCAGCCGGTTACGCTCGGTCACCATCTGCTCGCGCACGCATGGGCGCTCGCGCGCGACCTCGAGCGGCTGCTTGACTGGTCGGTGCGCGCCTCGACGTCGGCGCTCGGTGCCGGGGCCGCGGCGACCTCGACGCTCGGCCTTGATCCCGAAGCCACCGCGACTCGACTCGGCATGCAGCGGGCATTCGCCAACTCGATCGACGCGGTGAGTGATCGCGATTTCGTGCAGGAGTTCCTGGCGGTGGCGACGATCTGCGCGACACACCTGTCACGGCTCGCGGCCGACCTCGCGCGGTGGACGGACGAGTCGCTCGCCTGGGCCTCGCTCGACGAGGCCTACTCGACCGGGTCGAGCATGATGCCCCAGAAGCGGAACCCAGACACCGCCGAGCTCGCGCGCGCCAAGGCTGCTCGCATAGCGGGCGACTTCGTCGCGGTGACCGCGCTGCTGCAGGGCCTGCCCCTCGGTTACCACCGCGATCTGCAAGAGGGCAAGGAGCCCGCGTTCGACGCGGCCGACACGCTCGAGCTGGTGCTTCCGGCGCTCACGGGAGCGGTTGCGACGATGCGGTTCGACACCGATGAGATGCGTGCCGCATGCTCCAACGATGGACTCTATGCCACCGACCTCGCCGAGGCGCTCGTGATTTCGGGCGTGCCTTTCCGCGAGGCGCACCGGCGCACCGGCGAGCTGATGAAGCGCATCGACGCCGACGGTCGAACGTTGGCAGACCTCACCGAGGTCGAGTGGAAGGTGTTCGGGGTGCCCCACGGCGCGGCCATGCTCGACCCCGATCGCAGCGTGTCAGCTCACACGGTCGCGGGCGGCCCCTCGCCCGACAGCGTGCAGGCACAGATCAACGCCATCGAGCGGTCACTCGCAGCCCGGCCCACGGGTTCGCCCTAGACCTTGATCCACGTCCGAGTGCCGCTCCGAGTCCCGGCCCCACGTCCAAGCTCACACCGAGGAGTGCGTGGGCGGTCCTGATGGCACCAGTAGCTGAGCCCAGAAGCCAGCGAGGAGGACGGGATCCGCGCAGTCGATGACCACCGCGCCGAGGCGTACGCCCAACGGTGCCGGGTCGACATCGTCTACGGGCGGACGCTAACGGGTGCTGACGACAGTCACAAGGATTCGTTGCATGTGGTGCAACGTGGAGAATGGCGAACGTTTCGAGCGCCCCTATCTCCTCAGGCGCGGTTCGGGTTGGGGTGTGGTCCCGGCGCTCTTCGGCGATCCGGGTGGTGGGATCGCGTCTCGTAGCGGTGGAGATTCGTCACCGCCATCCTCTAGCGCCCGCCGGCGCCAGTCAGCCGTTCGCACAGTTCCCAGAGCTTCGCGCGCTCCTCTTGTGTAGCGCCCGACGGCACCAGCTTCTCGGTCGAGCGGGGGGCGCGATCCAACCAGAACTTCCCGGTGAGGTGGCCGGGTTCCTTTGCGGTGGCGAGCCAGATGATCGTGTCGGCGCCCTCGTCCGGTGAGCGCAGGATCGGCCCGAGCAGCGTGCGGAACCCGGGGAGCCCCGTCTCGAGGCCCGGCGTGTCGGCCCAGCCCGGGTGCATCGCGTGCACCGCGACGCCGTCGTCGCGCAGGCGCTTCGCCCACTCTTCGGCGAGCACGACCTGCGCTCGCTTGGCGCGCGCGTACGCCTTGGCGCCCGAGTAGTCGACCGCCTCGATCTCGAGCGCGCCGACATCGAGCGACTGCGTGTACATGCCGCCGCTCGCGATGAACAGAACGCGTGCGCCGCCCGGCGTCGATCGCAGCAGCGGCACGAGCTCAGCCGTGAGCAGGAACGGGCCGAGCACCATCGTGGCGAACGTCATCTCGCGCTTGTCGACCGACTCGCGGCGCTCGGTAAGCAGCGCGCCAGCGTTGTGCACGAGCACGTCGAGGCGCGGCTCGCGCTCGCAAAGCTCGCTCGCCAGCCGGCGAACATCGTCGAGCGATGAGAGGTCGGCCACGTACAAGCCTGCATCGTGGTCGCCCGCCGAAGAGATCTCGGCGCGGGCCTTCTCGCCCCGCTCCGCGTCTCGGGCCACGATGCGAACCGCGGCGCCCGCTCGCGCGAGGGCTTTCGCGGTGACGAGACCGAGCCCCGAGTTGCCGCCCGTGATCACCACGGTCCTGCCGTCCATGCGCAGCGAACCGAGATCCTGCCAGTGGTACATGCGCCTGCGCGCCTTGTAACCGATCTTGGTGAAGCTTCCGACCACGCTCGCCTCGAGCACGGTGTCGATCGCCCTCCTCAACATGGGTGCTCACCAGGAATGATCATGCCTCGACGCTACTCGGGCTCAGTTGCCCGCAACCGCCATGAGACCATGCGTGGTCGATGCGGTTCACGATCAGGCCGTTCACCGAGGCCGACGCCGATGGGGTCGCCAGCTGGCGCTACCCACCGCCGTACGACGCGTACGACGTGTCCGAGGATCCGTCGATGGACGACGAGATGCGTGACGAGTCGCGCTGGGGCGCGTCGTGGTTCGCGGTCGACGACGCCGAGAGTGGTGCGCTTGCTGGCTTCCTCGAGCTCATAGCGAGCGAGTCGAAGTCCGAAGCTGGCACGCAGGTAGAAGTCGAGGTCGGGCTGGGGCTTCGTCCAGACCTCACCGGACGAGGCATCGGTGTGGGATTCGTGCGTGCGGCGCTCGACTTCTCGCGCGAGCGCTGGTCGCCGCTCTCGTTCGCGCTCGACGTGTTCCCATGGAACGAACGCGCGATCCGGGTCTATGAACGAGCTAACTTCGAGCGCGGAGAGGTGTACGACCGCCGGTTCGAGAACGGCAACGAGGTCACGTTCCTCCGGATGATGCGCCCGGCGTGACCGGCCCGCCGCGGCGGCGATGCAGTTCCAGGTACTCCTTGCGTCGCCGGAACGTGTCTCGCAGCTCCTCGCGCAGCGAGTCGACGAACTGGTCCCGGTAAGCGGCGTCGACGAGGATCGTGACCGCGTAGTAGAGGCCGACGAATGCGGCGACCCCGGTCGCAACGCGCAGCAACGGCTCGTTGACCTGCACCTGGTCGCCGAACCATGCGATCGTGAAGAGCACGTCGTCGGGTCTCAGTAGCCACGCGTCGCGCACGGCCTCGTTCACGAGCAGCGAGCCGAGGACGACGTAGAAGAGCCAGATCGCCCCACTGACGAAGATCACCTGCAGCATCTCGCTGATCAGCGCCACGGCGGCGAGGTTGAGTCGTTCCTTGCGCCGGAGCGGGATATCACCGACCGCCTCCTCGCCCTGCACCTCGCGCACGACCCCAGGCAGGCGCACGGCGAGGAACACCATCGCGAGCAGCACGAACAACGCCATCGCCGACCAGAACGCGCCGGGGCCCGGCGTGGTGAAGACCTGCCAGATCTCCGTGGTGAAGAACATCACCAGCGAGAAGAACAGCAACAGCGGCACGGCGCGCACGAGCACTGTCACCGAAGCTGCGAACTGCTGGAAGAACCGTCCGCCAGCCCAGCGAACGATCGACAACAGGCCGAAGCCGATCACGAGGTAGACGAGCAGCAGCAGCGCCGCGTTCACGAGCATCGTGTTGAACCCGAACAGGAACTGCCGACTGAACAAGATCGGCAATAGCGCCGGCAGCACCACGAAGGCGGCGAGCTCGGGCGTTCCGACCCGCCGAGGCACCGAGAAGAACGCACGCCTGCGCGCCAGATTCAGCAGGCCGAACGCGCCCACCAAGAGGGCGGCGCCCCCGAGCGCGAACAACAGGTTCGCCCAACCGGCCTTCAGGTCGGTCGCGTTCACGACCTCGAGCACGAACGCGAGCGTGAGGAACGGGAGCGCGCGCGTGAAGACGTCCTCGGCCGCGGAGAAGTCCAGGATCAGGTTCGGCAGCCCGTCGCGCCGGAACCCTCGCTCGAGCTCTGCGATGCGCCCTGCGTCGTCGTTCACGGTGGCATCGAACCACGCCCGTAGCTCCCGATCGTGCAGGCGCGTCGCATGTCACACCCACCGATAGGCTGACGACGTGCAGGAACGGTCGTTCTCGAGCGCGTTGGTCCTTGTCGCCCACCCCGACGACGCGGAGTTCATGTGCGGCGGCACGGTCGCCGCATGGACCCGCGACGGCTGCGAGGTGAATTACGTGATCTGCACCGACGGATCGGCGGGCTCCAACGAGCCGGGCGCAAGTCGAGAGCGCGTCGCGCCCATCCGCGAGCGGGAACAGCGCGCAGCCGCCGCCGTGCTCGGTGTGAAGACGGTGACGTTCCTCGGCGAGACCGACGGCCTGCTCGAGGTCACGCCCGCGACACGCAAGAAGGTCACACGCGAGATCCGCCGTCTGCGGCCCGAGGTGCTCCTAGCACCCGACCCCGCGCGTCTGTGGTCGGGTCAGGGCTACATCAACCACTGGGATCACAAACAGGCCGGCTTGCTCGCGCTCACCGCCGTGATGCCCGACGCGCCAACCCGCGTCATGTTCCAAGAGCTCGAAAGCGAGGGCATCGAGCCGTATGAGATCCCGAACTTGTGGCTCTCGAGCAACGAGCCCGACACTTACGTCGACATCACGAAGACGATCGACATCAAGCTGCAGGCGCTCGCCCAACATGTCTCCGAGGAAGGCGAGGCGGCTGCGCCCTTCGTGCGAGAACGCGCTCGGCAGGTCGGCGAAGAGGCGGGCGTGGAGTACGCCGAAGCGTTCAAGGCCCTCCGTTTCGTGGACGACGATGAGTAGGTGAACATGGAATTCGAGATGGACAGCGGCCACGACGAGCCCTTCGACCTCAGCCCCGACGAACGCCGGGACATCGAGGCCGACCTCGACGACCTGGCTGCGATGCGAACGGTCTTCTCGCCACAAGGCGTGAAAGGCGTCGTGATCGCATGTCAGGACTGTGGCTCGAACCACTTCTTCGAGTGGGAGCTGCTCCGCGACAACCTCGAGCAGATGCTCACGACCGGCGAGCCCCGCCCCCACGAGCCGGCGTTCGAGCTGGCCGAGAGCGAGTACATCCAATGGGACTACGGCAAGGGTTACGTCGACGCGCTCGCCGACACTGGCCTCGAGCCCGATCGTCGCATCGAGATCACGCAGTGCCCCTGGTGCGAGACGCCGTTCGACGGCTCGTTCGCATTCTGCCCCACGTGTGGTCGCACGCTCGCGACGGTGCGTCTGTACCGCGAGCTGCTCAACCGGGGATTCGACGAACGTGACGTTCGCGCCCTGCTCGTGCGCGCCGGCTACGAACCCTTCTGAACCGCCACGCCGCGGGCCCGTTTCGCATCGCGAACTTGCGCGCTCGCCTCGTGAGGACGACGATGCAACCCTGCTCGCATCAGCATGCCCGCTGGAAGGGGGAGGGCCGATGGCTCGCTTCATGTTCAAGGTCTCCTACAGCAAGGAGGGCATGCAGGGCGTCATCAAGGAAGGCGCCGTGAACCGCAAGACCTTCATCGAGAAGATGGCGGCCGAGATGGGGGGCTCGATCAGCTCGTTCGACTTCGCGTTCGGCGACACCGACGCGTACGTCATCGCCGAGATGGAAGACCAGATCACCGCTGCCGCGGTCGCGACCGCCGTCACTGCGTCGGGGGCCGGCAGCATCGAGACCGTCGTGCTGCTCTCGGCCGACGACGTCGACCGCGCGATCGGGAAGCACGCGCCGTATCGGGCGCCCGGCGCCTGAGGGAAGCCGCGCGCGCCGTCACCGACGCTTCCTCTTCGTGTCTGTCACTCGACGAGAGCCGGCCAGCGGCTCTAGCACGCAGTCCTCGGGCGCGAGGTCGGGGCGCAGTCCTCGGAACGACGGCGCGCGCATCTTCTCCGAGCTCTTCGTGATCTCGAGGAAGCGCACCTCGCAGACGAGGTTGGGTTCAACGAACGTGGCGCCCTTCACCGCGGCGAGATCGGGGTCGTCGACCGCCGGTCTCGATCGCACCAAGGGCGCAAGGTCCTTCATCAGCGCCTCGAGCATGCGCTCGGTGAAGCCCGATCCGACCTGCCCGACCCACCGCATCAGGCCCGCGCCGTCGATCGCGCCGACGAGCAGCGCACCGAATGAACCCTCGCGGCCACCCTTGCCGCGAGTGAACCCCAAGATCACGCACGCCTGCGTGTTCATCAGCTTGATCTTGCGCCAGTCGGGACCGCGGCGACCCGGCAGGTACGCGGAGCCCTTCCGCTTCGCCATGACGCCTTCGAGGCCGAGTCCTTTGGCAGCCTCGGTGAGATCGACGCCGTCGCCTTCGGCGTGCGTCGTCACCTGCAACCGGTGGTCCTGCTCCACGACCAGCTCGAGGAGCTCCCGGCGCTGTTCGAGCGTGAGCCCGGTCGTGTCGTGGCCGTCGAGCCAGAGCAGGTCGAACGCCACCAGCGAGACGGGCGTGATCTTCGCCGTGCGTGCGATCGCGCGTTCCCCTGAGAGGTTCATGCGCCCCTGCAAGACTTCGAACGACGGCCGGCCCGCGTCATCGAACGCCACGATCTCCCCGTCGACCACGGCGTTCACCTGGTCGACCAGCTCGTGCACCATGTGCAGCTCGGGGTACTGCGCGGTCGCGTCGCGCCCGGTGCGCGTGCGAACCACGGTCTGGCCGGTCGAGAGCTCGGCCATGCATCTGATGCCGTCGAGCTTCGGCTCGAACCACCACTCGGGCTCATCGAAGGCTTCCCAGCCGCCCTCGGCGAGCATCGGCTCGAACCGCGGCGGCGCGGCGATCGCCGGCGCGCTCTGCGCGCTCGCGAGGAAGCCGAGCCAGTCGCGGTTCGTCTTCACGAAGTGGAACTCGAGCCCGGGGTAGCGACGGCCGTGCAGCACGAACGAGACCTTGGTGTCGGTCCACTCGACCGTCTCGTACCAGCCGTCGTCGAAGATGCGCACGTCGCCGGCGCCGTAGTGGCCCTCAGGGATCGTGCCCTCGAACTTTCCGTACTCGAGCGGGTGCACCTCGGTCTGCACGGCCAATCGCTTGTCACCCTTCGCGATCGGAAGCCCCTTCGGCACCGCCCACGACGGCAGTGCGCCTTCGCGCTCCAGCCGCACGTCGTAATGCAGCCGGGTGGCTCGATGCTTGTGGATCACGAACGAGCTTCCGCCGGGCGCGACCTCGCCGGGCGCAGGCTCGCTCGTGCCCTCAGGACCGAAGTCGCGACGTCGCACGTACTCGAACAACGCTGGATCCTTCGACGCGGCTGCGATCTGGTCGGAGGTCCGCCCGGCAACGCTCTTCGCAGCGGTGCGGGGGAGCGGTGCGTCGACGTCCGGGCGTGCCTCGTCGATCGCCGTCGCCTCCACGCCCAGGGACTCGAGCGCCGCGGTCAGATCCATCGCCTCGGTCCGCACACCCTCGAACAGGTCGCCGACCCGTTCGAAGCGTTCCCACACGTTGTCGATGCGGAAGTCGGCCGGCTCGAAGCCGCCTTCGAACACCTCATCCCAAGTGAGCGGCGTCGACACCGGGGCGCGCGGCTCCGGCCGCACCGAGTACGCGGCCGAGATGTTGGCCCCCGAGCGGTTCATGTTGTGGTCGATGAAGATCTTGCCGGTGCGGTCGGCGATCTTCCACGCCATCGTCACCCGGTCGGGGTCGGCACCCTTGATCAGCCGTCCGGCTGCGCCGACGAAGGCTCGCACCGTGTCGTATGAATAGGTGCCGCGCAGCACCGGCAGGTAGATCTGCAAGCCGGTTGCGCCGCTCGTCTTGGGGAACGCGGTGAGCCCGAGCTGGTCGAGCAGCACCTTGATGTGCCGCGCGACGACGAGCACGTCCTCGTAGGTGTAGGGCTCGAACGGATCGAGGTCGAAGAACAGGTAATCCGGATGCGCGACATCTTCGCATCGCGAGTGCAGCGGGTGGAACTCGATGCATCCGAGGTTCGCGACGTACAGCAGCCCGGCCGCGTCGATGAGCGTGAGGTAGTCGGTCTCGCCACCCTTGGCCTCGTCGCTCTGCACGACGCAGCGGCCGAGCCAGTCCGGGGTGTGCGAGGGCGCCGATTTCTCATAGAAGAACGGCCCGTCGATGCCGTCGGGCATCCGCTTCATGGTGAGCGGCCGCCTGTCGAGGTGCGGCACGATCAGCGGCGCGACGTTGAAGTAGTAGGCGAGAAGGTCGCCCTTGGTGTAGCCCTCGTCCGGCCAGAAGATCTTCGTCAGGTTCGAAAGGCGCAGCTCTCGGCCGTCGACCTGAGTCCACCAGGCGTCGCCGTCACGGGTCGCCTCGATCGCGCTCGGCATCTCGACGGTGAATGCCTCCTTCGAGGTGCTCGCCCGTTTCCTCTTCGATGCCATGAGTTCGCAATGCTATCGGCAGGCTTCCGCTCGGAGTTGGCGTACCGTCGTGGCACGCGAACCCGGGGGAGCAACCGAATGACCGACTGGCTGGAGCAAGCGGCATCGATCATGGGCGTCGAGAAGCTCGATCACGAGTCTCAGGAACGGCTGCTAGGCGCGGCCCGCGACGTCGCGCACGGTGTCGAGCGAAAGCTCACGCCGATCGCCACCTATTTGCTGGGAGCGGCGGTGGAACGGCGTGTCGCCGCGGGCGAGCAGCGCGCAGCGGCGTTCGCCGCTGCGCTCGCCGATCTCGAGCGCGCGATCGACGCCGACCACGAGGCCTGAGCACCTTCCGGCTCGTCAGTGACGAGAGATAGACTCGAAGCAGTCGCGCGCCGAGGGGTGCGCAACGCAACGGGAACCGACAGACTTCCTCGGAGGGACTCCATGCCAAGATCGATGTGGAAAGGGGCCATCTCGTTCGGCCTCGTCACGATCCCGGTGGCCGTGTACCCGGCGACCGAGGAGAAGACCCTGCGTTTCAACCAGCTCCACGACGAGGACATGGGGCGTATCCGGTACAAGCGCGTGTGTGAGAAGGACGGCGAGATCGTCGACTTCGAGCACATCGTGAAGGGCTACGAGTACGAGAAGGATCGCTACGTCGTGCTGACCGACGACGACTTCGATGCGGTGCCGGTGGAGTCGAGCCGCGCGATCGACATCCAGCAGTTCGTCGATCTCGACGAGATCGACCCGATGCTGTTCAAGAAGAGCTACTACCTCGCGCCCGATGAGACCGGCGCCAAGGCGTACGCGCTACTGCGCGAGGCGATGAGCCAGGACAACAAGGTGGGCATCGCCAAGGTCAGCTTCCGCGACAAGGAGCACCTCGCGGCGCTCCGCTTCAAGGACGACGCATTCGTGCTCGAGACGATGTACTGGCCCGATGAGATCCGCGAGGCCGACCTCGGCGACGTCGACGTCACTTCGAAGGTCCGCGGGCAGGAAGTCGAGATGGCCCGCCAACTCATCGAGAACCTCACCGCCGAGTGGAACCCCGAGGAGTTCACCGACGGATACCGCGAGGCGCTGATGAAGATCGTCGAAGCCAAGATCAACGGTGAGGAGATCGAGGTTGTCGAGGCCGAGCCCACCGCCAAGGTCGTCGACCTCATGGCCGCGCTGAAGGCGAGCGTCGCGGCCGCGAAGAAGCAGGCCGGCACCGGCGAGCTCGAGGTCACTCCTGTGAAGAAGAAGACCGCAGCAGCCAAGAAGGCGACGGCGAAGAGATCCACGGCCAAGAAGAGCACCGCGAAGAAGACCACCGCCAAGACGAAGTCGCCTGCCCGGAAGCAGGCCGTCGGGGAGTGACGTTTCCCGATCCGTACCGGGCTCGCCCGGCACGGCGCGACGATCTCGACGCCCTGGTCGAGTTGCACGAGGCCCGCGATCTCGTCGACGTCGGGTTCGTCGACCAAGCGCGCGACGAGATCCTGGTCGATTGGGCCGCGACGGGGTTCGAGTTCGAACGCGACTCCGTGGTCGCCGAGGCTAACGATGGGTCGATCGCCGCGTACGGAATCGTGCTGGCGCTGGACCCGTCGATGCAGATCTTCGCGATGGACAAGGTGCACCCTGAACATGCGGGCCTCGGTCTCGGCTCGGCGCTCTTGGCCGAGAGCGAACGCAGGGCGACGTCGCGACTGGCACCAGGGGTGCCGGCGCCGTTCCGCACGGGGGCGCCCGATACCGACCGGCGGGCTGTCGACCTCTTCGAGCGCCGGGGCTACCGACCGGTGCGGTCGTTCTGGCACATGCATCGAGGGCTGTCGGCCGACGACGTCTCGTCCGGGACTCCAGAAGGCGTCACGTTGCGCCTCGCCTCAGCCGATGACGAACGGCTCGTTCGGGGGCTGCTCGAGGAGGCCTTCGTCGACCACTTCGGTTTCGAGCCCATGACGTTCGAGGAGTGGCAACACGAGCACCACGGCGACCCGGGCTACGACCCGTCACTCATGGTGCTGGCGTACGTCGGTGACGAGCCCGCCGGCGCTTCGGTGAACTTCGCTGCCGACGACGGAGCCGGCTGGGTCGGCGAGCTCGGAGTGCTGGCGAAGTTCCGTCGGCGGGGGGTGGCCCGGGCGTTGCTCGACCGCTCGTTCGCCGAGCTCGCCGCCCGCGGCCATCACCAGGTGAGACTGGGTGTCGACATCGAGAACACCTCGGGCGCCACCCACCTCTACGAGAGCGTCGGCATGACGGTGCGCCGGCGATACGACGTGTTCGAGAAGCGGCTGACGGGCGCGTAAGCTGACGTTCCCCGCTGGGAGGACCGCCGTGAAGCTCGTGACCGCCATCGTGAAGCCCCATCGCGTCGACGAGGTCAAGGAGGCGCTGCGCGACCTCGGCGTCAACGGTCTCACCACTACCGACGTCGAAGGGTTCGGCCGCCAGCGCGGACACACCGAGGTCTATCGGGGCGCCGAGTACCAGGTCGACTTCGTGCCGAAGGTGAAGCTCGAGGTGCTCGTGCCCGACGGCGAGGTGCAGGGCGTCGTCGACTCGATCGTGAAGGCAGCGCGTACCGGCAAGATCGGGGACGGCAAGCTCTGGGTCACCGAGGCCGAGCAGGTGATCCGCATCCGCACGGGCGAGATGGGCCCCGACGCGGTCTGAGCGACGGCGTCCCATCATGGAAGCCTCCTCCACCGCCGAGCCCATCGTCCGGCTGCGACATGAGCTCGATGTGCTCGATCGTGCCTATTCGCCGGGTCATCACGGTCTATGGTCGGCGCGGCGCCGAGCCGAGCTCTTCGACGTTGCGCTCGTCGCGGTATTCGAGTCCGCCGGATCTCCCCCGGGGGTCGCCCTGGTGGCCATCGGCGGCTACGGCCGAATGCAGCAGCTACCGTGCTCCGATGTCGACCTGCTGATCGTGCACGACGGCCGAGAGCCGAGCGAGGTGGCGACGTTGGCCGAACGCCTCTTGTATCCGCTGTGGGACGCAGGGTTCGAGGTTGGACAGGCCGTGCGGACACCGCTCGAATGCGAGTCGATCGCGAGGGAACGTCTCGATGCGCTGACCTCCATGCTCGACATGCGTCCGATCGCGGGCGATACGGCACTCGCCGGTCTAGTGGCCGAACGGGTGCGAGACGTCGCCTCGCTCGATGTTGCCGGTTTCGCGCGGTCGCTCCGAGACGACGCCCACGCTCGCGAGGAACGCTTCGGTTCCGCGGCCCACCTACTCGAGCCGGACGTGAAGAGCGGTGCCGGGGGTCTGCGCGACGTGCAAGTGGCGCGATGGGTCACGTCGGTCGCCGGTGACGAACTGCTACGCACCGCCGAGCGAGAGGCGCTCGACGAGGCCGAGGAGTTCCTGACCCGAGTGCGGAGCGCGCTACAGCTCGAGACCGCCAAGCGCAACGACCGGCTGCCGCTCGAGCTGCAGCCGGTGATCGCCGGGGCGATGGGCTTCACCGACGAAACACGGCTGATCGCAGAGGACGGGCTGATGCGCGCTGTGTTCGAGCACGCTCGGTCGGTGCGGTGGGTCACCGAGAACGTGCTCACGCGGGCGGCTCAGGGCTCGTCGATGCCGACCGACCCGCCCTCGCCGCTCGCAGGTATCGACGAGGCACTCGAAGCCCTGGCTTCGGTCGCCGAACGGGGCGATCGACCCGATGCCCGGCTGCTCGACACGGTCGAGGTCACGCCGGTGCCCGAGCCGATCGAGTGGACCGGCCGAACGCTCGAGGCGTTCATGCGCATCGTGCGAACTGGTGACCATGGCGTTGACGCACTCGACGCACTCGACCGGCTCGGCCTGCTCTCGCGCTTGCTGCCTGCGTGGATCGACGTGCGCTGTCGACCCCAGCGCGACCCCTATCACCGCTTCACTGTCGACACGCACCTCACGAGCGCGCTCGCTGAGATGGCGCGCCTCTGCGACTCAGGAGACGCCGGCTCGGGAGTCGCCGACGATCGTCTGACGGCCGAGGCAGTCGCCTACGCGCCGGATCGCGATGGGCTGCTGCTTGGCGCACTGCTGCACGACATCGGCAAGACGGGAGAGGGTGGCCACGTCGAGGCCGGGAAGCGCATCGCAGCCGAGATGCTCGACCACATGGGCGTTATGGGCGAGACGCGCCGGCTGGCCGCCTTCATGGTGGCCGAGCATCTGCTGCTTCCCGACACCGCCACCCGGCGCGACCTCACCGACGAGAACCTGATCCTCGACGTGGCCGCACGCATCGAGTCGTCGGAGCGACTCGCCGCCCTGACCCTGCTCGCGCAAGCCGACGCCGCCGCCACCGGACCAGCCGCGTCGACGCCCTGGCGCCAGACCCTCGTGCGCGAGCTCGTCATGAGAGTGCAGCACGTGTACGACCGGGGGCACATGGGAGCAGAGCTCGCGCAGCAGCTCACGAGCCGGGTCGAGTCTGTGAGAGAACTGTTGTCCTCGGAGCCCGACGCCGCCGTCGAGCGGTTCGTGTTGCGCATGCCTCGCGGTTATTTCCTCTCGATCGAGTCCGAGCGCATCGCCGCGCATCACTCGACGATCGCGCCCGACGTCGGGACGAGCGAGGTCCGCACCGCCGCGAGTCCAGGGGCGAAGCCGGGTACCTACGAGCTGCTCGTGGTTGCAGGCGACCGACCGGGCCTTCTGTCGTGGATCGCAGGGGCAGTGGCGCTGGCGGGCCTGTCGATCCTCAGCGCACAGGTCTTCACGACCGATGACGGCGTGGCGGTGGATCTGTTCGAGGTCGAAGGATCGTTCGAAACCGAGATCACGGAAACGCGCTGGCGCGAGCTGCGCAACGACTTGCGCAAGGCCGTGGAAGGTCGGATCTCGCTCGACCATCGCGTGGCCGAGAAACGTTCACGGTATCCGGCGCCTCGTTCCAACGCCCCGGTCACCGTCGCGATCGACAACGACGCATCGGACTATTCGACCGTGATCGAGGTCGGTGCTCCCGATCGGATCGGTCTGCTCTATGACATCACGAGCGCCCTCGCGGAGCTGCAGCTAGATGTACACCTCGCCAAGGTCGCCACCTACACCGACCGCGTGATCGACGCCTTCTACGTCCGGGACGCCCTCGGCCGTAAGGTCACCGACCCGAAGCAAGTCGCCGAGATCGAGTCGGCGGTGAGAGCCCGCCTCAGCAGCTAGCTCCCCCGATCCCGACCAGTCAGCGCGCCCCTCTCCTTTGCACGGCGGTCCGGGCGTAGTCTGGAAGCTCACGGGTCGAACCGATAGCCGAACTGCAACGCCCGAACCGCACGAGGAGGTGCCCCATGGACGCCAAGCCCGGCGACCAGATCGCGGTCGAGACCGAGACCGTCGGCCAACCCGAACGCCAAGGGGAGGTCCTGGAGATCGTCGAGGGAACACTCGGCATCTCCTACCGCGTTCGCTGGAACGATGGACACGAGAGTCTGCTGCGACCGGCGGCGGGATCCGCACGGGTCGTGCCGAAGTCCTCACGCCTATGAGCTCAGGCCCTGCCACTCGATGCCCCCGGCCTCCTCGAGTCCGCCCACCAGTTCCGTGAGATCTGTGCCATCTGGTCGGATGAGCCAGATCGCACCTAGGCCGTTCCTCTTTTCATCACGGACGAACGCGATCCAACAGCCGTCCGGTGACCACACGGCACCGCGAGCGTGCACACCCTCGAGAACTGCTCGCTCGCTCGTGCCATCGATGGTGGAGACGTAGATACCCTGCATGCGCTGGGCGGAGAACAAGACCTCTTGAGAATCGGGAGCCCAGCTCGGAGGGGAGGTCAGCTGCAGGCCTGGACTCGAGAGTCGCGTCGGCTCCGTGACCCCGTCGAGAGCGCTCGCGACGAAAAGTTGGGAGTAGCCGTCGCCAGTCTTCCGGAAGAAGGCGATCTTCGTGCCGTCGGGCGACCAGACGGGAACCTCGTCGATGCGTGACGACCAGGTCACGAACTCCGGCTGGGTACCGTCGGGGTTCATGATTAGGATCCCCGTCGACTCGGTCTCCGAGCGAGCGTCGTACCTTTCGTCGACGTATGCGATCTTGGTTCCGTCCGGGGACCACGCCGGCATGAAGGCGCCGTCCACGCCGTTGCTGTCGCGCTCGTCGGTGACTCGCCGCAGCCCGGTGCCATCTGCGCGGACCACATAGATGTCGTAGTAGGCGTCGCAGCAACCACCGAACGCCAACTCGGTACCGTCCGGCGACCAACTGGGCGAGTCGGCATGCTCCAGGCTCGGGCTGATATCCACCGGCGTCCCGTCGTCGACGTCCATCACGAATAGGCCTACAGAACCGCTCGGTCGGTAATCCGTGAACGCGAGCTTCGTGCCGTCAGGCGACCACGCCATCTCGACGCCACCCGTCTGGTCCCTCGCGTGCCGAGCCACGAGCTTGGTCAGACCGCTCCCGTCTGGCGAGAAGACGAAGATGTCTGCGTCGGGCCAGGGCCCTGTTGAGAACGCGATCCTGCCGTTCTGGATCGTCGTTCCCGGCCGGGGGATCTGCTCCGTCTAGGAGACTGCTGAACAATTCGTCCACGGGTGCTCGCGACGGTCGCCGCGGGGT
>JBBEAY010000004.1:0-1485 GCA_040882605.1 Actinomycetota bacterium
CGTTCGTGTATCCCGTCAGTTAGCGCCTCGCGACCGTCGCCGTCGCCCGCGATTGGTACCGATGGCACTTGCCCCCGCCCATCGAGGGGCGGATGCTCGGCGCCGCACGGGGAACTTGGACGCGCGGCCCAGATCCTGGCCGCCGGGACCGCGCCGAGTCACTGGCGAACCCGACCCGCCCGCAGTTGGAGTGGGTCATGAATCACATGAAAGAGGAGATCCGGATCGAGGCGCCCGTGGGGCACGTCTGGGCGTTCCTGTGCGACACGTCACGCTGGCACGACTGGGCCCCGCGTAGGGAGACCTCGGACTGGAGCGGGCCGTTTGACCGGGTCGGGACGACGTACGTCTCGACCGTCAAGATGATGGGCTTCGAGTCGAAGCAGACGAGCACGGTCCTCGAGGTGGAGCCGCTGAAGCTCATCCACGAGCATACCGACCAGGGCCCGATGAACACCTTGTATCGGTTCGAGCCCGAGGGCGACGCGACCCGCCTGATCATCGAGTCCGACTGGGAGATGCCCGGGCACATCCCCGGGTTCATCAAGAACCTCATGACCACGAGCTTCGTCGAGCGGCAATCGCGCCACATGCTCGGGGACTTCAAGGCGCTCGCCGAGGCGACGGTTCCGGCGCACGCCTGAGGCGTTCGTAGTCCAGGGTAGGCAGCAGGGCCGCGGGGTAAGACCCCGCGGCCCTGCTTGGATCGAGCCCTCGTGACCTCGTGGACACCGCGGCCGGTATCTCCTTGGTGTTTAGCGCGAGCCATCGGCGAGATCGTGCTCGCCCCTCGTGACACCTTCCACGGCACGAAAGTTCGATTCCCCAACTTCCTTCGCTCATGCGGTGTCCCTGCGTGGGAGAAGGAAGCGGGGATCCAGCCCTGGGAGGATGCTCGCCGCAACGAGATCTACGGCGAGTCCGCGGGGGAGCTCTTGGCCGTATCCGGAACACGGCCCGTCTTCGGGCGGCCGGCGCAGCGATGCCGAAGTGCACCTCGCACGCCACCTCGCCCAACACCCGTTCAGTCGACGACGGCGATCGCGTCGATCTCGATCAGGTAGCCCGGCTCGGCCAGGGTCTCCACGCCGAGGAGCGTGTCGGTTGGCTTGTGGGCGCCGAAGACCGCGTTCCGGGCTTCCGAGATCACCGGCAGGTACTCGGGGCGGTGGTGCATGACGTAGATCGTGATCCTGGCCACGTCCTCCGGTCGCGCTCCCGTGGCGGCAAGGGCGCGGCCGACATTGGCGAACGCCTCGCGAGCCTGGGTCGCCAGGTCGCCGTGACCCACGAGGTTGCCCTCCGCGTCGTCAGCCGCCTGGTCGGCGACGAACACCAGCCGGCTGCCGGTCGCGACGGCGCCCTGGGTGTAGGACTCCGGTGTGTGCAACCCGTCCGGGTTGATGAGTTCGAGCGTCACCGACCCGGGTCCTCCTTTGCCGCTGCGGGAACCGGCTCGAGCGGCACGTCCCAGTGTGCGTCGAG
>JBBEAY010000005.1:0-1455 GCA_040882605.1 Actinomycetota bacterium
GAGCTTGTCAAGGTATCTGTGTAAGTGATCTGGGTCACATGGGTGTTACAGGTAGGTATTGACTCGGTCGGGATAGACGATTGCGAGCTCGCTCAGGGCTGCTTTCCAGCCCTGGGTGACGGCGCCCTCGACGAGCCGTGGCGGTGCTTTTCGGGGCTGACCCTTGGGTCGGCCGGCTTCCTTGGCTCGTTCGCGGGCGCGTTTGTCTTCGATGTTCATGATGGCCAGCCAGAGGAGCTTGATCGCGGCGGTGTCGTTGGGGAAGTGGCCACGGTTCTTGATGATCTTGCGCAGCTGGTAGTTCAGGGACTCGATGCTGTTGGTCGTGTAGATGACCTTCCGCAACGCGGGCCCGAAGGCCAGGAACGGGGTGAACCGCTCCCAGGCGTTCTCCCAGGACGCGAGCGCGGCGGGGTACTTGCGGCCCAGGTTGGAGTCGGCGAACGCGGCCAGCGCGCTCAGGGCGGCGTCCTCGTCTGCTGCGGTGTAGATCGGCTTGAGCATGGCCGCGACGGCCTTGCGGTCGCTGTAGGACACGAACCGCATCGAGGCTCGAATCAGGTGCACCACGCACGTCTGCACGATCGCCTCCGACCAGGTGGCCTCGATCGCCTCGGGGAACCCGGTGAGCCCGTCGCAGCACACGATGAGGACGTCTCGGACGCCGCGGTTGGCCAGTTGCGAGCACACCGACGCCCAGAACTTCGCGCCCTCAGCGGCCTGGATCCAGATGCCCAGGACGTGTTTGATGCCGTCCATGTCGACCCCGACGGCGATGTGCGCCGACCGGTTACTCACGTGCGCCCCGTCACGGATCTTGACCACGAGCGCGTCGAGGTAGACCACCGGGTAGAACGCCTCGAGCGGGCGCGACTGCCAGGCGGTGACTTCCTCGGCGACGGCCTCGGTGACGTTGCTGATCGTCTCGTGGGACAGCTCGGTGCCGAGCGTGGAGACCAGGTGGTGCTGGATGTCGCGCACCGTCATCCCGCCCGCGTACAGGCTGATGATCATGTCCTCGAGCCCGCCCAGGCGCCGGGCGCCCTTCGGGACCAGCCTCGAGGCGAACGAGGAGTTGCGGTCCCTCGGCTGGTCCAGGCCGATGTCGCCGACCTCGGTGCCGATCACCTTCGGGGTGGTGCCGTTACGCGAGTTCCCGCTGCCCTGCCCGGCCACGTCACCACGCTCGTAGCCCAGGTGCGAGGTCAGCTCGGCACCCATCCCGCGTTCGAGGACAGACTTGATCATCTCGGGCAAGAACCCTCCCTCACCAGTCAGCGAGACACCTCGCTCGCCGGCGCTGGCCAGGAGCTGGTCGACCACCTCGTCGGAGAACATCTCCCGCCGCAACTGACGGGCCTGAGACTCGGTCACATCGTGCTTGTCGTTGGTCATGGTCATAGTGAACTCCTTCAACATTGGACCCACCCCTTACACAGACCATCTGACACCCCC
>JBBEAY010000006.1:0-46480 GCA_040882605.1 Actinomycetota bacterium
CCTTTCGTCGATGAACGGACGTGCCGTGCCCCTCTCCTTGTGGTGGGGGATTTCACCTCGGGACTGGCTCGCGCGGGACGCTAACCCTGGTCGAGATCGGGTTGACATCATGATGCCTATTGGCCAGACTTCTAGATGTCATGAGCGAACGGACCACGCTGACGCTGGAGGATGACATCGCCTCGCGTCTCCGAGAGGAAGCACGCCGCCGGGGTCGATCCCTCAAGGAAGTCGTCAACGATGCCCTCCGCGCGGGGCTCGAGCGGCGGGACGACGAAGTGTCGCCATATGAGGTCCAAGCGCGGGACATGGGTGTGCGCCCCGGCATCGATCTCGACGACATCCAGGGCCTCTTGGACCGGCTCGACGGGCCGGAGCGCCGGTGATCGTCCTCGACGCCAACATCCTCCTCTACGCGTTCGATTCATCGAGCCCTCGCCACGACGCCGCCCGCCGTTGGTTGGAAGCGGCACTTGGCGGCGCTGAAGTCGTCGGCTTCCCGTTGGTGACGCTCCTCGCGTTCGTCCGGATCGGCAGCGACCCTCGGGTGTTCACGGCACCTCTTGAAGCCACCGAAGCGATCGCGATCGTTCAGGAGTGGCTGGAGCGAGGGAACACGCGGCTCGTGCAGCCGACCTCGCAGCACTGGGCGGTGTTTGCCGAGACGGTCGAAGCGGGGCGGGCTCGCGGTCCCACCGTGACCGACGCCCACCTCGCAGCTCTGGCGAAGGAGCACGGTGCCAGGCTCTGCACCACCGATCGCGACTTCGCCCGGTTCCCCGGCGGGGAAACGATCGATCCAACAGCCTGATCGAGTGGGTAGTGGGTCCCCAAGCAGACCCACTACGGCTGTGGTCCCGCAGATCGAGCGACATCTTCGACGGGCCGCTCGGCTCGACACCGATCGAGCCCGACGACCGGGAAGGTTCATCCCGACCTGGATAGCGACCCGAGCAGACCTGAACATGGCCGAGCGAGCGAACATCGCGCAGGCGGTCGTTTGGGTCGGCGGACGTCGCTGGACGTTCAGCGACATCGATGCGAGATGGCTCAAGAGTCCACCGTTCGACGCTCGACCACGTCTGGAGTCGGCCGGCTCCTTCAGACAGACCGGACGAACATCGGGGTCCCATAGGCGCAGATCCCCGTGGCCGTGGTGGGACTGGTCCGGGAGTCTCTCGGACGGACGCGGTTCAACTGAGTAGGGCTGGACTCTTGGGAAGCGGGAAGATGAGGGAGCGCTACATCGCCGCGCTCCGTGTCGCCGATCGGGAAGGCGACATCGAGCCGCTCCTCGCGTTCGCCAGGGATCCGACCTGGCAGGCGGAAAGCGCCTAAGGCGGAAAGGCTTGGACGCTCTCTGCGATGAATCGCTCCCCGTCGCACCGCGACACGATCTGGACCGAGCCTCCCTCCCAGAGCGAGGCCTCGACGTCTTCACGCGTGAGAGGTGAGCCCAGCGATGGCGACACCCGCACGGTGAGCTCGGCGTTCACGTAACGAGGGGCGGATGAGCGGGCCACGAGCACTATCACGTCGTAGGGCGGGACGAGATCCAGTTCGGTCTCTCCGTCTGCACCGATGATGCCGAGCCAGATTCCCTCCGTCCGGATGGGGACGTCCTCCTCCGAACAACCAGGAGCGGCGAAGAACTGCGCGACCGTCGGGGGTAGCGTTGCCACGTCCGAGCGCGTGTAGATGATCTCGGGGAATCGAGCGGCGACGAAGGCAACGCTCGGGTCGACACCAGGCAGTCGCGCCACTTCGATGAGCTCGTCAGGAGGGGCGGAGGCCTGGCCCTGGTCGTTGCATCCGGGGAGGCGAGCCTCTCCGACGACTGCTCCCGGTGCCGGGTGAACCACAGCGGTCCGACCAACGTAGCGGTGGCCATCGAAGAACGCCATGCTCGCACACACGCCGTTCGCCTCGACTTCGGTGGGTTCGCGCGACTCAGCTCGACACCCCGCTGCAAGAAGCGAGGGGGCGATCAGCACGAGGGCAACGCGTCGAGGAAATCGCATTGTCCAGGCAATCATGCCCTACCTACACTGGGCCTATGATGTCGCCACCGTGTGTCTGGTCCCATGTGCATCGTGTGGGACGAGAATTCCTCCCGGCCAAGGTCGAGTTGACAGCTTGGGTTCGGTCTCTAGACTGTCATGACCATGTGTGACGAGGCGACCTTCGCGCGACGCAACGACCTCGTACTTATTCATTAGGCGCGGCCAGGCCCAGGAGGCCTGCTGACCGCGCCGACGCCCCCGCCACCGCGGGGGTTTTTTGTTCCCACTTTTCAGGTCAAGCAGCAAAGGCGCCGGGTGACGACCCCGGAGACAAGGAGAGTTCCATGCGGTACGAGTTCGAGCGAGACGGCACCGTGGTCGCCAGCGTGCTCTGGGAGGGTCCCGGCCAGGTGAGCGTCGAGTCGGCCGAGCCGTCGACCCGCGCCGTCGTCGACCGCTACCTGTCCTCCGACGTCGTCTACCTGGGCTCGGGATTCGACTTCGGCGAGGAGCAGGAACAGGACGTGCTGCAGATGCGCCGCCGCGACTGGACCCCCTGGGAATTCGAGCGCGCGTGCCGCAACCTGGCGCACCGCCTGCAGGCGCACGTGCGACGCGTCGAGACGGGGCCCGTCGAAGACCGGCAGGCAGCGGCCCGATGACCAAGATGTCGGGCGCCGACGCGCTGCTGAAGGCCCTCGAGCAGGAAGGCGTCGACGTCGTCTTCGGCATCCCCGGCGGCGCGAGCATGCCGATCTACGATCCTCTGGTCGACCGGTCCTCGATCCGCCACATCCTGTGCCGTCACGAGCAGGGCGCCGGGCACGCGGCTGAAGGCTATGCCTGGGCGACCGGCAAGGTCGGCGTCTGCATGGCGACGAGCGGCCCGGGCGCGACGAACCTCGTCACCCCGCTCGCCGACGCCAAGATGGATTCCGTGCCGATCGTCGCGATCACCGGTCAGGTGCCGACGCCGGTGGTGGGCAACGACGCCTTCCAGGAAGCCGACATCACCGGCATCACGATGCCGGTGACCAAGCACAACTTCCTGGTGAAGGACCCGGCCGACATCGTCACGACCGTGCGTGAGGCGTTCCACATCGCCTCGACAGGGCGGCCCGGTCCCGTGCTGATCGACCTTCCCAAGGACGTGCTGCTCGCCGAGACCACCTACCGGTGGCCTGAGAACGTCTCGTTGCCGGGCTACAAACCGAACACGAAGGGCAATCAGCGCCAGGTGGTCGAGGCCGTGAAGATGATCCTGAAGGCGAAGCGCCCGGTGCTCTACGTGGGCGGCGGCGTGATCAAGGCGAACGCGCACAAGGAGCTGTTCGACCTCGCGACCACGGGGCAGCTTCCGGTCGTCACCACACTCATGGCGCGGGGCGCGTTCCCCGACTCACACGAGCTCTGTCTCGGCATGCCCGGCATGCACGGCAACTACACCGCGGTCACCTCGTTCCAGAAGGCAGACCTGCTGGTCGCGCTCGGATCGCGCTTCGACGACCGCGTCACCGGCAAGCTCGCCGCGTTCGCTCCGCACGCCAAAGTGATCCACGTCGACATCGACCCCGCCGAGATCGGCAAGAACCGAGTGGCCGATGTGCCGATCGTGGGCGACTGCCGCGACGTGATCGGCAAGCTCGCCGCCGAGCTGCACAAGCGCCAAGCCGAAGCCGGTGGCCCTCCCGATCGTTCGCCATGGCTTGCGCAGCTCCGCGAGTGGCAGCAGACCTACCCATACCGCTACGACACGAACGACGGGAAGCTCAAGCCCCAATATTGCGTCGAGCGCCTGCGTGCGTTCGCCGACGACGACACGATCTGCGTCTCGGGCGTCGGGCAGCATCAGATGTACGCGTCGCAGTTCTGGCGGTTCGAGCACCCGCGCCGGTGGATCAACTCCGGCGGGCTCGGCACCATGGGCTTCGCGGTGCCGGCCGCCATGGGCGCGAAGGTCGGCCAGCCCGACAAGCGTGTCGTGGCGATCGACGGCGACGGCTGCTTCCAGATGACGGCGCAGGAGCTCGCGACGAGCTCGACCGAGAACATCCCGTTCGTCACGGCGATCTTGAACAACGGCTACCTCGGCATGGTGCGCCAGTGGCAGGAGCTGTTCTTCGACGAGCGCTACTCGGGCGTGTGGCTCGATCCGAACGTTCCCGACTACGTGAAGCTCGCCGAGGCGTACGGCGCCGTCGGCTTGCGGGTCGATTCACCCGACGAGGTCGACAACGCCATCGAGAAGGCCTACTCGGTCACCGATCGCTCGGTCGTGATCGACTTCCGCGTCGATCCGGGCGAGATGGTGTTCCCGATGGTGCCCTCGGGCGCCTCGAACGATGACATCATCGTCGGGCCCGAGATGATCCAGCCCACGACCGACCCGGGGGAGGCTCCGATCGCATGAACGGCGCGACGCTGCACACCATCTCGGTGCTTGTGGAAGACCGCCCCGGCGTGCTCACGCGTGTGGCCGGCCTCTTCGCGGCCCGCGGCTACAACATCGACTCGCTCGCGGTCGGCCCCACCGAGGCCGCCGGCATCTCGCGCATGACGATCGTCGTCAACGTCGACGAGAGCCCGCTCGAGCAGGTCACGAAGCAGCTCAACAAGCTGATCAACGTGATCAAGATCCTCGAGCACGATCCGGGTTCGGCGGTCGAGCGCGAGCTGATGCTCGTGAAGGTTCACGCCCAGGGTGACGCCCGCGCGCGCATCATGGAGCTCGCCGACGTCTTCCGAGTGGGAATCGTCGACGTGACCGCGTCGACTCTCACGGTCGAGGCGAGCGGCGGGCCCGAGAAGCTCGAGGCGCTGCGCGAGCTGTTGAGCGAGTTCGGCATCGTCGAGCTCTCGCGCACCGGGCGCATCGCGCTCGCGCGCGGCGAGCGGGGCATCAGGGAACGGGTGCTGAAGCCGGCGAAGGCCGGCTAGTCCAGGCCAGGCTACTAACGGGAGCTAAGGGGAACGACATGGCGACGATCTACTACGAGAAGGACACCGACCCGGGAGTGCTCTCCGATCAGAAGATCGCGGTGCTCGGATTCGGTTCCCAAGGCCACGCGCACGCCCAGAACATGCAGGAGTCGGGCCTCGACGTTCGGGTGGGCCTTCGTCCCGGTTCCGCCAGTCGCACGCAGGCCGAAGAAGCAGGGCTGCGTGTGCTCGACGTCGCCGAGGCCGTCGCCGAGGCCGACGTGGTGATGTGCCTGCTTCCCGACACGGCGCACGGCGCGGTCTACGCGAGCGACATCGCGCCGAATCTCAAGGACGGCGACATGTTGATGTTCGCCCACGGGTTCTCGATCCACTTCGCCACGGTGACCCCGCCCGCCGGCGTCGACGTGACGATGATCGCGCCCAAAGGCCCCGGTCACCTCGTGCGCCGCACATACGTGGAGGGCAACGGCACGCCCGGCCTCGTCGCAGTGCACCAGGACGCCACCGGCAAGGCCAAGGCCCGTGCGCTTGCCTACGGCGCCGCGATCGGCTGCGCAAAGCCCGGCATCATCGAGACCACCTTCAAAGAGGAAACCGAGACCGATCTGTTCGGCGAGCAGACGGTGCTCTGCGGCGGCGTCAGCGAGCTGATCCGCAACGGCTACGAGACGCTCGTCGAGGCCGGCTACCAGCCCGAGATCGCCTACTTCGAGTGCCTGCACGAGCTGAAGCTCATCATCGACCTGATCTACGAGGGCGGTCTTTCGTGGATGCGCTACTCGGTGAGCGACACCGCTGAGTGGGGCGACTACCAGAGCGGCCCGCGCGTGATCGACGAGCACGCGCGCGAGCAGATGCGACAGGTGCTCGCAGAGATCCAAGACGGCACGTTCGCGAAGAAGTGGATCGCCGAGGCCGATGGCGGGTTCGACGAGTTCCTTCGACTTCGCCAGCAGGCGCAGACGTCCCAGCTCGAGCAGGTGGGGCGGCAGCTGCGCCAGATGATGCCCTGGCTGGAGAGCGAACGGAAGGTGCCACCCGCATGAACGATAGAGAAGGCAACGTACCCGGCGATGTACCCGGCGCGGTCGCCGGTCCCACGGGGGACCGGGTCCGCATCTTCGACACCACCCTGCGCGACGGGGAGCAAGCCCCCGGCATCGCGCTCACGAAGGCCGAGAAGGTCGAGATCGCCGAGCAGCTCGCCCGGCTGAACGTCGACATCCTCGAGGCAGGCTTCCCGGTCTCCTCGCCGGGCGAGTTCGACGCGGTCGCCGAGATCGCCTCGACCGTGAAGGGCCCGGTGATCGCGGCGCTCGCGCGCACCGCGACCGGCGACATCGAGCGGGCAGCCGAGGCGCTCAAGGGCGCCGACCGCTGGCGCATCCACACGTTCATCTCCACGAGCGACGTGCAGCGCGAGTCGATGCTGAAGATGAGCTACGACCAGGTGCTGGAGGCGATCCGCGAGAACGTCTCGCTCGCCAAGACCTACACCGACGATGTGGAGTTCTCGGCGCAGGACGCGACCCGCACGCCGCTCGAGTTCCTGCTCGAGACCTACCGGCTCGCGGTGGAGTGCGGAGCGACGACCATCAACGTGCCCGACACGGTCGGCTATGCCACGCCCACCGAGTTCGGGGAGCTGATCCGCATCGTGCGCGACCAGACGCGCGACGACGTGGTGATCTCGACGCACTGTCATAACGACCTCGGGCTCGCGGTCGCGAACTCGCTCGCCGGCATCGAGAACGGCGCCGGGCAGGTCGAGGTCGCGGTCAACGGCATCGGCGAACGTGCTGGCAACTGCTCGCTCGAGGAGATCGCGATGGTCGTGCGCACCCGTGGACAGGCCCTCGGCAAGCGGCACGACCTGAACGTCCGCGAGATCGTGCGCACCTCACGACTCGTGGCCATGACGACCGGCTACAACGTGCAACCGAACAAGGCGGTCGTCGGCTCGAGCGCGTTCGCGCACGAGAGCGGCATCCATCAGCACGGCGTGCTAAGCAACCGCGCGACCTACGAGATCATGGATCCGGTCGAGATCGGGCTCGAGGGAAACTCTCTCGTGCTGGGCAAACACTCGGGCCGCCACGCGTTCATCGATGCCCTCGACAAGATCGGCATCTCGCTCGACGACGATCACCTGAACCGGGCGTTCACGCGTTTCAAGGATCTCGCCGACCGCAAGGTACAGCTCACCGACCAGGACCTCGCTGCGATCGCCGCCGAGGAGCTCGGCGCGACCGACGACGACGTGCTCGTGATGGAGTCGCTCCAGGTCGGCGGCGGCACGCACGAGGAGCCGCACGCCACCGTGCGTCTGCGACATGGCGAGGAGATGATCGAGCGATCCGCGACCGGCGACGGCCTGATCGACGCCGCGATGGGCGCGATCCAGCTGGCCGCAGGCGTGGAGGGTCGACTCGTGAGCTTTCACGTCTCGAGCGTCACCGGCGGCACCGACGCGCTCGGTGACGTCGTGGTGCAGATCGAGGTCGACGGAAGGCGTGTGACGGGCCGCGGCGTCGCTACCGACGTGGTCGAGGCGAGCGCGCGCGCGTTCCTCGCCGCGGTGAACCGTGCCGTGAACGTGACGTCGCAGAGCGCATCGAACCAGGAGACGCCTTGACGTCGTGGCGGATCGGCGTGATCCGTGGCGACGGCACCGGCCCGGAGGTGGTCGGCGAGGGTCTGAAGGTGCTCGACGCCGTGCGCGGCGACGCTTCCTTCGAGCTTGTCGATTTCGACCTCGGCGCCGACCGCTTCCTGCGAACGGGCGACACGCTTCCCGATGATGAGCTCGAGCAGATGCGGGGGCTCGACGCGATTTTCCTCGGCGCGGTGGGTGACCCACGGGTGAAGCCGGGCGTGCTCGAACGCGACCTGTTGCTCAAGGCTCGATTCGGGCTCGATCAGTACGTGAACCTGCGGCCGGTGGTGCGTTACCCGGGCGTGCAGACGCTCGTGCCCAGCCATTCGGAGGACGACGTGAACATGGTCGTCGTACGCGAGAACAGCGAGGGGCTGTACTCGGGTGCGGGCGGCTTCCATCGCAAAGGCACCGAGCATGAGGTGGCGGTGCAGGAATCGGTCAACACGCGCCACGGCGTGGAGCGCATCGTTCGGTACGCGTTCGAGCTCGCGATGCAGCCGCACCGGCGCCAGAAGGTCACGCTCGTGCACAAGACCAATGTGTTGACGTTCGCGGGCGACCTCTACCAGCGGGTGCTCGACGAGGTGTCGGCGTCGTTCCCCGATGTCGAGACCGACTACGTGCACGTCGATGCGGCATGCATCTACTTCTTGGACTCGCCCAGCCGGTTCGACGTGATCGTCACCGACAACATGTTCGGCGACATCATCACGGACCTAGGGGCGATGATCCAAGGCGGCATGGGCATCGCCGCAGGCGGCAACATCAACCCGGTGGGCGTGTCGATGTTCGAGCCGATCGGGGGCACCGCGCCGAGCGAGACGGGTAAGGGCACGATCAATCCGCTCGCCGCGATCGGCGCGCTCGAGATGCTGTTGCGCCAGCTCGGCGAGACCGAGGCTGCTCACCGGGTCGACGCGGGCATCCGCGCCGCGACCCAGCGGATGAAGTCGATGCGCGCAGGCGAGATGGGCTTCACGACGTCCGAGGTCGGCGACCTCGTGGTCGAGGGGGCATGTTCGTGAGCGACACCGGTGCGACCCCGCAGGTCGAGCTCTACGACACCACGCTTCGCGACGGGGCGCAACAGGCCGACCTGTCGTACACGGTCGAGGACCGCCTGCGCATCCTGCACAAGCTGGACCAGGTCGGCTTCCCGTACGTGGAAGGCGGATGGCCCGGCGCCAACCCTCGCGACACCGAGTTCTTCCAGCTCGCGACGAAGGAGACGCTGAAGACCAGCACGCTGACGGCTTTCGGCATGACGCGGCGTACGGGGGAGCGTGCCGACGACTCGCAAGCGCTGCGCGACCTGCTCGACGCGGGCACCGAGGTCGTCTGCCTGGTGGGCAAGGCGTGGGATCTGCACGTCACCGAGGCGCTGCGCACCGACCTCGACGAAGGGGTCGCGATGGTGCGCGAATCGATCGAGTTCCTGCACGCGCAAGGCCGGCGAGTGTTCTTCGACGCCGAGCACTTCTTCGACGGCTACCGATCTGACGCGACCTTCGCGATGGCGGTGCTCGCCTCTGCCGAGGAAGCGGGCGCCGAGCGCCTCGTGCTCTGCGACACCAACGGGGGCATGCTGCCGTTCGACATCGCGAACGTCGTGGCCTCGGTGAGGGCCCAGGCCAGCGTGCCGCTCGGCATCCATGTGCACAACGATGCCGGGTGCGCGGTGGCGAACTCGCTCGTGGCCGTCGACGCCGGCGTGCATCAGGTTCAGGGCACGATCAACGGCTACGGCGAGCGAACGGGCAACGCCGACATGATCCCGCTCGCGGCCGACCTGGTGCTGAAGATGGGCGCGACCGACGCGCTTCCCGAAGGCGCGATCGAGCACCTCACCGAGCTTGCGCACTACGTCGCCGACATCGCGAACCTCGCTCCCGACTCGCGCCAGCCGTACACGGGGCGCTACGCGTTCACGCACAAGGCAGGGTTGCACACGAGCGGGGTCGCACGCCTCACGCGGGCATATGAGCATGTGCCGCCCGAGACCGTCGGCAACCATCGGGGCGTCGTGGCATCGGATTACGGCGGCGGCGCCACGATCCGCATGAAGGCCGCCGAGTTGGGCCTCGAGCTCGACGACGCCGCGATCCCTGCCGTGGTCGAGCAGATCAAGCAACGCGAGTCTCGAGGATATGCCTTCGACGTGGCGGAAGCCTCGCTCGAGCTGCTGATGCGCCGCGCCTCGGGTTGGTCGCAGCCTTTCTTCGAGATCGAGAGCTACCGCGTGCACGTCGAGGAACGTGTCGGCGACGACGAGCCGCCGCTCGCTGAGGCCACCGTCAAGGTCCGCACGCAGGGAACCCGCCACATCGAGTCGGCGGAGGGCCAGGGGCCGGTGGGGGCGCTCGACACCGCGCTGCGCAAGGCGCTGGCGAACGACTATCCGGCGCTGGCACGGATGGACCTCGAAGACTTCCGGGTGCGGGTGCTGAGCGGTACACACGGCACCGGCGCGGTCGTGCGCGTGCTGATCGATCTGTCGGACGGTGAACGCGAATGGACCACGGTCGGGGTGAGCGAGAACATCATCGAGGCCTCGTGGGAAGCGCTGGTCGACGGCTATACGTTCGGTCTGTTGCACCCGCGCACGGCCGGGGAGTGACGGTGGCGAGCCCAGATGCGGGGCCCGCCGGCGTAGGGTCAGGCGCCGGCGTAGGGTCGGTCGCGTTCCGCGAGGCCGAGCTCGACGACGCCCCCGCGATCGCCGAGGTGCACGTCGCGTCGTGGCGATGGGCCTATCGGGGCCAGCTCGCCGACGAGACTCTCGACGCTCTCGATGTCGCCGAGCGAGAGGTCCGATGGCGCGAGGCGATCTCCGACCCCGCGACGATCGTGCTGGTGGCGGTGGTCGACAGCTCGATCGCGGGGTTCGTGAGCGCAGGGCCGACGGACGACGACGACGCTCCGCCGATCATCGGGGAGCTGTACGCGATCTACCTCGAGGAGCGCGTCGCCGGCAGTGGCGTCGGTCGCGGCTTGCTCGAGCGGGCGGTCGACGGCTTGCGGTCGGCTGGCTTCAAGCGGGCAAGCCTGTGGGTGCTCGACTCGAACGAGCGAGCCCGCCGCTTCTACGAGCGCGCCGGTTGGGCGTGGGACGGGAAGCGCAGCTCCCACCAGGTCCAGTGCTCCAACATGCCGGTCGTGCGATACGCGCGCAACCTCTGAACAGCGGATGGGTGCTCGGTCGCTCGCGGAGACTAGGCAGGGACCTCCCTGTTCGCTCGCAGGCGCCACTACGGAGGTCCATGCCAAGTCGCTGCGCGAGGAACGATCCTGCTCTCCCAGCGGCGAACGAGCCAGCCCCTATCTCCGCATAGCGTTGGCTGCGACCACCCGCACGATCTTGTTCTCGATCGACTTGGCTCGATCTTTGTCCATGCCGCTCGACAAGATCGAGAAGGCAGCCCACGCGTCTTCCCGCTCGAGCCAGACCCAGCCGGACAACGCAGACACGTCGATCAGCGTGCCGGTCTTGGCTCGCACCGTGACCGTCTCGAGCCGGTCCTGGAGCGTTCCCTCCCCGCCGGCAGGAAGCGTGCCTCGAAGCACATCGCCCCACGGGGCCCGTTCGGCGACCCGGAGCATGTCGACGATGCCCTCGGCGCTCACCCGGTTGTCGTAGGACAGACCCGACGAGTCGTGCGCCACCACGCGCACCCCGTGCGAGCCGGCGAACCCCTCGATCACGCGCGCTCCCTTGGCGATCGAACCCGGCGACCCGAGTCGCTGCGCTCCGAGCATCTTGCCCAGCACCTCCGCGCGGAAGTTGCTCGAGACGAGGTTCATGCGCCCCATGATCGTCGCCAGCGGATCGCTCTTGATCGTGGCCAGCGGTACGAGACCCTGGGGCGCCGACCCCGATCCTGGCGTGCCGCTCACCTCTATGCCGCGGGCTTCGAGCTTCTTCGTGAGGGCCTTGGCGGCGAGGCGCTCCGGGTCGCGCAGATGGCGACCACCGGCGGCCTCGTTGAACCGATAGGTCAGCGCGGTCGGCAACGCGATGTACACGTCGGGGAAGTAGTCGCGCCAGCCCGGCGCCCACCAGTCGCGCGAGAAGGGTCCGGTGCCCGCGAACACACGTCCACGCACCCGTTCGATGCCGTCTTCGACCAGCACTCGCGCGAGCTCGGCCATGTCGAGCGCGTCGATCTCGGGGTCCCCGTGGCCCACGATCCACAGGTTGCCCCCGACCACGCCATCGGCACCGACGCGCTCCGTGGCGAGGAGCCTCGTCGGGATCGTCGCGTCGGCGCCGAGGCGCTTGAGCAATGCCATCGACAGCAGCAGCTTCTCGTTCGACGCGGGCGGGCGGGCGACCCAGTCCTTGTGCGCGTAGAGCATGTCGCCACCGAGCGCGATGGTCACCGACATCGGTCGATCGCCCACGAGCGAATCCACGCGGTGCACCCATCGCGGCGGAGCAGCCAGCGCCGGCGCCTGCGCCTGCGCGACCAGAGCCACCGTGAGGCTCAGGCAGAGGGCGAACAGGAACCGTGGGAAGCGCATCGACCGCCACAGGGTACGGGGTCGAGCGACCGCCGCTCCCAGCGTGCGGTAGCGGTCAAGCCCGCCGGCCGTGGGCGAGCGCGTTGGCTTCACTGTGCATCGCCGCGCGTTCATCGAGCAGCATGGCGAGCTCGTCGCCCGGCAGCGGCTTCGAGAAGAAGAAGCCCTGGCCCAAGTCGCAGTGCAGCTCGAGCAGGCGCTGCAGTTGGTCGGCCCGCTCGATGCCTTCGGCGACGGGTTTCAGGTTGAGGATGCCCGCAAGCTTGATCACGGCTTCGGTGAGCGCCGACGCCTCGCCGCCTTCGCTCACGCCGTCGATGAAGGACTTGTCGACCTTCAGGATGTCGACCGGGAAACGCCGGATGTAGTTCAGCGACGAGTAGCCGGTGCCGAAGTCGTCGACCGCGAGTTGCACTCCGAGCGCCTTCAGCATGCCGAGCCGCTCGATCGAGAGCTCCATGTCCTGCATCATCACGGTCTCGGTGATCTCCAGGATCAGCGATCCGGGATCGAGCCCGGTGTCGGTCAGGATCTCGCGAACCTCCTCGACCAACTCGGGCCGGGCGATCTGGCGAACCGAAAGGTTGACCGCCATGTGCAGCGGTGGCTCGTTCGGGAACCGATCCTGCAACTCGACCGCGAATCGGCACGCTTCGAGCATCACCCACCGGCCTATCGGCACGATCAGACCGGTCTCCTCGGCGAGCGGGATGAAATCGAGCGGCGGAACGAGCCCGCGCACGGGGTGGATCCACCGGACCAACGCTTCGACGCCCGCGACACGCCCGCTCTCGAGCTCGATCACGGGTTGGTAGTGCAGCACGTATTCGTTGTGCTCGATCGCCCTTTGTAGGTCGGCCTTCAGCTCCAGGCGCTTCAGGGCCGTGTCGTGCATGGCGGGCTCGAAGACCTGATACCGGCCCTTGCCGCGTTCCTTGGCCATGTACATCGCGACGTCGGCGTTGCGCAGCAGTTCCTCCACGTCGCCGTGTCGCTCTCCATCGGCGATCGCGATACCCACCGACGCTCGCACGAAGACTTCCTTTCCCTCGAGCGTGAACGGGTCTTCCATCAGCTCCATGATGCGCTCGGCCACGTCGGCGGCCGTCACGCCTTCCTCGCCGTCCTCGAGCAGGATCGCGAACTCGTCGCCGCCGAGGCGCGCCGCCGTGTCAGCGGTGCGAAGGCAGCCCTTCAATCGCTCGCCCACCTCGAACAGCAGCTGGTCGCCCGCGGCGTGGCCCAGAGAGTCGTTGACCGTCTTGAAGTCATCGAGGTCCATGAACAGCACGGAGATCGGCTCGTGCTCGCGGGTCTGGCGCTCGAGGGCGTGTGAGACACGGTCGTGGAACAGCGCCCGGTTGGCGAGCGAGGTCACCGTGTCGTGGAACGCCTGGTGGGCGAGCTGCTCCTCGAACTGTTTGCGTTCGGTGACATCGCGCGTGTTGAGCACGGTACCCTTCACGTTCGGGTCGTGCAGCAGGTTCGTGCGGAGGGTCTCGGTGTGGACGTACTCGCCGTCGCGGCGGCGGATGCGGAACTCCACGAGCCCGGTGTGCCCTTCGGCGTCGCCGACCGGCGACAGGAACTGCAGCACCCGCGTCATGTCGCCGGGGTGGATCAGGTCGCTGAAACGTGTGCCCTCGATCTGCGACGGGTCGAAGCCAAGCACCCGTCCTGCCGACGGGCTCGCGTAAGTCACCGTCGTATCGGGGTTTATCACGCAGACGACGTCCGACGAGTTGCTGACCAATGAGGCGAAGCGTGCCTCGCTCTGCTTGATCAGGAGATCCTCGGTGAGCGTGGCGGACTCCAGCGCCAGGGCGACCTGGGACGACAACGCGCGCAGGGAGTCGGCGACCGAACGCGGCATCTCCTCGGGGGTCGCGACCACCATGAGTCCGCGCAGCTCTTCTTTGATGAACAGCGGGGCCACCATCACCGTGCCCTCGTCATCGACCGGCAGCGCGAGCGGTTCGCGCAAGGTGCTCTCATACGCCTTGACCGCGTACGCGTCGTTCGCCAGCAGCCGCTGCTGCTTCCACTCCTGCAGGGTCGAGAAGGAGAATCGAACGCCATGCACGTCCTGGGTGCCCCCCGCCGCCGCGACCACGACGAGCTCGGCCGAGCCCTCTGGCTCGTCGCACATGCGGATCGCCGCATCCTGTCCTGCCAGCGCCCGGACGGCTTCGATCGCGGCCTCGTGGATGCCCTCGCGGCTGGTCGCAGTGACGAGGGTGGTTCCCGCCCTTCGAAGGGCACGTTCGCGCTCGGTCGAGTGTTCCTGCAGACGGATCAGGCCCGCCATGCGGAACACGACGAGCAGGAACAGCACGATGGAGGCGGCGCTGAGCACCCCCACGTCGACCTCCTCGTGGCGCACCATCTGCACGAGCCTGAGGACGGGCGGGGACAGTGCCGCAACCGTGAGCAGCACCAATCGGCCGAGGGTGAGGCGTTCCTCGGTCTCGGGAGCGCGTTCGGTGAGCACTCGCATCGAGGGGTGCAAGGCGGCCGTGCCGAGGAGCACGTAGAACGACATCCAGCCTGCCTCGAGCCAGCCGCTGCCCGGCTGGTACCCGCTCTCGGTGTACAGGCCGAACCATGCGTAGATCGCGTCGGTCGCGAAGAGCGCGACGATCGAGCCCGTGAGCAGGTAGAAGGCGACAGGGCGTCGGCCGGCGCCGACCGCGAGTCGGATCGCGGCTGCGGCGAGCAGCAGGTCCATCACCGGATAGGCCATCGCGGTGAGCTTGATCTTCAGGTCGAGGTCGGCGATGTCGAGGTACGGCGCGATCAACAGCACCCAGGTGATCGTGCCCACGCCGATCGCGACCATCGACGAGTCGAGCAGGCTGGCACGGTCGCGACCTGGGTTGCGCGCGTGGATCAGCATGATCACACCCGCGATCAGACACGGGTACACGCTGAGGTACATCAGGTCGGCGGGGCCTGGGAACGGCACGTCGCCCGCCGGGTTGAAGGCAAAATCGAGCGGGAACAGCTGCGGGAAGACCAGGTTGAACAGCTCGTAGTTGTACGAGACCACGTCGCCGGCGATGAACAGGAACTGCCCGGCTGCGATCAGGAGCCACGGCGCCCGGCGTTCAGGCTTGTGCAGCCGAACCGCGACGAGTATGAGCACGGGCGAGGTGAGGCCGATCACGTTGAACAGGTAACTGTTATTTCCGAGCACGTAGTAGACGGCCGTCGCAACGACCGCGGCCACGGGATACACGATCCACGCTCGGTTCCTCACCTGTGCTGTATCGGTCGTCGTCACCATGTGCTGATACCCGGGATCAGGTAGTCACCGCGTCTGGCCTGCGGCGTTGCCCGTACGGACACTCTCGTGGGTGTCGGATCCGGCGTTGATCCCGGCCAGCAGGGTGCGCGCATGTGCCTCGGTCAGACCGTCGAGCCACCCGCCATCTACCCGGATATCGGTGCCCGTCACGTATGCGCTGTCGTCGGAGGCGAGGAAGACGTAGGCCCCGGTGACCTCGTCGGGGAACGCCGCCCTTCCGAGGCAGGTCGCGACCCTGGCGATCCGGGCCTCGGGGTCGTCGGCTGGCTGCATGGCGGTGAGCACGGTTCCGGGGCTCACTGTGTTCACGCGGATGCCTCGTGAGCCGAGCTTCATGGCGGCGTGACGGGCCATCTCGTACAAGGGCGCTTTCGACAGGCTGTACCCCATGTATCCGGGGAACGCCCACGACGTGGCAGCCGACGCGGTGATGATGACGCTCGCGCCGTCTCGCAGGTAGGGCGGCATGGCCGCCAACCCGTGCAGCACCCCCATCGTGTTCACACGGACGAGCTCCTCGACGTCGGCGAGGTCTGTGTCTTCCAGCGCGTCTGCGTCGAGGCTCGCGATGCCGGCGTTCAGCACCAGCACGTCGAGCGGCCCGATCCGCTCGGCCGTGGACCCGAGGGCGGCTCGCATCTGTTCGGGGTCACTCGTGTCGGCGGCCACGAATCGTGCCCCCACGTCGTCGACCTCCGGCCGGTAGTGGCGGGCGAGCGCGGTGACGTCGGCGCCCTCAACGACGAACCTCGACACGACCGCGAGGCCGATGCCCGACGATCCCCCGGTGACGAGCGCCGTGCGGCCCTGGAGCCTGCCTGGGTGGTTCGATTCGACCGGCATCGTGGCGATCCCTCGAGAACTGGGCTCAGGCGAGGTCGGTCGACGCGAGCGCGTCGGTGCTCTGCTCGAGCAGGAAGTGGTCGTGCAGCGACCCGAGCACCGAGATCAGGTCCTCGATCTCCTCGTCGGTGTTGGCAGCCGTCACCTGGATGCGGAACCCCACCTCGTGCGTGGGCACGAGCGGATACGCGGCCATGGTCGCGTACTGCCCGTGCTCGAACAGATAGCGACCCATCTCGTCGATCTCCTCGTGGTTCGCGAGCGGCACTTCGACGATCGGGAACCCGGAGGTGTTCGGTGTGCTGATGCCCATCTCGTGCAGCGCCTCGAGCAGCCTGTGCGTCATGCGCCACAGGTCCGCCCGGCACTGATCGCCTCGGGTCCGGTTGACCTTGAGACCGGCGATGGTGGTGGCGAGCGAAGCCACCGGCGAGGGTCCCGAGTACAGGTAGGGGGGCGCGAGCACCTTGAGCGCGTCCTTCAGCCGGGTTGGCAGCGCGACGAAGGCCAGCAGCGACGAAAAGGACTTCGAGAATCCAGCGACGAACACGGTGTTGTCATAGGGCACGTCGAGGTGGCGCATGATGCCGTTGCCCTTGGTGCCGTAGTCGCAGAGCTCGTCGGGCGAGCGTTCGCCGACCACCCCGAAGCCGTGGGCGTCATCGACGTAGAGCAGCGCCCCGTGGTCTCCAACGATGCTTGAGAACTCGACGAGGTCGGGCGCGTTGCCCGTCATCGAGTTGACCCCGTCCATGGCGATCAGCCGTGGGCTGGCGGGATCGCTCGCCCGCAGCAGCTCTTCGAGGTGCTCGTGGTCGTTGTGGCGGAACCGCACGACCTTCGCGCCGTGGCCAGCCGCGACCATGGCGCCGTCGTAGATGGTCTTGTGGGCACGCCCGTCGAGGAAGACCGTGCCGTCACCTACGAGCACCGGGATCACCGACATGTGGATGTGGGTGATCGTCGGCAGCACGAGCGAGTCCTCCGCGCCGATGAGCTCGGTGAGCTCTTCCTCTATCTCGAGGTATAGGCGCGGGTTCCCGAGCAGGCGTGACCACGACGGATGCGTGCCCCACCGCGCCAGGTACTCGGGCACCGTGTCGATGATCTCCTGGTCGAGATCGAAGCCGAGGTAATTGCACGACGCCCAGTCGGTGAGCCACCGGTCGCCGATGCGGATCTTGCGCCCGATCTGCTCTTCGATCACCGCATCCATCATCGGGTGCGTGTTCTTGAGGCGCGTGAGATCCGAGACCGTCGAGACCCAGCGGTCGAGCCACCCGTCCTGGTCGCGTCGATGGGGCTTGCCATCGGCTGACGGCTCGAGGGCGAGGTCGCTCAAGCGCCGGTTGAGTCCGTCGTTCAAGCGGCGCCGGGGGAAGTCGTGCTCGCGTTCCATCGTCCTACCCCATCGGTCGGGCCCATGGGCACCTTTACGCGTTCGCGGCAGCGAACTCGAGCGCCGAAAGGCGCTGCTCCGCGGCTACACTCCGGCCCGAGCCGTGCGCAGGCGCACGATCACGAGGGGGGCACAGCGTGAAGACGATCGATCGTTCCCGGGTGGCGGAGCTGATGGAGCGTGAGCGGGCGACCTTCCGCACCCGTCATGCCCGCAGTGGTCAGCTTGCCGAGGAAGCCAAGCATTCGTTGCTGTTCGGTGTTCCGATGAACTGGATGACTCGCTGGCCGGGCGACCATGCGATATACGTCGACCGGGCCGAAGGCGCCCACTTCTGGGACGTCGACGGCAACGAGTTCGTCGACCTTTGTCTCGGCGACACGGGCGGCATGGCCGGCCACGCGCCAAAGATCGCCGTCGATGCGATCGCCGAGCAGGCGGGCAAGGGCATCACGCTGATGCTGCCGACCGAGGACGCCACGTGGGTAGGCGCCGAGATGGCGCGCCGCTTCGGGGTTCCATACTGGCAGTTCACACTCACCGCGACAGACGCCAACCGATTCGTGATCCGGTGGGCTCGTGAGATCACGAAGCGGCCGAAGATCGTCGTGCACAACTGGTGCTACCACGGGTCGGTCGACGAGACGTTCGCCACGCTCGAAGACGGCCGCACCGTCGCTCGCGAGGGCAACATCGGCAAGCCCGTGCCACTCGAAGAGACCACCCGGGTGGTCGAGATCAACGACCTCGCCGGGCTCGAGGCGGCGCTCGCAGAGGGCGACGTGGCGGCGTGTCTGTTCGAGCCGGCGCTCACGAACATCGGCATCGTGCTGCCCGACCCCGGGTACCACGAGGCTGTGCGAGAGCTGTGTACCAAGTACGGCACGCTGCTGATCATCGACGAGACCCACACGATCAGCGCCGGCCCCGGTGGTTGCACGAAGGCGTGGGGCCTCGACCCCGACTTCGTGACCATCGGCAAGACGCTGGGCGCCGGCATCGCGAGCGGCGCGTACGGCATGACCGAGAGGGTCAGCGACATGGTGTACGAGCACACCGACTGGAAGAACGCCGATGTCGGCGGGGTCGGTGGCACGCTCGCGGGGAACGCACTTTCGCTCGCCGCGATGAAGGCCACGCTCGGCCAGGTCATGACCGACGAGGCGTTCGAGCGCATGATCGCGCTCGGCGAGCGGTTCGAGCAGGGCGTGGGGGGTGTGATCGAGTCGCGCGAGCTTCCCTGGCACGTCGTGAGACTGGGCTGTCGGGTCGAGTACCTGTTCCGTCCCGAAGCAGCGCGCGATGGCGCCGAGGCAGCGGCCGGACAAGACGACGAGGTCGACCCTTACATCCATCTCTATCTGTTGAACCGAGGCATCTTGATGACGCCGTTCCACAACATGGCGTTGATGTCGCCCGCCACCACTACCGACGACGTCGACCGGCACACGCAGGTCTACGCCGAGATGGCCGACGAGCTCATCGGCGCCTGACACAGGGCGCCCGGCCTCGGCAGCTCCGCGAAGTAGTCCGGCGCGGACTAGTGTGCGGCCGCGAACCCTCGCATGAACCCGGCCAGCGACTCGACGCCATCGATCGTCATGGCGTTATAGATGCTCGCCCTGATGCCGCCGACACTGCGGTGGCCCTTCAGCTCGGCGAGCCCTCGTGAGGCGGCCTCGGCCACGAACCGCGCGTCGAGCTCGACGCTCGGCAGACAGAACGTCACGTTCATCAGCGAGCGTGACCCGCGATCGGCATGGCCTGAGTAGAAGCCGTCGCTCTCGTCGATCGCGTCGTACAGCAGGGCGGCCTTGGCCCGGTTCCGGCGCTCCTGCTCGGCGAGGCCGCCCATCTCGTCGCGCAACCATCGCGTCACGAGCATCACGACATAGATCGCGAACACCGGGGGGGTGTTGTAGAGCGAGCCGTGCTCGACGTACGTGCGGTAATCGAACATCGTCGCCAGCCCCGAGGGCACGCGGGCCAGCAGATCCTCGCGAACGATCACGATCGTGACCCCTGCCGGTCCCGCGTTCTTCTGGGCCCCCGCGTACACGAGCCCAAGGCGGCCGACGTCGAGAGGCCGCGACAGGAAGCTCGACGACACGTCAGCGACGAGCGGCACGTCGCCGGGGGCTGACGGCATCTCGGGCCACTCGACCCCCTCGATCGTCTCGTTCGAGGTCATGTGTAGGTAGGCCGCGTCGGGCGACGCTCGCCACTCACTCGTGCGCGGCACACGCGTGAACCCTTGCTCGGCGCCATTCCAGGCGACGCGCACCTCACCTTCCTTCGCAGCTTCGCGAGCGGCCTTGGCGCCCCAGGTACCGGTGATCACGTGCTCGGCGGTGCGGCCCGATCCCCGCAGCAGGTTCATCGGCAGCATCGAGAACTGCTGGGAGGCGCCTCCCTGGCAGAAGATGATGCGGTGCGTCGCGGGCACGTCGAGCAGATCGCGGACGTTCCCCGAAGCCTCATCGATCACGCCGAGGAACCACGGGCTGCGGTGAGAGATCTCGAGCGGCGAGACGCCGAGTCCAGGCAGGGAGACGAGATCACGCTGGGCATGTTCCAGCACCGATGCCGGAAGCGTGGCGGGCCCCGCTGAGAAGTTGACGACTCGCTCCGTCATGGGCGCAAGGCTACCGAGCCCATGACCGATCGCACGATCAACCTTTGCGCTAGGCGCCCGGCTTGAACACCATGAGGTACAAGATCGCGAGCAGCCCGATCGAGCCGCTGGCCGCAGTGATCATGGTCGCCGGGCCAGCCAGCACGGCCTCGAGCTCCTCGTCGGCCAGGGTGTAGGTGCCGTCGGCCCAACGCGTGCAGCCTTCGCGCAGGCGCTTCATGTGCGGCGTCGCGATCATCGACATCGACGCCGTGAGCGCGACCAGCAGCAACAGGGAACCGAGCAGCCACCACTGCGCGAACAGGGCACCATCGACGCCGGCGGCGACTCCACCCAGCAGGAGCAGGCCGAACGAGACGTACATCGGCATCGTGGTGGCCTTCGACATCTCGCATCGATCGAGGATGCGCTCACGGTCCTTCCCGACCGCCCGCACGGCGAACATCGTCCACATCGAGACGCCATGTGTCGCGAGGAAGCCGACCACGCCCACGAGATGCACGAAGACCCAGAGGCGGTACACGCTCGCAGGATACGAGGGTGTCGCTCAGGCGGACGCGCGGTAGCGTGCGGGGCCCGAGGAGGTCACCGACGTGGCGTACAAGAGGATCCTGTTCGGCACCGACGGAACCGCCCGCGCGGCGGCCTCGAGCCACGTCGCCACCGAGCTCGCCAAGGCAGGCAAGGCCGAGCTGATCGTGGCTCACGTGTGGGAGCGGCCCGGGGGCGCTCAGCAAGTGCTCGACGCTGCGCTCGGCGCCGCCCAGGAAGCAGGCGTGAACAAGATCAAGGGCGAGCTCGCCGGCGGGCGTTCGCCGGCCGACGTGTTGATCGGCCTGGCCGAGGAGCGCGACGTCGGGCTCGTGGTGGTGAGCGGGGGTCGCAGCACCACCGAGATCGGCCCCACGGCCGACCGGCTCTCACATCGTGCGCCTCGTGACCTGCTCATCGCGATGGATGTCGAGCGCGGTGACGGCGAACGTCTCTACCGACGGGTGCTGATCGCCACCGACGGCTCGGCGACCGCCGACCGCGCCGCCCGCAAGGGGTTCGATCTCGCCGCATCGGTCGGTGCCCAGGTGACCATGGTGTTCGTGGGACACCCCGCCACCGGCAAGCTCGTGACCGACGACACGGTCGCCGTCTACGGCGCCGAGGCCGAGTGCGACATCGTCCTTCGCCAAGGCGACCCCGCGACCGAGATCCTCGCCGTGGCCCGTGAGGTCGACGCCGACCTGGTCGTGATCGGGAACAAGGGCATGACCGGGGCGAAGCGGTTCTTCCTGAATCCCGTGCCGGAGAAGGTCGTCGACCTCACCGACCGTGACGTGCTCGTCGCCCGCACCATCGCGCAGGTTGCCTCGGAGCTCGAACCGGGAGAAGGGGGCATCTTGGTGCAGGCGGGGGAGCGGCTCGCCGCGTTCATGGACGCCGAGGGAGAGCTGCATCTGATGTCGGCCCGGTGCACGCACATGGGGTGCACGGTGGCCTGGAGCACCGCCGATCACGTTTTCGAGTGCCCCTGCCACGGCTCGAGGTTCGGGCCGTCGGGTGAGGTCGTGAACGGACCTGCGGCTCGTCCGCTTCCGCCCGCGTAAGCACTGGCGCGCTTCGGCTCAGAACGTCTGGCCGGGCTTCGTGACCATGAGCCAGATGATGATCGCGAGCCCCCCCACGCCGATGGTGGTGATCACGTGCACCTTCGACGACCCCACCAGCTCTGCGAGCTCCTCGTCGCTCGTGCGGGGCACGCCCGACGGCCGCATCGCGCACGCGGCTGAGATGCGCTTGAAGTAGGGCTTCGCGATCAGGGTCATGAGCACGGTCGTCGCGATCAGCATGGCCACCGCGATCCAGAGCCACCAGTCGTCGAGCGACTTCCCCAGATAGCCGGCGACGAAGCCGGCCACGGTCAGCACGATCAGCGAGATGTACATGGGTTTCGAGGTCGTTCCCGAGAACGTGATCGCATCGACGATGCGCCCGCGGTCGAGGTCGACCGAACGGATCCGGTACAGCGCGAACATCGACACTCCGTGCGCCAGAAGGAACGACGCCACGGCGAGGATATGCAGAACGACCCAGTACTTGTACATCGCGCGTGAGCATACCCACGCTCGCTTCAGGCTCGGTCGATCGGCCTCGTCAGGCAGGTGGGGCCGCCGTCGCCTTTGAGCGAGATCTCCTTGCCGGCGAACGTGCGCACGTCGACGCCGGCCGCTTCCATGCGCCGCCGCGTCTCGGGATTGCCATCGAGCGCCAGGGCTACCCGTGGAGCGAGCGCGAGCACGTTGGGGCCCTGCGAGTCGAGCTCCTCCTCGGGCACCTCGACGAGAGCGATCTCACGCTCGCGCAGCAGGTCGAGCAGTCTCACCGGCACCATCGGCAGGAACACGATGGCGAGATCGCGATCGAGCGGCGAGATGAACGACATCAGGTGCAGGCAGGCATCGGGTCCCTGATGGTGCGGAAGATCGAACCACACCACGTCGACGCCGGGGCCGGTCAGGGCCGTGATCTGCTCGATGCCTGCGTCGTTGGTTCGGTAGCCGCGGCCGGCGAGAAGGGTGCGCTCGTCGAGCCAGAACATGTCGCCACCCTCCGCGGTGGCCGGGGCCTCGAGCGCGCCGAGGGTCGGCACACCCGCCGTGTTCAGGTCGCGTTCGACCGCCGCGGGTTCGTGCCGGCGCCCCGGCTTGCCCGGTCGCAACACGATGATCCCGCGATCGGTCAGCAGGGTCGGGTCGTAGGCGTATATGGCATCGGGATCGCCCGGCACCGGTGTCCGCCCGATGACCACTTCGGCACCCGCGGACTCGAGCGCCGCGCGGAAGGCGTCGTGCTCATCGGCGGCACGAGCGGGATCGGGCTCAGCTCGCCACGCGTAGTCGCGCCACGCAGCCGCGTCCGTTGCTGCCGGCTCACGCACGAATACGCGCCGAAGCAGGCCGACGGAACTCTGGATCGTCACGGCGCGATGCTACGAGACTTGGTGATCAGTGGTTCTCGCTGTTACCTGTTCCGCCACCCTCGGATCCGGATCCGGCGTCCTCGCCCGGGTCGTCGGCTTCGGTGTTCTTGTCCGGGCCGCCGCCGCTCTCACCGGTATCGCCGCCGCCGTCGGTCTCGTCGCTCTCCCCGTCATCGCCGCCGTCGCTACCATCGCCGCCCGGGTCGTCGCCATCGCCGTGGTCGTGGGCGGGGTTGTCCTCGTCATCGTTACCGCCGCCGTTGTCGTGATCGCCACCGTCATCGTCGTTGCCGCCGCCACTGTCGTGGTCGTCGCTGCCGTCATCATCGCCGCCATCGCCGCCACCACCACCGTTGTCGGGATCGTCGTTGCCACCGCCCCGGTCATGATCGCCGGAGTCACCGCCGGTGTGGTCGTCGCCCCCGTCATCACCACCGTCGCCGCCATCGGGCGGGTTGCCGCCGCCCCCGGGTCCGAGGTCGCCGGGGTCGACCACCACATCGGGCGGTCCGGGCGGTTCGGGGATCACGTTGCCTACGAGTGCGACGCTCGGAGAGGTCGCCGGGAAGTTGGCCGAGCCGGTGTCGATCGGATCCCCCGGGATGGTGTTCTCACCACCGGGCTCGGGGGTAACGGTCGGTGGGGAGGTGTCGGACTCGCCAGGAGTCGAAGAGGTCGTCGACGGTCCGAGACCCAACACGACGTCGGTCGGCACGCGTGCGCCGCCGAGCGCCAGCGCCAGCACGAGGGCGCTCGCGACCGCCGCGCCGCCCAGGGCCAGGTTGCCGAGCCGTCGGTTCAGGACGCTCTGCGAGCCGAGCGCACCTCGCCGGGCCGTGAGGGGAGTCGCGGCCGCGATGCCTGTGGCGCCCTGACCCGCCGCGGCCTGCCCCGATCCTGCGAGCACGGAAGCTCCCGCGGCGAGGCCGGACGATCCAGCAGCAGTCCCGACCCCGGTGCGTTCGTCGTCGTCTGGCTCAGCATCGGGCACGTTCAGGATGAGCTCGCTGTGATCGATCGTCGGGGTGAGCGGCAAGATCACGACGGGGGCGGGTTCCCTGTCTTCGATGATGGCGTCATCGACGGCGGACAGGCCACCGAGCAACATCGCTCGCAGCATGTCCGGGTCGTTGGCAGCCCGATCGAGCAGCGCCGCTCCCCGGCCCCCTGCGGCAACGCCCGTCTGGCCAGTCAGCCGGGTGATGGCAGGACCGAGGTCTTGCAGCACGCGTGATGGTTCGACGCGGGCGGCCCCACCGACCGGCATGACCGCGCCGGGCCAGACCAACACGACCTTGGTGTTGGGCGACATCTCGTTGATCATGCTGACGGCGGTCGCACCGATGCCGTCGTCGAGCACGACGACGTCGGGGCGATGGATAGCCATCAGGCGAGCGAGCTCAGCCGTGGTGCCTGCATCGGCCACGACGTCGAACCCCTCGCCGTCCAACACGAAGCGGAGCAGGCCCCTGCGTGTCGATGGGCCCTCTCCTACGACGATGCGGACGCCTCGCGCGCTCATGCGTTCGCTGTCCCCTGTTCAGCCCCCATCTGAGCGGGAGCGTACTTCATGGTCTCACGGGAACCCCGCAGCCAAGCGGCGGAAATCGACTGGCCCAAGCGGGCTAGTTCCTTTGTGCCGGCCTAAGTGCCGGGATCGCCCGGGATGAGTGGGACCGTACCCGTAACACTTCGGCGTGATCAGGCGGAATCTTGACCGCGATAGCGTCGTTCCGCTCCGGGCATGAGCCCCTGATCACAAAGCGCCGATCACCTCGACGGTCGCCGAGGCAGGGGGAAAGCCCGGGCAATGGAACGACACCATCGCCGTGCCTCGGAATCCGGACACGACCCACGCCTGGTCGACGACGTCGACGTCGACGGTCTCGAGATCGATCTCGATAGGAGCCGGAGCTCGTCCGTCAGCGCACCGAGCGGGGCGTCCGTCGACGGTTCCTCTCCACCATGATCCTTGCGGATCGATGATTCGGTCGAGGCCCGACCATCTAGACGGACATGTCCCGGCATCGTTGTCGCAGATCGCAGCGAACGCCCATCGGTCGGTATCGTGCTTGCCTGGAAGCGGGTTGTCGATGCCGAAGGCGGCGCCGATCGACCTCGCAGAACGCACCGTGAGCCCGACGCGATAGACGCCGTTGAGGTGCGCGGCCCGCCTGGGGGGCGTGGGCACATCGGCTTGCACCGGAGACGTCGCGGCGGAGTCTCCTTCGGTGCTGAGGGCGATGACCTCGTAGGCGTAGCTCTCGCCCATCGTGACCCCGTCGTCGACGAACGTCAGATCGCTGGCGTCGAGCGAGGCATCCAGGGGGACGCCGTCGCGGAGCAGTCGGTATCCGGTCGGGTCGGCGCCGGCCTCGGGGGGTGTCCAGGCAAGCGTGACACGCGGCTCGATCAGGTCGCATGGCGTCCCACATGTCAGCGCCTCGACCTGCACGCCCACCGGCGACGTGGGAGGGCCCGGAGAGCGGGTGAACATCAGCACCGCCCCGATCAGGACGATCGCGGCGACCACCGTGAGGACGACCTCCACTCGCCGGTCTCGACGCGGAGAACGCTCGACGTAGGAGACCTCGTCGTGGTAGGTGGTAGGCGGTCCGGGATCCATGGTCAGTTCTGGAGCGCTCCGCGCACGTCCCAGTCGATCGATGCGGTGACACACCTGGGGTGCGACGAGATCTCGACGATCGAACCCTCTATCTTGGTCGCCCGCCACACGTGTCGCAGGGGGGCTGCGGCCCTCACCCGAAGACGTACGTCGAGATCCTCCTTGGTCAGGCGTCCGAAGCAGTTCCGTACGAAGAAGGGGGTGCGGAGCGCCGCCGTGTATGCGGCGCCGTCCCGGCGCAGGATGCCCTCGGCGCGGGACTTGCGCACCGTCCAACGAACCGAACACGCCCCGCTGCGACAGACGGGTTCGAAGGAGAAGGAGATGGCGCCTCCTCGAACCGGGTTCTTGGTGCCGGACGCGCGCTCGACATCCATGTGCACCACGAAGCTCCCTTCGAGCCGTGCTTCGGCCACTGACGGCTCGCCGGTCTTGATGGAACGTACGGCGGGTCGCGTGGCCTGGCCGGCGGCATCGAGCGCCGCCACCGAGTAACGATATCGCGTGCCGGGTTCGACGTCGCCGTCGCGGAAGATAATGGTCCGAACATCGTCATCGATGGTCACGCCGTCTCGCCGCACCTCGTAGTGGTCCACCGTGAGCCCGGTCGGCGCTAGCCAGGACAGGACCAGACGCCAATTGTCGCCGTCGGCTTTCCAGCGGGGCTCCTCGATCTCGAGGCCCTCGATCTTGAAACTCTCGGCGGGCGCTTCGGTCGCTGCTGGCGATGTCGGAGCGATAACGATGTCAGGGCTCGACGTGCACCCGACGAAGAGCACGGTGGTGACCGTTGCCGCACGACGCCACCCCCGGAGCATCGTCGGATGGTATCGGTGAGGCGCCGCCGCGTCGAGACACGCTTCTTGAGCGCCCGGGAACGCGTGAGACACCGCTCGAGATGTCGTGGGAGCATCGGCGCCATGCATGGGAGAGAACTGCGGGAGATGCTCGCCCTCGGCCCGCTGCTCGCCGACGGGGGCACCGGCACGGCGTTGCTCTCCGGCGACCGGCCGCCCGCCTCGTGCGTCGAGCGATGGAACATCGAGGAGCCGGCGAGGGTCGAGGCGGTGCACCGGTCGTTCGTGCAGGCCGGGGCGCGCCTCATCATCGCCAACACGTTCGGCGCCGATCGGCTGCGGCTCGATCCGTACGGGCTGGGCGGCAGCGTCGCCTCGCTGAACGCCGCAGGGGTGGAGCTCGCGCGACAAGCGGGAGCCGAGCTCGTCGGGGGATCGATGGGACCGCTGGGCATCCGCCTCGCGCCCTACGGACGGTTGCGGCCCGAGGATGCGCGTGACGCTTACCGTGAGCAGGCCGAAGCTCTCGTCGACGCAGGGGCTGACCTGCTAGTGATCGAGACCCAGACCGACCTTCGCGAGCTCGAGCTGGCGCTCGAAGCCGCCCGCGAAGCCGCGCCCGGCATCGGCGTGATCGCGAGCGCAACGTTCACCCGCGACGATCGGACGCCGCTGGGCTCGACCCCCGAACAGGTGGCCGAGCGCCTCGCGGAGCTCGGTGCCGACGTGATCGGGGTGAACTGCGGCGAAGGTCCCGCCCAGGCGCTGCGCATCGTGCGGGCCATGGCGCTCGCGGCGTCGGGGACACCCCTGGCCGCCCGAGCCAACGCTGGCGGTCCCACCCGGGTCGGGGGCAGGGTCGTCTACCCGGCCACCCCTGCGTACGTGGCAGAGCACGCCATCGCCGCGGTGGAAGCCGGCGTCTCCATCGTTGGCGGATGTTGCGGCACGGGCCCGGCCCATACGTCGGCGATCGCAGCCGCGCTCGCCGACCGCGGCACGCCGGTGCGCATCGAAGTTCCCGCGCCTGTCGAGGTCCGGCCCGGGCAGGCGCCCGGCGCCCGACCCACCGCGCTCCGGTCGTGTCTGGACGCGGGCAGGTTCGTGGTTGCGGTCGAGATGGAACCGCCCCGCTCGACCAGCGTCGCCACCCTCGTCGCCGCCGCGGTCACACTGCGCGAGGCGGGCGCCGACGTCGTCGACGTCGCCGATTCCCCGATGGCAAAGATGCGCATGAGCGCCTGGGCGGCGTGCCGCACGATCCAGGAGGAAGCCGGCATCGAGACGGTGCTGCACTTCCCGACGCGGGGCCGCAATCTGCTCCGACTGCAGGGCGACCTGCTGGGTGCCCACGCCCTGGGTATCAGGAACCTGTTCGTCTGCGTGGGCGACCCCGTGGCGATCGGGGAGTATCCGCAGACCCTCAACGATGTCGATGTCACGGCCACGGGGTTGATCGACCTCGTCACCCAGGGGTTCAACGAAGGCCGCGATCGTCGCGGATCGACGATCGGGGAGCCGACGTCGTTCTTCGTCGGCGCCGCCGTGGCCCCGTCCGCCCTCGATCTAGAGCGCGAGGCGCGCTTGCTCCTGAAGAAGGTGGAGGCTGGGGCGGTCTTCCTGCTCTCGCAGCCCTTGTACGACGTTGAGCCGCTGCGGGCGCTCCGCGCCGCGTACGAGCGCGTGGCCGGAAGACCGCTCGAGGTGCCGTTCGTGGCAGGGCTGCTGCCGCTCGCCTCCGCGCGGCACGTGGACTTCCTGCACAACGAGGTGCCTGGGGTCACGGTCCCCGATGCGATCCGCGCTCGCATGGCGGCTTCAGGGGACGACGCTTGGCCCACCGGGCGCGCGATCGCGATCGAGCTCGTCGACCAACTCAGGGAAGCGGGAGTTGCCGGCATCTACGTGATGCCCCAGTTCGGCCGGTACGACCGCGCTGCCGAGGTGGTCGAGGCGGCCCGCTCTTGAACGGCCGGTCCCCATCGGCGGGCTCGCTCCTGACTCAGTGGTCAAGCCATGAACGGCTGCGGTCGATACCTCGGTCGCCAATGCGCTGTCGCTCGCTCGTCGTCGCCCTCCTGTTGTTCACCTCCGTGTCGTCTGGCGCGGAGGTCGCCGCGGCTGTGCAGGGTCCGGCGTCGGGCCTCGACATCGCGACCCTCGATGCCCGGATCGAGAAGGCCAAGGCACACATCGACCGGTGGTATCCGCGCATCGAGCGCTGGTACCGGCACATCCGCCGCGTGGCGGCTCGCGTGGACCGACTCGAAGAGCTCGTGTCGGCCTCGCCGATCGATGCCTATAGGACCGGCAGTCTCGGCTGGTCGCGGCGACAGGACCCGGCGTACCGGCTCGCCGAGGCCAACCGCGCCTTGCGGGCCACGCTTCGTTCATCGTGGGCGCGGCATGTGCAGGAAGAGCTCGACACGTGGAGTGCCTTCCTCGCCGAGCTCGCGCGCGCACGTGAGCGGGCCCTGCGTCCGCCGCCAGCTGTGGACGGCGACAGCCCGGTATCCGGAGTCGCGCCCGGGCAGCCGGTGACATACGAAGGCTGGGCGGGCGCATTCCTCGAGCGGCTCGGAGCGCCGGCGTGTAGCGAGAACCTGCTGATCGTGGTCACCTGGGAGACGGCCGAATCGACGTCGGCGGCCTTCAATCCGCTCGCCACGACCCGCGATGCGCCCCAGGCCACCGACATGAATACCGTGGGTGTGAAGAACTACGTCTCGCTCGGCCAGGGACTCGATGCGTCGCGCGACACCCTGCTGCTCGGCGCCGAGTCATACGGTTACGTAGCGGTGCTCGACAGTCTTCGGGCGTGCCGCGGCGCCGAGGTCACCGCCCGAGCGATCAACGCGTCGGCCTGGTGCAGAGGTTGCGTCGGGGGGGCCTACATCACAGGCCTACTGCCGATCGTGCGTGCGTCGTACATCGAGCACGCCGCTCGGCCCCTGTCGACCGGGCCGTGACGGCACCACACCTGGGGTCCGACCTGCCAGAATGAGCCGTCGTGGACGCGCACCCCGAGATCGTGGCGACCCCCGCTCCCGGTGAACCACACCCCGCGCTGCAGGGGTTGCTCGAAGCGATCGACCAGCGAGTCGAACCCGCTCGCCGAGACGCCATCGCAGCGTTCGCCAAGGCGTTCCTGCGGCGCTTCCCAGCTGAAGAGCTCAACGTGCTGGGCGTCGACGCGCTGCTCGGCATCGTGCGCACGGCGTTCGATCTGGCCGACGGCCGCGGTACCCAGCCGTCGGCGGTGCGGGTGTTCCGCGCCGATGTCGCGGCCGACGGCTACGACTCGGCCGGGTCGGTCATCGCGACCAATACCGACGACTCGCCATTCCTCGTCGATTCGATCCAGGAAGAGCTGCTCGCGCGCGGGCTCGGCGTGAGCCGGCTGCTGCATCCGGTCGTCGGCACGATCCGCGACGAGCAGGGGCGCATCGAACGGGTGATGTCGGGGCGCGATGCGAGCCACCGTGAATCAGTGATGCATTTCGAGCTCGACCGGGTGCTCTCGCTCGAGGAGAGCGAGGACCTCGAGCGGCGCGTGACGACGATCTTGCGCGATGTTCGGCTGGTCGTTCGCGACTTCGAGCCCATGCAGCAGCGGGTGCGCCACATGATCGAGCTGGCGCGGGCCGGGGCGGTGCGCTACCCGCCGCAGGAGGTAGGCGAGGCGATCGACTTCCTCGGATGGCTCGCCCAGCTGAACTTCGTGCTCCTCGGCTACCGCGAGTACGAGTTGGTCGACGTCGACGGCCAGGCGCGGGCAGCGATCCGCGCCGTGGAGGGAAGCGGGCTCGGTATCCTCAGCGACCTGCAACGATCGGCCTTCGCCGACACCACGCGGCTCGTTGACCTCGACGAGGTCGTTCGCGCGCGCATCGAGGGCGGCGATCTGCTGGTGTTCTCCAAGACGAATTCCTACTCCACGGTGCATCGTCGAGCTCGCATGGACTACATCGGGGTGCGCGTCGTGAACCCCGATGGGCTCATCACTGGCGAAGCTCGTCTCATCGGCCTGTTCACGTCGAAGGCGTACATGGAGCCGGCGGCGAAGACGCCGCTGCTGCATCGCAAGCTCGGCCAGATCATCGCCGCCGAGGACCTCATCCCCGGTTCCCACGACTACAAGCAGGTCGTCGAGCTCTTCGAGTCGTTCCCGAAGGACGAGCTGTTCCAGGCCTCGTCGAGTGAGCTCCGGCGCCTCGTGGTCGGCCTGCTGCAGCTCGAGAAGCACGGCGGCATAAGGGTGCTGGTGCGCCGCGATCTCTACGGACGAAGCGTGTCTATCGTGGTGGCCCTGCCGCGCGACCGATTCAACGCGGCCCTACGCAAGCGTCTGCAGCACTACTTCATCGAGCAGTTCCACGGCAGCACGGTCGACTACCACCTGTCGCTCGGCGAAACGGAGTCGGCTCGCATCTTCTTCACCGTGCACGTCGATCCTCAGACGCACATCCCGGACGTGCCCTACGAGGAGCTCGAGGCCGAGGTCGAGCGACTGGCGCGCAGCTGGGACGACGATCTGCGCGATGTATTGACCGTGCGTGTAGGCGCGATCCGGGGTCCGGTGCTCGCTGAGAAGTACGCGCCGCGGTTCCCGAGCTATTACAAGGCTTCCGAGGAATGGGATCTGATCGCAGACGACGTGCTGGCGCTCGAGGCACTCGAGAGCGAGCCTGAAGGCTTCCTCGTCGGCATCGGCAACGAGAAGAAGGGCGAACGCCTCACGCGCGTGAAGCTCTACAAGACCGGGGGCAAGGTCGACCTGTCGGCGTTCATCCCGATCCTCGAGGCGCTGGGACTGCGTGCCGTCGAAGAGATCCCGACGCAGGTGCTGGGCGAGGGCAGGACCTACATCCACGACTTCGGCGTGTTGGACTCCCGGGGCGCGGTGCTCGACCTCGGCAAGGAAGCCGAGAACGTCTCGGAGACGATCTCGGCCGTGTGGAGGGGCGAGACCGAGTCGGACTCGTTGAACCGGCTCGTGACGCTCACCGACCTGGACTGGCGGCAGGTGCAGATCCTGCGGGCGTTACGCAGGTACCGCATGCGCGTGTCCTCGCGCTACACCGAGGAGTACCGCAACGACGCCCTGGCCGATCAATCCCAGATCTCGAGCGCGCTCGTGCGCATGTTCGAGGCGAAGTTCGACCCTGAACGCGACGCTTCGGACGAAGAGATCGACGAGATCCGTCAGTCGATCCACACCGCACTGCGCGATGTGACCTCCCTTGACCAGGACAACATCGTGCGGAGCCTGCTCGGCACGATCGAGGCCATCGTTCGCACGAACGCCTACGTGGCGGAGCGTTCATCGTTGAGCTTCAAGCTGCGCTCCGCGCGGGTGCCGGAGATGCCGAAGCCCTTCCCCTTGTTCGAGATCTTCGTGTACTCCCCGCACATGGAAGCGATCCATATGCGCGGTGGCATGGTCGCCAGGGGAGGCATCAGGTGGTCCGACCGCAAGGAGGATTACCGCACCGAGGTGCTCGGCCTCATGAAGGCGCAGAAGGTGAAGAACGCCGTGATCGTTCCCGACGGTTCCAAGGGTGGGTTCATCTTGCGCCGCACCCCTGGCACGCCCGACGAGCTGAAGGCGGAGGTCTCGGCGCAGTACGTCACGTTCATGCGGGGCATGCTCGACATCACCGATAACCTGGTCGAGGGCACGATCGTGCATCCGCCGAACGTGCGCATGCACGACGGCGATGACTCCTACCTCGTCGTCGCCGCCGACAAGGGCACCGCTACCTTCAGCGACACCGCGAACGCGATCAGCGAGGAGTACGGGTTCTGGCTCGGCGACGCCTTCGCGAGCGGTGGATCGCAGGGATACGACCACAAGACCCTGGGCATCACCGCGCGTGGCGCCTGGGAGTCGGTGAAGCGGCATTTCCGCGAGATCGGCATCGACGTCATGACCGAGTCCTTCACCGTGGTCGGCATCGGCGACATGTCGGGTGACGTCTTCGGCAACGGCATGCTCTACACGTCGCAGATCAAGCTCGTGTGTGCGTTCGACCATCGCCACGTGTTCATCGACCCCGACCCGGACCCGGCGGCGTCGTTCGCCGAGCGTCGGCGGCTGTTCACGACGCCGGGATCGACGTGGGCCGATCTCGACCGATCGACGATCTCTGCGGGAGGAGACGTGCTCGTTCGTTCCGCGAAGAGCGTGACGCTGTCGCCCCAAGCCCGAGCATCGCTCGGCATCGACGACGACGCGCCGGCGGAGATGACGCCCGCCGAGGTGATCAACCGGGCGCTCCAGGCGCCCGTCGATCTGCTGTGGAACGGGGGCATCGGCACCTACGTCAAGGCCGCCCGCGAGGGTCACACCGAGGTCGGCGACCGAGCGAACGACCCCCTCCGCGTGAACGGTGAGCAGGTGCGGGCTCGTGTGGTGGGAGAGGGTGGGAACCTCGGGTTCACCCAACGGGGGCGCATCGAGTACGCGGGCGCCGGCGGACGCATCAACACCGACTTCATCGACAACTCGGCCGGTGTCGACACCTCGGACCACGAGGTGAACATCAAGATCTTGCTCGGTCTCGCGATCGGGCGCGGAGAGCTCACGATGGCCGAGCGCAACGAGCTACAGCAGGCCAGCGCCGACGACGTCGTCGCGCACGTGCTCTACGACAACTACCAACAGGCCCAGATCCTTTCCCAGGAGGTGGAGCTCTCCGCCCAGCGCATCGAGGCGCACGAGGACCTGATGCTGCAGCTCGAGGCCGGCGACGGCGAGCTCGAGCGCGACGTGGAGTTCCTGCCCTCGTCCGACGAGATGGCCGAGCGCAGATCGGCGGGCGAGGGGCTCGTGCGACCCGAGCTCGCCGTGCTGCTCGCGTACGCGAAGCGGTCGATCTTCGCCGCGCTCGTCGACTCGGACTTGCCCGACTCGCCGTACCTGGCCCAAGATCTGCGCAGGTACTTCCCCGCGAAGATCGTGGAACGGTTCGGTCACCTGATCGAGGAGCACCCTCTGCGCCGCGAGCTGATCGCCACGATCGTGTCGAACGACGTCGTGAACTCCCAGGGCATCACGTTCGTCTCCCGCATGGTGACCGAGACCGGCGCGAGCACGAGCGATGTGGTCCGGGCATTCCGCATCGCACGCGACGTCACCGGCGCGGTGCAGAGGTGGGCCGATGTCGAGGCGCTCGACGGGGCGATCGACCCCGGCATCCAGAACGAGCTCATGACCGGCGTCGACTGGCTGGTGGAGACGACGTCGCGTTGGTACTTGGTGCACGCGACAGGTCGCAGGCTCGACGAGGCGGTGGACTACGCGCGCGAGTCGTTCCGTGAGCTCTCGGGTGTGATCGACCAGATCGGACCCGAGGCCTGGCGCGAGCAGCATGAGCACCTGACTCGGCGTCTCGAGGCTGAGGGGGTGCCGCCGGGGCTCGCCCGGCGTCACGCGTTCCAGTCAGAGCTCGTGCACGGGCCAGACATCATCACGGTCTCCCACGCCACCGGACGTACGGTGCTCGAGGTGGCGCGAGCGTTCTTCCTGCTGGGCGAGCGGTTGCAGCTCGACTGGCTCGAGAAGCAGGTCGAGGACATGCCCGGGGGTTCCCGCTGGCAGCGGTGGGCCCTGCAATCGATGGAGGACGACCTGTTCACACTTCGCCGCACCCTCGCGGAGGCCGTGCTCGATGAATGCACCGGCCTGCCGATCGACGAGGCGGTCGAGAAGTTCCTGGAATCGCGCGACGAGGCCTTCACGCGACTGACGAGGTTCATGCGAAGCCTGGCGGTCGACGGTATAGGCGACCTCGCGCGGCTCACCGTGGCGCTACGGCAGATCCGTTCGCTGATCGGCTGACGCGAGTGAGGGCCCGCGTGGTCAAGGGTCACCTGTCCGCGGGCTCACCTGCCGTAGAACACGACGGTCACCCAGAGGTTCCCGCCTCGGCGGAGCGCTCCGATCCCGACCTTCGAGAACCTGCTGCGCAAGATGTTGCTCCGGTGCGCGGAGCTGTGCATGAACAGTCGCTGGACCCGTGTGACGGTGCTGCCCATGCCGACGTTCTCGCCCCAGATCGACGGGTGCCACGGCCTGATGAGGCGATAGAGATTCGTCGTGTGGAAGACGGTGTGGCTTTCGGCCATGCGACGGGAGTGTTGCAGCGCGTCCCTGGAGAGCCGCCAGTTGAGATCGAGGGCATGCACGCCGTGGCTGCGCCGGGCGGAGTTCGTGAGCGAGAGGAGCGTGCGCCGCATCTCGTCGGAGCTCGCCCCGGAACTCGACGCGCCCGCGGTCAGCGGAACGGCCGCCATGAGCAAGGCAGCGAGCAGCACGCCCATCAGTACGGTCTTCGCACCCCTCATGCGATCGAACGACCCTAGCGGGGTGCGGAGGCGTCGTCACGCCTAGTCATTGTGTGACAGTGGAACCCTCCGCCGATGTCCCCTGGGCCCCAGGGCGAACGGCGAGGGCATGAAAAGCTGAGAGATCCAGCGGAGAGTCGGTACCGTCAGCGTAGGCCGAGCGGCCGAGGAAAATGGTGACCGACCGAGGACCCCACCGACCGGCGCTCGCGTCGTCGGGTGTCATACGATATGGCTCCGTTCCGAAGGGAGCCCCGTGGCGTCCACAGACATCGCACCGCCGCCCGCGTTCGTGCGGTCAGACGGTAAAGAGAAGGTCACCGGCACCGGCCGATACACCGCCGATCTGACGATGACCGGGCAGGCGCACGCGAAGTTCCGCTATGCGGATCACCCGCACGCACGCATCGTGCGCATCGACACCTCGAAGGCCGAGGCGCTGCCGGGCGTGGTGGCCGTGGTCACCCAACGCGACCTGCCCGATGTTCGCTTCGGCGGGTTCGTGCAGGATCGCACCCTGTTCGCGAGCGATGTCGTGCGTTTCGAGGGAGAGATCGTCGCCGGCGTGGCCGCGCTCACCGAGCAGATCGCCACCGAAGCCGCGCGACTCATCGAGGTCGAATACGAGCCGCTGACGGCGATCAGCGACTTCGTGGCCGCGATGGAACCGAGCGCTCCGTTGATCCACCCCGATCTCGCGTCGTACGACAAGGACGAGAACATCGTCGCCGACGGCAACACGATGGCGTACAGCACGATCGAGAAGGGCGATGCCGACGCCGGCCTAGCCGAGGCCGACGTGGTGGTCAAGGGACGCTACGTCTCAGACGCGTCGCAGGGTGTGCCGATCGAGCCGAGGGCGGTCCTGGCCCAGTGGCAGGGCGACGAAGTCACGATCTGGTCCTCGACCCAGGTCCCGTATGCGGCCAGGGCCGGCGTGGCGCAGACGCTGCAGGTACCCGAGGCGAACGTGCGCATCGTGGTCCCGCTGCTCGGTGGCGGGTTCGGCGCGAAGTGCGACCTGCATTTCGAGGCGCAGGTGGCCGCGCTCGCCCGCGCCGCGAGACGTCCGGTGAAGCTGGTGTTCAGCCGCCACGAGGAGTTCGTCGCGATCGCGCAACGCCGCGAGGGCATCGTGATGGAGTTCGAGACGGGCGTGATGCGCGACGGGCGCATCGTGTCCCGCAAGGCGAAGCTCGTGCTCGACAAGGGCGCCTACTGCGGCGAGGGCGGCTTCCTTGGGCAGATGGCGGCGATGCACGCGTGCGGCCCGTACGTGATCGACAACATCTTCGTCGAGGCGCATCTGAACTACACCAACAACCAGCCCTCGGGCTCGGTGCGTGCGCCGACGGCGCCCCAGGTGTGCTGGGGCCTCGAGCAGCACATGGACGAGGTCGCCCGCGCGATCGACATGGACCCCGTCGAGCTGCGGCGTCGCACCTTGATCGAAGCGGGCACCGAGGGCCCCACGCGCCAGGTTTTCGACGAGATCGGCATGAAGCAGACGCTCGAGCGAGCGGTGGAGATGATCGACTACGGTCGCGAGCTGCCCGACGACGAAGCGATCGGCGTGGCGGTCGGCTGGTGGCCGTGCATGCCGGCGCCGTCGGGCGCCTACATCCACATCAACGGCGACGGGAGCGGCACGATCGTGACAGGCGCGCAAGAGAACGGAAGCGGCGCCGTCATGGCGATGCCGATGTTCGTCGCCGAGGAGCTCGGCATGAAGCCCGAGGACTTCACGATCCTCTACCAGGACACGGCCGCCGCGAACTGGGACATGGGCTCGTGCGGATCGCAGACTACCTTCAACAGCGGCCGCGCGGTGCTCGGCGCGGCGGCCGACGTGCGCGATCAGTTGTTCGATGCCGCCGCCGACGAGCTCGAGGTCGACCGCGAAGATCTGGAGCTCGTCGAAGGCAGCGTGCGCGTGAAGGGATCGCCCGACCGTTGGGTCACGATCGCCGATCTCGCCGGGGCCGGCACGATCCACGGCAAAGGAGCGGGCGACGTGCCCGAGGCGCCCACTGGAGACACCGGCGGATGCGTCGGGCGGCTCGGCAATGAGACGTTCCTGGCACCCCAGCTCATCACTCAGGCTGCGCACGTGAAGGTGGACCGGGCCACGGGGGTGGTGCGGGTGCTGAAGATCGCGGCCGCGCACGATTCCGGCGTGATCCTGAACCGCGAAGGCGCCGACGGGCAGGTGACCGGTGGCGTCGTGATGGGCGTCGGTCTCGCGCTGAGCGAGGGCACCCAGCTCGACGACGAAGGCCGCCAGCGCAACCCTGCCCTGCTCGATTACAAGCTCGTCACGTGCGCCGACGCGCCCGAGATCGAGGTCGACTGGATCCAGACCCATGCGAAAGGGGCGGGCCCGCGTGGGTCCAAGGGAGTGGGGGAGCCCCCACAGGTGCCCACCGCCGCCGCGATCGCCAACGCGATCTCGAAGGTGCTCGGCGCCCAGGTGCGGCAGATGCCGATGACTCCCGAGAGGGTCTGGTCGGCCGGGCGAGGGGCGGCTAAGGAGGTGCGTGCATGACGGGTTCGTTCACATCTGCGGCGACCCTCGAGGAAGCCGTGTCCGCGCTCGGCGCTGGCGCACGCCCCGTCGCGGGCGGCACCGATCTAGTGGTCGGCGCGCGACAGGGCAAGAGGCCGCTTCCCGATGCCATCGTGGCGATCGACCGCATCGAGGCGCTGCGCGGGCTCGCCGAGAACGGCGGGGGCATGCATCTCGGCGCCCTCGTGACCCATGAGGCGATCGTCGCGAACACGATCGTGCGCGAGCGGTTCACGGCATTGGCCGACGCATCCGCGATCGTCGGATCGCATGCGACACGTGCCAACGGCACGATCGGGGGCAATCTGATGAACGCGTCGCCCGCGATGGACACCGGCGGCGCTCTGCTGTGCTTCGACGCCACGGTGACCTTGCGCTCTGCCAAGGGCGAACGCGTGGTGGCGGTCAGCGACCTGTGGACCGGCCCCGGCGCGACCATCGCCGCCGCCGAGGAGCTGCTGGTGGCGGTCGACCTTCCCGCGCCGGACGCCGGCACCGGTTCGGCTTACGTGCGACTGGAGTACCGCCGCCAGATGGAGATCGCGGTGGTCGGTGCGACGGCGGTCGTGACCTTCGCTGAAGGTTCGGTCGTCGACGCCCGCATCGCGATCACGGCGCTTGCTCCGACGATCCACCGGGTCGCCGAGGCCGAGCAGGCACTCACCGGGGGTGGTGGCGGCGACGAAGCCGTCTCTGCCGCCGCCCGTGCCGCCGCCGCCGCCGCCGCGCCGATCGGCGATGTGCGCGCGTCAGCCGAGTACCGGACCGCGATGGCAGAGGTCGTCGCGAGGCGCGCGATCGCGGGCGCGCTCGCCCGCGCGCGCGGCGAAACCCTTTCCATCCCTGCGAGCGACGCGCTGTACGGCGCCTGAGGAGAGCGGACATGAAGGCCGAGGCGACGCTGAGCGTGAACGGCACCGACTTCCCGGTCGAGATCGACCCGCATCTGAGCCTGCTGAAGGCGGTACGCGACGAGATCGGACTGACCGGGTCGAAGGAGGGTTGCGACGATTCCGAGTGCGGCGCCTGCATGATGCTGCTCGACGGCATGCCTGTGAACTCTTGTTCGTACCTGGCGATGCAGGCGGTGGGCAAGCAGGTGACGACAGTCGAGGGGCTCGCGGGTGACGAGGAGCTCGCCCCGCTGCAGGCCGAGTTCCTGCGCAACGGTGGGGTGCAATGCGGGTTCTGCACGCCGGGCATGCTCGTCTCCGCCACGGCGGTGCTCCGCGCGAACCCCGATCCGAGCGAGGAAGAGATCCGCATCGCGCTCGCCGGCAACCTCTGCCGATGCACGGGCTACGACGGCATCGTGCGAGCGGTGCAGAGCGCAGCGAAGGGGCCGGCCGCAGCGAAGGGGCCGGCCGGGTCCTCGGCGTAGCTCTCCCATCCGACGGGAAGCCGTTGGGCTCGTTTGACCTGCGAGGCATCGGAGGGTCACACTCGCTCGTCAGGCCGCGCCTTCCGTCACGAGGGGAGAGACATGAGACTGAAGCTGTTGTCGATCGTCGTTGGGGTCGCCACGTGCGTCATGCCGTTCACCGGCGTCGCGAACGCGGGTACGCGGGCCGACACCACGGTCACTATCAGGACCGAGAACGGCGACTTCTGGGGGTTCGTGAACAGCCCGCGGCCGCTGAGGTGCGCCGAAGGCCGCAAGGTCGTGCTCTTCAAGCAGACAGGCCCGGAGCAGGATCCGAGGGTCGACGAGCGCATCGCGAGCGACACCGCATCGCTCAACGGCGATCGCTACCAGTGGAACACGGGCAACACCGGCATGTTCGGCCGGTTCTACGCCCGCGTCGGCAAGACGGAGTTCTGCAAGGGCGACACGAGCAAGACGGTCAGGTCGGTGAGGCCGTAGTCAGCCGACCCGCCGCATCGACGGCCGGTGGTAGCGTCCCGCGCCATGGACACGGACGTGGCGGTGGTCGGCGCCGGGTTCGCGGGGATCGCGGCCGCGCGTGATCTGGCTGAGGCAGGACGTAGCGTCGTGGCCCTGGAGGCGCGCGATCGCATCGGCGGACGCACGTGGTACCGCGAGATCCCGGGCACCGGGGTCATGGCTGAGTACGGTGGAATGTTTTTCTCGCGGGCCACCCAGCCCAATCTGACGCGTGAGATCGACCGCTACGGCATCGCGGTCACGCCCGGTTCCGAGCCCGACGTCTTCGCCTGGATCGACGGCGATCGCCGTGACGAGGGCATCGACGCGATCGAACGCATCCAGGGCAAGTTGGCCTCGTCGAACCTCACCGACGCGATCCGCACGACGGGCGACGCATTCCGGGCCGGCGATCGCACCGCGTTGGCCGCGCTGGACATGCCTGCCGCAACGTGGATCGAAGGCCTCGATGCCGAACCCGAAGCCGTCGATTACGTGCGAGCCTTCATGGCGTCGATGGGCGGATCGCCGCTCGAGCATTGCTCGGTGCTGCCGCTGCTCTGGGACATGGCCGAGCTCGGCTACGGCCCTGCCGACGCCTTCGTCGACGTGGGTGAGCTGTTCAGCGACGGCACGAGGGATCTGATCGATCCGATGGCGGCCGGCGTCGACGTCCGGCTCGGGACCGTCGTGACTCGCGTGGTCCATGACGATCGCGGGGTGACCATGACGCTCGATGACGGCACGCTCGTTCGCAGTGAGACCGCGGTGATCGCGCTCCCCTTGAACGTGTGGGCAGACGTCGAGTTCGATCCGCCGCTCGCCGCCCCGAAACGTCGCGCCGCCGACCGTCGGCACCCCGGTCAGGTCTCGAAGGTGCTCGCGATCGTGCACGATGCTCCCGAGACCTATGTCGGCATGGGCTGGAACACGCCGATCAACGCGGGCTTCGTGCTTCGGCCCGCGGGCGACGGCCGGCTGTTCATGGGGTTCTCCGTGCAGGAACGGGTGGACCTCGCTGACCACGACGAAATGATGGCCGCCGTCAACGCCCACCTTCCCGATGCCACCGTGATCACGACTGGCGGCCATGACTGGGTTGGCGACCGCTTCTCGAAGGGAACGTGGCTCTCGGTGCCGCCGACGTGGTTCAGCGACGGCACGTTCGACGCATTGGCGGTGCCCGAAGGTCGGATCGCGTTCGCCGGTTCGGACATCGCTGCTGAGGGTGCCGGGTGGATCGAAGGGGCTGTGGGCAGCGGCGTAGCAGCGGCCGAATACCTGAAGGGGATCCTGGCCGTTCGATGAGCGGAGCCTGCAAAGCAAGTGTCATTGGCCGCGGCTCAAGAAGTGTTGAACGTGTGGATCTCGGCCGCGTGCTCCTTGTAGTGGTCGAACGTATCGTCCGTGAACCACTCCACAGCCTCCTCGGGCGGATCGCCGAATGCCGATAACGCCGCCCGCGCCCGCTCGCGGTTCTGCTCCGCCTGCATGATGATCTCGTCCCAGCCCATGCCGCGACCCGCTGTGAGGATCTCGGCTTCCGAGACGTCCTCCACCTCCGCGGGCTCCCCGCGCTGCAGCCGCTCGAGCACGTCACCGGCGTACCCGGTCCAGAAGGCGCAATGCCACACGAGGTCGTGAGCGGACCAGCCCGGGACCACGCCTTCGACATCGCGGCGGCCGGGGGGTAGGGCTGCGAAGACCTTTAAGGACTCGAGCCATGCCTCGTCCTCGCGCTTGAGCAGTTCCTCACGGTCCATCGGTACCCTCCACCTCTTCAGGATTCGCACACTACCCCGATTCCTTCGTGACTGGGTCAGCCGACCGGATCGAGCTCTCGCTCGGGCTCGGCTTCGAGGGGGTCGGTCACGAGATCGGCTTCCATCTCGGGCTCCGGTAGTCCCTTCTCGCCCTCGATGTTGATGGTTGGTAGTAGGCGATCGAGCCAGCCCGGCATCCACCAGTTTGCGTCGCCCATGAGCTTCATCGTCGCCGGCACCAGGACCATCCGCACGATCGTGGCATCGACGAAGATGGCTGTGGCCAGGCCGAGGCCCACCATCTTGATCGCTGGATCTTCACCGAGAACGAAGCCGAGGAACACCGAGATCATGATCAGGGCGGCCGACGTGATCACCCGGGCCGAGCTGGCGATGCCGTGGATCACCGAGGTGTCGTTGTCGCCTGTCACCAGGTATTCCTCGCGCACGCGGGAGAGCAGGAACACCTCGTAGTCCATCGAGAGACCGAAGAGGACCGCGAACATGAACAAGGGGATGAACGAGACGATCGGCACGCTCGAGTCCAGGCCGATGATGCCGATGCCCCACCCCCACTGGAACACCATGACCAGCACGCCATAGGCGGCACCGATGCTCAGGAGGTTCAGCAACGCAGCCTTCAGAGGCACGAGGACCGAACGGAACACCAGGGTCAACAGTAGGAACGACAACACGATCACCGCGGCGATGAAGAGCGGCAGTCGATCGTTGACCTGGTCGCCGATGTCAGCGAAGCTCGCCGTCGAGCCACCAACGTGCGCTCGGGCCAGACTCTCGTCGAGCACCGACGGGAACACTTCAGCCCGGAGACGTTCGATCGTGTCGAGCGTGGCCTCGTCCTGAGGCGCTGTGGTGGGGAACGCAACCAGCGTCGCCACGCCGGCCTCGGCGTTCACCTCAGGGGGCGCAACGGCGGCGATACCCGCATCGGCCATGATGGCGCCGAGCAGAGGTTCGACCACGCTCGCATCCTGCGAGATATCGACGGCGATGACCAGCGGGCCGTTGATACCGGGACCGAAGCCCTCGGCCACGAGGTCGTATGCCCGGCGCTCGGTCCGGCTCTCGGGAAGCGTGCCTTCGTCGGGGAAGCCCAGACGTAGACCCAGCACCGGCGCCGTCAGCGCCAGAAGGAAGATCGTGACGCCGATGGCGTAGGACCAGGCGTTCTTGGACACGTGCTCACCCCAGCGCTGCCAGCCCGAGCCCACCGTGCGGCCATCATCCGCTTTGCTTCGTCGCAGCCCGAGCCGATTGATCCAGTGCCCGGCAAGACCCAGGAACGCGGGAAGCAAGGTGACCGAGGCGACCACCATGATCAGGACGATGAACGATGTGGCGATGCCGGCAGCGGTCATGAACGGGATGCCTGCGACAGCCAGACCGAGGATCGCGATGACGACGGTGGCGCCTGCGAAGACCACAGCCTGACCGGCGATCGAGACAGCGCGGCCGACCGATTCTTCGATGGTCATCCCACGTGCCAAGAACTCGCGCTGTCGGGTGACGACGAACAGGGCGTAATCGATACCCACGGCGAGGCCGATCATGCTGGCCATCTGAGGAGCGAAACTGGGGATGTCGATCAGGTAGGTGAGGAGCGACATCGAGCTGATGCCGAGGGCGAGCCCGAAGAGCGCCATCCCGAGGGGAAGGCCCATGGCGATGAGCGATCCGAACGCCACGAGCAAGATGATGACCGCGGCGACCAAACCGATCATCTCGCTCCCCGTCGAAGCCTCCTCGAACGAAGAGAACAGGTCGCCGCCCAACTCGATCTGCAGCGGCGAACCATCTCGGGCCTCGACACCGAACTCTTTGAGGTTCTCCAGGTCGCCGAGGCTCAGTTCCTCGATCACCGGGTACTGGACGCGGATGAGGGCGATCCGACTGTCGGGCGACACCGAGCCGCTCGTCGCGGCCGCCTCCGGCCCCGCGGCCAGCGCACCTGCCGGATCGCTCGTGCCCAACACGTTGGGCAGGTCGGCGACCCCAGCCTGAACCTCGGACAGGGCAGCCCGCGCGTCGGCCGACTCGAAGAAGGTCACGCTGTCGTCGAGCGGCGTCATGACCACCTGTGCGGTCAGTCCGGCCGTATCCGACTCGGCGGCCGACAGCAGGTCGACCGCTTCTTGAGAGTCGAGCCCCGGCACCGAGCTTTCGGCCTCGAGTTCGCGACCGAATGCCCCAGATGCTGCGATCACGATCACAGAGACGACGAGCCATGCGCCGATGACCACCCACGGACGGCGGGCGGCGAATCGACCCATCCGGTACAGAGCATGCGACATCGTTGTTCCTCCTCGACTCGGTGATCCCTGTTCCCAGCGTGACGAGGCGCAACGGCTGTCACATCGGCTGAGCGGTCGGATGTGAGCTGGCGTTTCGGCTGAGGCGTCGCTCGTACTTCCGGTCGATACGCCACGCACTCGGGTTCTCTACGCTGGAGTCGTGGTGAGAAACGCTTTCCACTCGCTGTGGGCCGAGCCCCGTGCGCCGGATCCGACCGCGCGGGTGTGGCGGGATTGGGCGCTCGTCGGTGTGCTCGTGCCGATGGCTGTGCTCGAAGGCAGCCTTCGCGATGAGGTGGTATGGCGACCTGTCGCGCTCGTGCTCGCGATCGGGCTGGTGTTCCCGCTCTTGTGGCGGCGCACGAACCCTCTCGCCGCGGTCGCCGTCGCATTCGGCGCCGTGATAGTGGTCGATGTCGCTGCGCTCTTGGGTGCCGCCGGACCGGTAGGGCTGTACACCAACGCGTACGTGCTCCTGTTCCCCTATTCGCTCTTTCGGTGGGGCAGCGGTCGTGAGGCCGTGATCGGACTGGCGATCATGCTTATCGCCGGCGGCCTCGGGATCGCCGGTGACTACACCGGTGCCGTCGACGCGGTGCTCGGGAGCGTGATCCTGCTGTTCCCCGCAGCCCTCGGCGCTTCGATCCGATACCGGGCCAACTCCCGGCTCCGCGAGGTGGATCAGGTCAAGCTCCTCGAGCGCGAGCAGCTGGCGCGCGAGCTGCACGACACCGTCGCTCACCACGTCTCGGCCATCGCGATCCGGGCACAGGCCGGGCGCGTCGTTGCAGCGTCCCATCCAGACGCCGCCGTGGACGCCCTCCAGGTCATCGAAGAAGAGGCTTCGCGCACGCTCGCCGAGATGCGCACCATGGTCGGTGCCCTCCGTCAAGGTGAGGAAGCCGACCTCGCCCCGCAACGAGGCGTGGCCGACATCGAGCGGCTCGCCCGCAGCGCCGGGGACAGCCCGCATGTGGACGTGGAACTGTCGGGCGACCTCGACGACCTCAGGCCATCGGTCGAGACCGCGATCTATCGCCTCGCCCAGGAGTCGATCACGAACGCCGTACGACATGCCCGCCACGCAACCAGCGTCAAGGTCTCGGTCGTCGGCGACGATCGAAGCGTGCGCCTGACCGTCAGCGACGATGGCGAGTCCAGCTCGTTCAGCGCCAGCTCGTCGGGCTACGGGCTCGCGGGCATGACCGAACGGGCCAAGCTCCTCGGCGGCTCTCTCGAGGCCGGTCCGAGCCCGGGCCGTGGATGGACCGTCGATGCCGTGCTGCCCAGGAACGGCACCGCCATATGACCATCCGTGTGATCGTCGCTGATGATCAGCACATCATCCGCACCGGGCTCACGATGATCCTCGACGCCCAGCCCGACATCGAGGTGGTCGGGGAGGCTGCCGACGGGCACGAAGCGGTGTCCCTCGCCCGCGAACTGCGTCCCGACGTGGGCCTGTTCGACATCCGCATGCCCGAGCTGGACGGTATCGAGGCAACCCGACAACTCGCCGGACCCGACGTCGATGATCCGATGGCTATCGTGATCATCACCACCTTCGACCTCGACGAGTACGTGCACGGCGCCCTGAAGGCAGGCGCCCGGGGCTTCCTGCTCAAAGACGCCGGACCCGAGCTCCTGGTCCAGGCGGTCCACGCCGCCGCCAACGGTGACGCACTCATCGCCCCGAGCGTGACGGCTCGACTCCTCGCCGCATTCTCGGACACACGCATGGGGACGCCGCCGGCTCAGCCGATCGAGGCGCTGACCGACCGCGAAGAAGAGGTCCTGGTCACGGGGGCCCGCGGTCGAACCAACGCCGAGATCGCCGACGAGCTCCACATCAGCCTCAGCACCGCCAAGACCCACCTCGCCAGCCTCATGGCGAAACTCGGCGCCCGAAACCGCGTCGAGATCGCCATGTGGGCCTACGAAACGGGTCGCATCAAGGGCTGACCGAACCGGTCGAGCGCAGGCGGGCGGACCGTCTCGCTGTACGCCCGAAACGGCTCTATCGGCGTCGCCGGTCTCATCGACGCAGGGTGAGCGGTACTTCGAACCGATGCGGCGTGTCCGCACCCACCGGTCCGTCCGGCAAGTCCGGCGAGGACAGCTTGTTACCGGGGCGCGCCGCGACGTCGGCATGGCTGCCTGATGTCGCCTCCCGACCGAACCGGAGGTGGCTCATCACGTCCCTAGACGTGATGAGCCTTGCGCGGTCGCGACCCTTCGCTCCTTGGGGCCGGTCTCGTAAGTAGACTGCGCAGGACGTTGAAGAGACATCTCGTCCGGTTTTCGACCACTTGTTAGATACGCCCCGCCCTCGTGCCCTCGTGCCCTCGTAGCTCAGTGGATAGAGCACCGGTTTCCTAAACCGGGTGTCGCAGGTTCGATTCCTGCCGGGGGCACTTTCTGGAACGACGGGGGCACGGGGAGAAATCGTGGAGTCCCTCCATCGGCAACGCCTACACGGTGACGCGGGCGGAGGGGAACGTCCTCCACGAGTTGGGAGGTCAGACGCCCCTTGAACGACTGCAGGAGCTCGTTGGAACGCTCCCGACCGAGGACTGCGAGTCGGTCAGCCATGGCCTCTTCGTGGGTCGGGTCATCGACGAGTACAAGGCCGAGCCCCGAGCGCGGGGACTTCCTGACCCGAGGAGTTATTGGGATGAACCGGCAGAGCGGAGGGCTCGCGGTGGGAAACGGGATCGAAGTCGGAGCGACCATCCAGTTCCACGTACGGGACGGGGCCACAGCGGACGAGGACCTGCGCACCTCCTCGACCGTGAGGCGGAGCGGGCGGCCGGCGCGCTACTGTTCACGTGCAACGGAAGGGGGTAACGCCTGTTCTCGGTTCCGGATCACGACGCATCGCTCGTTTCCGAGATGCTCGGG
>JBBEAY010000007.1:0-1402 GCA_040882605.1 Actinomycetota bacterium
CCACGGTCCAGTCGCTGCTCGCGAGCCACTGGCGATCGGTCAACCTGGTGCTGGGTCATGCACCCGCGCCAGGCACGTTCGACCTGCCCAACGTGGAAGTCGCGTCGATGACCGCCCGGGATGTCCACCTGATGGTTCGTGGCGACGTGAACCCGCTGCTCAAGCGAATCGCCGAGCTCGACGTCTACGATGTCTCCATCACGACGCCCGAGATCGAGGACGTGTTCCTGCGCTTCTATGGCGCGACCGAGCCGGTCCACGCGGACATGGTCGCAGAGGTAACCCGATGAACGCGACCGCCCTTCGACTCGAGCTCCGCCGCAGCCGGACGCTGGTCCTGTGGCTCGGTATCGTCACGGCCGCATACGCCGGCTTCATCACGATCTTCTACACGAACGTCGTCGAGAACGCGGAGGCGTTCGACGACATGCTCGCGCTGTATCCAAAGGAGCTGATGGCGGCCTTCGGGATGGAGGGCAGCTTCGCCGATCCGGGCGTCTTCCTCGGCGGTTACGTCTACAACTTCCTGTGGCCGCTGATCGCGGCGATGGCGGCGATCGTGCTGGCGACCCGGATCGCAGCGGACGCCGACAAGGGGTTCCTCGACGTTGCCCTGGCGACGCCGATCACGCGCGTCGCCTACCTCCTCGGATCGATCGTCACGCAGGTCGTGGGCATCGCCATCCTGGCCGTTTCGATGGTCGGGGCGGTGCTCCTGGGCGATCTGCTCATCGAGCCGAACTTCCCGGCAACCGCCGTGGCCCTGTCCGCACTTCACTCGCTCGCATTCGGGGTGGCGGTGGCCGGGCCGGCGACGTTCCTCGCCGTGCTGTTCCTCGATCGAGGGCGGGCGGCGGGGGTGGCCGCGGCGATCCTGATCCTGATGTACCTGCTCAACGTCATCGGGGCGCTCGCACCCGAGGCCGAGAGCCTGACCATCCTGTCGGCCTTCCGCTACTACGACCTCAAACTGCTGATCAACGAGGGGACGTACCCGATCGTCGATTCGCTGATCTTCGTGGCCGTCGGCTCGGTTGGCTGGTTGCTGGCCCTCTACGCCTTCCGGAGGCGCGACCTCGCGGCTTGAACCGCCGCGGCCGGTTCGGTCACCGGGTGCCCGACCGGGCCGCGGAGCGGGTCGTCGGTGGTCGGTTCGGTCACCGGGCGCCCGAAGGGGCGGCGGAGCGGGTCGTCGGTGGTCGGTTCGGTCACCGGGTGCCCGAAGGGGCGAAGTGCCAGCCAACTCGGAGAAGGGAGCCTCTCTAGCGCGGCCGAGTCCGGATCTCGCGCAGGGCCGCGGCGAGACCACCGCTCCAGGGTTCGCCGTGACCCGGGAGCGCCCACTTGGCCTCGATCGTGTCGAGCTTCGCGAGGGACTCCCTCGCCTGCTCCGGATCGAGCG
>JBBEAY010000008.1:0-1392 GCA_040882605.1 Actinomycetota bacterium
CGGAGCGCGCGCACCCACAACTCCAGCCATAGGGCCCAATCGTCGACGCCCTCCTGTCCTGCGTCTGACTTCGCCGCGGAAGAAGCAGCTCGAAACGAACCAACTCTGAGAGGCTCCTCGGTCCAACAGAGAGGAGCTGTCAGTGACAGAGATTACGGCATCGGGTCGTCGGCGCCCGCGCGTGTTGAGCCCCCAGACGAAGTGGGAGATCTTCCTGCAGATCACCACTGGGGAGAGCACCCAGGCCGACGCGGCGCGCAAGTGGACCGTCGACGTCTCCACGATCATCGGCATCCGGCGCACCGTGAAGGACGCCGCGCTGGCTGCACTCGCGGTGAAGCCGGGACGCCCGGGCAAGGAGCGGGACTGGGCGCTTCAGGAGGCCCGAGCAGAGATCGCAGCGCTCACCGAGGCCATCAAGTCCCAGGCGATCGAGCTGGCGGTCGTGCGGGGAAAAGCCAACTGGGGCTGAGCGGCGTGCTCCCGGCGCGGGTCCCCGCCGAGGTGAAGGAGCAGGTGCTGAAGACCATCGAGCTCGCTGTGGCCTCAGGTTTCACCCAGGCATGGGTGTGCGAGCTCTGGGGCGTGTCCGATGACCGGGTCCATCGCTGGCGAGCCCGCCGCACCATGATGGGCACGCTCATCGATCGGGCACCTGGGGGCAACCCCTCCCACGCGATCCTGGCATGGGAGGAGCGTGCCATCCTGGATCTCGCCGAGACCTGGGGTGAGATCGACCGCTCACACCGCAAGCTCGCTCACCGTGGCTCCTACATAGACAAGGTGTGGGTCTCCCCCTCGACGTTTCGCCGCGTCCTTGCTGCTCACGGGCTCGTGCTGGCAGAAGCCGGCCCGCGAGCACCGGCCGGGCCCAGGCCCTGGCCCGAATGGCTCGTCTGGGCGCCCAACCGCATCTGGGGCTGGGACGTGACCCATTTCACCCGAGCCCGCCGATGCGCCTTCGCCATCATCGATCTCGTGAGTCGCAAGTGGATCGGCACCCTCGTCTCGGTCGAGGAGACCTCGACCCAGGTGCAGGTCATCTTCGAGCAGGCGCTCTGCGACGAAGGACTGGTCGAGCTCATCACTCCCGAACGCCTCGAGCTCGACCTCGCCGATCCCCGGCGCCCGATCCTGCTCGCGGTCTCCGACAACGGGCCGCAGATGACCTCAGACGCCACCCGGGCGTTCATGGCCGCCATGGCCGTGGCCCAGCGCCACGGTCGCCCGCACACCCCGACCGACCAGGCGTGGATAGAGACGCTGTTCGGTCACGTGAAAGGTGAGTGGCCCCACCTCGAGCGGATCACCGACCCCCCGCTGCTCGAGCTCGAGCTCGAGCGCGTCAGAGTTGAATACAACACGGTGCGTCTGCATGCCGGCATCGGCTAC
>JBBEAY010000009.1:0-7956 GCA_040882605.1 Actinomycetota bacterium
CTGGAATACAGGCATGATGTGGCCTGCCTCGTGCTGGATCAGCACCGCAGCATCGCTGATGTCGCACGGGAGATGGATCTGATCGGCCAGACCGTGGGCAACTGGGTACGGGCCGAGCGCATCGAGCGGGGCCAGCGCGAGGGCCTAACGCGGGAAGAACGCGAGGAGAACGCCCAGCTGCGTCGGGAGGTCAAGCGCCTGACCCAGGAGCGCGATCTGCTCAAACGAGCTACGGCCTTCTGGGTGAGGGAGTCGGACCGGTGAGTCGCTACCGGTGGATCGATGACCGGGGGGCCGAAGGCTTTGAAGCCGCGGCAGCGATCAAGACGGCAGAGGTATCGGTCTCTGCCTACTACGAGTGGTCAGCAGCCCACCGGGGCGGAGCCACCGACGCCGAATGGTCAGAGGCCGTGCTCGTGAACGAGATCGTTTCTATCCACGCAGCTCACGATGACGTCGGCTCACCGCGCATGACTCGAGCACTGCATCGGGCCGGCCATCAGGTGAACCACAAGAAGGTGGAGCGACTGATGCGCTGCAACGGTATCTATGCCATCGACGGGCGAAGAGCCAAGGTACGCACGACGATCCCTGATGTGTCGGCACCACCGGTGCCAGACCTGGTGCGCCGCGACTTCTCCGTGGGTGAACAAGACCTGCGTTGGGCCGGCGACATCACCTACATCCCAACCGGTGAGGGCTGGCTTTACCTCTCGGGTGTGCTGGATCTTGGCTCTCGTCGGGTGATCGGCTACGACATGGCCGAGCGGATGCCGACTGCCCTGGTGATCGGCTCTCTGGAGATGGCGATCAACGCCAGAGGAGGTGATGTTGCAGGAGTGATCTTCCACGCCGACCGAGGGACCCAGTACCTCTCGCACGAGCAGCGTGAGTTCTGCGAACACAACGGCATCTTGCGTTCGGTGGGTCGCACGGGCTCGTGCCTGGATAACGCGGTGGCCGAGTCGTTCTGGGCAACGCTCAAACGTGAGCTCGTGCACCGTCGTTCCTTCGCAACCAGGGCTGAGGCACGACGGGCGATCATCGGCTGGATCAACTACTACAACGCTGCCAGACTTCACTCATCCCTCGGCTACCTCACGCCGATCGAGTGGGAGCTTCAACAGCTGCGTAGGATGCAGGAAGCCGCATAACGATGACTCCGGCTAACGGGGGGAAGGCCAGTGTCCTCGAGTTCGTGTCAGGGAGATAGCGCTCGTGTGTGATGAGCGAACGAAGCCGCTCGACGGGCTCTGTACCCACGATCGATGAAGAGGCTGGATGCGGCGGAAGCCCCTCTACAGGACGAGGCGGACTGCTCGATGTGGGTGAAGCATTCCGAGGATGCTCTCGGTGAACGGTTTCGATCCTCGTCCCGGCACCGGTCTGACCATGCTCATCGCGGCGTTGCCCTTGGACCAGCGCCGGACCGATCGCGCCAGCAGGTTCGACTGCGGCCGCCTGGACAGGCAAAGCTGCCCGGGTTCACCCGGGCGGCACGGGATCGCGTTTCCCAAGTGATTCAAGCCGCCCGCCGGCACGAGATTCGCTCCGGGGGGCGGAACCAGAAGCCGGGGTGGTTGACCCGGTTGCCCGGGCCTTCCCACCCCGGCCTCCGATGCTAGTGAGCTAGGAGCAGCTCCTTCAAGGCCGGCGCATCGATCGATCCCTTGGGAAGAACCGCCCCTTCGTGAAGGAACCCACATGCGACGTAGCCGCGACCTCGCCAACGTGCATACCGCATATGACCTTGCGGCCGGCGGGGGTCCACGAGGTTCTCGATGCAGAACCGGATGACGCAGCACGATGGATAGCCCTCTCTCAGGCCGCATCGCCAGTTGAAAATGAGCCAGCGCATCCTGAAGACGGTCTCGTGGATGAGGGCCGAGGCCAGCGTTCTCCGCGCCGCGTAGGCGCCGGTGTCCGCCTTCATGCCTCGATACCGGCGGTGACGACCTGCGCCGAGAGCCCGAAAGCCTTACGCGAGAGGCTCCGGACCACCAGCGTCCACTCCGCGAAGCAGGGCCAGCACCACGTCCGCTCGACCACCCGCTTCGCGCGAACGAAATCGGCACCCAGCCGCGCGAACCCGAGGCGCTGGAAGCGGCACGTGATGACGCCGTCATTCGGGCACTCGTCAGCTTCGCATGGCCCGAGCACGGACGGGCGGCCGGCGGGGTACTCCTCGATCACATGGTCAGGGTATCGACGGCCGCCGACACGGCTCGCGAGCTCATGGCGTTCCTGAGCCGTTCGTGAGCCGAATGGTCGCAGCTACCGAGCCGGCGAAAAGGCTTGGATCCTGGTGAGGTTGGAGCCGCTCGTCGACTCTGGGTTAGCAAGCTGCCAGGTTCAATTCCTTACGCACCAGCTCCGCCCTGGATGAGTTGCCGTGGCGCATCCAGATCGCGACGTCCAATACTCGTAGAAGCGAAATCTGCTCAGGCACTCCAGCGTCGCGACGAATACTGGCGAGGTCGTCTGACAGGCCATCCTGCAACTGATCGCGGAGGGCCGACCATAGATCCACGCTGAGAGGACTCTGCTGGGGGGAAAGACGTTCATCGACAATCGAGTCGGTGATAGGAATCAGGTGGGGTCGCTTGCGTGCAAGCAACTTGCTCACTCTCGTGCGGCCTACATTGTTCAAGGCCATGAGCTGCGACCATGCCTCATCGGCCTGTTGAAGTATGGCCTCATCGGCATCCGCCAGTGGAAGGCCTGCAGGGATGGCAGCGAGAGACACCGCGAGCTGTTCGCCTGTGCCGCCCAGAAGGTCTCTGACAGCCCGGGCGGGGTATGGAGTATTTAGCAAGGAGACGGCGAGTAGGTCTCCAACCGTTATTCGAGGTGTCGCCTCTCCGCCTCCGTCAAGAAGGTCAAAGGTTGTTCCGGCAAAGCCCCGATCGCCGTCGAAGTACGCTTGAACGAGCGGAATTGCGGAATCACCCAGGTCCTCGTCAAGGCGTTGCTTGATTGCTTCTCGATCCCCGTCTGTAGGAACCTTCAGTTTCCACATCGAGACATCATATGGAGAGCATCTCGACTATGGCGAGGCCTCCGGGATGACGCTCTGGACAACCCAATGGTCCCGACCCCGATGTTGCCGGTGCAGAGCGGTGCTGAGGCTCGGGTACGGGGTCGCGTTCAGAACGGGGAGTACCGCGAGCAGGCGTATCCGAACGCACCGCTCGACCTGGTCGTCGACCACCAGGACATGGGCGAGCTCGCCAAGCGCATTCCGAAGCTGATGCGGCCTGGAACGACACGTCGTGATCCTTGCCGAGCTGGTGAACGCGGCGACACGAGACTCGTGGAGTACCTGAACGTGGCGGCTCGAGAGCGAGGTACCAGCTCGTGCTGGTGGCGAGATCGGATGTCGCCGGCAAGTTGGCTTCACTGCCCGGCACGTCGATGACCAAGTGAGATCGAGGAAATCGTCGTCGTCGCAGAGGGGCACCCGCAACGAACCGACGCTCCTCGGACTCAAGGGAAATGCTGGCGCGGTCGACCCCACTGACATGGGCGACGCTGAGATTCCGCGTGGGAAGGAAGCACCCCGGTGCGCGCTGTGTGGTTCAGCGCAGGTGCCTGTGGTGTATGGGTTCCCGGGGGATGAGCTCGCCCGCCAGGCCGCTGAGGGCACCGTCGTGATCGGTGGGTGTATCCCTATTTCCGAGGAATGGGCGTGTCCTCATCATGGGATCGCGGAACGGTCGCCCGAACGGGTCACCGACGAACTCGTTGCCGAGGACACGCGCGAAGGATGAGGATGCGGAAACCTCGGTACCCGAGGAGCGTTCGCTACAAGATCTGGCCCGAAGACGTGGCCGAGCAATCATTCCGGGAGCTGCAGGCTCTCGACCCAGGCGTTCTCTCAGACGACGACTGGCCTTGCGGCTTCGCTGAGGTCACGGTCGGGAAACGTTCGGCTGGGGTCACCCTGCTACTGCCCTTCGGCGTCGCGGGGTGGGCGGTCGGGCCGATCCCACGAGAGGAGGGAGAAGACCCACCCGAGTACTGGTTGGACGACACGAAGGGGGCCGATATCGAGGCCTACTTCCTCTGGTTCGCCTGTGATGTCTCCGATGTGCCCTTTCAGCCGGTCTATGAGGAGCTCCTGGCGCTCCGCGCGCAATCACGGTCCGAGATCAGGGAAGAGCTTGCCGCGCGTCACGGCTGGCGTTGCCACATCTGCGGAGATCCCATCCCTGAATCGCTGCGAGGAATCAACTACGTCATCGAGCGACCTGATGCGCAGTTCCCGGATATCGAGCACGTGATCCCGCTCAGCCGAGGTGGTCTCCACTTCTACGGCAACCTCCGTCTGGCACATCGATCTTGCAACCAGCGCAAGGGACATTCGGACAACGCTCCACCCGCGCCCCTTATGAAGCTGCGCCAAGGCCGGCTCATGACCGGTCCCATAGTCGGATAGTCCCCGCGCAAGGTAGCGACACGGAGAGGATCAGGTCGAGAGTCGCCAGTTGAACCATGAACTCGAGACGGGCGGCCACGAATCGGAGGCGTCGGGAAGACGGCCGGTATCGTTCAGGTGGATGTCTCGGTCCGTCCACACTGGTGCACCGTCATCCTTGAGCGCCGGGCGTCCTAGGCGCAACAGCGGCTCCTCGTAGAGACCGCCGGGCTTCGGACAGCGTTGCGTGGAACGGGTGGTTGCCATTTGCCGCCAGGTTCAGCGGCGGCGCCATGATGTCGATCACGGCGGGCTCGAGCAGCCAGGGCTGAGCCACGACACACCAGCTGACCCGCAGATTCTCGGCCTGCCATGCCGAGAGCGCCGCGTTCTCATCAGCGGGAAGAACAACCTTGGTCGTGCGTCGCTCCGGGTGGAGCCCGAGGGTCTCGCGGAGCAGGGCGGCCAGGGTCAGCCGGAACGTGCTCGAGCCAAGGTTCCCGGACAGATGGTTCCCGACGACGCGGGTCCTGAGCGTCTGCGATGACGTGGCACGCGCAGGTGCGATCCCGACGTAGAGGAGACCGCTCTGCTGGTGGTTCGGGTGAGGACTCAGTGGCACGCCCTCGATGGCGTTCATCCTGGCCCACCAAGCGTAGAACCCGGGGGAAGCCGGGAGGCCACCCTCATCGGGCAAGCGCCGAGCGATTTCGATTTCCACGACCGACGAGATCAGCTCGGTGGCCACGTTCGAGACGTCTGCCAGATCGTTCATCAGCCCATCACCCCGCTCGACGAAGAACCTCGCGAAGCTTGGGTTCAACCGTGGAGACCAGATACGGGGCCTCGAGGTTGTCGCCCCATCTCACCGAGCCATGAGCCGCGGGGTGCGACAGTGCGCACACGATGGTCCTACCACCGGCTACAAGAGCTTCCTCGAGGCCGCCTCGAAGCGAACGCACTTCCTCGAGGACTGGAGTGATCCATCGCCTCACGCCGACGCCCTGAAGAACCAAGATGGTGGGCTGCAGGATCTCGAGAGAGGCGCGGAAGTGCTCCAAGCAGTTGCCGCGCATCACCGCGGTCGATGCGCCATTGTTCTTGGCATCGAGGGCTGAGCACAGAAGGATGTTCACGAGAGCGAACCCGTCGAACATGTGAAACGGCCGGCCGCGCTCGGGACTTACCCACTCGCCTTCGTAGTCGCTCCCTGGTTCGCCTCCGAAGAGGATGCGGAGGGCCGACGTCGTACCGCGCATGTGAGGATTCCGGGGCGGATGTTGGCTGTCGGCGTAATAGCGGGCGTCGGCACCACTTCCGTCGCGGATCATCGAGTAGCGCTCGTCGAGCGAGACGCCCGGTCTCATGAGGCGCCCTGCTCCGGTGCGAGCCGCATACTCCTGCCCCACCACCACGATGCGGAACGGCTTGCCGTTGCGAACAAGGTCGTAACGGTGCCCGACGTGAGAGAGCTGCCCCTCATGGAACCTGCCGCGACCTTTCGTCGAAGCCAGGCACTCGTCGTAGTGGCGACAGATGAACTTGTGGTCGTTGAGGACGTTCGCCTCCATGTACCGCTCGAGTCTCTGGATGCGACGGCGGGTCACGGCTGGCCGAGTCTCGATCCTGGGCTGGGGATCCCGTTTGGTGCTCGTCACAGCCCGACCCTATGCTCGGATCGAGGTTGCCGACGAGAGGGGGCGATGAGGATCGGGCTCGTGAGCTGTGTGAAGTCCAAACTGGATCACGCTGCGCCGGCTGAAGACCTCTACACCTCGGCGCTGTTCAGGAGTGCGCGGCACGCGGTGGAGCGGTCCTCCAACCGCTGGTACATCCTCTCCGCGCTCCATGGCCTCGTGCCGCCCGACCGCGTCCTCGAGCCCTACGAGAGGACGCTTTCCAACGCGTCGGTCGCTGAACGCCGAACGTGGGCGGAGCGGGTGCTCGGAGAGCTGACAGAGGAGTTAGGTCCCTCGATGCGTGAGACGATCTTCGAGATCCACGCCGGCGCCGCGTACGAGGGCTTCGGCCTGTCGGCCGGTCTGAGGCGATCGGGAGCGACGATCGAGCTGCCGCTCGCCGGCCTTCGCCAAGGCGAGCGTCTGCGCTGGTACAAGCAAAGGGGTCACCTGTGACCGTCCGGCTGCTCGAGGTCGAGGAGATCGGGCCCTTCACCTTCCGGTGGCCCGAGGCGCTCGAGCACTTCGAGCGGGGATGGGAAGGCACAGCGGAAGCCTCGGCTGAGACGGTGCGGTTCCGATACGGCCTCGGTGAGCGCACGGTCTACGGTCGCATGCGTGCGCACTCCGTCGTGTGGATCGGCGGTCAACCGGTCGCCGAAGGCGTGGGCACCGACGATCACGCGACGTCGCGATCGCTCGTGTCTCGCATCAAGGGCGTCGACCGGAAGGTGGTACGCGACCGCTCCGCGCTCCCGCCCGGCCTCGAGGGGCTCGAGGGGCTCGAGATCGTCCAACATCGCGACGCGATCGACGCCCCTTATAGCCCTCGATGCCTCGCCGTGAAGCTGCCCGAGGACGACGCCACCGGTTGGGTGACGTTCGCGCTCGCCGCACGTCCCGGTCGAGGGCTCAGCACCCGGTCAGCGACCCGACCGCGTGTCGCATCGGCCACCAGCGAGATGAGAGCCGACGAACGAGCGCCCCGGGCGTCGCCACGTGGATCCTTCGATCCGGTCGACGACACGATCCAACGTGCAGTGGTGCTCGAGCTCATCGCTTTCGAGGAACGGTCGAACGGTCCCCTCCAGCGCGGCGTGGTGCAGCTCACCGCCGACGAGGAAGCCGACCGATTCGTGCGGGAAGACGACTTCGCCTTCCTACTGGCAGTGCTCTTCGATCAAGGAGTGCCGTACGGGCGGGCATGGCGCGCTCCTCTCGTGCTGCGAGAACGACTCGGCCATCTGGACCCGGGTCTGATCGCCGCCGAGCCGGAGAGAGTGCGTGCAGCGATCGCCGGACCTCCGGCCCTGCACCGATACGTGAAGAAGCTGCCCGCCTGGGTGGTGTCGGCAGCGCGCAAGGTGTTGGACGAGTACGGAGGCGCAGCCGGCAACATCTGGCGTGGTCAGACCGCCGCAGTGGTACGAGACCGTCTCGACGACTTCATCGGCATCAGTCAGAAGAAGGCCGCGATGACGTTGATGCTCCTCTGGCGATGCCGCGACGAGGACATACAAGGTATGCAGGATTGCGACGTCGCCGTCGACGTGCACCTTCGACGGGTTTTCCTGCGGACCGGCCTGGTCTCCGGTGACGAGTCCAGGTTGATGATCGATGCGGCCCGACGCCTGTACCCGGAGCTTCCGGGCGCCCTCGATCCTCCCGCTTGGGTCATCGGTCAGCGTTGGTGCAGGCCACGAGCGCCGACGTGTGATGAGTGCGCGCTGGGCGCAGTCTGCCCGCGGCTCATCGAGCGAGGGAACGATGTGGTCGGAAGCTGAGGCAAGCGCGCGCTCGGCCAAGTAAGAACGCCGGTCCAAATGGCGAACACCTAGCGGCCAGAAACGCCGGTCGAAA
>JBBEAY010000010.1:0-44024 GCA_040882605.1 Actinomycetota bacterium
TCGCCTCACTGCGGCCCTCAATCGAGTGATGGCGGGACCGTAGAGCGCGGCATCAGGTGCTCACATCGGGCGATGGTCGCGAGCTTCCGTCCGTTGGGAGTCACCCGCTTGGCGCGGGGGAGAACCCCTATCGGCTGACGGTGGCGGTGATGAGGTGATGCGCTACCGAGCGTGGTCGAGCGCTGCGGAGATCGCTTCCCGCATCTCGGCGCGCAGCGCGAGCACGCGCTCGGGATTGACCGCCACCTCGATGATCTGCAGAGCCCCCTTCGACGCGGCGGCCAAGGCCGGCTCGAGCTCTGCCGCGCGCTCGACCAAGGTGTGTCCTACCCCGGCTGCTCGTGACAACGCTCCGATGTCGGCCTCGTGGGGAGTCACGAAGAGGTTTCGGTGCTCGGGCAGCTCCCGCTGGGGGAGCAAGGAGAAGAGCTCGCCGCCGCCGTTGCGCACGACCACGACGGTGAGGTCGATGCCTCGCCGGGCGTTCCAGGCGACGGCGCCCAGGTCGTGCAGGAACGAGAGGTCGCCGATCAGCGCCACGACGGGCTGGTTCTCGGACCTCTCGGCGGGACCGCTGCGCGGTCCGCTCGCCGCTACCCCGAGCGCGGTCGAGACGAGCCCGTCGATGCCGCTCGCGCCTCGATTGCCGAGCACTCGCAGCCCGCCCCGTGGCGCCATCGCGAGGTCGAGATCGCGGATCGGGGTGGAGTTGCCCACGAACAGCGTGCCGCCGTCGGGGATCCACGCCGCCACGTCACGGGCGATGCGCGGCTCGAACGGCTCGTCGATGCCGTCGAGGAAGCTGTCGAGCGCCGCGCGAGCGCGGTCGGCGGCACCGCGCCAGGCATCGGTCCAGTCGGTGGCCGCCGGGTGCAGGCGGCGGTTCATCAGGTCCGCAGCCTGCTCGGGGGGAGGGAGCGCCCCGACGTAGGTGATCGCGCCGTGCTGGTCGATCGGACGACTGGCGAGGGCGCGCCCGAGGGCATCGGCGTCGACGGCCAGGCGCCAGCTCGCCTGGCGTTCGGGGTCGGCGTCGAGGTGCCATCGGTCGGCAACCACGAGCCGCTCCGCGGAAGCCACGAACGCTTGGGTCGCGCGGCTCGTGGGCGCGGCTCCGAGCTGGATCACGACTTCCGGCGTGTGCTGCTCGATCCAGGCCGTGTCGCCGATCAGCAGCTGGCCGGCGGCCAGTGATATGCCGGGCAGGCGCGCGGTCGAGCCGGGCTCGGCGATCACCGGCCAGCCGAGCGTCTGTGACCAGTAGTCCGCTTCGCCCGAGAGGCCGCCCGGCCAGCCGCCGATCACCACGGCGCCGCGTGCGCCGGAGACCATCGCGGCGAGCCTGTCGGCTTCCTCTTCGGTGAGCTCGGCCTCTGGGCGCGTCGAAAGTTCGAGTCGCTCGCCCGTGGGAGCCGGCAGATCCACGGCGGACGACGGGCTGAGCGGTTCCTCGAAGGGGCAGTTCACGTGCACCGGGCCGACGGGGTCCGACCGGGTGGCTTCGAGGGCTTCGCGGGCGGCCTGGCGCCACCACGCGTCTTGGCCGGTTGTTTCCGGCACCGGAAGGTCGAGCGCCCCGCGCACGTACGAGCCGTAGAGGCCGACCTGATCGATCGTCTGGTTCGCGCCGGTGCCCCGCAGACGAGGGGGCCGGTCGGCCGTGAGCACGACGAGCGGAACCCGCGACTGCGAGGCCTCCACCACGGCCGGCAGGAACTCGGCGGCGGCGGTGCCGCTCGTACACGCGATCGCGACCGGGGTGCGCGTCGCGCGCGAGAGTCCGATCGCGAAGAACGCGCTCGAGCGCTCGTCCAGATGCACGTGCAGCTCGACGTCGGGATGGCGCGCCAGCGCGAGCGCGAGCGAGGTCGACCTCGAGCCGGGCGAGAGGCACGCGTGTCGGACCCCGCCGGCGACCAGCCCGTCGACCAGCGCCCAGGCGCATTCGAGGTTGAGCTCGGCGATGCCCATCACGCGGCGTGGGCGAGCACGAGGCCGAGCGCCATGAGCAGGCCGCACGCGGCATGGGTCGCGGCGGTGCCCGTGAGCACCGGGATCAGGTCGCGCCCGGTCGCTGACCCGACGGCTTCCATGGGGCGGATCGCGAGCACCCACGCGCCGAGACCGAACAGCCCCCACTGCGGAAGCCCCGCGCCTTCGAAGGCGATGTCGACGATCACGCCGAGGGCGATCGTGGCGAACGCGACGACGACCGTCACTCGGTACAGACGACGCGTCGCGCGGTCGCCGAGTCGCACCGCGAGCGTCCGCTTGCCGCTCGCCTCGTCGGTCGCGATGTCGCGAAGGTTGTTGGCCACGAGGATCGCGACGGCCAGGAAGCCGAGCGTCGCGCCGCCCCACCACGCCGGGGCGGGCACGGTCTCGACCATCACGAACGCGGTGCCGGCCGTGGCCATCAGCCCGAAGAAGACGAAGACCATCAGCTCACCGAGTCCGAGGCCCGCGTAGGGTCGCGGGCCGCCGCTATAGAGGACTGCGGCCACGAGCGCGAGCGCGCCGACGAACAGGATCAGCACCGGCTCGGTGGCGAGCGCCAGGGCGAGCCCGGCGACCGCGGCAGCGCCGAGGGCGATCAGCGCGGCCGTGAGCACGGCGCGCGGCGAGGCGGCGCCGCTGGCGGTCAGCCGAGGCGGCCCGAGGCGCTCGCGCGTGTCGACCCCACGCGAGCCGTCGAAGTAGTCGTTGGCGTAGTTCACGCCGACCTGGAGTCCTGCTCCGACGATGAGCGCGGCTGCGAAGCGCCACCAGACGATCTCGTCGGCAGTGGCGGTGCCGAGCACCACCGGTACGAGGCCCGCGCCGAGGGTGCGAGGCCGAGCGCCGCGCCACCAATCGCCGAGCGAGGTGCGGGTGCCCCCTGGAGTCAGACCCGGACCATAGGTCGAGGAGCGGGGCGGCTCGGTCACGGGCGTTTGGGGAACCGCGAGAAGTCGGGCGCGCGCTTCTGTTGGAAGGCGTCGCGACCTTCCTGCGCTTCTTCACTCATGTAATAAAGGAGTGTGGCGTCGCCGGCGAGCTGCTGCACGCCCGCCAGGCCGTCGGTGCCGGCGTTGGATCCGGCCTTCAGCAGGCGGAGTGCGAGCGGCGAGTAGGCGAGCATCTCGCGGCACCACTCAACGGTGGTGCGCTCGAGCTCTTCGAGCGGCACGACCGCGTTCACGAGCCCCCAGTCGAGCGCGGTCGCAGCGTCGTACTGGCGGCAGAGGAACCAGACTTCCTTGGCGCGCTTCTCGCCGATCTGGCGGGCGAGCAGGTTGATGCCGTAGCCGCCATCGAACGACCCCACGCGAGGGCCGGTCTGGCCGAAGCGCGCGTTGTCGGCGGCGATGGTGAGGTCGCAGCAGAGGTGCAGCACGTGGCCGCCGCCGATCGCGTAGCCCGCCACCATCGCGATCACGGGCTTCGGCATGCGACGGATCTGGATCTGCAGGTCCAACACGTTGAGGCGGCCGACGCCCTGCTCGTCGACGTAGCCGTCATCGCCTCGGATCTTCTGGTCACCACCGGAGCAGAACGCGAGCGACCCCTGCCCCGTGAGCACGACGACGCCGATCGACGCGTCGTCGCGCGCGCGGTCGAACGCCCTGATCAGCTCGGTCGTCGTCGCCGGGCGGAAGGCGTTGCGCACCTCAGGGCGGTCGATCGTGATCTTCGCGATGCCCTCGGCCGTCTCGTAGCGGATGTCGCGCCACTCGCCGTCGCTAGCCCACTCGGCGGCCGGCGCGACCGTTCGTTCGGGTTCGTGGGTGGCGTCACTCATCTGACCGTGAGGCTATCGGACCGGACGCGCGTGGTGCTAGGTTCCGAGCGTGCCTGTGAAGCGACGCTTCCGGTGGCCGACGACCGTCGTTCTCGCGACCGCGCTCACCCTGCCGACGACCGTCCCGCCCGTCCCCGCACTTGCGGGGGTCGTCGTGCCCTCCAGCATCAGCATCATGACGTTCAACATCGAGTACGGCGGCACGGTCGTCGACCTCGAGAAGATCCTCACGGCGATTCGTCGCGCCGACGCCGACGTCGTGGCGTTCAACGAGTCCTACGGCAAGGTCGCGCGGCTCGGGCGCCTCACCGGCTACGACTACGTGAGCCGCCGCCTCGACATCGTCTCGCGCTATCCGATCGTCGACGCGCCCGGGTCCGGCGGACGCTACGTGTTCGTGCAGCTCGCGCCCGGCAACGTCGTCGCGGTCAGCAACCTGCACCTGGCCTCGAGCGACTACGGACCTCGTCGGCTGCTCGACGGCTGGAGCAAGCAGAAGGTGCTCCGCACCGAGCGCGCGGTGCGAGTTCCCGACCTGCGACCGTTCATGCGGGCCACCGCAGGACTCGCCGGCGCGGGCATCCCGACGTTCGTGGTGGGCGACTTCAACTCGCCCTCGCACGAGGATTGGACACAAGCCGCGGTCGGACTCCGGCCGCAGGTGCGCTTCCCGGTCGTGTGGCCCGTCACGAAGCTCATGTCTCGCAAGGGCTTCACGGACTCGTGGCGGGTCGTGCACCCGGACCCCGTGGCCGACGAGGGACTCACGTGGCCGGCAGGGCGTCCACATTCCGAGACCAGTTGGAACCCTCGCCGCGACTCCCCGCAGGACCGTATCGACCAGATCTGGTCGGCTGGCCCCGCGACCGCGACTTCGAGCGAGCTCGTCGGCGAACGAGGCGGCCCCGAGGTCGGGATCTCGGTCGAGCCTTGGGGATCGGACCACCGAGCAGTGATCTCGACGTTCGACGTCACCCCGGGAACGCCTGGGGTCATGGTGTCGCCGGCGCCGCTGCTGGTCGAGATCGGCCGCCCGCTCGACGTGACCTACCACGCGCCGGGAGGGGCCGGGGAACGGGTGCGCATCGTGCCCTCGGGCGGGAACCCGGTGACCGACGTGATCGACTCGCAGGGCACCCCGCCGGGCGCCCTGGTCGACGGCGTGGTGACGTTCCCGACGGGTGCGCTCGCCCCCGGCGCCTACGACGTCGCCCTGGTCGACGGCGCCGACGCCGAGCTCGCTCGTACTCCTTTCTGGGTGCGCGGGGTCGACGCGCCACCTTCGCTCGGCTCGGTGTGGCGCTTCGACGTGGGTGAGCCGATCGAGATCTCGTTCACCCAAGCGCCCGCGAACCGCTTCGACTGGATCGGGCTCTACGAGCGCGGGGGCGACCCGCTCGTCGACTACTACATCGCCTACCGCTACACACGCGCGGCCGTCGAGGGTACGGTGACCTTCGACGAGCGGGAGTACGGTCCGTGGCCGCTCCCGCCCGGGCGCTACACCGCCTATTACCTGCTCACCGACGTCTACCGCGAGATCGCCTCGGTCGACTTCCTCGTGAGGGACCGGCGCATACCGCCGGGATAGCGCCGTAGTCTCACCGAGCATGGATCCCGGGCCTAAGGATTCGCTCGCGGTCGCGCCCGGTGAGCTGCTCGCGGTCGCCGTGCCGCCAGGCCCGGCCTGGGTGCCGCTGCTGCACCGGCTCTGGTCCGAGCGCATCGCGTTCATGCCGCTCGACGAACGCCTCCCCGAGTCGGAACGCCGTCGCCTGCTCGACCTCGCACGTCCGGCCGCCGTGCTCGGCGCGGGCGGCGGTTCCACCGTGTACGCGGGCGCCGAGCCCGTTGACCACGAGGTGGCCATCGTGATGGCGACGTCGGGCACGGGCGGTGCTCCCAGGCTGGTGGAGCTCGCGCGCGATGCGGTGATCGCCGCGGTCGTCGGCTCTCGCGCGGCGCTCGCGGCAGCCGGTCACGACGTGAGCCGGCGGTTCGCGAGCTGCCTCACTCCCGCGCACATCGGCGGTCTGCTCACGCTCGTGCGAAGTGAGATCGACCAGGTGCCCGTGGTGGTGCACGAGCGGTTCGACGCCACCCGGCTCGTTCGCGAGTCGCAGTCTGGGTCGACGGTCTCGCTCGTGCCTACCATGGTCGCCCGGCTCGTGCGCGAGGGGGCCGACCTCGGCCGGTTCGGCGTGTTGCTCATAGGAGGCGGGCCGCTCGACCCAGGCCTGCGCGCCGCCGCCGAGGCGCTCGGCGCCACGATCGTCGAGACCTACGGCCTCACCGAGTCATGCGGGGGCGTGGTGTACGAGGGACAGCCGTTCCAGGGCACCGAGGTCAGGATCGGCGACGGGACCGGGAAGCCCAACGGTGAGGCCGGAGGCATCGAGCTGCGCGGACCGACCCTGATGCAGGGTTACCGCGGTGACTCCGCAGCGACCGGCGCGGCGTTCGATGTGCGAGGGTGGTTTCGCACCGCCGACGCCGGATCGATCGACGACGAAGGCCGGCTGGCAGTGGCGGGGCGCCTCGACGACGCGATCCGCACCGGCGCCGAGACGGTCTGGCCTCTGGAGGTCGAGCGCGCGCTCGAGTCGCACCCGAAGGTGGCCGAGGTGGCGGTGGCCGGCCGGCCGCACCCCGAGTGGGGGCAGCAGGTCGTGGCGTTCGTCGTTCCCCGCTCGATCGACGAGGCGCCATCGGCGCAGGAGCTGCGTGACCATGCGAGCGAGCGCATCGCCCGGCACAAGGCGCCCAGCGAGGTCGTGCTCGTGCATCGGTTGCCGCGCACCCCGGCAGGCAAGCTCAGGCGCAGCGCCCTTCCCGAGCGATGAGCGAGCGCTGAACGTCCACATGTCGGTGGCGCCGCCCGCACATGGAAAAGGGCCCGAGTCCGGGAGGGGTGGACTCGGGCCCTTCGCTCGTTGGGAGAGCCACCGAGGGGGTGGTGGCTCTCCGTGTCTGCCCTAATCATCGGCCGGCGAGCCCGCTGCTTCATGCTCACGCAGCGGTAATCTTGCGTACCGAGGTTCGGGTAGGAGACCGCGCCTCGATGGCGGGCACGGATAGCGCCTCAGACGGTGATCGCGCCATGCTTCACGGCGAACGCCACGGCCTCGAGCTTCGAGTGCACCCGAAGTTTGCCGAGGATGTTACGTACGTGGGTCTGCACGGTCTGCGGGCTGATGAACAGCTTGGCCGCGATGTCGTCGTTGCGCATACCCTCGGCGAGCAGCTGCAGGATCTCTCGCTCGCGGTCGGTGAGGTCGTCGAGCAGCATCGTGGCTTCCCGAAGGATCTGGCGTTCGCGCGCGACCTGGGCGAGCAGTCGCGTGAGCGTGGCCGGGTCGATCAGCACCTCACCGTCGGCGGCGGCCTTGGCAGCCGAGAGCAGCTCCTGCGCCGCCTCGTCCTTGCCGAGGAAGCCCGACGCGCCGGCCTCCACAGCCTCGACCAGCAGCCGGTCGTCATCGTGCGCGGTCATGATCACGACCTTCGTGCTGGGCGAGACTTCCTTGATCTTGCGGGTCGCGTCGATGCCGCTCAGCCCGCCGCCCTTGAAGACGATGTCCATCAAGACGACGTCGGGAAGCATCTCGCTGCAGACCTCGATCGCGGTCTCGGCGTCGTGCACGGGGTCGGCGACGAGCTCGAGACTATCGTCGAGACCGACCACGGTCGCGAGCGCGTCGGTGAGGATCTTGTGATCGTCGCAGATCAACAGCGTGACCGTGTTGCGCTCACCCACGTTCGGTCCCTTTCAGCGGAAGCCGGATGCGCAGCATGGTACCCCCGCCCGGCGCGTCTTCGATGGATATCTCCCCCTGGTGTTCGGCGACGATGCCCCTCGATATGAACAAGCCGAGCCCGGTTCCTTGCACCTCCTCGTAGCCCGCAGGCCGCCAGTTCGGGAAGGTCGTGAACAAGTGGTCGCGCTTGTCTTCGGGGATGCCCGGCCCCCGATCGACGAACTCGATCACCGCGTTGTCGCCTGAGGCGTGCAGTGCGACGCCGATCGGCTCACCGGGAGGCGAATAGGCGCCGGCGTTGCGGATCACCTGACGCACGACCTCGACGAGGCGCGCGTGATCGCCCTCGATCGTGATGTCGTCGAGGTCGTGCTCGAAGGGTCGATCGGCGTCGAGGCCGGCCGCACTCACCCCCTCGCGAACGATCGCGGCGAGGTCGGCTGGACCGGTCTGCATCATGAGCACTCCGGCTGAGAGCTTCATCGCGAGAGAGACCTGCCCGACCACCTCGAGCATGCGCGCTGCTTCCTGCTCGATCAGTTCGAGGAACTCGAGCTTGTCCTCGTCGCTCAGCGCGGCGAAGTGGGTGCGCGAGGTCGCCGCGATGCCCTTGATCGTGGTGATAGGCCCCCGCAGCTCATGCGCGATCATCGAGACGAGGTCAGCCCGCTGTCGCAGGGCGTCGGTGGGGTCGAGTGACACGACGAGAGTGTAGAAGCCGCACCGCGCTGTAGGGACGACGGCGTTGGGGGGAGCCGAAAGTCGTTCGTCGTTCCCGGGATCTTCTGGCCTTGTGACGACTGTTCTCGACGTGCGCTGCATCCCGATGCTGTCCCAAAGGAGGTCGCTCGAGCTCTCGCGCCTGCGCGAGAGCGATCCGGAGACCGGCCTCGAACCGGGAGGGGGAACCGATGAACCACCTCAGCACTTCGTTCCCATGGCGCCGCCAAGCACTCGCCTGCGCGACGGGCGTGATCATGCTCGTTGCGTCGTTCGCGATCGTCGCACCAGCGCGCGCTCGGGCCGAAGGGTTCTTCTCGATCCGATGCCGGCTCTCACACCAGGCGTCGGACGATCCGATCGTGTCGCCGGGAGCACCCGGCGTAACACATCTGCACCAGTTCTTCGGCTCAACCGGGACCAACGCGCACTCGACCTACAGCTCGATGGTCGGATCGACATCGTCGTGCCGCCTCTCCCGGGACACCGCCGGCTATTGGGCCCCTGCGCTCGTGTCGCCCGACGGCCAGGCGGTTCGCACCATCTCGCAGATCGCCTACTACCGGGCGCTCGGGGACGATCCGGTTCGAGCCTTCCCGCCCGACCTGCGCATGATCGCCGGATATCCGACGCTTCGCACAGGGATCGAGGATCTCCTGGGCTGGGGATGTGCGAACGGGCAATGGTTCGCCTCGCCCCAAGACTGCACCGGGCAAGGCAACCTCAAGGCGAGCCTCACGTTTCCGTCGTGTTGGGACGGCTTCCGGCTCGACAGCCCGGATCATCGCTCGCACATGACGTACCGCGTCGGCAAGCGGTGTCCCGATTCGCATCCGGTCGCGCTGCCCACCCTGAAGATCCACATCACGTTCGACGTGAGCGACGCTCGTGGTTACGTGCTCTCGTCCGACCAGATGCTTGGCACCGCGAACGGTCATTCGCTCCACGCGGACTTCTGGAACACGTGGGACCAAGACACACTCGAGGGCCTCGTTCGCGGCTGCCTGCTCACCGGCCGCAACTGCGCGTCGACGACCAGCTCGAATCTCTCGGAGCGAATGGCGGCTTGACGAGCGCTACGAGTACGAGTGATCTTCGTCCGGGAAGGCGCCGGTTTCCACGTCGCTCGTGAAACGCGTCACCGCGTCGGTGATGGCGCCGCGCAGGTCGGCGTAGGCCTTCGCGAGCTTCGGCGGATGCTCGGTCAGCCCGAGGAGGTCGTTGATCACGAGCACCTGGGCATCGGTATCCGCGCCGGCGCCGATGCCGATCGTCGGGACCTGCACCGACCCGGTGATCTCCCCGGCGAGCTCTGAGGGCATCGCTTCGAGCACGATCGAGAACGCGCCCGCCTTCTCGAGCTGCACGGCCTGTTCCAGCACCTTCTGCGCGGCCTCGCCACGACCCTGCACCTTGTAGCCACCGAGACCGTGCACGGCCTGCGGCGTGAGCCCGACATGAGCCATCACCGGGATGCCGATCTCGGTGAGTCGGTGCACGAGGTCGAGCTGGGGGCCTTCGAGCTTCACCGCGTGGGCGCCGCCTTCCTTCACGAGGCGCCCGGCGTTTCGCACGCCATCATCGATCGAGGCCTGGTAGCTCATGAACGGAAGGTCGCCAACCACCATCGCGCGCTCGGCGCCGCGAGCGACGGCTTTCACGTGGTGAAGCATCTCGTCCATCGTGACGGGAAGCTCGTTCTCGTAGCCCAAGACGTTGCGGCCCAGTGAGTCGCCGACGAGCAGCACGGGCACGCCGGCTCGGTCGAGGATCTTGGCGGTGGGGAAGTCGTACGCGGTGAGCATGACCCAGCGTCGCTGCTCACCCTTCCACGCCTTGAGGTCGTGGATGGAAACGGTCCGGTCGGGCATCGCTCGCGCCTCCTTCAAGTGCACGGCAGTCGTTGCATTCTAACGGCGCGGAAGCCTCGAAGCTTCCCTTCGCGCAGCCGTGTCGGACCCTGGTGCTAGCGTTCGAATCGTTCTCGTACACTGCTGGGCGACCCTCAAGTCCCTACTGCTCCCTCTCGAGAGGGGGCCGTCCAGACCAGAGGAGGTGACTGGTTGAGGGAATACGAAGTCATGCTTATCCTGCCCGCCGAATCCGACGAGCAAGTTGTTTCGACGGCGGTCGATCGCATCACCAAGGTGGTATCCACCGACGGTGGTGAGGTCTCCAACATCGATCGCTGGGGCCGTCGTCGGTTCGCGTTCGAGATCGACCATGCGAACGAGGGCTACTACGTGGTGGTCTCGTTCACGGCCGAGCCGACGAGCCAGACCGAGCTTGATCGCGTGCTGAACCTGGCCGACGAGATCATCCGACACAAGGTGATCGCGTTACCGGCCAAGGGGCGCCACGCCAAGCGAGCCGAGGCTCGCGGTGGGCGACCGCGATCGATCGAGCCCGACACTCAAACAGATGCTTCCCCCACCCCCGCGTGAGCCATACGCGCGGCGGGTGCGACACCGACAAGGTGGTGACGTGACATGGCGAGCGACAACCAGGTGACGCTGGTGGGCAACCTGACCGACGACCCTGAGCTGCGGTACACGCCCAACGGGGCCGCGGTGTGCAAGTTCCGGATCGCTGTGAACCGCCGCATGCCAGACGGCTCCGGTGGCTGGAAGGACGGCGAGGCGTCGTACTTCTCCGTCAACTGCTGGCGCAGCCTCGGCGAGAACGCGGCCGAGTCGCTCACACGCGGCACGCGCGTGGTGGTGGCCGGCCGGCTCAACTACCGCTCTTGGGAGAACCAGGACGGCGACAAGCGCTCCGCGATCGAGATCGAAGCCGACGAGGTCGGCCCGAGCCTGCGATGGGCCACAGCGCGCGTCGAGCGCCAGTCTCGCTCGAGCAGCAACTCCAACGGCGGTGACTGGGGCGAGCGCGTGGCCGCACCCGTTGGCGCCGGCGGAGGCACTGACGCCGGCGGAGGCACTGACCAAGAGGAGACACCGCTGTAATGCCACCGAAGAAGAGGGAAGGCCCGAAGCGCCGCCGCGACAAGGACGAGAAGGCCTGGCAGAAGAAGGGAAAGCGCAAATTCTGCGTGTTCTGCAAGGACCGTATCGACTACGTCGACTACAAGGACGTGATCACGCTGCGCAAGTTCGTGAGCGAGCGGGGCAAGCTCCGAGCCCGGCGTGTCTCGGGCAACTGCGTGCAGCACCAGCGTGACGTCGCCACGGCCGTGAAGAACGCGCGCGAGATGGCGCTGCTGCCCTATTCGAGCCGATGAAGGTCATCCTCCAGAAGCCCGTCGACAAGCTCGGAGATCCCGGAGACGTGGTCGAGGTTGCCGGTGGCTATGCGCGGAACTTCTTGTTCCCTCGTTCTATGGCGGTCAAGGCGCACAAGGGCGCCACGCAGCAGGCCGACAACCTGCGGCGCGCACACGAGCGGCGTCAGTACGCCCACAAGGGTGAGTTCGAGGCGATCGCCTCGAACCTCATCTCGGGCGGTTCGATCCAGGTCAAGGCTCGGGCCGGCGACGAAGGCAAGCTCTTCGGGTCGGTCACGGCTGAGCACATCGCAGACGCGATCGCCACGCAGCACCAAGGCGTGACGGTCGACAAACGCGACGTGCACCTCGACGAGCCGATCCGCTCGATCGGCGCGCACGAGGTGCGGGTGCACCTGTTCCATCAGGTCGACCCGGTCATCACCGTCGAGGTTGTGCCCGAAGGCTGACCCGATCCATCCCTCTCGCATCACCGACCGTAGGCCGGGCCTCGCGCCCGGCCTCTGTCGTTGTTGGGCACGGGGCTTCGATGGCGGTTCGGCGAACCGCGTCCGGCCGATCCCGGGTCGGAATGTCACACGTGTGATCCACAATCTTCCACATGGTTATCCACATGTGGAAAGCGCAGGTCAGAGGTGGAGTGACAATCAATCTCGGCTCGCGACCTGCACCGGAACAATCCACCGCGGTTGTCCACTGTCGCGCTGCCGCGAGCGGGCGTAGCGTCCCTGAGTTGGGGATCGGGTCCGCCGGCGGCGGGGACTCTGAGGGGGACCGGTAGATGGCGCGCACGGCCGACGATGTTCGACGCTTGCCCGCTGGCCAGGGGCACAGGCTTCCGCCGCATAACATGGAAGCTGAGGCCTCGGTGCTGGGCGCGATGCTCCTGTCGAACGAGGCCGTCGCCGACGTCGTCGAGATCCTCGAGGCCGACGACTTCTACCGTTCGGTCCACGGGCGCATCTACGCGGCGCTGCGTGGGCTGTTCGCGCGCGGCGAGCCGGTCGACATCGTCTCGGCGGCGGTGGCGCTCGAGCGCGACGGATCGCTCGAGGACATCGGAGGCCGCCTCTATCTGGCCGACCTGGCCAACGAAGTGCCCACCCCGGCTTCCGCCGGCTACTACGCCGAGATCGTGTCGAAGGCGGCGCTGCGTCGCCGGCTGATCTCCGCGGCCGCCGACATCATGGAGCGGGCCTACGCATCGACCGACGACGCCGAGGCCGTGGCCGACGACGCCGAGCAACGCATCTACGAGGTCGCGCGCCGCGAGGATCGTGACGAGATGGCGATGCTGCGAGACCTGGTCGACCAGGCCATGCTCGACCTCGAGTCCATCCAAACACGCGAGTCGGCCTACACCGGGTTGCCCACGGGGTTCATCGACATCGACAACCTCACCTCGGGCCTGCAGCCGGGAAACCTGATCGTGCTCGCGGCCAGACCGGGCATGGGCAAGAGCTCACTCGCGGTGAACATGGCGCGCAACATCGCGGTGGCGAACAACTCGGTCGCGATCTTCTCCCTCGAGATGTCGCGCTGGGAGATCGGCATGCGCCTGCTCTGCGCCGAGGCGCGAGTGCCGTGGGATCGCATCCGCAACAAGCGTGTCGGTCCCAACGACTGGCAGGCGGTCGTGCAGGCGGCCGAGGTGCTGCACGACGCGCCGCTGTCGATCGTCGACTCGGGCAACACGAACATCGTCGACATCAGGGCCAAGGCTCGCCGCATGCGAACCGGAAAGAAGGGGCTGTCTCTGATCATCGTCGACTACCTGCAGCTCATGGGGCACCCGAGCATGGGGGGGCGCCGCCCTGATTCCCGTCAGCAGGAGATCGCCGAGATCAGCCGGTCACTGAAGATGCTCGCCAAGGAGCTCGAGATCCCCGTGATCGCGGTCAGCCAGCTGAACCGCAACCCCGAGACCCGAGCCGACAAGCGTCCGCAGCTCTCGGACCTGCGCGAGAGCGGAGCGATCGAACAGGACGCGGACATCGTGATGTTCATCCATCGCGATGACGCTGACCCGGAGAAGAAGAAGCTCGCCGAGCTGATCGTGTCGAAGCACCGCAACGGTCCGACCGACAACATCCCGCTCGGGTTCGAGCCCTCGCTCACGCAGTTCCGTAACGGCGCGCGCGGCCAGCAGTGAGCTCCGCGGGGCGCCCGGGCTCGTCGGGCGTTGGGGAATGGCAGCCACCTGGCCGTCGTCGCATCCGCGCGATCGCGAACCGTCTTGCCAAGCGATTCGGCCCCCTCGAGCCACCCCGCGCGGCCGACCCGCTCGACGAGCTCGTGCTTACGGTGCTGAGCCAGCACACGAGCGACCTGAACGCCGAGCGGGCGTTCGAGAGCCTCCGCCGGGTGTTCCCGGGCGCTTGGACCATGATCGTCGATGCGAGCGAGGGTGCGGTTGCCGACGCCATCCGTAGTGGCGGGCTCGCGAACTCGAAGGCGCCGCGCATCCAGGCGATCCTGCGCGAGGTGCGCGAGCGCGAGGGCAAGTTCGACCTCTCGCGTCTGCGCACGATGACCGACGCCGATGCGCGGGAGTACCTGATGACGCTTCCCGGCATCGGGCCGAAGACCGCGGCGGTCGTGTTGAGCTTCGCGCTCGGCCGTGACGCGATGCCGGTGGATACCCATGTGCACAGGGTGACGAAGCGACTCGGGCTGATCCCGCCGAGCTCGAGCGCAGAAAAGGCCGACCGCGTGCTGCACGACCTCGTGCCCGATGGGCTGCGCACGCCGTTACACGTTGGGTTCATCAGGCTGGGCCGCGAGATATGCAAGGCGCCGACGCCGCGGTGTCAGCAGTGTCCGCTGAGGGACCTCTGTCCGACCGCGCCGGGTTACCTCCAGCGCCCCTGAACGCACGAAAGGCGCCGCTTCTCGCGGCGCCAAATGAGAGCGGGTGAGGGGAATCGAACCCCCGTCTCGAGCTTGGGAAGCTCACGTTCTGCCATTGAACCACACCCGCTTGCACCCGCCTGACCGCCGGCGGAGCCCCAGTGTAGCGAGCGTGCGAGCCGCGGGTCGGTCGGCTTCCGAGCCCGATGCGACACCTGCTAGCGTCGGGCCGCGATGAGCCCGCCACTCAGTGATCCCGACCCGGACTCCGACCCGGACTTCTGGCCGCACACCCTCACCCGGCTCGTGCGCCACGAGGCGCTCGACGCTGACGAGGCGGCTGAGGCGATGCGCCGTGTCATGGCCGGCGAGGCAACGCCCGGCCAGATCGGCGGATTCCTCATGGCACTTCGCACCAAGGGCGAGACCGCCGACGAGGTCGAGGGCCTCGCACGCACGATGCTCGAGTTCGCGAACCCGGTTCGAACTCCTGCGCCGGCGGTCGACATCGTCGGCACGGGCGGCGACCGCAGCGGCACGTTCAACATCTCGACCGCATCGGCGATCGTCGTCGCGGGGGCGGGGGTGCCGGTCGCCAAGCACGGCAACCGGGCCGCGAGCTCGCACTGCGGCTCGGCCGACGTGCTCGAGGCGCTCGGCGTCACGATCGACCTCGATGCCTCAGGCGTCGAGCGCTGCCTCGCCGAGGCCGGCATCGCGTTCCTGTTCGCGCCCAAGTTCCACCCGGCGATGGCCCACGCCGGACCCGTGAGGCGCGAATTGCGGGTGCCGACGGTGTTCAATTTCCTCGGACCACTCACGAACCCTGCGCGACCGTTCGCGCAGGCGGTGGGGTGCTCCGACGCTCGGATGCTTCCTCTGATGGCCGAGGTGCTGGCGCGCCGCGGCACCCGGGCGACACTTTTCCGCGGTGAAGACGGGCTCGACGAGCTTTCGACGACCGGTCCGAGCACGACTTACCAAGTGCGCGATGGGACGGTGCGCGAGACCACGCTCGACCCGGTCGACATGGGCCTCGCGCGCGCGACGATGGGCGACCTGCAGGGAGGCGACGCGGTGGCCTCGGCCGCGATCGTGCGAGCGCTGCTCGCGGGCGAGCCGGGACCGAAGCGCGACGTCGTGGTGCTGAACGCAGGGGCTGCGCTCGAGGTGGCAGGGCGGGCGAACGATCTCACCGCTGGCATCTCGCTCGCGGCCGAGGCGATCGATTCGGGGGCGGCGGCAGCGACCCTCGATCGCTGGGTCAAGGCGAGCGCGGTCGCGGGTAGCGGGTAGGGGCGGCAGCCCCAGACGCACCCGATAGCATCAGCACCGATGATCTTGTCCGATCGCACGATCCGCGAGGAGCTCGACGCCGGGCGCATCGTGATCGATCCGTTCGACGAGCGATGCATCCAACCGTCGTCTGTCGACCTGCACGTCGACTCGCAGTTCCGCGTATTCGCGAACAATCGATACCCGTACATCGACGTCAAGCAGGAGCAGCCCGATCTCACCGAGCTCGTCGAGACGAAGCCCGACGAAGCTTTCATCCTGCATCCAGGGGAGTTCGTGCTCGGTTCGACCCTGGAACGGGTCGCATTGCCCAACGATCTCGTCGCACGGCTCGAAGGCAAGAGCTCGCTCGGGCGGCTCGGCCTGCTGATCCACTCGACCGCCGGCTACGTCGACCCGGGCTGGGATGGCTACCTCACGCTCGAGCTCAGCAACGTCGCGAACCTGCCGATCACGCTCTACCCAGGCATGAAGATCGGCCAGATCAGCTTCTTCACCCTCACGACCGAGGCCGAGAAGCCCTACGGCTCGGCGGGCAACAAGTACCAGGGCCAGCGTGGCCCTACGCCCAGTCGGTTCTACCGCGACTTCGGTTCCTGAGTCGCTGGGCGCGATCCTCTGTCGCAACGCTTCGCCGCGGCGACTTGGCAGGGACCTCCGTAGTCCGTCGCAGGCCCAACTCAGCAGGTCCAGGCCAAGTCGCCGCGCGAAACCCCGAAGCTAGAACCCCAAGATGGAATCCCGGAGCCAGAACCCCGCAGCGGCGAGCGTCAGTCGTTGACCGCGAGCGCGCCGGGGATCGGCCCTACACCCATCTGCACGGCCATCATCGCGGCCTGTGTGCGGTTGGTGACGCCGAGCTTGCGGAAGACCGACGCCAGGTGGGCCTTGACCGTCTTCTCCGACAGGAACAGCGACTGTGCGATCTCGCGGTTCGATCGTCCCTCGGCCAGCCGGGCCAAGATGTCATTCTCGCGCTGGGTCAGGCTGTACTCGTTGCGCCGGCCGTTCTCGCTGCTGCCGCCCAGCTGGTCGTCGAAGAGGTTCTGGATCACGCGAGGGCTGAGCACGTTGCCGCTTCCCGACATCGCGACGTTGATCGCCTGCGACAGATCCTCAGGCGTGGCGTCTTTCAATAGGTAGCCGGAGGCGCCGTCGGAGAGCGCGCGCTTCACGTACGGAGCGTTCTCGTAGGTGGAGAGCATGATCACCGGGATGCCGGCCCACTCGGCCTTGATCGCGCGGAGCAGCTCGAGGCCGTCGAGATCTGGCATGCGCACGTCCACGAGCGCGATGTCGACGTTGGCGTCGGCGCGCAGCGCTTCGAGTGCCACCGTGGCGCTCTCCGCCTCGACCACCTCTGCCTCAGGGAAGCCTTCCTTCACCACATAGCTCATGCCACGGCGCACGAGCGCGTGGTCGTCAACGACCAAGATCCTCATCAGCTTTCTCCTTGCCCTCCGACGGGGAGCACGGCGATCACACGAACGCCGCGTCCGGGGGTCGACTCGATCTCGATCGAGCCGTCGATCTCGTGTACACGGGTGCGAAGCAAGCGAAGCCCGAAATGGGGATCGTCGTCGGTCACCGCGGCGAGGCCATGGCCCCGGTCGGTGACCTCGATCCGGAGCGCCTGCGTCCCGGCGACGACCTTCACGGTCACGTCCTTGGAACCGGAGTGCTTGGCGGCGTTGGCGAGCGCTTCCCCGACCACGCTGTGCGCCGTCTCCAGCACCGCCGTCGGCACCGCATCGAGGTCTCCCTCGATGGTGATGCGAGCGGGCAACTTCCAGCGGTTCACCAGCTCGTTGACGAACGTGACGAACGAGGGATCCTCGCGCAACAGGCCCTCGTCGAGCTGGAACAGCACCTCGCGGATCTCGCTCAGGTCGTTGCGGATCGCTTGCTCCACGGTGGTGAGCGCGTCCATCGCGGCGCCCGGGTCGGTCTCGATGCGGTGGCGCAGCACCTGCAGCTCGAGGATCGCGCTCGTGACCGACTGGGTCAGGCCGTCGTGGATGGTCATCGCCCAGCGTGTGCGCTCATCGAGCATCAACGATTCGACCGTGCTCAGCACGGTCTGGTCGGCGCCTTGGGTAAGGGTGCGTGCATGCTCGCGTGGAACGCTCACAGCTGGATTCGTTCCTTTCGGTCGGGACCGTTGGTTCTAGTGCCTTTTCGGCACATATCCCGCCCGCCTTGACCACTAGAACGAGGGCGAACGGCTGCGGCTGCCGGACGACCGGCTCGTCGGTCGATCGGTACTCACGCAGGTCCCTGCCGCGCAGGCTTTCTCGCGGTGCCAGGTATCTGCACTAACAAGAAACTTGTCAATGGAATACTCAAGTTCTATCCTGCGTTCCTACCGACCGAGGGAGCGGAACCTCCCAGAGATCCGGCCGAACGAGAGGAGAAGCCTTCATGGCTCGAGCAGTGGGGATCGACCTCGGCACCACGAACTCGGTGGTCGCCGTGCTGGAAGCCGGCGAGCCCGCCGTCGTTCCGAACGCAGAAGGAAGTCGCACGACCCCGTCGGTCGTGGGCTTCTCCAAGAACAACGAGATCCTGGTCGGCGAGGTCGCCAAGCGCCAAGCCATCACCAACCCCGACCGCACGATCAGGTCGGTCAAGCGCCACATGGGCGACAAGGACTGGTCGCTCGACGTCGACGCCAAGGCGTGGACTCCCCAGGAAGTCAGCGCGCAGATCTTGCTGAAGTTGAAGCGCGACGCCGAGGCCTTCCTCGGTGACACCGTCACGCAGGCGGTCGTCACGGTGCCGGCTTACTTCGATGACGCGCAGCGCCAAGCAACGAAGGAAGCCGGCCAGATCGCCGGACTCGAGGTGCTGCGCATCATCAACGAGCCGACCGCTGCCGCGCTCGCGTACGGCCTCGACAAGCAGGACACCGAGCAGACCGTGCTCGTGTTCGACCTCGGCGGCGGCACGTTCGACGTCTCGTTGATGGAGATCGGCGAGGGTGTGTTCGAGGTCAAGGCCACTCACGGCGACACCCAGCTCGGCGGCGACGACTGGGACCAGCGCGTGATCGACTGGCTCGTTACCGAGTTCAAGAACTCCCACGGCGTCGACCTCGGCAAGGACCGCATGGCACTGCAGCGTCTCAAGGAAGCCGCCGAGAAGGCGAAGATCGAGCTCAGCCAGGTGGCCGAGACCACGATCAACCTGCCGTTCGTCACGGCCACGGCCGAGGGTCCGCTGCACATGGAACAGAAGCTCACGCGCAGCGAGCTCGAGCGTATGACCGCCGACCTCGTGCAGCGGTGCAAGGTTCCGTTCGAGCAGGCCATCGCCGACTGGGGAAAGCCCGCCGAGCAGATCGACCACGTCATCTTGGTCGGTGGATCCACGCGCATGCCCATGATCCAGGAGCTCGTGAAGTCGCTCACGGGCGGCAAGGAACCGCATAAGGGCGTGAACCCTGACGAGGTAGTGGCCGTCGGCGCCGCGATCCAGGCGGGCGTGCTCAAGGGCGAGGTGAAGGACATCCTGTTGCTCGACGTGACCCCGCTCACGCTCGGCGTCGAGACCAAGGGCGGCATCTTCACGAAGCTGATCGAGCGCAACACCACGATCCCGACCCGCAAGTCCGAGATCTTCACGACCGCCGACGACAATCAGACGACGGTCGAGATCCACGTGCTGCAGGGCGAGGCCGAGACCGTGATGTCGCCGGCCGTGAAGTCGCTCGGGCGCTTCCACCTCATGGGCATCCCGCCCGCGCCGCGCGGCATGGCGCAGGTCGAGGTCGCATTCGACATCGACGCGAACGGCATCGTGAACGTGAGCGCCAAGGACCTCGCCACCGGCAAGGAACAGGCGATGACGATCACGGGCGGCACGAGCCTGTCGAAGGACGAGATCGACCGCATGGTGACCGACGCGGAGAAGTTCGCCGCTGAGGACCACACCAGGCGCGAGACGGCCGAGGCGCGCAACACGGCCGACCAGCTGCATTACCAGGTGGCGAAGTTCGTCGAGGACAACGCCGAGACGATCGAGGCCGCCGACAAGGACGAGTTGGTCACGAGGAACGAGGACCTGAAGAAGGCGCTCGACGACGAGTCGTCCGACGCCGCGGCGCTTTCGGCTGCCAACGAAGCCGTGATGCAGGTGTACCAACGCGTCGGACAGGCGATGGTTCAGAACCAGCAGGCATCGGCCGCAGGCTCAGACCCGTCCGGCGAAGGCGTGGCGCCCGACGCCGAGTCGTCGGAGCCCGAGGGCGAGGACGACGTCGTCGAGGGAGAGATCGTTGAAGAAGGGGAGGCGTCGTAGGTGGCGCCCGACGATCGAGAGCGAGACGCCGAGGAGCAGCCGCGCGTCCGCATCACGGACCGACGGCGGTTCGCGAACCTCGGCGACGACCCGGCTGCCCCGGCCGAAGGCACCGGGGCGGCCCTGGGCTCCCACGACGTCGTCGAGACGATCGAGCACGAGGCGACTGAGGTCGCCGGCGATCTGCAAGTCGCGCAGAGCGAGGCGCGGACGAACCTCGATCGTCTGCTGCGTCTGCAGGCGGAGTTCGATAACTATCGCAAGCGGGTCGCGAAGGAGCAGGCCGAGCTGAGCGAGATGGGCGCGATGCCGGTGGCCCGGCGCTTGCTCGAAGTGCTCGACGACTTCGAGCTGGCGCTGATGTCGGCCGAAGACCAGCCGGACTTCGACCGGTTCCTGAAGGGTGTCGAGCTGGTGCACGCCAAGCTCATCGACGCCCTGAGGGCCGAAGGGCTCGAGCGCATGCACGCCGAGGGCGCACCGTTCGACCCCGAGCTGCACGAGGCTCTGTTGCAGACGGGTGAGGGCGAGGGCGACCCGATCGTCGCCGACGTGCTGCGACCTGGATACACACTGCGAGGGCGGGTGCTCCGTCACGCAGGCGTTCGCGTGGAGCGCGAGGACTGACCGTGGCCGACGAGGTTCGCCGTGAATGGTTCGAGAAGGACTACTACGGCGTGCTCGGCGTGGCCAAGAACGCCTCTGCCGCAGAGATCAAGAAGGCGTATCGCAAGCTCGCTCGACAGTTCCACCCAGACGCGAACCAGGGCAACGCCGACGCCGAGGCTCGCTTCAAGGAAGTCTCCGCCGCCTACGACGTGCTCGGTGACGAGGAGAAGCGCAAGTCCTACGACCAGGTGCGCGAGATGGGCTCCTCTGGCTTTGGGGGTTTCGGGCCCGGTGGGTTCCGCGGACAGCCCGGTGAGCCCGGCAGTAGTCGCGGTGGTCCCGGGTGGCCTGGCGGCGGCAGCGGCGCGACTTACGTGAACACCGAGGACATCGGCGATCTGTTCGGAGGTCTGTTCGGGGGGGCAGGGCGACCACGAAGCCGTGCGTCGTCACGGCCTCAGCGCGGCACCGACCTCGAGACCGACGTTCGCGTATCGTTCGACGACGCCCTGGGCGGCACCACGGTCCCGGTGAGGATCTCGGGGCCGGCCGTGTGCGAGACGTGCCACGGCTCGGGTGCAGCGCCGGGCACGAGCCCGATCACGTGTCCTGAGTGCGGTGGAAGCGGCGAGATCGCCGTGAACCAAGGGTACTTCTCGATGGCCCAGCCGTGCCGTCGGTGCCGGGCGACCGGACGCATCACAGAGACACCGTGCTCCACGTGCAAAGGCGGAGGGTCCGTGCGGCGCTCGCGCACGTTCCAGGTGAAGATCCCAGCCGGGGTCAAGAACGGCGCTCGCATGAAGCTGGCCGGGCGGGGTGAACCCGGACCCGCAGGTGGCAAGCCTGGAGACCTGTACGTGCGCGTGAACGTGGCGCACCACGACCTGTTCGGGCGCAAGGGCGACAACCTCACGCTCAGCCTGCCGGTCACGTTCCCCGAGGCGGCGCTCGGCGCCAACGTGCAGGTGCCCACGCTGAACGGGCCGGTCACGCTCAAGGTGCCGGCGGGCACGCCCAATGGCAAGACCTTCCGCATCAAAGGCAGAGGTGCTCCGAGGGCCAAGGGGGGGAACGGGGATCTGCTCGTCACGACACAGGTCGAGGTGCCCGGCAAGCTCTCCAAGGAACAGAAGGATCTCCTTCGACAGCTGCAGGAACATCAGAAGGACTCACCGCGCAAACCGCTCGGGGTGGCCTGACATGACGACCGAGCGAAAGGACGCGACCATGGCGAGTCAGGTCGACCAACGCGCGGTATTCATCATCAGCGTGGCCGCCGAGCTCGCCGGTGTGCATCCGCAGACCCTACGCATCTACGAACGGAAGGGGTTGGTGCGACCCCATCGCACGTCGGGCAACACCCGCCGGTACTCTCAGGCCGACATCGCTCGCCTGCTCGTGATCCAGGAGCTCACCGACGCCGGAGTGAACCTCGCCGGGGTGAAGCGCATCATCGAGCTCCGGGCCGAGGTCGACGCCCTGCAACGCGAGGCGGCCGAGCTGCGCGCCCAGCTGGCGCACCGGCGCGCGATCTCGATGCCGGGCCGACGTTCCAACGAGATCGTGCCGCTGCGCAGCGTGTTCGCGGCGCCCTGGGAGACCCGGCCATGACGAGGCTCGCCGGCGAGCACATGTCGCTTCGGCCCTACCGGGTCGACGAGGCGGCGATCCTGGAATCGACCTGGGCCGATGCCGAGTGGTTCGCGCCCAAGGGCACGGGTCCGCGTGAGCTCACCGCGCGCGTGCGTGAGCGCATCCGGCGATCGGGGTCGTTCACCGAGGGGGCGTTGATCCTTGCGATCGAAGCTCGCGGTCGCCTGATCGGCGAGGTGCAGGCGCGCCAGCCCGTGAACGGTCTGCCGCCTGGCGTGTTCGAGCTCGGTATCGAGCTCTTCGATGATGCCGACCGCGGCCATGGACTCGGCGCCGACGCCGTCGTGGCGTTGACGCGGCACCTGTTCGATGACCAGGGTGCCCACAGGGTGCAGCTGACGACCGATGTCGAGAACGCGGCGATGCGTCGGGTGGCCGAGCGGCTCGGCTACACGTTCGAGGGCGTGCTCCGTTCGTTCATGCCCGGTCCCGATGGGCCTCGTGACTACGCCATGTACGCGGTCACGAAGCACGACGCCGACGAACGCGCCGCCGAACGCACCGACGCTGACGCCCGCAACGACTCCGACGGGCCCAACGACACATGGATCTGAACAAGCTCACGATGAAGTCGCAGGCGGCCCTGCAGGAGGCGAGCCAGCAGGCCGCGACGCGCCACCACCAGCTGATCGAGCCCGAGCACGTGCTCTTCGCGCTGCTCGCCGACGGCGAGGGTGTCGTCTTCCCGCTCCTGCACCACGTCGGGGCATCCCCGGCGCAGCTTCGCGCGAAGGTCGACGAGGCGCTCGACGCGATGCCCAAGGTCTACGCCCAGGGCGTCGACGTGCGCATCTCGCCGGCGACCGCGCGACTACTCGAGGCGGCGGGCGCCGAAGCTGAGGCGCTCACCGACGAGTACATCTCGACCGAGCACCTCCTGCTCGCCCTGCTCGCTGTCGCCGGCTCGAAGGCCACCGACATCCTGCTCGAAGCGGGGCTTACGCGCGATGCCGCGCTCTCGTCGCTCGCCGAGGTGCGCGGCCGCCGGCGCGTCACGAGCCCGACCCCCGAGGACACGTTCCAGTCGCTCGAGAAGTACGGACGCGATCTCACCGAGGCCGCCCGTGCGGGCAAACTCGACCCAGTGATCGGCCGTGACGAGGAGGTGCGCCGCACGATCCAAGTGCTGAGCAGGCGAACGAAGAACAACCCGGTGCTGATCGGCGAACCCGGCGTGGGAAAGACCGCGATCGTGGAAGGGCTCGCCCAGCGCATCGTCGACGGCGACGTGCCGACCTCGTTGCAGGCCAAGCGCCTGATCGCGCTCGACTTCGGCGCCATGGTGGCGGGGGCGAAGTATCGCGGCGAGTTCGAGGAGCGCTTGAAGGCGGTGTTGAAGGAGATCGCCGACAGTGAGGGCGAGATCGTGACGTTCATCGACGAGCTGCACACGATCGTCGGTGCCGGGGCGGCCGAGGGTGCCATGGATGCCGGCAACATGCTGAAGCCGATGCTCGCGCGTGGCGAGCTCCGCGCGATCGGTGCGACCACGCTCGACGAGTACCGCCAGCACATCGAGAAGGATCCGGCGCTCGAGCGACGCTTCCAGCCGGTGTTGGTCGAGGAGCCGAGCGTCGAGGACACGATCGGCATCCTGCGCGGGCTGAAGGAACGCTACGAGGTCCACCACGGCGTGCGCATCCAGGACCCTGCGCTCGTCGGCGCCGCGGTGCTCAGCGATCGCTACGTCACCGGGCGGTTCCTGCCCGACAAGGCGATCGACCTGATCGACGAAGCCGCCTCGCGACTGCGCATCGAGATCGACTCGATGCCCGTCGAGATCGATGAGGTGGAGCGGCGCATCCGCCAGCTCGAGATCGAGAAGGCTGCGTTGGGCAAGGAGACCGACCAGGCGTCGAAGGACCGTCTCGCTCGGCTCGAGGAGGAGCTTGCCAACCTCGATGAGGACCGGAGCTCGATGACCGCGCACTGGCAGCAAGAGAAGGAGCGCATCGGACACATCCGCGACCTCAAGGCGCAGATCGAGGAGGCGCGCGCCGAGGCCGAGCGCGCCGAGCGCGACGCTGACCTGCAGCGCGCGGCCGAGCTCCGCTACGGCACCCTCGTGGAGCTCGACCGGCAGCTCGAGTCCGAGAACGCCGCGCTCGCCGAGGTGCAGCGCGACCGGAGGTTCCTGAACGAGGAGGTCACCGAGGAAGATGTCGCGCAGGTCGTCTCGACATCGACCGGCGTGCCCGTCTCGAGGCTCATGGAAGGCGAGATGCAGAAGCTCGTGCATCTCGAAGCGGCCCTGCACGAGCGTGTGGTCGACCAGGTCGAGGCGGTGGAAGCCGTCGCGAACGCGATCCGCCGCTCGCGCGCCGGTCTGTCCGATCCGAACCGCCCGATCGGCTCGTTCTTGTTCTTGGGGCCGACCGGCGTCGGCAAGACCGAGCTCGCGCGTGCGCTCGCCGACTACCTGTTCGACGACGAGCGCGCGATCGTACGCGTCGACATGAGTGAGTACCAGGAGCGCCATGCCATCTCGCGCCTCATGGGTGCGCCGCCCGGCTACGTCGGCTACGAGGAAGGCGGCCAGCTCACCGAGGCGGTGCGCCGTCGCCCCTACAGCGTGGTGCTGCTCGACGAGACGGAAAAGGCGCACGCCGACGTGTTCAACATCCTGCTGCAACTCCTCGACGACGGGCGACTCACCGACGGGCAGGGGCGCACGGTCGACTTCCGCAACGCGATCGTGATCATGACCTCGAACCTCGGCTCGGCTGTCTTCAGCGACGCATCGCTCGATCGCGTCGAGCAGAAGGAGGCCGTGCTCGACGACGTACGCGGCTTCTTCCGACCCGAGCTCGTGAACCGTATCGATGAGATCGTCGTGTTCGATCCGCTCGGACGCGAGGAGATCGGCCAGATCGTCGACATCCAGCTCCGCGGGCTGCGGCGCCGGCTCGCTGAGCGCGGGCTCTCGATCGATCTCACCGACGGGGCGCGGACCTACCTGGCGGACAAAGGCTACGAGCCTGCGTTCGGAGCGCGGCCTCTGCAGCGGCTTATCCAACGCAAGCTCCGGGATCCGCTCGCCATGAAGCTGCTCGCAGGCGAGATCCGCGACGGCGACTCGATCACCGTCGACGCTTCCGACGACGGGCTGGTGTTCATCCTCTAGTCAAGTCCAGACTAGTCAGGGGTCAAGGAACGGGGCAAGAGCACCGATTCCACTGGCATGGATCTGTGGCTATGGGTGGCTGCGATCGTCGTGGTGTCGGCCGTCGGAGGCTGGCGAACGTTCCGCCGGCGTAACCGATCTCGGCAGCTCATGCTTACGTGCCACAGAGCCGACCTGGAGTTCTCACCGATCGATCCGTTCTCCGACACGTTGTGGCTGCCGTTCCGCTGGCTCGGCGAGGGCAGGTGGACCCGCGCGGAGAACGTCGTGTGGAACCGGGCAGAGGGCGACGACGTCAGGGCCTTCGACCTGCTGATCGAGCAGGCGCCGGCGGGCAAGGACGCGCCTCGCATGCTGCATCGATACACGTGCGCGGCCGTGGTCATGCCCTTCGGCTGTCCGCGGCTCGAGATCCGTCCGCGAGACGGGCTCGGTCAGATCACCGATGCGTTCGAGGGCTCCGACGTCGAGCTCGAGCTCGAGGCGTTCAACCGGCGCTTCAGCGCGCGCGCCGACGACCGGCGCTTCGTGGTGGCGTTCTGCGACCAGCGCATGATGCAAGCGCTGATGGGGCTTCCGCCCGGTGTGACGGTCGCCGTGAATGCGGACCGCCTGTTGCTGCGGGCCGGGGAGCTTCCGCCTCCCGAGGTGCTGCTGCTCTTCGAGGCGGCGAGAGCGATCGGGCGCGCCGTGCCGCCCGTGATCGCCGGTCTCTATCCGCCGCGCGCGAGCAAGGGTCGTCACGAAGATCGTTGGTTGCAGGGACATTGGTCGCCCGAGCCGATCGGCAGTGACCTCGGCGGGTCATCGGCCGCAGATGCGGACCACCTGTGAGAGGTGCCGCTCACGCTCTTCCGACGCCCGGCCTCGGCCCGTGATCTGGAGAACACCGCGTGGGGCGCCCGGAACGGTCGCGAGATCGTCGTCGCCGACTACTGGTACGCGCCGAGCTCGAACCCGAGCCTCGACGACTACCGGCGCTTCGTGTGCATCATCGATGAGCGGCCGGAGTGGGCGGACCTGTCGGTGTCACCGACGAGCCTCGCCTCGGCTGTGAGAGATGCCGCGGGGCTTGCCCGCACGGACCTGGAATCCGAGCGGTTCAACCGCACGTTCGACGTGCGGGCCGACGACCGCCGGTTCGCCACCGCGTTCCTCGATGCGCACATGATGGAGTGGCTGATGCTGCAAGCGCCCGGCGCGGGCTTCGAGATCGTCGCCGGCCAGATGATGATGTTCGAACCCCGATCGCTGCTGAGCCTCGACGATGTGGACCGCGCCCCGCGCAGGTTCGACGCCTTCCTCGAACATGTTCCTCCGGTGATCTCGTCGCTGTTCCCGGTCACCGATGCGACCCCCGCGGCCTCGCCCGAACGGCCGGATCGGTGAACGACCGAGCCGCCGCGTGGCTCGATGCCGGCCTGCGCCACCGGCTGTGGTTCTTGGAGAACGACGAGCACGACGGCGCGTCATTGCCGTTCGGCTTCTGCCGCAGGGGCGACCTGGTCGTCGTGCGCAACGTCTCGTGTGGGGCGATCGACGGCCGGGAAGTCCGCCTGTTCGACCTCGACGTCATGGTCCGACGCGACGACGAACCCGGCATCTCGCTCGGGCCGCACCGTCTGATCGCGGGCATGATCGTCCAAGCCTTCTCTGACGACGGCCTGGCCTCGCATGTCGTGACCGAGCGGTGGGAATGCGCGATGGTCCGAGCCGGCGCCGAGTGCTGGCGGCTCTCGGTGGCGCCCGAAGGTCTGCTCACGGCGCTCGCCGACGTCGTGTCGCTGCGTGACCAGGATCTCGAGCTCGAGGCGTTCAACCGAGTGTTCGAGGTGCGCGCCGACGATCGCAGGTTCGCGAACGACTTCCTCGATGCGCGCATGGTCGAGCTCCTCGTCGAGCATGCCGCAGGGTGCGTCGTGGAAACGGTCGGCAACCGCATCCTGGTGGCCAGGCCCGCTGGCGCCGAGCTCGACGTCGACACGCTCCTCGCCCTCGCGTTCGCCATCTCAGGCCGGGTTCCGAACGCGGTGAAGTCGCTGCACCCGGCAGCGCCGGCCGAAGACCTCACGCCCCGTTGCCCGGTGAGCCCCGATGGCGCCGTGCGTGAGACCGATGAGGACGAAGCCGACGGGCGCGAAGCCGACGGGCGCGGGTTCGATCCCTGGCCCGACGCGCCCGGGGGATGGGCATGGATCCGTGCGCGCCGCGAGCGGGGTAGGCTGAACGGGCTCTCATCAGGGGAAGGGAACATCCGTGGAGATCTGGCTCATCATCTTGCTCGCGGTCATCGTGCTCGGTGCGATCGGCGCCGTGGTGTCGTACAACAGATTCGTTTCGCAGAAGACGCTCATCAAGGACACGTGGGCGAACATCGATACCGAGCTCAGGCGCCGCTATGACCTGATCCCGAATCTGGTCGAGACGGTCAAGGGCTACGCCGCTCACGAGAAAGAGACGCTCGAGAACGTCACGCGCGCGCGGGCCATGGCGGCGAGCGCGACCGGTTCGCCGGCCGAGCAAGCGGCGGCAGAAGGTCCGCTCGTGGCCGCATTGCGCCAGCTCATGCTCGTTGTCGAGAGCTACCCCGATCTGAAGGCCAATCAGAACTTCCTGCAGCTGCAGGGCGAGCTGACGAACACCGAGGACCGGCTGCAGACCGCGAGGCGCTTCTACAACGCCAACGTGCGCGATTTCAACCGGCGCGTGAAGCAGTTCCCGTCGTTGATCGTTGCAAGCCTATTCGGTTTCAAGGAAGAGGAGTTCTTCGAGGTCGAAGACGCGATCCGTGAGGGTGGAGCGCCGCAGGTGAACTTCGCGGCGCCCGCGGGGTCGGGCGCGCCGCTCGCCGGTGCGCCGCCGACGCCGCCTCCGCTTCCGGCCGACGACGTGCCGGAGCCGCCCGAACAACCCGCCCCGCCGATCCCGCCGGGCTAAGCACCGGCCACCGCCGGGGGGGCGAATCCCTCGGCGGCCGTCTTCCGCCTGATCGACCGGGTGAGCCAGGTCCAGACGATGGCCCAGACCACCGCCATCGCCCCGACGAACAGCGCGGCGATGCGAGGCCCGGCGGAGTCGGCGATCGCGCTCGCGATCAGGCTCGATACGGCGAGCGAGAGCGTGATCATCGCGAAGTCGACCGCGAACACCCGGCCACGGATGTGGTCGGGCACGAGCACCTGCAGCCCGAACGTCGACAGCACCCACTGCGCGCCCCCGCCGAGATGGGCGAAGAAGATGACCACGGCAGCGATCCCCAGTGACGGCGCGAACCCCAAGGCCATGTAAGAGACGCCGAACACCGCGAGCGCGATGCCGATCGCACCGAAGAGCCGGCGGTGGCCCGCACCGCTGACGCGGTGTCCTAGGAACGGACCCACGAGCGCTCCCACGCCTCGCGCGGCCATGAGGGCGCCCACGCCGATCTCGCCGCGATCGAACACTTCTGCCCCGAATACGGGAAGCAGCGCGAGCACGCCCGCGGCGAGTCCGAACCCCGCCTTCACGCCGATCAGGGCCAGCACCCGATGGTCACGACGCGCGAACTGAAGCACCTCGATCGTGGCGTCGAGCATCTTCGGGTGCTCGTGGCCGGGTTCACGTTCCTCGGAGAAAGAGCGGCGGATGCCCCACAGCAATAGCGCCGAGACCCCGAACGACGCGGCGTCGATCACGAATGCGGTGTCTCGTCCGAACACGGTGGCAACGATGCCGCCGAGCCCGGCCCCGACCGCGAGCATGGTTCCCCACAAAGAGCCCGAGAGCGCGTTCGCGGCCGGCAGATCTTGAGGGTCCACGATGTTGGGTGTCGCGGCGGAGAACGCCGGGTCGAACGGAGCGCCGAAGATCGAGAGTAGGGCGAGCAATGGGTACGCGAGCCATATGGACCCGGGCCCGACCAGCAAGAACGAGGCGCACACGCCGACGCGCGCGAGGTCGCAGACGATCATCAGCTTGCGGCGATCGAGTCGGTCGACGAGCACTCCTGCGGGCGGCGATGCGATGAAGAACGCGAGCTCTTGGGCCAAGATCGCGAGCCCGACGTCGATCGCGCGCCCGGTCGTCTGCACGATCAACGACGTGATCGCTACGAACAGGAACCAGTCGCCACCGAGGGAGATCACCGATGCGAAGAACAGTCGGCGGAAGTCGCGATTGCGCTTGAGCAGTGACATGCTCGCGCGCGCGCCGGTCGACCCTGGTTCGCGTTCGGACATGTCGGTCTGTCAGATTACCGACCAGTCGGCCGCAAGGAGGATGCTGTGCTCGAACGCATCACGTGGTTCCGTCAGTCGGCGCTCCGCTGGCGCGTCGACGAGCTGACGGTGTACATCGACCCGTGGGGCACCGGCGACGACGCCGTGCCTGCCGATCTGATCCTGATCACGCACGCGCACGAGGACCACTTCCAACCCGACGAGATCGAGCGATTGCGTCACGAGGGCACGAGGCTCGTCGCGCCGCACGACGTCGCGAACATGCTGACGGGCGAAGTCACCCCGGTGCGACCTGGCGAGACGTACGAGGTCGCCGGCGTTTCGTTCACGACCGTGCCGGCGTACAACACCCGTGAGGAGGCGCTCGAGTTCCACCCGCGAGCCAACGGGTGGGTGGGCTACGTGCTGCAGCTCGGCGGCGCCACTTACTACCACGCCGGTGACACCGATCACGCGCCCGAGCTCGACGAGATCCGTACCGACGTCGCGTTCCTGCCGGTCGGTGGCTACTACACGATGGATCCACCGCAAGCGGCGGGGCTCGCCAAGGCGATCGGTCCCGCCCTCGCGGTGCCGATACACTACGGGTTCGTCGTCGGCTCGCCGGGTGACGGTGAGCGTTTCCGGGACGAAGCGGCACCCGTGCCGGTCGAGCTGCTCACACCGGTCGACGCGTTCGAGCAGGAGTGAGCGGGGCCGCCGTGGTTAGTCTGCGAGGCAGACGCCAACGAAGCGTCTCGAGGAGACGACGATGAGGCTCGGGTACGACGGCACACTCTTCATGCTCGCGTTCGATCATCGTGGTTCGTTCCAGACGAAGTTCTTCGGCATCGAAGGCGCTCCCGGTCCCGATGAGGCCGCGCGCATCGTCGATGCGAAACGGGTGATCTTCGAGGGCATGCAGCGAGCGCTGGGCGAGGGCGTCGCTTCCTCGTCGGCGGGCGTGCTGGTCGACGAACAGTTCGGCACGCAGGTCGCGCAGGAAGCGAAGCAGGCCGGCATCGTGCTGGCGATGCCCGTCGAGAAGTCGGCGCAAGACGAGTTCGACTTCGAGTACGGCGCCGAGTACACCTCCCACATCCAGGCGTTCGACCCGACCTTCGCCAAGGTGCTCGTGCGCTACAACCCCGAGGGCGACGGCGCGATGAACGCCCGCCAGGCGATGCGGTTGAAAGAGCTCTCAGAGTGGTTGCACCAGACCGGCCGGCTCTTCCTGTTCGAGCTGTTGGTGCCGGCAGAGCCGCACCAGCTCGAAGCGGCCGGCAACGACGGCCTTCGCTACGACCGTGAGCTGCGGCCCGATCTGATGCGAGTCGCGATCGCCCAACTGCAAGAGAGCGGCGTCGAGGTCGATGTCTGGAAGATCGAGGGCATCGACGAGCCCGAACGGTGCGCGGAGATCGCCGAGCAGTGTCGCATCGCTGGGCGTGACGATGTGGGGTGCGTGGTGCTCGGACGGGGCGCCGACGACGCTGCCGTCGATGCCTGGCTCCGCGCCGCCCGTGGCGTGCCCGGCTACCAAGGCTTCGCCATCGGACGCTCGATCTGGTGGAACCCGCTGAAGTTCTTCGTCGACGGCGCGATGCCTCGCGAGGAGGCCGTCGCGCAGATCGCCAACAACTATCGGCGGTTCGTGGCCGTCTACCTCGAAGGCTGAGGTCAGCCCTCGAGGAGCAGGCCACGGCGCTTGCGCACTCGGCGGTCGATGCGGCTGAACACGAGGTACTCGACGAGCACGCCGATCACCGCGATCACGGCGACCGCGGCGACGAGGGCCGGCACGTCGTCGGCCTCGCGAGCGAGCAGGTGTCCGAGTCCGACCGCGCCCGCCGCCGCGATGATCAGCTCGGCGGCCATGAGCGCCTTCCATGCGAAGCCCCAGGCCTGTTGCAGGCCAGCCAGGAATCCCGGCAGGGCTGCCGGCAGGATCACGTCTCGATAGAGGGTCCACCCTTCGGCGCCGAGCGTGCGGCCAGCTCGCTTGAGGATCGGGGGCACCTGACGCATGGCGGCCATCGTCGCGAGCGTCACCGACGGGAACGAGCCGACCACGGTCACGAACACAACCGCGCGCTCGGTGGCCCCGAACCAGATCACAGCGACCGGCACCCACGCGACGAACGGCACGATCTGCAACGCCACCACGAGCGGACGGATCGAGCGGTGCGCGAACTCGTTGAGCGCGAACCCCACACCGAGCGACGTACCGACAACGACCGCGAGCGCGAACGAGAACACGAGGCGGATCAGGGTCTTCAGGGTCGCTTCGGGAAGCGTGCCGTCACCGACGCCCATCACGAAGGCGTTCCATGTGTCGAGCGGTGAGGGTACGCCCGCGGTCGCCGTGAGCGCCGCGATCGCGGCCCAGATCGTGATCAGCCCGGCGATGCCCGCGAGCGGTGGTCCGATCTCGCGCCAGAACCGGCGAGCGCCGAGACGAGACAGATCGCGGGTGGTCACGGCGCTCATCGGTCGCTTCCTTCGGCTCTGGCCCGCCCGACCTCGTGCATGAGCAGCTCATGCACGTCAGACACGACGCGCGCCACGAGCACGTCGTCGAGCTGGCGGGGGCGGGGGGCGCTGATGCGAACCTCCTCGAGCAGCCGGCCGGGCGCGGCCGACATCACCAGCACGCGATCGGCGAGCAGCGCGGCTTCGCGCACGTTGTGCGTGACGAACACGAAGGTCTTGCGTCCGCCGCGCTCGAGCCACACACGCTGTACCTCGTCCTGCAGCAGCTCCCGCGCCTGGGCGTCGAGCGCGCCGAAAGGCTCGTCGCCGAGCAGCACCTCGGGCTCGGTCGCGAGCGCCCGGGCGAGTTGGGCTCGCTGGCGCATGCCGGCCGAGAGCTCGTGGGGCTGCACATCGGCGAACCGTCCGAGGCCCACGTTCTCGAGCCACCTGCGTGCGCGATCGGGTCGCTCGACGCCGGGCACGCCCGTGAGCTTCAGGGCTAGTTCCACGTTGCCGGCTACCGTGAGCCACGGGAAGAGCGCCGGCTCCTGGAACAGCACGGCGCGATCGGGGCCGGGTCCGGTGATCGGCCTTCCGTCGAGCAACGCGTGCCCCGACGTAGGTTCATCGAGACCGGCCAGCACGTTGAGGATCGATGTCTTGCCGCACCCCGATGGTCCGAGCAGGCAGACGAACTCACCGACGTGCACGTCGAATGTGACGTGGTCGACGGCGGTGACGACCGCTCCGCTGGTCGACCGGCGCGTCTTCACGAGATCGTGCACCGCGAGCTTGGGTGGCGCGTCGCCTGGGGCAGGCGCGGGCCGCGACTCGGTGGTCATCACGTCGCTCATGCCCGCAACCTCACCGCAACCGGAACTTCTCTGCCATCTCGATCTGCACGACCTTGCCGTCCTGGATCACCAGCACGACCGTGCCGAAGTTGATGCGCCGAACGATGCCGGCGACCTTGGCGAGCACGAGCCGTTCTTCCTCGGAGAGCTCGAGCGCCGCCAGCATCTCCTCGGCGCTCGCCCCGTTTCCGTCGGGAACCGTGACCGGTCTGTCGCCGCCCTGACCCGCGGAGTCGTCGTTCACGCCCGGAGTCTACGCCCGGCGTTCGCGAGGCCCGCACGGTCAGGCCGTGTAGAGGAGGCCGGTCGCCAACAGGCCCATGGGGACAACGAACAGTCCCCCGATGAACACGGCGAGGCGTCGGTTGCTCGCGAGTAGCCAGTCGTCGAGACCGATCACCATCGTCTTGACCCGGTCGTAGGCGAAGGCGATCAGCAGCAGTGAGACGACGGTCACGCCGATCGCCATCGCGAGCACGACATGCGCCGGCGCCGAGGTCGGCTGCAGCATCGCCACGACCAGGGTGTCCGCGAGGGTCATGACGTTGGCGCCCATGATGTAGGGAAGCGCCTCCTCGCGCTTGACGAGTCCTCGGCTCGCGAGTGGCACGAGGATCGTCAGTGCGACCGAGACCGACAGGGTGAGGGTGGCCACGAAGCATCCGAGCAGGAACATCGTCCACGGCTGGCGGAGCCACGCTGCGCGCTTGGACGCCGTGGCGTCGCTCGATACCGTGGGGAGCACACGATCGAGCAGGTTGAACGAGACGAGGATCACGCCGAGTCCGACCAGGAAGAGAGCCCAGCCGGGCAACGCACCGGCCGCGGCATCGACGATCGGGCCCCACAACTTCGAGAGCACCGCGTCGAGGCCGGCCGACGCATGCAGATCGACGCCGTCGAGCAATCCCCCCTTGATGATCGCGTAGCCGATCACGACTCCCGGCAGGTACACGAGCGCCGTGGTCGTGAGCGCTTGCACACCGATACCGATCGATGCGCCACGGTCCGCCTCGCGGTGCTTCATCGCGTACAGGAACCCCGTAAGCAGCACGATGAACGACGCCCCCAGTCGCGAGCCCGAGAGCATCGTGAAAGCCTGAAGCTCGGTGAGTGTGCCGGCGCCGAACAGGCTGACCGCGGTGGCCGCCACGGGCGAGCCACTCAACACGAAGTAGGCGCCCAGCCAGCCGAACCCCATGGTCGAGATGCCGTTGGCGAACGGGAATTCTCCCTGGATCTGGGGGCCCACGAGGGCAGCCCCTTCCTTCATCAGCTGGGTCGCCAAGATGAACAGGAACATCGCCGGCAAGAACAGCGCGACCTTCTTGGCGACGCTCCAACGCGAGCGAGGCGCCTCGAACGGCCCCCAATCGATGAGGTGGCGGGCCTGGTTCGCCTCGACGGGCACGCAGAACTCGCCGTCGATCTCGACTAGCTTCGCTTCTTGCTCGAGGTCGCGTTCGAGTTCCTTCGATCGCTTCGCCATGCTCAGGCTCTCTCCTGGAACGAAAAGGGCCGCAACGCTGCGCGGGAACGGTGTTCCCCCTGTGCGTTGCGGCCTCCGGTCTATCCGGTCAGCTGCAGGGGCGAGGTTACCGCCGCGCCCGGGGCAGGGTCAACGGCCATCAGTCTTATCCGGCATGAGACTTGTGTTGCATCCTCGTGGCGGGAGACGCCATCGGGGTTCGCATCAGGCGGTGGCCCGCCTGCTCAGCTGCTGCGCCCGGCCATGCGGTGACCGACCGCGGCGGCGGCTTCCATGACGCGGCGTCCGAGCGCCGGCAGATCCCTTGCCGGCACGCGGTAGGCCGGCCCCGATGTGCTCACGGCGGCCACCGCATCCCCATCGACCAGCACTGGCGCCGCGACCGTGATCAGGCCGTCCTCCAGCTCGCCCATGCTCGACGCGTATCCCCGGCGGCGCACCTCTTCGAGCGCCGCTCGTAACACGGCCGGATCGGTGATCGTGCGGTCGGTGAGCGGTTCCAGCCGCCGGCGCAAGAGCGCCTGACGAGCGTGGTCGTCGCCGAATGCGAGCATCGCCTTGCCGCTCGAGCTCGCGTGCACGGGACTCCGCCGGCCCACCCAGCTCGCCATCACCACGGTCTGCGCGGGCGTGACCTGGTCGACGTAGACCACGTGGAACCGATCGAGGATCGCGAGGTTCGCGGTCTCAGACGTCGCCACGGAGAGCTGTTCGAGCTGGGGCCGAGCCTGGCTCACGACGGGAAGGCGCGCCACGGCCGACGCCGCGAGTCCCACGATGCGCGCCCCGAGCCGATAGTGCTGTGTGATCGGGTCGCGCTCGACCATGCCGCTGGCCGCGAGTGTACCGAGCAATCGGGAGGCGGTGGACCGATGCACATCGAGCTCGCGCGCGACGTCGGAGACACCGAGTCCGTCCCGAGCGCCGCCCAACACGTCGAGCAGCTCGACGACCCGTCCGGCGCCGTCCGTGACCCTCATGCCGGCGAGTCTAGGCGATGTTGCCGCTAGGGCACGCCATGGCTTGTGCGGTGAGCGCGGCGTCCGTAGCCTGCGCGCCGACGACCGGCGAAGGCTGCGCCGACGACCGGCGAGGCTGCGCCGATCACGCGGCGTGCAGGGAGGACTCGATCGTGAGTGACGGCAACCCGTTCGATGTGGACGGTGTGTGGCTGAAGAGCGCCTTCCACACGCACACTTCGCGATCCGATGGCGAGCTCGATCCCGCTGCTCACGTTCGCCACCACGAGTGGGCTGGATTCGATGTCTGCACGATCACCGACCACTGGACACTCACGCACGAGCCCTCCACGAAGCATTGTCTCGTCATCACCGGAGCAGAGCTCGCAACCGACCCGTACGGCGAAGCGTTCACCGACAGCGAGATACTCGCGATCGGCATCTCAGAGATCCCCGAGGACCCGGGCGGCGATCGCTCGAGGTGGGGTCCGATCGACGCCTACCACTACAAGACCTTCCCCGATCTCTCATCCGCAGCGCGGTGCATCGCCGACCAGGGCGGGGTGTCGTTCATCGCGCACCCGTACTGGAGCGGCATGCCGTTGGAGACCCTGCTCGCAGTCGAGGGCACTCATGGCCTCGAGCTGTTCAACTCGAGCGCCGAGCGCGAGAACCTGCGCGGTGACTCGTCGTACGTGTGGGACCAATGTCTTGAACGCGGTCAACGCTTGTGGGGGTTCGCGACCGACGACTGTCATTACCCCGGCTTCGACATCAACGACGCTTGGACGATGGTGCGCTCCGCAGAGCGCACCGAGGAAGCCGTGCTCGAGGCGCTTCGTCGTGGGCATCTGTACGCGACGAACGGACCCGAGCTGGTTGACATCGCCGTCGACGGCGATGCGATCGAGGTGCGATGCAGCCCGGCGCGCTCGATCGTGATGGTCTCTCGCTACGAGACCGGGTGGGCGGTGCAGGCCGGCACCCGCAACCGACAGGAAGACGCGCGCGTGCTCGAGCGCGACGACCGCGGTCTCGTGGTGCGCGCGCGGTTCGAGCCACCGATGACGCTCGAGTACCGGCGCATCGTGATCGAGGACGAACGGGGACGCAGGGCATGGTCGAACCCGATCTGAGTGCCGACCTCGCCTTCGCGCACGAGCTCGCCGACGCCGCGGCCGAGGTCACGCTCTCGTGGTTCGGCCACCGGCTGCCGGTGGAGCTGAAGGAAGACGAGACACCGGTGACCGAGGTCGATCGACGGGCTGAGCAGACCATCAGGGCCGCGATCGCGGCGCGTTTCCCCGGCGACGGGGTCCTCGGAGAGGAAGAGGGCCTGCAGGAAGGCGCGAACGGCCGGCGGTGGGTGATCGATCCCGTCGACGGCACCAAGCTTTACGCCGAGGGCATCCCGCTATGGACGACCCTGATCGCGCTCGAGATCGAGGGTGTGCCAGTGCTGGGAGTGGCCGACGCACCGGCGATCGGCGATCGGTACCACGCGGTCAGGGGCGAGAGCGCGTGGCGCGGCAACCACCGGCTATGCGTGTCCGACGTGGGGTCGCTCGCCGAGTCGTTCCTCGCGCATTCGGGCATCGAAGAATGGATCGCGGGCGGCAAGGGCGAGGCCCTGATGCGCGTGGCCGGCCGCGCCAGGCGCACCCGGGGGCTGAGCGACGCCTGGGCGCACCTGCTCGTCGCTCAGGGCTCGGTGGAGGTGCTGCTCGAGCACGAGCCGTGCCAGGCCTGGGATTGGTCCGCGACGGGCCTGATCGTCGAGGAAGCCGGTGGCTGCGTCACGACGCTCTGTGGTGGTCGCCCGGCCGCAGGGGGAGATCTGCTCGTATCGAACGGTCTGGTGCATCGCGAGGTCGTCGACGTCTTGACGGCCGAGCGATGAACGGTTGGGGCTGTTGCCGTGGCGGCACATGTCATCTCGCCGTGTCGGTGAACGCTGGCTAGGGTCGGCGCCATGTCGCGGCGGTGAGCAGCAGACACGGCTTCACGAGGAAACGGAGGGAGCACCATGAGACTCGAGCGATCGGTACGACAACGCATCATCACCGCGAAGGGCGCTCGCGGGCTGCGACGTCCGATCGTGCGCGTCGCCGTCGTGGCCGCGGCCATCGGTTCGATCGCGGTTCCGTTCGCCGGCGCGTTCGCGGGTGCGCAGACGGTCACCCCCGCGGCCGACGAGGACTTGGCATTGCGCGTCGGCGTCGTCTCCGATCTCATCACCGACAACCCTTGGGCGGTGAGCGCGGGGAGCGACTGGGTCGTCGTGACGCTGCAGTACGACATGATGCTGAAGTTCGCCTCCGAAGACCTCTCGCCGGCGCCGAGCCTCGCGACCTCTTGCGAGCCGAACGCCGACTCGACCGAGTGGACCTGCACGTTGCGCGAAGGCTTGAAGTGGAGCGACGGCTCTCCGCTCACGTCTCGCGACATCGCGTTCACTTACCGGTTCGTGATCGACAACAAGATCCCGCAGTACAAGAGCTACTTCGCGTTCAACCCGACGTTCGAGACTCCCGACGACCAGACCCTTATCTGGAAGTCGGAGGAGCCGACGTTCGCGCCCGACATGCCGCCGTGGGTCTACATCGTTCCGGAGAAGGTGTGGGCGCCCTATGACGGCCAGGGGCTGCGCGCGATCAAAGCGGTCGAGAACACCCCGTCGATCGGCAGCGGGCCCTTCACGCTCACCGACTGGAAGCCGGGCCAGGGCTGGACGATGGAACGCAATCCGTACTTCTGGGGTGAGGAACCCGAGGTCGACCGCATCGAGTACCGCCTCTATTCGAACCAGGAAGCGATGATCCAGGCGCTGCGCAACGGCGAGATCGACTTCGCAGATGGGCTGAAGCCGTCGTTGATCGCTTCGGTCGAAGGCATCGAGAACGTCGAGGTCCAGCGCGTCGTCTCGGACTGGTGGCTGAATCTCGCATTCAACTTCGGTGGTCAGGGCCCCGACGCCGATGCGCTGCCGGCGCTGCACGACATCACCGTGCGCCAGGCGATCGCGATGGCGATCGACAAGCGGGCGATCGCGGAGAAGGTGTATCAAGGCACCGCGACGCCGGGCGACACGATCATCAGGCCGGCGTCAGCTTACTGGCACCTCGACATCCCGGCCGAAGACGAGATCGCCTACGATCCGGCCGCGGCCAACGACCTGCTCGATGGGGCCGGCTACGCAGACACCGACGACGACGGCGTCCGCGAGGATCCCGAGACGGGCGAGCCGCTTGAGTTGCTGATACCGGCATCGCAGGACACGATCGGTGCGGTGGAATCCGGCGAGCTGATCGACGGCTTCCTGCAGCAGATCGGCGTGGGTGTCGACCTGCGGCCGGTATCCGACGCGAAGATGAACGACTACTGGGGCGCCGGCAACTTCGACGCCTACATCTGGTACTGGAGCGGCGACCCCGATCCCAACTACCAGCTATTCGTGTTCACCTCGGAGCAATGCGGCGCGTGGAGCGACGGCTGCTGGAAGGACCCGGCGTTCGATGCCCTCTACGAGGAGCAGCGCACCGTGTTCGACCGGGCTGAGCGCCAGGAGCTCGTGTTCGAGGCGCAGCGACGTGCCTACGAGCAGCTCCCGAGCGTCGTGCTCGCCTACCCGGGGTGGCTCCAGGCATACCGCAGCGACCGGTTCACCGGGTGGGTGCCCGCGCCGGGCGACGACGGCTACCTGATGCCCGGTTACAACTACGACTCGTTGGTGGCGCTGCGCTCGGTAGACGAAACGGTTGCGGCTTCCTCGGGCGGATCGAGCGGCATCCCAGGCTGGATCTGGCTCGTCGCGGGAGTCGGTGTCGTGGCGCTGATCGTGGTGCTCTCACGCCGCGGTCGTCGTCGCGAGATGGACGAAGCTTGAGAGCATAGGGGGAGCGGAGTAGCAGGGTGGGGGCGAGGCGGTACGTCGCAGGCAAGTCGTTGCAGGCGGCCGTCACTCTCGCCTTCGTGCTCACCTTCAATTTCTTCCTGTTCAGGGTGCTGCCCGGCGACCCGGTCGGGTTGCTGGCGAAGACCCAGCGCCTCACCGAAGCCGACATCGCCAGCCTGCAGGCCGAGCTTGGGCTGAACCAGCCACTCGGAAGTCAGTACTTGACGTACGTGCGCGAGACGCTCACGGGCAACCTCGGCGTGTCACTTCGCACCGCGCGAGAGGTGACGGCAACGATCTGGTCGAGGGTCGGTCCGACGGTGCTCCTCGTCGGGCTCGGCACGCTGTTCTCGACCGCGATCGGCATCTGGATCGGCATCAAGGGCGGCTGGCGCCGTGGCAGCACGTTCGACACGTCGTCGCTCTACGCATCGCTCGCGCTCTACTCGATCCCGGAGGGCTGGCTCGGCATGATCTTGCTGCTGGTGCTCTCGGGCACGCTGGGACTGTTCCCAGCCGGTGGGTTCGAGACCGGAGGACGCACAGGAACCGCCCGCTTCGTCGACGTGCTCGACCATCTGTTCCTGCCGGTGCTGACGCTCACGCTCGGCTACGTCGGGCAGTACGCGATCATCATGCGCTCGTCGATGATCGACGTGATCAACGAGGAATACGTGACGAGCGCCCGGGCAAAAGGAGTGCCCGAACACATGGTGCGGCGCAACCATGTCGTGCCCAACGCGTTCCTGCCGACGTTCACGCTCATCTTCCTGAACTTCGGATTCGTGCTGGGCGGGGCGATCGTCGTCGAAGCCGTGTTCTCGTGGCCCGGTCTCGGCCTGCTGACCTACGACGCGATCGATGACCTCGATTTCCCGGTGATCCAAGGGGTGTTCCTGCTCTCGAGCGCCGCCGTGATCGTGTTCAACCTGGTGGCCGACGTCACCTACGGATACCTCGACCCCAGGGTCCGGGAAGCCTGAGATGGCCACCGGCGAGCAGATCCGCGCGCTCCGATCGCCGCGCTCGCTGGTGTGGCAGCGACGACGGGCCGCGGCGTCGGCGCACTGGGCTGCGTTCCGCCACGATCGCCAGGGGGTGGTGGGGCTCGGCATCTTGGCCTTCTTCGTGCTCGTGGCGGTCGTGGGGCCGATGCTCATCGATCCCGCATCGATCGAGCCTGCCACCGCCGACGGTCCGTTGCTCGCTGCGCCCTCGTTCGCGTACCCGCTCGGCACCGACAACTACGGGCGTTCGATGCTCGCCCTGATGGTGCAAGGGGCCCGCATCTCGCTGCTCGTCGGGTTCACCGCCGCGATGGGCACGATGCTCATCGGCGCCGGCATCGGCATCACCGCCGGCTACTTCGGCGGGACCCGTGTCGACACGGTCCTCAACGGCATCACGAACTGGTTCCTGGTGCTGCCGTGGATCGCCCTGGCGATCGCCCTCACGGCGGTGATCGGCCCGACCCTCGTGAACGTGATCGTGGTCATCGCGATCACCTCGTGGGCGAGCACTGCTCGTGTCGTGCGGTCACAGGCTCTGTCGGTGAAGGAACGGCCGTTCATCGAGCGCTCGCGAGCCCTGGGAGCGGGCCATCGGCATCTGATCACGCACCACGTGTTGCCCAACGTGTCCCCGATCCTCTTCGCGAACGCCGTGTTGATGATCGCGCTCGCGATCTTGTCCGAAACGACGCTGTCGATCCTCGGCCTGGGGCCGGCCGACGCTCTCTCGTGGGGGCGCATCATCGATGACTCGTTCTCGGCGGGGGCGCTGTCGGCCGGATGGTGGTGGTGGTTGATACCCCCGGGGCTGGCGATCATGTTCGTGACGCTGTCGTTCACGATGGTCGGATTCGCGCTCGACGAGGTCTTGAGTCCTAGACTTCGCTCGCGGTGACGAGGGGAGGTCGCATGAGGGTTCTGATCAGGTGGGCGATCCTGGCGGTCGCTGTGTTCGTTGCGGCTCGGCTCGTGCCGGGCATCGAGCTCCGGGAGGGACTCGTGTCACTGCTCATCGTTGCCGCGGTCCTCGGGCTCGTGAATGCCGTGCTCGGTACGGTGCTGCGCGTCCTCAGCATCCCGTTCCTGATCGTGACGTTGGGCCTGTTCGCGATCGTCATCAACATGGCGGTGCTTTGGGTGACGACGGGTCTCACGGATCGCATCGAGATCGACGGCTTCTGGGCGTTCTTCTGGGCAGCGCTGATCGTCTCGATCGTCACCTTGGTGCTGCGCCTCGTGCTTCCCGACGGGGAGCCTGACGGCTGACCGATCGGGCCGGGTTTGTCCGAGCTCACCCTCGACGGGGCAGCTCGGCGTGTGACGGGTAACCTGGAAGTCATGCCGGAGAGCTACGGAAAGCGTCAGCGTCAGGACGTGAAGGCGCGCAAGGCGGCCGCTCGCGAGGAGCGCCGGGTCGCGCGCGCACAACGTGACGCCGACCGCGCTGCCGGGCTCGTCGAAGCCGGCACACCGATCGAAGCATCCGATCCCGCGGTGCTCGGGCTCCCCGATGGCGAGGTCGAAGCCCGCGGCGAGCGGCCCGCCTCCGACGCGCCGGCGTAGGCGTCCGCCGCCGACTAGGCTGAACCGGTGGAGATCGACGAAGAACGTATCGCCTTGTTCCTTGATTACGAGAACCTCGCTATCGGTGCGCGTGACCGGCTCGAGGGTATGCAGTTCGACCTGCGCCCCGTGCTCGACGCCCTCGCCGAACGAGGCCGGGTGATCGCTCGTAAGGCCTACGCCGACTGGTCCTACTTCGACGAAGACCGGCGCATGCTCACGCGTAGCCACGTCGAGCTGATCGAGATCCCACAGCGCATGGGCGCCTCGCGCAAGAACTCGGCCGACATCAAGCTCTGCGTCGACGCGCTCGAGATGGCATTCGAGCGCGACTACGTGACGACGTTCGTGATCTGCACTGGCGACAGCGACTTCACCCCGCTCGTGCACAAGCTGCGCGAGCTCAACAAGCGGGTGATCGGCGTCGGCATCAAGGAATCGACGTCGAAGCTGCTGCCACCGGCGTGTGACGAGTTCCTCTACTACGAGGCGCTGGAAGGCGTCGACGTGCCGGCCGAGCGCCGCCGCCGTGGCAGCGGTAGTGGCGGCGGCGGACGCAAAGGCTCAGGCCGCGGGGCGCAGGGCGAGACGCTCGCCGCGCCACCGCCCGAACCCGAGCCCGATCGCGCCGATGACGAAGAGCCACCCGAGAGGACCGCGCCGCTCGACGAGAACCAGCTTGCGATCCTCATCGCCCAGACCGTTGCCGGGCTCGAACTCACGTCGGGCGGCGCCGTGTTGGCCTCATCGGTCAAGCGTGCTCTGCTCCGCAAGGACCCGACATTCAGCGAGGCCGATCACGGCTTCCGTGCCTTCGGCGAGCTGCTGCGCCACCTGGCCGAACGCAACGTCATCGAGCTGAGCGAAGGGTCGGCCAAGGGCGATCCAGAGGTGGCGTTGCCGTCGCAGGGCGCCGAGACCGAGGCGTTCGACCTCTTACGCGATGTCGTGGCCGACCTGCGATCGCAGGGCTCCGTGCAGCTGAGCGGCCTCAAGAATCGCGTGCGGAAGGTCCGTCCCGACTTCACCGAGAAGAAGTACGGGTACCGCGGGTTCCTGCAGTTCTGCCGAGCGGCCGCGACCCAGGGGGTCGTGACGCTCGAGTGGGACGACGAGTCCGAGGACTACCTCGTCTCGATCCCGTAGGTCGAGCCTCGTGCCCACAGTCGTCGACTGCCTGGTGGAGTCGGGCGCCAAGCGCGCGTTCGCCAGCGCCGCCACCTGGCCGGGGTGGTGCCGAAGTGGGCGCGACGAACACAGCGCGATGGTGGCACTACAAACCTACGGCTCGCGATATTCGCGGCTGCTGCGGGACAGCGAGGTCCGGTTCTCGGCGCCGAGAGCGGCCTGCGCCCTTCGCGTGGTTGAGCGCGTGCCTGGGAACGCGACTACAGATTTCGGTGCGCCCGATGGCATGTTCGACGCCGATGCCCAGCCCGTGACTGCACGCGAGTGGATCCTCCTTCGCCGGGTGCTCGAGGCATGCTGGGTGGCATTCGATCGTTCGGCGGCCGACGCCACGGGCGTGGAGCTGCGGAAGGGTCCGCGCGGTGGCGGCCGGGAGCTCGACGCGATCGTCGCCCACGTCGTGAACGCAGAAGCCGGCTACCTTCGGCGCCTCACCGCGGCAGGCGTCACGGTCGACGACAGCGACGTTTGGGGCTCGCGGGAACCCGAGCGCGCTGCCGTGCTCGAGGGACTCGACCGCGCGAGGGCGGGTGATCTGCCCGAGCGCGGCCCACGAGGCGGCGCGATGTGGACGCCGCGCCGGTTCGCGCGACGGGCGGCATGGCACGTGCTTGATCACGCGTGGGAGATCGAGGACCGAAAGAGCTGATCGAGGCCCACCGATCGAGGCTAGACGAAGTGATCTTTCCTCGGGACAGTGCCGGGTTTCCAGCCATCGAAGCCCTCGGGGAACTCCCACGGGGTGCCGAAGGTCGGCGCCTGCTTCCTACCGAAGACCGGATCGCGGGGCCCCTTGCGGAAGTTGAAGACGTGCTCGAACGAGTGCGTCTTCGCGATGCGAGGCGTGAGGTAGTCGAGCCCCCAGTTGTCGGAGATGAATCGCAAGGGGGTTGAGAACTCGCCCACCTCGGTGTCGATGACGCCTCGCTCGGTATACGGACTGATCGTGAGCAGCGGCACGCGTACACCCAGACCGGCGTCGTCGACCTGCGGGGGCACGACGGGGTCGTAGAAGCCGCCCCACTCGTCCCACGTGATGAAGATCGCGGTGTGCTCCC
>JBBEAY010000011.1:0-1319 GCA_040882605.1 Actinomycetota bacterium
ATCGACACTATGCTTCTCTATGAAGAGGGGCCTCGCCGTCAAGGGCGGGGGTCTCGGCTCGTCGTCGAGCTCGCGACTGGTGGATCAGGGGCCCGCGGACTGTTGGCGGGATCGAGCAGCGCTCATCTCTCTATGGCCTTCTGCGAGAAGGACAAGGTCTGGTGGGAGGCTGCTCCGGCGGCCCAATTCCATAGCGGGTCGTCAAGCGACCAGAAGCATAGTGGGGCCTGCCGGGGCGAAGGGTTCGTGCTTGGTGAGGACGTGCCAGATGGCTTCGGCGAGCTTGCGGGCGATGTCGATCCGGGCGACCTTCGCGCCACGCTGCCGGCCGAGGCGCTGCTTGGTCCGCTCGTAGCGCTCCCGATAGTGGGCGTCGCGGGCGGCGTGGGTGGCGGCCTCGATGAGCGCCCAGCGCAGGTACTTGGGGCCGTTCTTGGCCAGCGGCCCCCGGACATCGCGGTTGCCCGACTGACGGACCAGTGGGCACAGCCCGGTGTACCCGGTCAGCTTCTTGGGGCTCGAGAACCGTCCGATGTCGCCGATCTCCGAGGCGATCGTGTAGGCCAGGACCGGACCGATCCCGGGGACGGTCAAGAGGAGCGGGATGGAGGGGTGGTCGGCGCCGAGTCTCCGGAGGTCCCGCTCGCAGGCGTCGATCTCCGCGCCCAGTTGGTCGACCATGCGCAAGCTCGTGGCAAGCGTCGCCGTCCAGGGCTCGGGCAGGGCGAGCGCGGCGAGCAGCTCGCGGCCGGCCACGCCGAACAGGTCCGTGACGGACACCGGGTGGCCGAACGTCATGAGCGTGGCGTGGATCCGGTTCTTCAGCGCCGTCCGGTGGTGGACGAGGTGGAGCCGGAAGCGGGCTCGCTCGCGCTCCGCCCGGACTCCCGGGGTGGGCAGCCAGATCTCGGGCACGAGGTCACGTCGGGCGAGCTCGGCCAGGACCCAGGCGTCGATCTTGTCCGTCTTGGCGGCGAGCGGGGCGATGCCCTTGACCTTGGCGGCATCCGCGATCGCGACATCCCAGCCAGCGAACTCGAGGGTGTCGTGGACAAACCGCGCGCCGGTCATCGACTCGATCGCCGCGCTCACCGCCTGGCCCTGCCGCAGGACGTGGGCGGCCAGCGTCCGGAGTGCGTTGACGTCGGGGCGGACGGCGGTTGTCTCGACCGTCCGCCCGTCTTCATCGAGCACGTGCACGTCGAGCCTCTGGCGTGATAGGTCCAATCCGGCGTACAACATGTCCTGGGCCTCCTGGTGCTGGTTGCTCTGACAACCCAACGTTGTCACCAGCGAGGCCCTTCTTCATGACATTCCAT
>JBBEAY010000012.1:0-31797 GCA_040882605.1 Actinomycetota bacterium
TCGCCTCACTGCGGCCCTCAATCGAGTGATGGCGGGACCGTAGAGCGCGGCATCACGCGGTCACATCGGGCGATGGTAGTGGGATACGGTCATTCCGACATCACCCTCCGTGTCTTGAGGACGGGACCACTGGTCGGAGTTCGAGCCACAAATGGGGGACAGTGGGCGAGCGTGCGACCGCCGCAGGCGGCGGGACGACCTCCCGTATGAGCGAACGGGTTTCCTATCGACCGGTGGTGTCGCTCAAGCGTTCGTACTCGGCAAGCGCCTTGTCGAGCGCCGCGCGCACGTCGACGAAGACCTCGGCGGGTGGGTTGTCGGCGTCGACCACCACGAATCGCTCGGGGTGCTCCTCGGCGATCTTGAGGTAGGCGTCGGCAACCTTCGCGTGGAAGTCCTGCCCCTCGAGCTCCAGGCGGTCGGGGGCCTCGGTCGAGCGCAGCAAGCCCCGCTCCGGCTCGAGGTGAAGCAGGATCACGAGGTCGGGGAACAGACCTTGCGTCGCCCAGACGTTGAGCGTCAGCACGTCTTGCTCGCCGAGCCCACGGGCCCACCCCTGATACGCGAGCGACGAGTCGACGTACCGGTCGCAGATCACGACCTTTCCCTCGGCGAGCGCGGGGCGGATCACGCTCGTCACCGTCTGTGCCCGCGCCGCCGCGAACAGCAGCGCCTCGCTGCGAGCGTCGAGCTTGCCGGTCTTCGGGTCGAGCAAGACTTCGCGGATCTTCTCCCCCAGCTCGGTGCCTCCCGGCTCGCGCGTGACGAGCACATCCTGCGACACCTCATCCCGCAGGTACTTCTCGGCGAGACGGATCTGCGTGCCCTTGCCCGCGCCTTCCACACCTTCGAAGGCGATGAACAGCCCGGTCGCCGGCGGCCGCTTCAGCTTCGGCACGAGCATGAGCGGTTCGGGTCGGGAAAGGCGATGACGCTGCAGCAGACGCCGCGTGTTGAAGCCGGCGGCCGCCGCCAGCACGCCGGCGGTCCACAGGGCAAGTCGCGTGCCCGACAGATCGAAGCGCTGCCCGCCAACGAAGAACTCGTAGTTGCCATAGATGCTCGACAGGATAGGGAAGACCGTGAGGCTCAGGAACAGCCCCATGCGCGAGAGGGTGGTGAGCGAGCCGAACGTGCGCCCGCGGAACTCGTCCTCGACGTTCTCCTGCAGCAGCGTGTAGCCGCTCACCCACGCGAGCCCGCAGAACGCACCGAGCCAGACGGTGACGACCGCGGCCAGAGGCAGGTTGGGCATCGCGGCGAGCACGAACAACGCGCCGGCGGCCGCGACGAGCGCCCAGACGAACGTCAGTCCGCGGTCGACGAACTTCGCGACCTGGTTGCTCGCGGTCATGCCTAGCGCCATGCCCACTCCGAAAGCGGTGACGATCACCCCCCACGCCGCCTCTCCGGCTCCGAGCGAGCGGACGAAGATCGGTCCGAGCGCGAGCACCGCTCCGACCGCGCCGAACGCGACGACGATGCCGGCCGTCATCGCCGAGGCGATCGAGTCTTCGCGAAGGAACCTCACGCCGTCGACGACGTCTCTCCAGATGCGCTTGATGTCGAATCGCCCCGTCAGTCCGCCGGTCTTCGCCGGGAACGAGATGCGACTCACCATGAACGCCGAGAAGAGGAACGTGCCCCCGTCGAGCAGCAGCGCGAGCGCCTGGGGGCGATCGCCCAGCCATGGCACACGGACCGCCAAACCGGTCGAGAACACGGCGAGCGTCGCGAAGATGCCGCCGCCGAGCGGCAGCGTGCCGTAGGTGCTCACGAGCCCGATCGCGTTCGCATTCGCGAGCTGCCGCCGAGGCACCATGTTGGGCAACGAGGCGTCGCGCGCGGGGGTCCACAGCAGCGAGAGGCACTCGATCGCGAACGACAGCAAGAAGATGGCCCACAGTTCGCCCACGAACGCCATCGCCGCGTACATCACCGCGCGGCCGAGGTCGGCCACGATCATGATCCGCTTGCGGTCGGTGCGGTCGACGAGCGCGCCCGCGAACGGGCCGAACAGCACCGCCGGCAACATGCGCGCGGTCATGACGGCGCCCACCGCGAGGCCGGCGCCCACCGCAGACCCGGAGATCGCCGGGCTCGCGACGAGCGATGTGACCGCGATGAACCCAACCCAGTCGCCGAGCGACGAGATGGTCATCGCCGCGAGCAGGCGCGAGTACCCCGGATGGGTGAGCAGGTCCTTCAGGGTCGCCGCACGGGTTCCGCGGAGCGCGGCGACCTCGTCGGCGACCGATGCCACGACGCGCTAAGCCTCGGGGGCGGGAACGGCCTTGGCTGCGGGCGTCTTCTTGCGCGCGGCGGTCTTCTTGCGCGCGGTGGACTTCTTCTTGGCGGTGGACTTCTTCTTGGCGGCAGACTTCTTGGCGCTGCTTTTTTGGGCGCCGTTCTTCTTGCTGGCGGCGCGCGCGGCTCGAGCTGCAGCCTTCGTCTCACGCGCCGCGGTCTCGGCCTCGACGTCGCCGTTCTTCGTGACGTTGAACTCCAGGTCGAGCTCCGCGCCGCAGCCCCAGCACTTGAGTGACTTCGGCCGGCGAAGCAACAGCGATCCGCACTCGGGGCACGGGTGATCCTTCTCGGGCGGGTTGCCGACCGCGCAGTCGCAGTCGGGGTAGCGGCTGCAGCTATAGAAGATCGAACCGAACCGGCTGCGCTTCTCGATCAGCTCTCCCTGCTTGCATTGCGGACACGTCACGTCTGTCGACACGGGCGGGTCCTTCTTGATGTAGCGGCAGTCGGGGTAGCCGCTGCATCCGGTGAACGGTCCGTAGCGACCCACACGGCGCTGGAGCTGCTTACCGCATTCGGGGCAGGTTTCATCGAGCATCTCGGGCTCGGGGCGCACGCTTCCATCCATGTTGCGGATGTAACGGCAGTCCGGGTATTTCGTGCACCCAACGAACTTGCCGTAGCGACCGAGCTTGACCTCGAGACGACCAGGGTCGCGGCCTTCGGTGGGACACAACGCGCAGTCCTCATCGAGCTCTTCGCTGAAGCGCTCGAACGAGTGCTCGGCCTTCTCGAGCGCGCGCTCGAACGGCGCGTAGAACTCCTCGAGCATCGTGATCTTGCGCAGGTCGCCTTCGGCGATGTCGTCGAGCTCTTTCTCCATATAGGCGGTGAACGTCACGTCGACCACGTCGGGGAAGTGCTCGATCAGCTTGTCGGTGACGACCTCGCCCGTGTCGGTCGGCGTGAAGCGCTTCTCCTCGAGAAGCACGTACTCGCGCCGCTGGATCGTCTCGATGATCGATGCGTACGTCGACGGACGGCCGATCCCGAGCTCCTCGAGCGTCTTCACGAGGGAAGCCTCAGAGAACCGAGGAGGCGGCTGCGTGAAGTGCTGTTCGGGCAGCACCTCGAGCATGCGCAACATCTGCTCGACGGTGAGCACGGGAAGCGTCTTCTCGGCGTCCTCGTCGGGGCCCTCGTCGCGGTCTTCCTTGTAGACGCGGATGAACCCGTCGAACGTCATCGTCTGGCCGGTCGCGCGCAACCCGTACGTGATGTCCGCGGCGTCGCCGTTGTGCGCAGGGGCTGTCGCCGAGATGTCGACGCCGACCTGATCGAAACGGGCCTCGGCCATCTGGGTGGCCACCGTGCGCTGCCAGATCATCGTGTACAGGCGGAGCTGGTCGCGCTCGAGCACACCGGCCATGCGGCTGGGACTGCGCATCACGCTCGTGGGTCGCACGGCCTCGTGCGCCTCCTGGGCGTTGCGGCTGCGCGTCTTGTAGCGACGCGGCTCGGCGAGCGAGTACCGCTCGCCGTACTCGGTCCTCACGAGCTCGGCGACCTCGCGCACCGCAATGTCGGCGATATTGACCGAGTCGGTACGCATGTATGTGATCAGCCCCACCGACCCTTCGCCCGGAAGGTCGATGCCTTCGTAGAGACGCTGGGCGAGCGTCATCGTCTTGCGAGCGCTGAACCCGAGCTTGCGTGCGGCTTCCTGCTGCAGGGTCGAGGTCGTGAACGGCGGCGCCGGCGAACGCTTGCGTTCCTTCTTCTCGACGCTCGCGACGCGGTAGGACGCTCGGCGCAGCCGCTCGACGTGCGCCGCGGCATCGGCCTCGGCCGAGAGCAGCACGCCCTTCTTGTCTGGAGCGGCGGCGACCTTGCCCTCGGGCACCTGGGTGAGGCGGGCGGTGAACAACTGCTCCGGGTCTTCGGGCGTGAGGCGAACGTCGACGCTCCAGTACTCCACCGGGTTGAACGCTCGGATCTCGCGCTCGCGCTCGACGATCAAGCGCACCGCCACCGATTGCACGCGGCCGGCGGACAGGCCGGGACGGACCTTCTTCCAGAGCAGGGGTGAGATGCGGTAGCCGACGAGGCGGTCGAGGATGCGACGGGCTTCCTGCGCGTCGAAGAGCTTCAGGTCGATCGCACGCGGCTCGTCGAACGCTTCGAGGATCGCGTCGCGCGTGATCTCGGTGAACGTGACCCGCTTGGCGGTCGCGGGGTCGACACCGAGCAGGCTCGCCACGTGGAACGCGATCGCCTCGCCTTCGCGGTCGTAGTCCGTCGCGAGGATCAGGTCGCCCGAGCCGGCCTTCAGCACCTTCTTGAGCTCGCCCACGTGCCGTTTGGAATCCTCGGGCACCACGTAGTCGGGCGTGAACGCGTGCTCGACGTCGACGCCGAGCCCGCCGTAGCCCTTGCCGAGGTCACGGATGTGCCCATACGAAGCTCGGACGGCGAAATCGCCGCCCAGGTACTTCTCGATCGTCTTCGCCTTGGCAGGCGACTCGACGACCACGAGCGTCTTACCTGTGGCCATGGCGGGGAACCTTTACGGGTCGGTGGGGAGAAGTGTCAAGTATTCGGCATCTCGGGCCGCGTTCCAGAGAAGGTTTCAGAGCCCGGCCCGGAAGCCCGAGAACGCACTGGTACGGTCTTCGTATTCCCGAACCGAGGACTTGAACACCCATGCTCGACTGGCTACATCAGTTCGTGATCGAGACGGTCGCCGGCTACGGCTACGTGGCCGTGTTCGCGCTGATGGTGCTCGAGTCGGCGTGCGTGCCGATCCCGAGCGAGGTCACGATGCTATTCGGCGGGGCGCTGGCCTCGGCCGGATTCGCGGCGCCCGGCGAGGAGCTGTCGCTGTTCTGGGTCGGCATGGCCGGCACCGTCGGCAACCTGGTGGGATCGTGGCTCGCGTACTGGGCGGGCGCGGCGGGCGGGCGTCCGCTCGTCGACCGGTTCGGGCGTTACCTGTTGATCAGGCCCCACGAGGTCGACAAGGCTCATGCCTGGTTCGAGCGCTACGGCGACGCGGCGGTCTTCTTCTCACGGCTGCTGCCGGTGATCCGCACCTTCATCTCGCTGCCGGCGGGCGTCGTGCGCATGCCCTTCTGGCGGTTCACGTTGTACACGGTGCTCGGTTGCCTGCCCTGGACGTTCGCCCTGGCCTGGCTCGGCTTCCAGCTCGGAGACCGCTGGGAGACCGTCGAGCGCGCGCTGCAGCCGTTCTCGTGGGCGATCGTGGGGGTGTGCGTGCTGGCTGCGGCCTGGTACGTGCGACGTCGCTGGACCAAGGTGCGAGCGGAGTATGCGGCGCTCGACGCGGCGCCGGTCACCGGGAACGGATACCGGCCCACGGGCTCCTCGTAGAGAGCGGCTCCGCATAGGGCGCGGGCGGAGGCCTCTAGAGGTTGACGAGCATCGTCCAGCTATCGCCGTCTTCGCCGACCTTTTCGAAACCCACCCGCTGATACATCATGCGGGAGCGATTGTGCACGGCGACCGAGAGCGACAGCCTTTGGAACCCCTCTTCCCTGGCTTGCACCATCGCCGCGCGTAGCAAGGTGCCGCCGATGCCCTTGCGGCGGTGCAACGGCTGCACGGCGGCCCCCAGCTCAGGCGTCTTCTCGTCGATGAAGCCGTAGCCGGGCTCGTCGTCGGTGAATTGGCGGTACCAGACGGCGCCGACGGGCGAGCCGTCGATCTCCGCGATCACGCCACCGTCGCCCGCACGCCCCCACTCCTCGTGATACCGGCGCAGCACCGGATCGTCGAGTACCTCGTCGATCGGCTCGCTGGGCCAATCGGGATTCCAGCGAGCGGCCTCGAACAGCATCGTCTTCAGGAACGCCGCATCGTCGGACGTGACCGGACGGATGTTCACGTAGCTTCGCCTCCCGGTGGGTTCGCGGTCGCGAGAGTCAACCGTACCGCAGGCGGACGCCCGGGCAGCGGAGCGCGCCTCAGTCAGCCGAGTCGGCCTCGACCGCCGGCACGGTGCGCGTCGCGCGCCCCGATTCGATCTGGTAGGCCACGCTCGTGAGCAGCACACGCTCCTCGAACAGGAACAGCCGCTTCACGAACAGCGCCGTCTGACCGTGCAGCGGCAGCTGCCACCACTTGGCCACGATGTACTCGGGGATCACCACGTTCACGATCGTGCCGGGGCGCTCGGTGTAACGACGAACCTCCTCGAGCATCGGGGTCGACAGGTCGCGGAACGGCGCCTCGACGATGTCGAGCGGCACGCCTTCGACGACGTCGAACCAGCTGTCGCCGATCGAGACTGCAGCCTCGGGGTCGAGGTCGAAGTACACGGCTCGCGTCACCGTGGCGTCGAGCGTCCGCGCGTAGTTCACCGCTCGTACCGAGACGTCGTTCACCGATGAGAGCAGAACCAGGGTCACCGTGCGCTGCGGGATCAGGGGCTTGCCGCCCGCCGCCGAAGGGGTGCCTTCTTCGAGCACGACCGGCACGTCGGTGACGACCACGTTCGGGGTGCGCAGCATGCTCGCCTTGAGCCGCACCAGGTCGCGATTGCGAACCAGGTAGGAGAACAAGCCCTGCGGGCGCAACAGCTCCGGCACGGCGACGGTCACGAAGTCGTCGGGACCACGATCGATCGACTCCACGACGTGACGGATACCCGCCGTCAGGTTCGTCGGCGAGATCGGCATGAGATCGGGGATGCCCAGGCCGACGAACGTGCGCCACCGCGCCTGCACGTCGCGCGTCACCCCGTGTCGACAAGGGAAGACCGGTCGTATCTCCTCGGGACGGAACGACCGCAGATACCCGACCGCCTCGGCGGTCGCGACGTCGAAGTCGCGCACCAGCAGCACGAGGTGGTTCTGCCCGGTCGCGCCCGATCGCACCCGTCCCGCACGCAACTGACTGCGCACGTTCGTGTAGTGATGGTGGATCGAGTAGAACCCGGGCACCAGCACCGCCATGATCAGGATCGAGAGCCAGGCGCCCTGCTCGAACTTCGAGACGATCACCACGACGAGCACGACTCCCGTCGTGAGCGCGCCGACGACGTTGATGACGATCGAACGGCGCCACCCCGCCATCGCGGCCGCGCCCTTGCGACCTTCGACGATCCAATGGCGCACCATGCCGCTCTGCGAGAGCGTGAACGAGGTGAAGACGCCCACCACGTAGAAGTTGATCAGCACCGACAGGCTGGCGTCGAACAACCAGATCATGAGACACGACAGCGCGCCGAGCACGATCACGCCGTTCGAGAACACGAGACGGTCGCCGCGGTTCACGAACTGATGCGGCATGAAGCGGTCGCGAGCCAGGATCGAGGCGAGGCGAGGGAAGTCCTGGTAGGCCGTGTTGGCAGCGAGGATCAGGATCGTCGCCGTGAAGAACTGCACCACGAAGAAGCCGATCGAGCTGTTGCCGAAGACCGCGATGGCGATCTGCGCGACCACCGATCGCTCCTCGCTCGCGACCACACCTTCGACGTGCGTCGCGAGCCACGAGATACCCAGGAACATCGACACCGCGATGCCACCCATGATGGCCAGGGTCGTGGCGGCGTTGTGCGCTTGAGGCCGCCGGAACGCCGGGACGCCGTTGGAGATGGCCTCGACCCCTGTGAGCGCGGTGGCGCCGAGGGAGAAGGCTCTGAGCAACGCGAACAGGCCGATGGCGCCGGCGGTGGTGGCCGCGTCATGCAAGGGCTCGGACTCGAGGCCCACCTCGGGACAGCCGGTGACGCACCGTCCGAGGCCGATCACGAGCAAGATGCCGATCGAGAGCACGAACCCGTACGTGGGGATCGCGAACAGGGTGCCCGACTCGCGAGACCCCCTCAGGTTGGTGAACGTGACGAAGATCACGAATCCGATCGACAGGAGCACCTTGTGCTCGTTCGCCCACGGGATCGCCGATCCGATCGCGAACACGCCGGCCACGATCGAGACGACCACGGTCATCATGTAGTCGAACAACAGTGCGGAAGCAGCGATGAGCGCGGGCACTGTGCCGAGGTTCTCCCGGCTGACGATGTAGGCGCCGCCACCGCTCGGATAGGCCCGCACGGTCTGGCGGTACGAGGCGACGACGATGATCATCAGAGAGCCGATGGCGATGGCGATCGGCATCACGAACGGCTGCGGCCGCATCGTCACGAGGGTGAGCGCGATCAGGATCTCGCCGGTGGCGTACGCGACCGACGACAAGGCATCGGAGGCGAACACCGGCAGCGCCAGGACCTTCGGAAGCAGCGTGTGCTCAAGCCCTGAGCTTGAGAACGCGCGGCCAAGCACGACACGTTTGAGCACACCGGTGGGCGCCAGCGGGGCGTCGGAGTTGGCCATGCGGCGGACAGCCTACGTCGTCGGCCGGCCGCCATCGGGCTCGGATGGATCCGTCGCCGCGCTCGCCTCATCTGAGACCTCGGGAGCCGAGAGGTGGAACGGCACGCTCGTGACGACGACGCCGGGCTCGAACAGCAGGACACGTTTGAAGAAGAGCGCCGTCTGGTTGTGCAGCAGGTTCTCCCACCAATGGCGCGGCACGAGCTCAGGGAGGACGACGGTTACGATGGTGTCGCCTCGTGACGTGTGCGATCGGATCTCGTCGAGGAGCGGCGGCCCGAGGTCGCGGAACGGAGCCTCGACCATCACGAGGGGAACGTCGAGCTGGCGCTCGTGCCACTCGTCGACGACGCCCTCCACCTCGTCGGGATCGGTGACCATGTAGATCGCCTCGATCGCGGTCGGGTGTAGCGACTTCCCGTAGATGACGGCGCGCACCGTGGGGTCGTGCACGGCGGAGACGGGCACGAGCACGACCGTGCGCTCCGGTTCGAGCGGACGATCGCCGAGCCAACTCGGGCGCTCCTCCGCGGGCACGAGCGGCACGTCGGTGACGACGACCCGCGGCTCGAACAGGAGCGCCGTCTTCAGCAGGAAGACGTCGCGGTGCCGTATGAACTGCCAGAAGGAGTTGCGCGGCAGTAGCTCGGGGATGATCACGGTCAGGAATCGATCGCGTTCATGGCGGGGCATCGCTCGCACGAAACGGCGCACGCTGCGCACGAGATGCTGGTCGGCGCCCTCGAGTCGATCGAGTGCACCCATGCGGGGCGCTACGACCGACCACTCGGCCGCCACTGCCTCATAGCCGTCACGGGGCCCGACGTACAAGGCGGTGAAGGTGGCCGGGCGTACCGCGAGCAGGTAGGCGACGGCGTCTCGCGTCGCGAGACCGAGGTCGGGCACGAGCAGCAGCATCGTGCCCGACGCGACGTCGCGCCCGGTGAGCCGCCGGGTCTTCAAGATGCGAGCCACGTGCTCGTAGTGACGATGCACGGCCCAGAAGAACAGCACGATCAATGGGATCGCCACGATCACGATCCAGGCGCCCTTGGCGAACTTCGTGATCGTGACGACGACCAGCACGATGCCCGTCGTCGCTGCGCCGACGCCGTTGATCGCGGCACTCCGCTGCCAGTTGCCCTCGCGCGTGCGCAGCCAGCGACGCACCATGCCCGCCTGCGACAGGGTGAACGCCGTGAACACGCCGACCACGTAGAGCTGGATCAACCGAGTGAGGTTCGCATCGAAGAGCCAGACCAGCACGGCGGCCAGCCCCGCCAGCACCACGACGCCGTTCGAGAAGACGAGTCGGTCGCCGCGGTTGCGGAACTGCGAGGGCATGAACCTGTCGCGTGCGAGGATCGACGCGAGCCTCGGGAAGTCCTGGAACGCGGTGTTCGCCGCCAGGATCAAGATGCCGGCCGTGAACACCTGCAACACGAGGAACATGAAGCCCCCGCCGAACACCGTGTCGCCGATCTGCGCCAGCACCGGCATCTCGAGCGCGATCTCCTCGGTGATGCGCACGTGCAGAAGCTGCGAGAGCGCCGTGATGCCGAGGAACATCACGATCGAGACAGCGCCCATGACGGCCAGGGTCGTGGCTGCGTTCTTCGCCTGCGGCCTGCGGAACGCCTGCACACCGTCGGCGATCGCCTCCACGCCCGTGAGAGCGGTGGCGCCTGACGAGAACGCCCGTGCGATCAGGAAGAGCGAAAGCGTGTGCTCGACCTCGATCGGCAGGTCGGCGGTCTCAGCCAACGGGCAGCCGGCGAGACACCGCACGAATCCCGTCACCAGCGTGATCGCGATCATCACTACGAAGCCGTAGGTCGGGATCGCGAACATGGAGCCGGCTTCCTTCACGCCACGCAGGTTCGCGAGCGTGACGACGCCGACGAGACCCACCGCGATCGGCACCCGGATCGGCACGAGTGCCTCGGGCGCAACCGACGCGATCGCCCTCGCGCCGGCCGTGATGCTCACGGCCACGGTCAGCACGTAGTCGGTCAGGATCGCCGCTGCGGCCACGAGCCCAGGGATCATGCCGAGGTTCTCGCGAGCGACGATGTAGGAACCGCCGCCGGTCGGGTAGGCGCGAACGGTCTGTCGGTACGACGTGACGACGATGGCGAGCAGCGCGGCGATCGCGAGCGCGATCGGCAGGCGGAGACCGAGCGTACCGGCGCCCGCGACCACGAGCACGAGCATCATCTCTTCGGTCGCATAGGCGTTCGAGGAGAGGGCGTCCGACGAGAAGACCGGCAGAGCGAGGAACTTCGGAAGCAGCTGGTGCTCGGCCTTCTCGGAGGCGATCGCCCGGCCGAGGAACAGTCGCTTCAGCGGGCCACCACCGACGCGGCGCGGGACATCGAGCTCAGCGGGCACGGCGGAATCCTCGCACGAACGAGTCGGCTCCGGGATATCCCTAGCTCGTCGGCTCCGCGATCCAGCGGTATCCGACCCCTGGCTCGGTCACGATCAGGCGCGGCGCCTGAGCGTCATCGTCGAGCTTCTTCCGAAGCGAACGGATGTAGGTGCGCAGGTAGGTCGTCTCGGTGCCGTAGCCCTGACCCCAGACCTTCCGCAGGAGCCATTGGTGGGTGAGCAGCTTGCCGGGGTTCGTGACCAGAGCCTCGAGCAGCCCGTATTCGGTCGGAGTCAGTCGCACCTGGTCGCCGTCGAGCGTCACGAGCCGCTTGGGAAGGTCGACCTGCATGGTGTCGAAACGCAGGACGGGCGCGGTTGGTTCGTCGGTCTGGGTGCGGCGCATGGTCGCCCTCGATCGCGCGAGCAGCTCTTGCATGCCGAAGGGCTTGGTCACGTAATCGTCGGCGCCTGCGTCGAGCGCCGCGACCTTGTCGGTCTGCGACTCGCGCACCGACAGCACGATCACGGGAACGTCGCTGAACGCGCGAACGCGCCGGATCACCTCGGTGCCGTCGATGTCGGGCAGCCCGAGGTCGAGCAGCATGAGGTCGGGCGCCTGTTCGGCGGCGGCGACCACGCCCTCCTCGCCGGTTCCGACGGTGGCGACTTCGTAGCCGTGCGCCTCGAGGCTCGTGCGCAACGCGCGGCGGATCTGCGGCTCGTCGTCGACGACGAGAACGACGCTCAAAGCGACGCCTCCTGCGCATGCCGCTCGCTCACGGGGATCTCGAACACGAAGCAGGCGCCCCCGTCGGGGGCGTCCTCGACGAAGATGCGACCTTCGTGCGCCGTGACGATCGCGTTCGCGATGGCGAGACCGAGGCCCGTGCCCGGGGAATCCGGCGGCGAGGAACCGCGCTCGAAGGCCTCGAAGACGCGTTCTCGGTCTTCCTCGGCGACCCCTGGCCCTCGATCGGTGATGCGCACGACCACGCGGTCACCGGCTGCGGCGATCGACAGCCGGATCTCGCCGTCCCGAGGTGAATGCCGCGCCGCGTTCTCGAGCAGGTTCGTAATGACCTGGTCGAGCTGCATCTCGTCGACCGCCACCGACGGCACGTCATCGGCGATGTCGAGCTCGACCCGCACCGGGTCGAGCCTCGGCGCCAACCGAGCAACGACCGCCTCGGCGATCTCGTCGAGGCCCGCCTCGTGACGTGCGGGGGTGAGCGCCCCCGCCCTGATGCGAGCGAGGTCGAGGATGTTGCCGACGAGACGGTTGAGCCGGTCGGTCTCCTCGAGGATCGTCGTGAGCAGCTCGCGCTCTTGGTCCGCGGCGTGTTGCACGCTCGGGTCGAGCAGGCTGGTCACGCCCGCCTTGATCGAGGCGAGCGGGGTGCGGAAGTCGTGTGTCACCGAGCTGAACATGGCCGCTCGGAGCTGGTTCGTTTCGGCGTCGAGCTGCGCGAGCCGCGCGCGCGCGTCGAGCCGGGCCCGGTCGAGCGCGGCCGCGGCCTGCTTCGAGAGCGCCTCGAGCAGCAGCTGATCGTTGGGACCCAGCGGGCGGCGATCCGCTGGGCGCTCGACCCGCAGCGTTCCGAAGGAGACGGGCCCCACCACGAGGGGAACGATCGTGTCGGGACCACCCGGTGTCACACCCGCCTGGTCGGCGCGGGCGTGGAGCTGCGTGCCATCGAGCTCGACCCGCACCTCGGCCGACGCGAGCCCGAACGGCTCGAGCAACACCCGCACGAAGTCGTCGAGCACGCGGTCGGGCACTTCACCGGACACGAACGCCGCCGACAGATGCCGCAGGAGCCGGGACTCGCGTTCGCGCCTCGACGCCCGGGCTCGCTCCTCGGCCGCGCCACCCACCAGGATGCCCACGACGAGCGCCACGGTCAGGAACACCAGCGGGGTGAGCACCTCTTCGGTGCCATCGAGCTGCAGCTGGAAGCGCGGTTGCCCGTACAGGAACGGAAGCGCGAACGACGAGAAGATGGCCGCGGCCAGGCCCGCCCAAAGGCCTCCGGCGACCGCCGCGATCACGATCGCGAGCAGGAACAGCGCGATGGCTGCCGCCGGCCCGCTGCGGCCGAGCACGATCGAGGCCGTGCCGGCGGTCGCGGGCGCCACGATGGCGACCATGATCCCGCGGCCGCTCAAACCTCGGAAGCGGCGTGCTTCCTTCTCGGATTCGGCCACGCTCATCGTGTGATCCATCGTGCCATGCCTATCGGCACGGATCTGTCTTCACGTGATCTTCACGCCCAACGCCCGATCCTTTACGCAGCCCTCACAGGCATCGCACGACACTCTCATCAGAGGTTGCAACATCCTCCGAACCAAGCCCGGAGGCCGGGCGGCGCCCTCCAGCCCGCCAGGCCTCCGGGCTCCGTCCTTTTCTGGGCCCTTTCCGTAGTGGATCCCTCGAGATCGCGCGCGTTCCCACTCGACGTTCTGGGTGACGTGTGATGCGTCCCGGCGGTGGCGGGGTGGCGGCACGCGACGCCGGCAACGCTTCCCTCGCTCGCCATCGCATTCGCTCGCCTCGTTCAGTCCAGATGTTGCCTCTGTCGCGACCCCCACCCCGCGAGCCACTAGCACTAGGCCCCACACGACCTGCCGCGCCCAGCCACCCATGACATGACCACCAACGAGCAGAACGTGGCGGAGATGAGCGAGGTGAGCCATCCAGCGAGATCAGCAGGTGCACTCACGGTCCGCGAGACGTAACGCCGAACGGCGTCTCGCCCCGGGCGTCCCCCGGAGGCATGCATCTGGACTGAGCGATGCCGAGCGCCAGCGAGGCAAGCGAGGGAAGCGCACGCCGGAGGGGGATCCCCGGAGCGCCCCCGCCGAGCAGTACGAACGTCACCCAAGACCAAGAGCGGGAACGTGCGGGACCACACTGTCGCAACGCCAGCCGTGGTCTAGGATGCCCCGCGATGCGAGTGATCATCATGGGTTGCGGCCGTGTCGGTTCCCAGCTGTCGAACGAGCTCGTCGACGACGGCCACGAGGTGACGGTGGTCGACAAGAACGCCGAGGCGTTCTTCCGCTATCCCCCTGGCGACGGCGTGAAGACGGTCGTTGGGCTCGGATTCGACCGCGACGTGCTCGAGGAAGCCGGCATCAAGGACGCCGACGCCTTCGTGGCCGTCTCGAGCGGCGACAACTCCAACATCGTGTCTGCCCGCGTCGCCCTCGAGAACTACCACGTGCCAAAGGTGGTCGCCCGCATCTACGACCCGCGACGCGCCGACATCTACGAGCGACTCAACATCCCCACGGTTGCCACCACGAGGTGGGGCGTCAAGCAGATCCAGCTGATGCTGCTGCACGACCGGCAGGAGATCCGCGAGACGTTGGGCGGCGGTGAGCTGCTCCGAATGCGCATGCCGGTCTCGGCGCACATGGTGGGCAAACCCGCGACCGCGTTCAACGTGCCAGGCAAGATCCTGATCGCCGGGGTCTCTCGCGGGGGCGGAGGCTTCCTGCCGACCGAGAAGAGCACCGTGCAGGCGGGCGACTACCTCGTCGTGATGCTCACGAAGGACGGCATGGATACGCTCGATGATGTCTTCGAACCAACGGGGGATCACAACGCATGAGGGTCGTGGTCACGGGCGGCGGAGCGGTCGGGCGCCATCTTGCGGTCGACCTCACCCAGCGCGGCCACGAAGTCACGCTCATCGAGCAGGACCGCGCGTTGGTCGAGAAGCTCCGCGGCTGGGCCCCCGGCGTGAACGTGAAGTTCGGCGACGCGTGCGAACCATCGGTGCTCGAAGCGGCTTCCACAGCCAGCGCAGACGTGCTCGTCGCCGCCACCGGTGACGACGAGGACAACCTAGTGACCTCGCTGCTCGCGAAGACGGAGTTCGCCGTGCCGCGCGTGCTGGCGCGGGTGAACCACCCCAGGAACGAATGGCTGTTCACCGAGCAATGGGGCGTCGACGCGGAGGTCTCGCCTCCACACATCCTGACTGCCATGGTCGAGGAGGCTGTCACGGTCGGCGACCTCGTGCGGTTGATCCGCCTCGAGGGCGGACGTGTCTCGATCGTGGAGATGACCTTGCCCGAAGGTTCGACATCGGTCGGGCGTGCGATCTACGAGCTGCGGCTGCCCGGCGACTCGGTGATCGTGGCGATCCTTCGCGAGGGTCACGTCTTGCTCCCCCAGCCCGAGACCGTGCTGGCGGCCGGCGACGAAGTGCTCGCGCTCGCGAGTGGTCCGGTCGAGGGGGCGCTGCGGGACGCGGTGGTTGGCGCCGACATGCCCGGAGGCGTGCCGCCCAGCGACTCGATCGACGGCGCCTCAGCCGTCGAGTGACCGCCGCCGCACGATCGATTCCGCCGCTGCGCGCACGGCGCGATCGCGTTCCAGCAAGAGGGCCAGCTGGTTGCCGAAGGCCTCGAGGATGCGTCGCTCCGACGGTGTGAGCGGTTCGCGGATCCCACGCATCACGAGCAGTCCCAGGTTGCGCCGACCGACGTTGAGGGTAAGGCGCTCCACACCGCTGCCGCCGCCGGGCGGCACAGCTCCTGGCTCCCCGCCGGCCGTTGCCTGCTCGACCAGACCCTCTTCGGGAGGACCCTGGACATAGAGTGCCCCATCCAGGAAGCCGAACGTGGCGACCACGACCCGAAGGATGCCGTCGTATGGGCGAGGTCCGGGCTCGGACTCGACCAGGATGCGACTGAGTTCCTGTTGCCGCCGCAGTTCCTCGGCTCGGCCTTCAGCGGCCCGCGCTCGCGAATCGGCCCGCGCGACCAGCACGGAGATCAACACCGACAGGCCGAGGAAGACGAACAGCACTATGAGATCGTGAGCCTTCTCGACCGCGAGGGTCTCGAAGGGCGGCAGGAAGTAGAAATTGAACACTCCGAACCCCAGCAACGATGCGGCGATGCCGGGCCCGAGCCCTCCGAGCGAGACGCAGGCGACGACGAGCACGAGCAGTCCGAACCCCGTGGCCACCGGATCGACGGCTTCCCGGATCACATCGGCCCCCGCCACGATCGCCGATGTCATGACGATCGCGAGCCCGTAGGCCGCGGCCACCCTCGGTGGGATACTCCTGCGACTGCGCGGGCGGGCGAGCGTGACGCCGGCCTCGTGGCGGTCCGGCCGTTCGGGATGCTCGGGACTGCGACGGGTCGACGTCATCTCGTGAGGGTACCCCTCCGGCATAGGATGCTCCGGTGAGTCGAAACCCTGCCCGCGAGGCTGCTCTCGAACGAGATCTGGGCGGTTGGACGAAGCGTCTCTTGCTCGGACGCGCTCTCGCTACTCACAAAGCCGAGCACCAGCTGCTCCCGAAGGTCCTCGCCCTGCCGGTCTTCGCGTCGGACCAGCTGTCTTCGGTTGCCTACGCGACCGAGGAGATGCTGCTCGTGCTCTTGTTGGTGGGGTCCTCAGGACTTCCTCTGTTGACTCCACTCTCGGTAGGTGTCGCGGTCCTGCTCGTGATCGTGATCGCGTCGTACCGCCAGACAGTGCGTGAGTACCCGCAAGGGGGCGGCTCCTACATCGTCGCTCGGCAGAACCTCGGCCTCATCCCCGGCCTGACGGCGGGGGCGGCGATCCAGATCTCCTACGTCTTGACGGTCGCCGTGAGCGTGACGGCGGGCGCCATCGCGGTGACATCGGCTGTGCCATCGCTCGCCCCCTTCAAGATGGCGATGGCGATCGCGTTCATCGGCCTGATCACCCTCGCGAACCTACGCGGCGCCAAAGAGGCAGGTCGGCTCTTCGCGATACCGACGTACGGCTTCGTGGTCGTGGTCGGCGCCACGCTGCTCTGGGGAGCGTGGCGCTGTGCCAGCGGTGGCTGCCCACGAGCCGCCACCGCAGATCTGCCGTTGGAAGCCGTCTCTGGCCTCTCGGCGCTCCTCGTACTCAGGGCATTCTCATCGGGTGCGACGGCGCTCACGGGTGTCGAAGCGATCGCCGACGGCGTGCAGGCCTTCCGCCGGCCGCAGTCCAAGAACGCCGCCTCGACGCTTCTGCTGATGGGCTCGATGAGCATCCCGATGTTCCTCGGGATCTCCGTCCTCGCCACCGCCCTGGGAGTGCGCACGAACGAACACATCGCTGCCTCGACATCAGTGCTCGCACAGATCGGCGAGACGGTGTTCGGCGACGGCCTCATGTTCCTGATGCTGCAGGTGTTCACCGCTCTGATCTTGATCCTCGCCGCGAACACGGCGTATCAGGACTTCCCGAGGCTCGCCTCGATCCTTGCACGCGATGGATTCATGCCTTCGCAGTTCCGAAACCGAGGGGACCGGCTCGTCTTCTCAAACGGCATCGCGGTCCTGGCCGGGCTCGCCATCCTCCTCGTCTGGATCTTCGACGCCGACCTGTCGCGCCTGATCCAGCTCTATGTGGTGGGCGTGTTCATCGCCTTGACCCTCTCGCAAGCCGGCATGGTTCGGCGATGGTGGCATCGACGCACCTCGGGATGGCAGGTGAAGGCGGCGATCAATGTGATCGGCGCAACGACGACCGGAGTGGTGTTCGCGATCGTCGTGGCCACGCGCTTCTCTCTGGGAGCGTGGATGGTCATCGCGGCCCTGCCGATCGTGGTCGGTCAGTTCCTGCTCGTCGCCCACCATTACCGTTCTGTCGCCGCGGCTCTCGACATGGCGGTACCGACCGAAGTGCCCGCGACGCACAGTGAGTTCGTCTTCGTGGTCTCCGACCTCGGGCCGGCGACGCGCGACGGCATCGCGTACCTGCGGGCGATCCGTCCCGATTCGGTCACCGCCCTCTACATCGGGGCAGCGCCCGACTTCGAGCTCGCAGCCGCGGAGTGGGCGATGTTGGCACCGAGGCTCGGAGAGCTTCGCCCACTGCCCGACGCCGACCGGCATTTGGTGCGGGCCCTCAGGTCGTTCGTCCGGACGCGGTCCCGATCCGCCGATGCATTCCTGACCCTGGTCCTGCCCGAGAACGCGAACGATCGATCACTCGTGCAGCAGATCGTCCACAACCGGCGGCTCTTCTTGCTCAAGACGTCGATGCTCTTCGAGCCGGGGGTCGTCGTGACCGACGTGCCGCTGCTGCCTCAGGAGCGGGTCTCGAAGTCAGGCAGACCATTGGAACCGGAACGCAGCTTCGTCATCGTGCCGGTCTCCAACGTTAGCTACGCGACCTCCCGGGCGGTCGCCTACGCCAGGTCGTTGCATGCGATCGGTGTCGAAGCGCTGTTCCTTGTGACCGACAACGCAGAGATCCATGACGTCGCGAACGCGTGGATCGAGCGCGGCTTCGACGTGCCCCTCGTTATGGTGGAAGCACCGTTCCGCGACCTCGGCAGGCCATTGCTCGAGGAGATCCACAAGCTCACGGATCGGGGCGACACGATCGTCACGGTCGTGCTGCCGGAGGTGGTGCCGCTGCGGTGGTGGCAGATCCTGCTCCACGGACAGACCGCGCTGTACTTCAAGCGCTTGTTGCTGTTCGAGCCGCACGTGGTGGTGACGAGCGTGCCCTTCCACCTGCGGTCACCGGAGGTTCCCGAGGGGAGCGAGCCGATCAGGCGCTGAACTCGAGCCGCGGATTGATCATCTTCGGCGGGCCGCCACCCCGCTGTTCGCCGAGCACCCCTTGGACCACGACCTTGGTGCCGAGTGAGAAGCCGCCGATGCCTCGGCGTCCCATGAACACCACGATGGCCTCGCCGGTGCCGTCGCTCACCAGCGCCTCGAGCGACTCGTGTCCGCTCATCGGCAGCACGGTGATGCGCCGGATCACCCCGGCGATCTTCACGGGCTTCCGCATAGGCGCGTTGCCCAGCCGCACGCAACCGGCGACCGAGCCCGCCCATTCCTCGATCTCGGCCTTCAGGCGCAACTCATCGCTCTCGGTGAGCTTGTCGAGCCAGCGACGGAGAGCCCCCATGTCGTTAGTGCGCCGCCCTTCGCGAACCTCAGGCGTCGGCGGCGGACTTGTCGGCGTACTCGGCATCGGCGTCGAGCTCGGACTTGCGGGACTTCGAGACGTAGATCGCGGCCCCGAGGACCACGGTCGCCACCAGTCCGATCGAGATCCGCACCGCGGTCTGGTCGGAGTACTGCACGACGAGCGGCGCGATGAGCAGGGCCACGAGGTTCATGACCTTGATCAACGGATTCAAGGCCGGGCCGGCCGTGTCCTTGAACGGGTCGCCGACCGTGTCGCCGATCACCGCCGCCTTGTGAGCGTCGGAGCCCTTGCCTCCGAAGTTGCCTTCCTCGATGTACTTCTTCGCGTTGTCCCACGCCCCGCCGGAGTTCGAGAACATCACGGCCATGAGCAGGCCGGTGACGATGGCGCCTGCCAGGAACCCGCCGAGCGCTTCTTCCTTCAACAGGAAGCCCGCGATGACCGGCGAGAGCACGGCGAGCAGCCCGGGCGTGAGCAGCTCACGCAGTGAGGTCTTGGTGCAGATGTCGACGACGCGCGCGTAATCAGGCTTCACCGAGTAATCCATGATGCCGGGGTTCTCCCGGAACTGCTTGCGCACCTCGACCACGACCTGCGCGGCGGCGCGGCCCACGGCGCGGATCGCGAGGGAGCTGAACAGGAATGCGATCGTGCCGCCGGCGAGCAGTCCGACGAGCACATCTGGGCGGTCGATACGGATGCCCTCGAAAGCGAATCCGGCGTCCTTCAACGCTTCCTCGAAGGAGCCGAACAGCGACGTCGCCGCGATCACGGCCGTCGCGATCGCCATGCCCTTCGTGATCGCCTTGGTCGAGTTACCCACGGCGTCGAGCCCGCCGAGGATCTCGGCCGGCCGACCCTCGAACTCCCCCGACATCTCGGCGATGCCTTGGGCGTTGTCACTGATCGGGCCGTAGGTGTCCATCGAGACGACCACTCCGACCGTGGTCAGCATGCCCATACCGGTGAGCGCGATGAAGTACAGGCGTTCGGCGAACAGGTTCGTCGAGTCGGGGTTCGCAAGCAGGAACGCCGCCATGATCGCCCCGGCGATCACCAGGGTCGCCCACACCGCCGACTCGAGCCCGACCGAGAATCCGCTCAGCACCGTCGTGGCAGGGCCGGTCACCGTGGAGTCGGCGACTTCCTTCACCGGCTTGAACTTCGTGTCGGTGAAGTACTGCGTGATGATCTGGATCACCGATGCGAGCACGAGCCCGATCGCCACAGCGATGCCGGGACGCCAGCTCTGCATGTAGACGATCGAGATGCCGAGCACCAAGATCGCGGAGATCACTGCCGACAAGAAGAAGCCGCGGTTGATCGCCTTCATGCCGTGCTCCTCTTCTGAGCGCGGGGTGACCGCCATGATGCCGACGATCGACGTGACCACGCCCACGGCGCGAACGAACAGCGGGAACATCACACCCGCGATCGCCCCGATCTCGCTGTCGGCGAACGCCGCTGCGCCCAGGATCAGCGCTGCGACGAGGGTGACCTCGTAGCTCTCGAACAGGTCGGCGGCCATGCCGGCGCAGTCGCCGACGTTGTCGCCCACGTTGTCGGCGATCGTGGCCGCGTTCCGCGGGTCGTCCTCGGGGATACCCTGCTCGATCTTGCCCACCAGGTCGGCGCCGACGTCGGCCGCCTTCGTGAAGATGCCACCGCCGACACGCATGAACATCGCGATCAGCGCGCCGCCGAAGCCGAAGCCGACCAACACGCTCGTGGCGTCGCCCTTGAAGATGATGAGGATCAACGTGGCCCCGAAGAGACCGAGGCCGACCGTGAACATTCCGGCGACGCCGCCGGCGCGGAACGCGATCGTGAGCGCCTTGCGCAGGCCCGATTCCTTGGCGGCGTTGGCCGTGCGCACGTTGGCCCTCACGGCGAGCCACATGCCCGCGTAGCCCGTGAGCATCGAAGCGCCCGCACCGAGCAGGAATGCGATCGATCGACCGATGCGGATCGACAACGTCGCCGACAGCCCCAGGAACGACGTCGTGACGGCGTCGGACACCGGCAGCAAGAAGAACAGCACCACGGTGAGCAGGCCGAGGAAGATGCCGAGCGTACGGAACTGCCGGCTCAGGTACGCCTTGGCGCCTTCCTGGATCGAGGTCGCGATCTCGCGCATCTTCGGCGTGCCCTCGGGCTCAGCGAGCACCCTGGCACGTAGGTACCACGCGAACACGAGCGCAACGAGCGACACTGCGAGCACGATCCACAGCCACGTGTTCTCGAACGACGTGAAGGTGACCTCGAGCGGGCCGCCTTCCTGGGCAAGAACGCGGAGCATGCAACCTCCTGTGTGTTTGGTTCGAACCTCGATGGAGACTTCCCGCCAGGCCCTCGGGCCGGGCAACCGGTGCAGTATAGGGAACCGCCCCCCCGCTGACCTGCGGGGATGTACCGTCGCCACGCGCGTCGTGCGAACATGTCACCACCGTGGGATTCGAAGGAAGCACGTTGTGGCGCCTGCGGCAGAAGGTGGGCACGGATCTCGTTCTGTGGCCGGGCGCCAGCGTCGTGGTCGTTCGTGACGACGAGAAGGTGCTGGTGGCCCGCCGGCTCGACAACGACATGTGGGCGATCCCGGGAGGCGGCGCCGAGGAAGGCTCGAGCTTCTCCGACACCGCCGTCACCGAGCTCCGCGAGGAAGTCGGTCTCGAGGCCGATGAGGCCGACTTCGAGGCGTTCGCGAGCATCTCGCGCGTGGACAACCATCTCGTCACCTATGCCGATGGCGACGTCACGCACTACTTCGGCATCTGGTTCGAGTTGCGCCGATGGCGTGGTGAGCCCGTGGGCGACGGGGAGGAGATGGGAGAGGTCGCCTGGGTCGACCTCGATGACCTTCCTCAGCCACGGCTGCACATCTGGCGTCGGGTTCGAGCTCTACCGCGCCTGGCTCGAGACCGGACGCTTCCAGGCCTATTGATCCGCGCCCTCAGGGACCGTGTCGTCGGGGCGATCGACGCGCGGCGAAGGCGCCGCACGCAAGATCGCGTAACCACCCGCGCCAGCAACGAGCGAAGCCGCCAGGATGCCGATCTTCGCCTCGTCGAGCAGGGTGCCTGACGGGAACGCAAGCTCAGCGATGAACAGGGCCACGGTGAAACCGACGCCGGCCGTCATGCCGATGCCGGCCATGTCGCCCCAGCCCACGTCGTCCGCAAGGCGTCCGAGGCCCGAGCGTGAGGCGAGCGACGAACCCACGAGCACCCCGAGCGGCTTGCCCAGTACCAACCCGAGGAACACGCCTACCGACACCGGTGAGGTGAGAGAGGCGCTTACTGCCGCTATCGAAAGCTCGACACCGGCGTTGGCAAGAGCAAACAGCGGAAGGACCACGAAGCTCGTCCACGGCAGCAGGGCATGCTCGGTGCGAACGAGCGGCGAGACCGCCTCGCGCGAGATCCACGCCAGGCGCATCCACCAGTGCTCGTCCCCGTCGACCGGCGTCGGGTCGTCGCTCGTCTCGTCGGCGGTGTGGCGGGCTTCCTCGCTCACCGCGGCAGGTCGCTGGAACGGGGTCGCGGGCGTGAGCAGTCCGAGCAAAACCCCGGCGATCGTGGGATGGATGCCAGCCCGGTACGTCGCATACCACAGGGCCGCGCCGAGCAGTACGTAGACCAGCAGGAAGCGGATGTGCACCGCTGTCGCGGCCGCGATGAGCCCGGCGATCGCGAAGGCGGCGAGAAGCGCGGTGACTTCGAGGCCGCCGGTGTAGAAGACCGCGATCACGATGATCGCTCCGATGTCATCGACGATCGCGAGCGTCAGCAGCAGTGGCTTCAACCTCGGCGAGGCGTGCGATGCCGCGAGGGCGAGCACCCCGAGCGCGAAGGCGATGTCGGTCGCCATCGGGATGCCCCATCCACGGCCGGTCTCGCCGCCGCCCGCGATCGCGACGTAGATCAACGCCGGCGCGACCATGCCGCCGATCGCCGCCAGGATCGGCAGAGTCGCTACGCGCAGCTGCCGAAGCTCCCCCGAGACGACCTCGCGCTTGATCTCCAGACCGACCACAAGGAAGAACAGCGCCATCAAGCCGTCGTTCACCCAGAAATGCAGGTCTCCCTCGAGATCGACCAGCGAGCCGAGTCGCACAGCTAGATCGGTTGAGAACAGGGAGGCGTACCCGGCTTTCCACGGTGAGTTCGCCCAGACCAGCGCGACGACGACGGCGACGAGCAGCAGCAACGCACTCGCCGTCGCGGTCTGCAGGAACTCCTGGAGTGGCTGCACGACCCGCCTCGGCACGAGCCGATCGGAGCGTGACCAGGGGGGTCGGACCCCGTCGCAGACGTGGTCGGAGGCGCGTGGGGGCGTCGCGGGCGTGACCGGTTCGGACATGGCGCTCCCTTCCGCCGACCAGTCTTCCCGGCACACCTTTTGGAACGAGCGTCATCGTACCCGTCACAGAACCGCCACGGGGGAGAACTTGGCGCGGTGCTCACCCACCGGTAGTGTTCCCGCGTTTTGGCAGACGGTCGGCACGCAACCACCCCTTCCCGGAAGAAGCCCCTCATGATCGTGGGCGTCCTCATGGTCGCCGCGCTCATGGCGGTGGCGGTCTTCTCGTTGTCGGGCGGCGGCGGCGACGGGCCCCTCGGCGACCTCGTACGTGAAGACACACCCGAGACACCCGAGTTCGCCTTCGATGCGGCCAAGCCGAAGCCTGTCGAGACCGCGACGAAGCCGGACCAGCAGCAGGCCGTTGCCGCGGCCCAGGCGCCCGCCGAGGCCGTGACGCAGCAGCTCGACGACCTGTACACGGCCGCGTTCCTCGACCCTGGTAACTGGGTGGAAGGCAGCTACGACGAGATCCTCGAGCTCTTCGACACCGGCGCGCGCGATGCCGCCGAGAAGCAGCTCGAGGTGCTGACCGCTGGGCCGGAAGCCGGCGAGGCGTTCGAGACGATCCGGCCCATGCCGAGCACTCTGAAGATCCACGTGCTGTTCGACCCCGAGGGCGTGCCTCAGTCGGTGGAAGGCAGCGCCCGCTTCGTGGCCAGGGGCACCGGGGCCACCGGACAGGTCATGCTCGTCAGCAGGGGCCAGTTCATCCTCGAGAAGAGCGACGGCGACTGGCTCGTGGTCTCGTTCTCGGTGCAGCGCAGCGATGAGGAACGCGAGCCCAAGCCCAGTGCGTCGACGACACCGAGCGGCGACGAGAGCTCCAGTCCTTCCCAGGCGGAAGCCTCATGAGGCGCCGCGCGGCGTTCCTCGTGATCGCGCTCGCGGCCTGGGTGCTCGGATCGGCCCTGGGTTCGCTTGGCGGTGCGGAGACCGCTCGAGCTCAGTCGGCCGGCGTCGTCGTGGGAAAGGCGCATGCGGGATACACGCCGTCGCTCACGGGCTCGAAGCCCGTGGTGATCCTCGCGATCGGGTCGGGGGCGCGCCCGGGCGAGAACGTGATGCGCTCGCTCGGCGACTCGTTGCACCTGATCTTCCTCAACCCGGCGAGCAAGCGGGCGGTGCTCGTGGGTGTACCGCGCGACTCCTACCTGCCGATCCCCGGGCGGGGCACCGGCAAGATCAACTCTTCGATGGTCTACGGCGGGCCGGAGCTCATGGTGCAGACGATGGAGCAGAACTTCGGGGTGACGATCGACTACTGGGCGCTCACCACCTTCTGGGGGTTCACCGACATGATCAACGCGGTCGGTGGCCTCACGGTCGATGTGCCGTTCCCGATGGTCGACTCGTTCTCACGCACCGACTTCTCGCCGGGGGTGCAGAAGCTCACCGGCCCCGAGGCGCTTGCGTTCTCGCGCGACCGCCACAGCCTCGAGGAAGGCGACTTCGCCCGCCAGGAGAACGGCGGAAGACTGTTCCTCGCTGCGCTGGCGCAGTTCAGGAAGCAATTCAAGGCCGATCAGGCGCGGCTGTTCACGTGGCTCGGCGCCGGCATGCGCAACATCGAGACCGAGATGCCGCTGTCCGAAGTTATGTCCCTCGCATTCACGGCTTCGAAGGTACCGACGACGAGGGTGCAGAACGTCGTGCTGCTCGGAGGCACCGACACGATCGGAGGCATCTCGGTCGTGACGCTCGACATGGCTCGCGCTCGCACGATCATGGCCGACGCGAAGAAGGACGCCCTGCTGCTGAAGAAGAATGTGCCGCCGAGCCCCACGGCGAGCGAATGACTCGAGGCATGCGCGGGTAGGCTCGGCTCGCATGACGACGCTCCGCGACGATCTCACCGACGTGCACCCGTTCCGCGCCAAGATGCAGATCGGTATGGCGCTGGCCCTCACGGTGCCGGCGTTCGTGGTGCGGTTCACGCACCCCGACATCTCGCATCCGCTCGAGGCGCTGCTGTTCGGCCTCGCTATCGTCGGCGCCGCGTTCATGCTCTCGTGGGCCGCCGAGGTGGCCCAGCTCGACATCTCGGCGGGGCTCGCGATCGCCCTCCTGGCGCTGATCGCGGTGCTGCCTGAGTACGCGGTCGACTTCGTCTTCGCCAGGAAGGGTGGCCAATCGTTCGCACAGTTCGGTGCGAGCTGTCCCTCGATCCCCCCCGGCAATGAGTCCCCCTGCAACCTGGCCTTGGCGAACATGACGGGCGCGAACCGATTGCTGATCGGGGTCGGCTGGACGATGGTGATCTTCATCGCCTACTTCCGACTGAAGAAGCGAGGCGAGCTCGTGATGGAAACGAACGGACGTTGGGAAGGCGTGCGCCTCGACCGGGAGCACTCGATCGAGATCGGATACCTGGCCGTGGCGACGATCTACTCGCTCACGCTGCCCTTGAAGGGTTCCATCACTCTGATCGACGCCGCGATCCTGGTCGGGATCTTCGCGGCGTACTCGTTCCGCGTCGCGCGCGCCCCCGCCGAGGAACCACACCTCGTCGGGCCGGCGAGGTACCTCGGCACGTTCGCCAAGGTCCCCCGACGTTCGATGGTGGCCGGTATCACGGTCTTCGCCGCCGGGGTGATCCTGTTCTTCGCCGAGCGATTCGCCGAAGCCCTGGTGGCCTCGGGCGAAGCGCTCGACGTCAGCGAGTTCCTGTTGGTGCAGTGGGTGGCGCCGCTCGCATCGGAATCGCCCGAGCTGCTGGTGGCCGGCCTCTACGCGTGGCGACTCAACACGAACGCGGGCCTCGGCACGCTCGTCTCCTCGAAGGTGAACCAGTGGACGCTGCTGGTGGGCACCCTGCCGATCGTCTTCGCGATCGCGGCGGGAGGCTTCAACGGACTGCCGCTCGACTCCGTGCAGCGCGAGGAGCTGTTCCTCACGGCCGCGCAGTCGGTCTTCGCGGTGGCGGTGATCTCGAGCCTCACGATGTCGCTGCGCGAGGCGGTCTTCGTCTTCTCCCTGTTCTGGGCGCAGTTCATCCTCGGCGGCATCGTTCCTGCACGCCTGCACGGCGTCGAGCGCATCGGCGTCGGCGTCGTCTACCTGGTTCTCGCCGTGTGGGTGCTCGCGACGGGCAAGCTCAACTTCCGGAAGTTGGCGCACGACGCGTTCCGAGCGCCCTACGACGAGCTCTCCGAGTAGCGCACGACCCGGTCTTCTCTGGCGCGGCTCGACCGGTCCGTCGCCGTAGCGCCGGTAGCCTGAGGCCTCGTGGATCCCCGCGCGTTCCTTCGTCAGCTCGAGACCGACCCCGACACGGCGGACTCGCTCGTACATGTCCGAACGCTCGAGGCACGCACGCCGGTGATCGAGCCGTTCCCCGACGACCTGCCCGACCTGCTGGTCGCTCGCCTCGGGCTCACGGGTGTACGCGGCCTGTATCCCCACCAGTCCGACGGACTCGTGGCGCTGCGGTCGGGGCGCGATGTAGTGCTCGCCACCGGTACGGCGAGCGGCAAGACCCTGGTGTACAACATGGCGTTCGCCGAGGCCGCGATCACCACGCCGAAGGCGACCGCGCTGTATCTGTTCCCCACGAAAGCCCTCGCGCGCGACCAGCTCAGATCGATGCGGGCGTTGAAGCTTCCGCAGGTGAAAGCGGCCGTTTACGACGGTGACACGCCACAAGCGGAACGCCCACTGATCCGCAAGAACGCGAACCTCGTCATGACGAACCCCGACATGCTGCACCTGTCGCTGCTCGCCGATCACGCACGGTGGGCCGACTTCTTCCTGCGGCTGTCGCTCGTGGTCATCGACGAGGCGCATGTGTGCCGAGGGGTCTTCGGCTCGCACGTGGCGATGGTGCTCCGAAGGCTGCGCCGGCTCGTGGCGCACTACGGCGGCTCGCCGAGGTGGTGCCTCGCGAGCGCGACGGTCGGCAACCCCGGCGAGCTCGCGACGAGGCTCACCGGCCTCGACGACGTCGTCGAGATCACCGACGACGCCTCACCGAGAGGCGAGAAGCTGTTCGCGCTGTGGAACCCGCCGCTCGTCGACGAGGAGACCGGCGCCCGGCGGAGCGCATTGGCCGAGTCAGCGTGGCTCATGGGAAAGCTCGCGAGCCAGGGAACGCGCACGATCGGGTTCACGCGTTCTCGTCGCGCCGCGGAGCTGCTCGCCGAGTGGGCGCGCCGCGAAGTGGGCGACGCGCAGCTCCGAGGCAAGATCACCAGCTACCGCGCCGGCTACTTGGCCGAGGACCGGCGTCGCATCGAACGGGCCCTGGCCGACGGAGACCTGATCGCGGTCGCATCGACGAGCGCGCTCGAGCTCGGCATCGACATCGGCTCGCTCGACGCCGCGGTGCTCACGGGTTACCCCGGCACCCGCGCGGCGATGTGGCAGCAGGCGGGGCGCGCGGGCCGCCGCGACACCGACGCGCTCGCGGTGCTCGTTGCCCAGGACGATCCGCTCGATCAGTACCTCGTGCACCACCCGCAGGATCTGTTCGACAAGCCTCCCGAGGCCGCGGTGATCGACCCCGCGAACCCCTATGTGCGCGAGCCGCATCTGCGATGTGCCGCAAGGGAAGTACCGCTCCGCGACGACGAGCTCGCCTTCTTCGGCGACCCCGAGGAGGTCCATGCCTCGGTCGAAGCCATGACCGAGCGCGGCGAGCTGGTGCGTCGACGCGATGCTTGGCACGACCGTGGCAAGGACGCTCCCCACCGAGCCGTCGACGTGCGAGCCGGCGGCGGACATGTCTACTCGATCGTGATCGATGGCACGGGCGAGCTGCTCGGCACGGCCGACGAGCACCGCGCTTACGCGACCCTGCACCCGGGGGCGGTGTACCTGCACCTCGGCGAGCAGTACCTCGTGCAACAGCTCGACCTCGTGGCGCGCGTCGCAACCGTGCAACCGGCCGACCCCGACTTCTACACGCAAGCCCGTGACGTGACCGATATCGCCGTGGGCGAGGTCTTCGAGCGGTCGCACATCGGCGAGGTCGAGCAGTCGTTCGGATCGGTGCGCGTGACGAACCAGGTCGTGAGCTACGTGCGGAAGTCGGTCTTCACGAACGAGACGCTCGACGAGATGCCGCTGCCCCTGCCGCCGGTCGAGCTCGAGACGCGCGCCGTCTGGTGGACGATCCCAGCCTCGGTGCTCGATCGCGCGGGCGTCGTGCCGCGCGACGTTCCCGGCGCGATCCATGCAGCCGAGCACGCCGCGATCGGCCTGCTTCCACTCGTCGCCACATGCGATCGTTGGGACATCGGCGGCGTCTCGACGCCGATGCACCCCGACACCGGCCTCACGACCATCTTCATCTACGACGCGTATCCGGGTGGGGCGGGCATCACCGAGCGAGGTGCGGCCACCAGCGAGCGATGGTTACGAGCAACGCTCGAGGCGATCCGACAATGTCCCTGCGCACACGGATGCCCGAGCTGCGTGCAGAGCCCGAAGTGTGGCAACGGCAACGAGCCACTCGACAAACAGGGCGCGATCGCGCTGCTCGCGGCCTTCCTCGGACAACGCTGGGGCTAGGCACGATGACTCGGGGGCCTACGCCGCGTCCTTGCTTCCGTGATCGGGGATCTTGCCCTCGAGACACGGCAGATCGTCGATCATCTCGGACGGGTACACGGTGAGGAACGCCGGCTCGTCGGCCACCTCGGACGCCACGGGGTATTGCCCGTCCTGCACCTCGCCCTTCGTGACGGTGAGCATGTAGGCGGCGATCTCTTCGAGGGTCGTGCCGTTGCGTTCCATCTCGTCGAGGTCGATGAACACGTGCGTCGGTTGCGTGAACTCAACGATACGCGTGTCGTCGCCGTCGGTGTCGAACTCGGCCTGGATCACGTCGGCGACCGCGGTCGGTGAGATCACCGAGGCGCCGCTCACGTTCGGGTCGGGCGTGTGCCCATGATCGGCGGTGAGCGCCATGACCCACTCTCCCTCGCCGACGTGCTCGTTCAACAGGTCGATCAACACAGGAAGCTCCGCGTCCTGGGCCTCGATGCTGTCGCGCATCTCGACGCTGTTCATCGAGTAGAGGTGCCCGATCTCGTCGATCAGCTTGTAGTTGATGTACAGCAGGTCGGGCACCTCGTCGGCGCCGAAGCCTTCCCGCTCGACGACTTCCTCGATCAGGCGGGTCTGGAAGGGGATGCGCGCGGGCGTCTTCAGAGCCTCCTCGGCGAGAGCGCCGTCGAGGGTCAACTCGTGCCACCGTCCGTCGTCACGGCCGTCCTGGCGATCGGTCTCTTCGAAGTAGTCGGTGATCGGCGGCAGATCGTTCACGTAGGTGGGGAGCCGGTAGTACGGCGCCACGTTGCTCGTGAGGTTCCAGCTGATGCCCTCGGCGCCGAGCGTCGCCGCCCCCTCACGTTCGCGAAGCACCGCGATGTCGCGGTCGCCTCCGCCCCAGAGCGAACCGTGGCCCATCATGCCCACCTGGATCGCGACGGTCGCGAGCGTGCCCACGATGGGGCGGTTGCCCTCGGCTCGGTCGTAGAGGTCGGCGAAGGTCGCGGCCGTGAGGTAGCGGGAGCCGGCTTCCCACGGGTCGGTGAGACGATCGCCGATGCGAAGCGTGTGTGCGACCAGACCGTGGTTGCGCGAGAAGGCCCCGGTGCCGATCGTCGCGTGGATCTGCGCGGTGCTCGGTGGCGACGATCCGACCTCGGCGTTCTCGTACCACGTACCCTGCTCGATCGTGCTCTGGAGCTCGGGCCAGGCGTTCGGCCACTCGTCGAGCACGGCTCGCCCGGCCCCGTCCCACACGAGCACGACCACGAGCTTAGGAGGCTCTGGCGTGCGCTCCCCATCGGGCACGAGCGCCTCGGTGAGCGGCGCTCCGTCGGGGGCATCGAACGGGAAGCCGACCAGCTCACCCTGGGTCGGCGCGATGTCGGCGAGGGTCACGATCCGATCCACCGCGCCCTGCGCCTCGATGTAGCCGGGGCCGTACAGCAGCAGCGGCACCTCGGCCACGTAGTCCCACGGCCCAGAGTGCGGAAGTCCACCATGGCCCACGAAGTCGGGCTCCTGCGGCAACAGCTCGATATCGCCACCACGGTCGGCGCGGTGCCCGCGCCAGGTGCGCACGAGCAGCTCTGTGGGCACGCCGCACGCGGAGCGCTCGAGCTGTTCGCGGAGCGCCTGTTCCTCAGTGATGGCGGGCGTGGGAGCGACGACCATGACGGCCACGACGAGCGCGGCGACCGAGAGCGCGATCGCGGGGCGCCTCATGTCCCGTCGCCCGGTTGGGGTGGCACGAATGCGCCATAGTCCTCGCCGCCGAGCAACAACACGACGAGCCCGATGTGTTTGGCTTCGGGCGCCGGCGGGCGCTCGACCTGCCATTCGGTCTCTCCCTCGGCGACGGATCCCCCGTCGATCACCTGCCAGTCGGTGCGCGCGCCGTCGCGCGCGTCGAGCACGAAGACGCCCGGCTCGGGCAGCTCGGCACCCGTGTCATTAGTGAGGGTGAGCACCGCGCCCTCTTCCTCGATCGTCAGTCGCGCCTCGATGCCGGCGGCATCGGTGAAGACGTAGGAATCGGTGCTCGTGATGGGCGGGGGCGACGTCTGCGGCGGCCCCTCGCTCGGCTCGGTCGGATCATCAACCCCCGTACACGCGACGAGCGCGACAGCGACGAGTGCCACTGCGCTCACACGACGGAACGCATGGCGAACAACCTTGCAGGTCGGGAGGCCCATCGAGCGCGGGAGTCTAGCAGTGCGATACTCGGCGCTATGGCGAGTCACGACTCCACCTACGTGGCCGTGATCGGGGCGAGCGATGCCACCGAGTGGGAGCTCGCGATGGCCGAGGATGTCGGACGTCGCCTCGCACGAACCGGCGCTGTGCTCGTGTGCGGAGGGCTCGGCGGCGTCATGAACGCCGCGGCAGCCGGAGCGGCCGCCGAAGGAGGTACGTCGGTCGGCATCCTTCCGGGAGACGATCGCACCGGCGCGAGCCCCCACCTCACGGTCGCGGTCACCACCGGCTTCGGCGAGGGCCGCAACGTGCTGGTCGCCCGAAGCGCCGACGCCGTGATCGCGGTCGGCGGCGAGTTCGGCACCCTGAGCGAGATGGCGCTCGCGCTGAAGATGGGCAAGCGCGTCGTCGGGCTCGGCACGTGGGATCTGCGGCGCGACGACACCGAGACCGACCCGCTCATCAGGGCAGAAACCGCAGAGGAAGCCGTCAGGCTCGCACTCGGACACTGAGGCTCGTTACCGGCCCATCCCCATTGCGTCCTAGTGGTTCTGCGGTATCGCGCTCGGGGGCTTCGCCCCGCTAGCCTGCGCCTCGAAGCTGTAGTGGCCAGCTTCGCGATCACCCACCCCGGCGCGGCCGCCTACACGCGCGTCGTGGGTTAGAGCGCAAGCCGGCCGCGGAGCTCGACGGCAAGCGGGATCTACCCCCCCGCCGAGGCCGGGCGGAGGAGGGCTTTCGCTCACCACCGCGCGGCACGTCGTCGGGCTCCAACCGTCCCGGGGGGGGGGGGGGGGGGGGGGGCCCCCCCCCCCCGGGGCCCCCCCCCCCCCCGGCCCC
>JBBEAY010000012.1:31807-43198 GCA_040882605.1 Actinomycetota bacterium
GGCGGGCCCAAACCGCCCCGGTCGGGGGCCGCGGGGGGCACCCCCCACGACCGGGAACCCACCCCGCCGTCCGAACCGCCCTCAGCGTCGGCGTCGGCTCAAACGGTCGCGCGACCTTTGCCGAGAACCTTGCCAGCGAGTCGAAGCGCCGTCGCTCGTTCGTTCGGCTTCAGCCCGATCGCGAGCAGGGACGCGACGTAGGCGCCTGCGCCGAACGCAGCCGACACCAGCAGGTCCACGAGCCATCGGGCCTCGGGGAGCACCGCGTGCGCGCCAGCCATGACAACGCCGCCCATCAGGGCCGGCGCCACGAGTCGCAGATACGAACCGTCGAACGGCCAGATGCCGAGGAACCGGCGCACCAGCAGCAGGCGCGCGATCGCGCTGAGGGTGAGCGTGCAAGCCTGTGCGATCGCGGCTCCACGCACGCCGAGCGCCTCAGGTCGAGCGAGCGTGAGCGCGAGCCCGACGTCGATCGTGAACCCACCGATGTACACGAGCAGGTCCCAGCCGGTGCGTCCGGCCATGATCAGGATGAAGCCGACCGTTCCGACCATGACGGGCACGATCATGCCGACGATGAGGATGCGCAGCGCGGCTTCCCCTTCGACGAACTCGCTGCCGAAGATGCGTAGAACGGGTCCGGGCAGGATAGCGAGCACGAGCAAGACGGGGATCGTGGCAGCGAGCGTCCACCTGGTCACCTGCTTGTAGAGGTCGTCGAGCTGGCGCCGCTCGCCGCGGTGGTGCAGGTCGGCCACGAACGGGCTGAACGTGAGCGACACGCTCGTGAGGAACAGGAACAGCGCCTGCCCGGCCCGCAGCACGGCGCTGTAGACGCCGACCTTCGCCTCGTTCACCGCCCCCTGTCCGCTCATCAGGATGGAGAGCACGAACAGGTCGGTCCAGAAGATCAGCTGTGAGAACAGGGTTCCCGGAGCGCGCAGCGCACCGAATCGCAGCAGCGCGCCCGTGCGCTCTTCGGCGATGCCCTCCCCGGTGATCTCGTGTGGGAAGCGGCGCTGTTCCTTCTGCCAGCCGTAGACGGCGATCGCCAGCGCGAGCGCCCACGAGGCGCCGAACGCCCAGCTCGCCGCGCTGGCGCTCGCCGACCAGATCGCCCAGAAGCCGACCGTGAAGACGATCCACCCGATCGGCTGCGCGGCCCATTGTGAGTAGAGCGTGTACCGCATGATCTTCAGCCCTCGCGTCGCGCCCATATACGTGAAGGCGAGAGCCGCGAACGGCACGGTCACCGCGGCGGCGCGGAAGGCCGGGATCGCCGCAGCGCTGTCGCCGAAGAACGTGCGCGCGAGCCACGGCGAGATCGCGTAGGCAACGAGCGCGAAGGGCACCGAGACGCCGGTGGCGATCACGGCGCCCCGGCGAACGAGCGCCCGGCTGTGCGCGGCCTCGTTCCGCCCGACGAGGATGGCCACCAGTCGGACGTTGGCAACGTCCATGCCGAAGCGCGTAGCGGCGGCGGCGATGAACGCGAACTGCGTCGTGACCGTCACGATGCCGTATGCCCGGTCGCCCAGGCGTTGGGTCATGATCACCTGCGCGGCGAACGTGGCGACCGCGCCGATCGCGAGGCCGAGCACGTTCTGGCCGGTGTTGCCGAGGATCACCCGCTGATCGGCGCCACGGGCGCCGACGTCGGCGGGATAGGCGGCCTCAGCGGCCGCCTCGCCGGCTTCCTCGATGTGCGGGGGATCCATGACCAGGCCAAGTATCGCGGACCAGAGCACGACGGCACCCCATCCCGGTGAAGGCGACTTCGTGCTCCTCGGATCAGCGCTGCAGCTGCCAGAGGTGCATCGCGGCGTACGCGCGCCACGGCCGCCACCGTTCCGCGTGCAGACAGATCGAACGCAGGTCGTCGGGCAGGCCCAGCGCCGCGAACCCGTGTCGCACCCCAAGGTCACTCGCAGGGAACGCGTCTACGTCGCGCAGCGCTCGCATCGCCACGTACGCGACCGTCCACTCCCCCACGCCTGGGATCGCGCACAGGGCTTCGAGCGTCGGCCCGAGCTCCGCGGCGCCCGACAGATCCAGGTCGCCCGACGCCACGGCGCCGGCCAGTGCGCGGATCGCATCGGCTCGCACACCGGGCATGCCGAACCCGTCCCGTGGCGCCTCGGCGAGTCGCTCGGAGGTCGGGAACAGCCGCACGATCGACCCGACAGGTTTCGCGAGCGGTTCGCCGAACCGTTCGGCGATGCGCCCAAGGGTCGTGCGCGCCCCGGCAACCGAGACCTGCTGGCCGACGATGGCTCGCACGGCAAGCTCGAAACCGTCGGTCGTCCCCGGCATCCGGGTGCCCGGCGCGGCACGAACCGCCCGGCGCATGACCGGATCGCCGGCGAGCGTTTCGTCGATCGACTTCGGGTCGGCGTCGAGGTCGAACAGGCGCCGCGCCGCCTGCGCCACGCCGGCGAGCAGCGGCACATCGTTGCCGAGCCCCGTCACCCGCAGCGCCACGAATGGCTCCGCGGGTTGAGGCGCGAGCCCGATCACGATCGGAGGTCCACCGGGCGTTCGCATCGCCCGCGCGTACACGCCGCCGGTCACGAGCTCGACGCCCGCGATCGCCCTGGCGTCGAGGAACGTGAGCAACCGATCGGCGGGCAGAGGAGGTCGATAGGCCAGGCGCAGCTCGGGAACGCCGCTCATCGCTTGGGTCGCCACCGGTTCGCACGCTCGTTCCGAGCGGCGAGACCCGCGGTTTCGTCGACGCGCTTGGCGTGTGTCTCCTGGCGCTTGGCCGAGTAGGTGTTCGCCTTCGAGTCGATCCATCCGAAGCAGAGCGCTTCGTTCACCGCGTGCTCGTGGTTGAGCGATCCCGTCGTCGATCCCTTGCCATACGCTCGAGTCTCGCATCGACCGACCCACGGGAACCACATCGATCCACCTGATGCTTCGACGACACGCGACCAGCCGACCCGGATCCGGGACCAAGGTCCGATACGCAGCGTCGGCTGGTCGACCGATACCAACCGCATGCGAGGGACGCTCGATGCCACTGGGTGAGTCGTTCGATCGCGTGGTCGCGGCCGCCGCGGCGGGTGCCGAATGGGCGTGGCGAGAGCTCTACCGCGAAACCGCGCCCGCGGTGGGTCGATACGTGCGAGCCCGTGGGGCAAACGACCCCGACGACGCCGTGGGCGAGATCTTCTGCAAGGTCGTCCGCCGGCTGGACTCGTTCACCGGCGATGAGCGAGCGTTCCGCACGTGGGTCCTCGCGATCGCGCGCAACCAGTTGATCGACGAAGCACGTCGGCGACAGAGGCGACCGGAGGAACCGGTCGATCATGAGCGCCTGGCCGGTGCCGGCCCATCGGGCGACGCCGAGGACGACGCGCTCGCACATCTCGCCACCGAACGGGTGCGCGAGACGCTGTCGTCCCTCACGGCCGACCAACGAGACGTGATGCTGTTGCGGGTGATCGGACGGCTCACGATCGACGAGATCGCCGAGGTGGTCGGGCGTCGCCCGGGCGCGGTGAAGATGCTCCAGGCCCGAGCGATCGCTTCGATCCGTTCGAAGATCTCCGAAGGGAGCGTGACCCTTTGAGCCCCGACGACGTTTCCCCCTATGAGATGGGAACGAACCGACACGACGAAGACGACGAGCTCGAGCGGCTGCTCGAGGGCTCCGCCGACGCGCGGGAGCAGCTCCCCGAGCTCACCATCTTCGTCGACGACCTGCAGGCGATGCAGACCCCGAGCCCCGGGGTCGAGGACCTGCACGTCGCCGCCATGATGTCGGAATCATCCCGCCTCCTCGCCGACAATGGCGACCCGGTCGCGAGACCGGTCAGCAAAGCCCACGGGCCTGCATCGCAGGCATCCGGGCTACCGATGCGAAGGAGCACTCCGATGGTGAAACTGTTGTTGGCCAAGGTGATGGCGCCGCTGGTCGCCGTCTTCACGATCATGGGAGGCCTGGCATACGCCCAGGTGCTTCCCGATCCCCTACAGGACGTGGTCGCCGATGCAGGCGGCGCGGTCGGACTGGACCTGCCCGACTCCGACGACGGTGATGTCGACGAGGCCACCGAGGTCGAGGACGCCGACGAGGCTGACGAGGCCACCGAGGTCGAGGACGACGCTGATACGACGCACGAGAGCGACCCGGCCGAAGGTGACGACGACGAAGGCGCCACCGACGACGAAGCTGACGGAACCGAGGGTGACGACGACGAAGCCAACGCTGAGGGCGAAGGCGCCCAGGGTGACGACGACGAAGCCGATGACTCGACCGAGGACCAGGATGACTCGACCGACGACGGCTCCGGCAACGACGACGGCGACAACTCCGGTCCCGGCGGCGGCGACGGCGGCGGCGACAACTCAGGCTCCGGCGGTGGATCCGACGATGAGAACGGCGGATCCGACGACGAGGTCGAGGAAGCGGCCGACGAGGAGTAACCTCGAACACGCAGCATGAAAGCGAAAGGGCCCGCGAGAGCGGGCCCTTTCGTTCATCGGTGGAGCAGCGGTCGGTCGCTCAGACCGCGCGACGGTAGAGGCGAACCGCGATCGTGCCGAACACGACGATGATGCCGACGCTCCACGCGATCGAAGCGATCACGTCGCTCGCTGCCGGCCCTCCGAGCGTGAGTGCCCGCACGGCAGAGGCCGTGGCCGACACCGGCTGGTGCTCTGCGAACACCTGCAGCCACCCGGGCATCTTGTCCGTCGGCACGAACACCGACGACGCGAACACCAGGGCTGCGAGTACAGGGAAGGAAGCTGCCTGCGCTGCCTCGGGGTCGCCCACCGCGAGCCCGAGCGTTGCGAAGATCCACGACAGCGCGAACCCGAACAGCACCACGACCCCCGCACCGCCGATGAGCCCGAACACGTCGGTGTGCAGGCGCCATCCCACCAGGAAGCCAACCGCCATCATCAGCGCGACCACGAACACGTTGCGCACCGTGTCGGCGAGGGTGCGGCCCGAGAGCACGGCCGAACGAGCCATCGGCAGGGCGTGGAACCGTTCCATCAGACCGCTCTTCAGATCCGCGGCGAGACCGACGCCGGTGGCGATCGCACCGAACACGACGGTCTGCACGAAGATGCCGGGCATCAGGAAATCGACGTAGTCGACGCCTGCCGGCAGCGCGGCCGCCACCGCCCCACCGAACACGTACCGGAACATCACCACGAAGATCACCGGCTGGATCGTGGAGAAGACGAGCAACTGCGGCACGCGCCGGTAGGCGATCAGGTTCCGCTGCACGATGGCGAGGGTGTCGCGGACCACCCCCAACGGGATGCGGCGGTCGAGAGCCACATCGGTCGGCGCTTCAGCGGTCGTGGCGCTCACGCTGCATCCCCCGCCTCGGCCCGATCGCTCGCGGCGCGATGCCCGGTGAGCGCCAGGAAGACGTCATCGAGGCTCGGCTCGCGGATCGACAGCGTGTCGGGCTCGATACCGTCGCCGTCGAAGCGCCGGAGCACCTCGACGAGCACGCGCGCCCCGCGGTTCGAGGAGATCCGAACAGTGCGGTGCTCACGCTCGACCTTCCCGATGTCGCTCCCACCGAGCACGGCCGAGGCCCGTTCGGCGATGGCCTCCTCGGCGAAGTCCATCTCGACCACGGTGTCGCCGAGCTCGGCCTTCAGTCGGTCGGGTGTGTCGTTCGCGATCACGTGCCCGCCATCGATCACGGCGATGCGCCCGGCGAGCTTGTCGGCTTCCTCGAGGTACTGCGTGGTGAGGAGCACCGTCGTGCCGTCGCCGACGAGCTCGCGGATCATGTCCCAGAGCTCGTTTCGACTCGTGAGGTCGAGGCCGGTCGTGGGCTCGTCAAGGAAGAGCACGGGAGGCTTTGGCACGAGCGACGCGGCGATGTCGAGGCGCCGCCGCATGCCGCCCGAGTAGGTGCGCAGCGGACGGTCGGCCGCGTCGGTCAGCGAGAATCGCGCGAGCAGCTCGTCGGCGCGGGGAGCGATCGCCGGGCGCGGCAGCTGGCCGAGCACGCCGACCAAGCGCAGGTTCTCGCGTCCGGTGAGGTTGGGGTCGACGGCCGCGTACTGGCCTGCCAGCCCGATGCGCCTGCGCACGGCGGCCGGCTCACGAGTGACGTCGCGTCCGAGGACCTCTGCTCGACCACCATCGGGTTTCAGGATCGTCGCCAGCACGCGCACTGCAGTGGTCTTGCCGGCGCCGTTCGGGCCGAGCAGACCGAACACCGTGCCCCGTTCGACCTCGAGGTCGACGCCGTCGAGTGCGGCTACCTCGCCGAAGTGCTTCGAGAGGTTCTCCACGAGGATCGCTGGTTCATGCATGCGATGACCCTCCCACAGCCGCGACCGAGTGCGCGGTCTGGTCGGGGTCCACGGGCCCCTAGTCGGCCGGTTCCTCCGACGTCGCCCGGTTCCATCACGAGCTCCTTGCCGTCGTGTATGCGAACCGCGGCCCGTCCGGAGACAACCAGGCCGACGTGCTCCGACCATCTCCACCCAGGGTCATAGCTGGCGCGGCCGACCGTCATGTCGCCGAGCGCCACGAGCTCGAACGAGCCGAGCGGGAACTCCCGACGTTCGTCGGGTTCATCGAAACGCTTGATCGCGAGTTCCATCGGCGACTCCCTCTGCCTGCGGTCGAGCGGGCCTACCCCCCGGACCCGACGGCAGTAGACGTCAGGGTCGCGCGACGGCATCGAGCGCTTCGCGAGCCTGCCGCAGGTGGAAACGGTCGTGCCCGGCGATCATGCGGAACGACAGGTCGTAGCTCTCGGGACCGCGCTCGCCGTGCAGGCCGACGCGTGCTCGTTCCGCCTCGGAGCTACGACGCCACATCGCCACGTTCGACTGGCGCAGCGCCGCGAACGACGCAAGCAGATCGGCGGACTCAGCCTCAGAGTCGGCGTGAAGGCGCTGCACCCATAGGTCCTGGTCGTAGCCGAGCAGAGCCGGCTCGTCCTGGGCGACGATCCACCGGTAGCGGCCGCTCATCACGATCTCGGCGTCGACCGCGTGTGCGAGACATCCGAAGACCGACCATTCCCCGTCGGCCGGCGCCGCGTGCAGGTCCGACCCTGCGGTATCGACCATCGTGTGCCATTCCCCGGGCATGGCAGCCTGCACCACTGCGGGGTCGTCGGTGCCGAGCAGCCCGAGCAGGTGGCGTTGATACCCCTGAGGGTCATCGACCGGATCGGGTGAGCTGTGCTCGTCCACCATCGAACCCTACCCGAAGACGATCGACGGTCTATCGTCGCGGGTAGAGCGCCTCCGAAGAGACGCCACGAAGGAGGACATATGGCAACCACCACCGAGCGCATCGAGCATTTCGGAGAGGCCGCCCTCACGGGGTGGCGAGGCGCTGCCGGGCGCGCGATCGCGAAGCCCGTCGCCCGCCATAGCCGGTTCACCGAGCGCCAGGTCGAGGCCGCGATCGGACTCGCGCTGATCGTGTACGCGATGTACCGGCTCGCGCGACCGCTCATCAGGGCCGCTAGGAAGCAACGCTGAGCGCGGGAGGCAGGTGCTCGAGATGAGCTCCGACCAGGGAGTACCGCTGGAACAGATCGAGGACACCATCTCGGTCGATGTGCGTCACGACGAGGTGTACACCCATCTCGCAACCGTCGAGGGACTCCGCATCACCGAGACGGTGACGAGCGACTGGCGCGGCGGACGGGCCATGGTGTTGGTGGCGCCCGATGCCGGCGGCGGCTCGATCGTGACCATGATGGTGGACGCCCCCGCCGGTTCGGAGGCCGGTTCCGAGATGCGCGTGCGCATGCGGCACGAGCTGGAGCGCGTCGCCGCGACCCTTGAGGGGAAGACGGACACGACCGGGCGTAGAGGATCGTCGTCCTCGCAGGGCCACGACGCGGACCGGCTCGAGACCGGACTGGACGCGATCGAAGAAGATCAAGCGGAAGGCATCCGCGAGGCGCCGTTCGCCGACGACCCTTCGCACCGAACGAAGCCGTAGACCCCCGGCTCAGCGCGTCAGTCGTAGCCGGGCTTGAGCTAAACGGGACCGATGATTAGACAGGTCTCCATGGGCCCCTTGCCCTTCACGTCGATCGTGCCGCGGGGCTCGAGTTCGAACGAGCCTTCGAGCCGGGCTGCTGCGCGGGCGGTCACCTGCACGCGGCCGGGCAGGCCATGCGATTCCATGCGGCTCGCGGTGTTGACCGTGTCGCCCCACAGGTCGTAGATGAATTTCCGCCGGCCGATCACGCCGGCGACGACCGGTCCCGTGTCGATGCCGATGCGGATCGACAGCGAACCGCCGACGATGCGCGAAGAGATCGCAGCGACCTCATCGCGCATCGCAAGCGCCACGCGGGCCACCGCCTCGGCGTGGTCGGATCGCGGCGCCGGCAGACCTCCGGCCACCATGTAAGCGTCGCCGATCGTCTTGATCTTCTCGAGACCCTCAGCGTCGGCGAGCGTATCGAACGACGAGAAGATCTCGTCCAACAGTCCAACAAGGGTTGCCGGGTCCATTTCCGCCGACATCGCGGTGAACCCCACGAGGTCGGCGAAGAGCACCGTGACGTCGTCGTGCTGCTCGGCGATCACCCCCTCATGGCGCTTCAACTGCTCGGCGATGGGCGCGGGCAACACGTTGAGCAGCAACCGCTCGGATCGTTCCCGCTCGGCCTCGAGCGCCGAGTGTGCGAGTTCCCGTTGGTGCACGAAATAGGCCAGCATCACGAAGGACCCCAGCATCAAGCCTGAGATGTTGAGCACGAAGAACATGATGACGAGACCACTCGGCAGCTCGGCGGGGTCGCCTCGGGCGAGTGCCGGATCGAGCGCTGTGAGCGCCGCGAGCACGGCGAAGAAGGCGACGAGCCACGGCATCGAGCGCCGCCACCCGAGCATCGCGAGCGCGGCCAGCGGCGTGATCACGCACCACAGCACCATGCCGCTCGACGCCACGAATCCGCCCAACGATGCCTGTAGCAGCGCTGGCAGCGCCAGGAAGCACGTGAGCTGGGTCGTGCGGTAAACGTCGAAGCGCTTCGTGCGTGCCAACACGACGAGGCCGACGAGCGTCACCACCTGATAGAGGGCCGGGATCGACGCCGGCAACGGCTCGTCGAGCACCAGGTAGGTGATAACCCAGACGAACGAGATCGTCGCGATGCCGACGGTCGCGAGGATCAGCGCGCCCGAGCGCAGCCGCTCATCATCCGGATCGCCGGGCCGCGCGCCGATATCGGCCAGACGCTCCAGCAGACCGACCCTGTGCGTCGAGTTGCCCGACATCGGAGTCACTCTAGAGCCGGCGGCCTGTCTTGGTTCGGACTACCCGTACCAGCCTCGGTCGCTCGGGGCGTAGTCGATCTCGAAGATGCCGAGTCGCCTCGAGCCGTCGGGCGGCCGGGTCTGGACCTTCCAGCGGATCGACTTGGACGGCGTCACCACCCGGGCAGGCACACGGCAGACGAAGCGATCGCCACGAGTCGCACCGCGCCCCTGCACGCCCTCGGCCCGATCCCCTTTCGGCCAGACGTAGCATTCCTCGCCGAACGTGCGCATCAGGTGATCGACGCGAGAACCGCCCATGGCGTCGAGGCGCACGTCGAGCGGCCAGCCACCCTGGCGCCCGTAGAAGCGGACGACGATCGCGAGCACGCGACGGCCACCACGCTCCGACACTCGGCGCGTCGTGGACCTGATGTCGGGGTTGTAGCCACCAGGCCCGGGTTCGATGTCGCGTGCGTCGTAGCCGGTGTCACGGTCGAGCACGACAGCTCCGGCGGGCGTGAACGGCAGCACGCTCGCGAGGAAGCATGCGGACACCAGCCAGCGGATCATCCGATGCACGAGAGCGACCTCCTCTGCTCGGACGGGCGAGACCATGCTAGCCGCGAAGACTCGGCCGTGCTCCGTGCGACGTGCGCGCGGGGGTCGCTCAGCCGCCGTAGCAGAGGAACGGCACGCGGTGCTCGATGCCGACCACGGTATCGCCTGCGTCACCGGAGCCAGTGTCGCGGCCTGGCCCGCCGATGACCACATCACCGGGCTGCTCATCGACCGCCGAGACGCAGATGTCGGCGCCCACGCCGCCGTCGACGCGGTCGACACCGGTCTGTCCGACCACGACGTCGCGGCCCGCGTTGCCGTACAGACGATCGTCGTCGTCACCGCCCCACAACCGGTCGCCGCCCTTGCCGCCGAAGATCCGGTCGTCGCCGGGGCGGCCGTAGAGCTCGTCGACGCCGGGGCCGCCGCGGATCAGGTCATCGCCGCCGCGCCCGAGGATGAAGTCGTGCCCGCCTCTGCCGCAGATGACGTCGGGTCCCGACGTGCCACGCAAGGTCTCACCTTCGTTCGTGCCCGTGATCGTGCAGGCCGGGCCGGCGATCGTGCTGACGGGAGCCACGACGACGAGGGCGGCGGCGAGCGCCGCCAGGCTCGCGATCCGGATAGCACGCATGAGGAACTCCTCTCGCTCGGTCTCCACGACGTTAGGACCGAAGGATAAAGGCCGCAACTCCGTCGTGGCGCTCGCCGTGCGGATCGCCCGAGCTGAGGTCTCGAGACCGTCGTTCCCTCAGCCGGCGTGTCGACCGAGGTGGGCGTCGAGCCGCTGCTCCAGGCGATCGAATCGGTCGTCGACGCGGTCGAATCGGTCATCGACCCGGTTGAAGCGGGCCTCCATCGTGGCTGCGAGGGACTCGAGCCGAGCGTCGAACGAGGCGCCCTGCGCATCGATGCGGGCGGATAGCGAGACGCCTTGCGCGTCGATCCGCGAGGACAGGCCATCGATCCTGGCGGCGATGCCGTCGAGACGGGAAACGAGCAGGTAGAGCGTGCCCATCGAGAGGGCGGCGATGAGGGCGATCGCGGACCAGAGGGCAGCTTCCATCAGGTCGCGAGCGTAGCACCGGGTCTCAGGGCAGTTCCGTGACGCTCGTCACGCTCGAGACAGCAGCGCTCCTTCCGGCCGGTGACACCGAAATCGGTGTCAAGGAGGGTCCGGGCACGCGCTGATGCCGATCGACACCGAAATCGGTGTCGTGCCCTCCTGACCGCGGCGGGGCCCGCGCTATTCGATGTAGCCGAGACCTCGCAGGTGCTCTTCCATCTCGTCGGCTTCGGTCTCGTTAACCGCGCTCTCGCCGCCCATGCCGGGGATCGTCATGCCGGGGATCGCGGGCCCCGCCGCCGTGGAACCGTCGTCGCCGGCCGCGACCTCGCGCTCGGTGAGCCCGGCGTCGCCCACGATCTCGTGCAGCACACGTCCGGTCGGTCGCACCGCCGCGGGTGCGTCGAGGGCGGCCACCAGCGTCGGGGCCATGTCGATCAGGGCCGGCGTGCGCTCGAAGGGCTTCACCTGCGGGCCGACCGCGACGATCACGCCTTCCATGCGGTGGTCGCCGCTCACCCAGTCGGCGTCCTCGATCG
>JBBEAY010000013.1:0-1293 GCA_040882605.1 Actinomycetota bacterium
GGCGCCGCGAGGCTTCTTCGCGCTCTCGGCTGATGCGGGCCAGGGCTGCGTCGTCATCGCCTTCATCAAGCTGCATGTAGGCAGCAGGCGGCCGCTTGGTGGCGTCCGCGCCACCCACGCGGCGACCGACCGAGGAGGCCACTGTATGGTTTCTGCTGACAGGGGCCGGCTAGCGGGCGGCTCAAGGAGGACACGATGACCCAGCAGACCGGGGAGTCCTATCCGAAGTTGCGTCAGGTGCTCGGCGACGATGGGTTCGCGGAGCTTGCGCATCTCATCCGCACGACGTACGAGGCGAACGAGGCGCGTCGCCGGCGCCCTGCTCGCCGTGGCCGCGTGCAGCCAAGTCCTGGGCCCTGACGCACCTTTCCACAGGTACTTCGAGGAGCTGCTCATTCAGACCAGCGGTCCGAAGTTCCCCGGCCACGGGAAGCATCGGATCGCGTCCGGATGCGCCAGCCTGCCGACGCGCTACGGGGACCTCGGTCGTGCCGTCCGTCGGCCTTTGGGCGGTAGCCTCGTGATGGCAGGTGGGCATCGAAGAGGCGTCCGCGTCCGTCTCGGGGGAGCCCGGGACCCCGCCGGTACGCGACGGAGTAGGCCGGCATCGGACGGTCCCACGAGATGTACGCTCACCCAGCGCGAAGTCGGGGACGGGGAGCCGATGCGATGACGGCCCAGGAGATCGATCCGCTCGTTCGGATGAGCTGCATCGCCTGTCGCAGGGGCGAGCCGACCGTCACGGATGCCGAGATCGCCCGGTTCCACCCGCAGATCCCTGACTGGGAGATCGTGGAGGTCGCTGGTGTCCGACGCCTGAGACGCGTCTTCACGTTCGACGACTTCGGGCGGTCACTGGCGTTCACGAACCGGGTGGGCGCCTTGGCGGAGAGGGAAGCCCATCACCCTGCGCTGCTGACCGAGTGGGGCAGTACGACGGTCACCTGGTGGACGCACAAGATCAAGGGCCTGCACCGCAATGACTTCATCATGGCCGCGAAGACGGACGAGCTGTATCAGCCCTGAGGCTGCTCGGTCGATTTGCAAAGACGGCACGTCGGCGATGGTGTTGGCGCCCGCGTGAGCGCCGCCTCTCCATCGAGCCTGGAAGACTTCCGCGAGGCACGATCGTTCCATGGTGTGGGAGAACGAACGGTCGCGGCCTCTGACCAGGTGGCGGCAGGCCGCAGGTGACCGCTCGACGCCCATTCCTCTGCCCTGAGTGGGCGCTCGCATGCCGGTCAGAACGAGCGTCCGGGCTCCTGCGTGGCAGCGGGGAACGATAGATGGGAC
>JBBEAY010000014.1:0-42069 GCA_040882605.1 Actinomycetota bacterium
CATCCTGGACCCGATCGCGAGCACTCAAACCCGCGAAAGACACCAGTCTCCTAGAGATCATCGACGACAGTGACTATCTCGGTTGGCAGGCGGAGGGGCGCGAGGTCCGCGGCCGGGTCCTCGATGCAGCAGGGCGTCACGATGAGGCGCGCGCGGCGTTCGGCGAGGCGCTCGAGCGGTTCGAGCGCAAGGGTGACCGACCCTGCGCCGAACGCGTCGGGGGACGCCTCGCCTCCCTGCCGTCCTGACCGCTCGCGGCAGGCCGGCGGAGCGAGCCCAGTGCGGGTTTGACCTGCCTCCGCCCCGGGAAGAAGATTCGGTGATCGGACCTTCGTGGTTCGAGTGGAGGGGGGCGCCCGTTGGCCGGAGTCGTGCTCGACGATGTCACGAAGGTCTATCCCGACCGAACCGAGGCCGTCTCGAGTCTCGACCTCGAGATCCGTGACGGCGAGTTCATGGTGTTCGTTGGGCCTTCGGGCTGCGGGAAGACCACCGCCCTCCGCATGATCGCGGGCCTTGAGGACATCTCCAGGGGTACCATCTCGATCGGCGATCAGGTCGTGAACGACATGCCCTCGAAAGACCGAGACGTCGCGATGGTCTTCCAGAACTACGCGCTGTATCCCCACCTGAAGGTCTACGACAACATGGCTTTCGGGCTGCGACTGCGCAAGGAGGACAAGAAGGAGATCGACCGCCGCGTCCGGCACGCGGCCGACATCCTCGGTCTAGATGAGTACCTGGATCGTAAGCCCAAGAACCTCTCCGGAGGCCAGCGACAGCGGGTCGCGATGGGGCGAGCGATCGTGCGGGAGCCTCGCGCGTTCCTGATGGATGAACCGCTCTCGAACCTCGACGCCAAGCTCCGGGTGCAGATGCGCGCCGAGATCGCGCGCTTGCAAGACGACCTCGGCGTCACGACGATCTACGTGACCCACGATCAGACCGAGGCCATGACGATGGGCGATCGGGTTGCGGTGATCAAGAAGGGCCGCCTGCAACAGGTCGACGAGCCCCAGGTTCTCTACGACCACCCCGTGAACCTGTTCGTGGCGGGGTTCATCGGCTCGCCGGCCATGAACATGGTCGCGGCCGAGCTGCAGCGAGTCGGTGACGAGTGGCGGGTCGTATTCGGCGACGAAACGCTCGTACTCGATCCCGAGGTCGTCGCTTCCCGGCCGGCCCTCGGCTCGTTCGACGGGAAGCCGCTGGTCGTCGGCATCCGGCCCGAAGACATCGACGATGCGGCGCTTCACGGCGACTCGCCGGCCGAGAGCCGCATCCGGACGCGAGTGGGGCTGCGGGAGGCGCTGGGCTCTGAGGTGCTCGTGCATTTCACCGTGGCGGTGCCTCCCGTGCTCACCGACGACACGCGCGAGCTCGCACGCGATGCCGGGGCGGCCGAGCTCGAACAGGGCCGTCATGAAGGGCGGTCGGCGTTCGTGGCGAGGCTCAGCCCCCGCAGCGAGGCCCGCGAGCGCTCCGACATCGAGCTCGTGGTCGACACGAGCCGTATGCATTTCTTCGATCCCGATACCGGTTTGAGCATCGAGGGGGGCGGATGAGCCGGCCCCCGAAGGCCAAGTGACGGAAGGAGTTCCCATGACAGTGATGAGGACGAGGATCGCACGCACGATCGCTTCACTGGCGGCGATCGCCCTGGTGGCTACCGCGTGCAGCGGCGGCGAGGACCTGGACGATGGCGGCGGCGCGACCCAGCCCTCCACCAGCTCCGGCGCGGTCGATCTGAGCGGCGAGACCGTCGAGGTGGCGGGCGTGTGGACCGGTACCGAGCAGGAGCGATTCCAGCTGGTGCTCGACGCGTTCGCCCAGCAGACGGGGGCCACGGTTCGTTTCCGCTCGGCCGGCGACGATGTCGCGGCCTACGTGGGTCCGCGCATCGAGGGCGGCGATCCGCCCGACGTGGCGATCCTGCCGCAGCCGGGCGTGCTGCAGACGTTCGCGGCGCAGGGCGACCTGATCGAGATCGAGGAAATCGCCGGTGACGAGATCGACGCCAACTTCGGTGAGACGGCGCGAGAGGTCGGGTCCGCCGACGGCACGCTGTACGGGGTCTGGTTCAAGACCGCGCAGAAGTCGACCGTCTGGTACAACGTCAGCGTTTTCGAGGGGGCCGGCGTCGAGCCGCCCACGACCATCGAGGAACTGCAGCAGGTCGCCCAGACGATCTCGGACTACGGCGTCGAGCCTTACTCGATCGGCGCCGACGTCGGCTGGCCCTTGTCGGATCTGTTCGAGAACATCTACCTGCGCACCGCGGGCCCTGACATGTACGACCAGCTGGCAGCGCACGAGATCCCGTGGACCGACCAGTCGGTGAAGGATGCCCTGACGGTGATGGGCGACCTTCTGGGCGACGAGGCATTGCTCGCCGGCGGATCGTCCGGGGCGGAGCAGACGGACTTCAACGGCTCGGTCACTCAGGTCTTCGCCGATCCGCCCAAGGGCGCCATCATCTTCGAGGGAGACTTCGTCGGTGGCGTGATCAGTGGAGAGACGAACGCGAAGGTCGGGACCGATGCCGACTTCTTCGACTTCCCCTCGATCGACGGGTCGGAGCCCGCGGTCCTGGGCGGCGGCGACTTCGCCGTGCTCTTGGACGACACCGAGGGTGGCAAGGCGCTGATCGAGTACCTCGCCACACCGGAAGCCGCCGAGATCTGGGCAGCCGAGGGAGGCTTCATCTCCCCCAACGCCCAGGTCGATCCGTCGGTGTATCCCGATGAGGTGAGCCAGCGCGCCGCGCAGGCGCTGGTCGAGGCGGGCGACAGCGTTCGATACGACATGTCGGACCTGCAGCCGACCGAGTTCGGGGCGACGACCGGCCAGGGTATCTGGGGCATCCTGATCGATTTCCTCCGCGACCCGAGCGATGTCGACGGCACGGCGCAGGCTCTCGAGTCGGCCGCGAAGAAGGCCTACGGAGGATAGTCACATGAGCGATGGCGCCCAGCGCCGGGGCCGGTCGTGGGCGGTGGCCCTGTTCCTCGCCCCCGCGCTGGTGCTGCTGGGTGCCATCGTCGTGTACCCGATCTTCTTCTCGGTCGGCCGCAGCTTCTTCGACGCGACTGGCTCGGAGTTCGTCGGCGCCGAGAACTACCAGGAGATGTTCACGTCGCCGGCCACGCTCACGGCGATCAAGAACAACCTGATCTGGGTCGTGTTCGCTCCGAGCATCGTGACCGCCCTCGGCCTCGTCTTCGCGGTGCTCACGGAGCGCATCGCGTGGAGCACGGCGTTCAAGGTGGCCATCTTCATGCCGATGGCGATCTCGTTCCTGTCGGCCGGAGTGACATGGCGCCTGATCTACGAGCAGGACCCCGATCTCGGCCTCGCAAACGCTGCGGCGGGTGCTGTGGTCAGCGTCGTCCGCCCGCCCGGTGAGTTACCGGGCGCCCGCCCGTCGGAGGAACAGTCGCTAAGCCCCACCGGCGACGGTGGTCTCACAGCACCCGAATCCTTGGGCATCGGCGAGACCGCGGCCTTCGGTTTCGTGGCCATCCCACCGGAGGCGGTGCCTGAGGACGCGGTGCAGGCGGTCGAGCCCGCCGCGACCGACGGTGGCATCGCCGGTACCGTGTGGCTCGATTTCGCCCCCGGGGGGGAAGGCGAACCTGGCAGTATCGATCCGGACGAGCGCGGCCTTCCCGGTGTCGAGGTCGAAGCGCTCGCGGCCGGAGCGGTCGTGGGGTCGGCGACGAGCGGCCCCGACGGCACCTTCGCGTTCGACGGGTTGGAGGCGGGCGACTACGAGCTTCGGTTGCCGGCGTCGAACTTCCGTGAGCCGTTCGGGGGCATCAGCTGGCTCGGACCGGCCCTCGTCACGCCGGCCATCATCGTCTCCTACATCTGGATCTGGGCGGGCTTCGCCATGGTCGTGATCGCCGCCGGTCTCGCCGCGATCCCGCGGGAGACGCTCGAAGCGTCGCGGGTCGATGGCGGCAGTGAGTGGCACGTCTTCCGCAAGGTCACGGTTCCGTTGTTGGCGCCGGTCCTGGCCGTCGTCTTCGTAACCCTCGTTATCAATGTGCTCAAGGTCTTCGACCTGGTGCTCGTGATCGCTCCGGGGTCGGCGCAGCGCGACGCCAACGTGATCGCGCTGCAACTATGGAAGACTGCCTTCGGCATCCGCGACTTCGGTCTGGGGAGCGCGCTCGCCGTCTTCCTGTTGCTGCTGGTGCTTCCGGCGATGGCCTTCAATCTCAAGCGGTTCCGGGCGGAAGATTCGTGAGCGCCGTCGCGACGCCATCCGGTCGAACGACAAAGGGGACCGAGCCGCGCTCGTCTCGGCTCGTCGCCGCGCTCACCCGGGGTCCGGCGACCGCGCTGCTCGCGATCGTGGCGATCGTGTGGCTGGTGCCGACGATCGGGCTTCTCGTCTCGTCGTTCCGCACGGCCGCCGACAATGCTGAGAGCGGGTGGTGGGCGGCGCTCACCGCCCCCACCCAGCTCACCCTGCAGCCCTACAAGGACCTGCTCGGCGATCCGACGATCGTCAGCTCTTTCGTGAACACGGTGCTGATCACGCTCCCGTCGTCGCTGCTGATCGTGGCGGTCGCCTCGCTCGCAGCCTATGCCTTCGCGTGGATGCGCTTCCGTGGACGCGACGTGCTCTTCCTGATCGTCGTCGGCTTGCTCGTGGTGCCACTGCAGGTCGCCTTGATCCCCGTGGCGCGGCTGTATGACGTACTCGGACTCTTCGGCACGATCCCGGGGGTCGTGCTCTTCCACGTGGCGTTCGGCCTGCCGTTCGCGATCTTCCTGCTTCGAAACTTCTTCGTGGGCATCCCGCACGAGCTGCTCGAGGCCGCGCGCATGGACGGCGCGAGCGAATGGACGGTGTTCTCAAGGGTCGTGTTGCCTCTCGGCCTGCCCGCGATCGCGTCCCTGATGATCTTCCAGTTCTTGTGGGTGTGGAACGATCTGCTCGTGGCCCTCGTGTTCGCCGGAGGCGAGACGCAGCCGCTGACGGTCGCGATCAGAGAGCAACTACGGTCGTTCAGCGCGAACATCGACGTGATCGCGCCGGCCGCGTTCCTGCAGATGATCGTGCCGCTCGCGGTGTTCTTCGCGTTCCAGCGCTACTTCGTGCAGGGGTTGTTGGCCGGCTCCCAGCGTTGACGCCCTCCCCTCGACGATCTCGTGGAGGGTTAGTCTCGACAGTTGTGAGCGAAGGGCACCTGGGCACGTGAGTTCGATGACTCCGGTCGACGGCGAGGCCCGCATGACGCCCGCGCGGAAGCGATGGACGATGATTGCCGTCGTCCTTGGGTCGGCCGTTGTGTTCCTAGACACCTCTGTAGTGAACCTGGCGCTGCCACGCATCGGCGAAGAGCTCTCGTCCGACCTGTTGGGCACCCTCGAGGCACAGTCGTACGTCGCTTACGGCTACTTCGTGACGCTCAGCGCCTTGCTGATCTTGGCGGGCGGGCTGACCGACTTCCACGGCCGGCGGAAGATGTTCTCGATCGGACTGATCGGGTTCGCTGTCACTTCGCTGCTGTGCGGTATCGCCCCATCGATCGAGGTGCTCATCATCGCTCGTGTGCTGCAAGGGGCCGCGGGTGCGCTCGTCGTTCCTGGGTCGCTCTCGATCATCACCGCGAGCTTCGAGGGCGAGGAGCGCGGCCGAGCGTTCGGCGTATGGGCGGGCGCCTCGGCCGCGACGACGATCCTCGGGCCGTTCGTGGGCGGACTGCTCGTCAACACGATCTCTTGGCGCATGGCCTTCCTCGTGAACCTGCCGCTGCTGGCGATCGCCTACGTCGCGACGATCCGGTACGTGCCCGAATCGCGTGACCCGAACGCGAGCGGACATTTCGACTGGCTCGGTTCGGTCGTGATAGTGCTGGCGGTCGGAGGGCTCGCCTTCGGCACCATCCGTGGTCAGCAGCAGCGGTGGGGAGAACCCGTCGCGATCGGCAGCCTCGTCGTCGGCGCCGTCGCCGCGGTCGCGTTCCCGTTCATGATTCTGCGCCGGCGCGATCCGCTCGTGCCGCCGCGCCTGTTCCGATCGCGGAACTTCACGGTGACGAACCTCTCGACGCTCGTGATCTACGGGGCGCTGTACGTCTCGCTGACGTTCCAGGGCATCTTCCTGATCGGCACGCTCGGGTACAACGAGCAAGCGGCCGGCATCGCGGGCCTTCCGGCCACGCTGCTGCTCGTGCTGTTCTCGACGCGATTCGGCAAGCTCGCGGCGAGGTACGGCCCCCGCCTGTTCATGGCGCTCGGTCCCGCGATCATGGCGCTCGGCCTGCTCTGGTACACGCGCATCCCGTCGGACAGCGCTGGCTGGGTCCTCGGGGGAGGGCCGGGGTCATCGATCCTGCCGCCCTCGGACTACTTCGTGGATCTGTTTCCCGCGACGGTGGTGTTCGGAACCGGGTTGATGATGATGGTCGCGCCGCTCACGACCGCACTCATGACCTCGGTGCCCGAGAGCAACGCCGGGGTGGCCTCGGCGATCAACAACGCGATCTCGCGCGTGGGCTCCCCGCTCGTGACGGCGGTGATCTTCGTCGCGGTCGCGTCGAGCTTTTACTCGTCGATCGCCCGGCAGGTGCCCGACGCCGACGTCGATTCGAGCGCGTTTCGAGCCGACGTCTCGCCTCTGAACCAGCCGTCGGACGACGTGCCGGCCGAGGTCCGAGCGGCTGCTCGCTCGGCCTCCACCGACGCATTCCACCTCGCGGCGCTGGTCTCCGCGGGCCTCCTGCTCACCGGCGCCGCGATCAACGCGGTGGGCATAAGGAACCCAGGAGCCGAGGAGCGACACGCCAGCCCGGGCGGTGAGCGGCCGCCGGCTGAGGGTGTCGATGGACCTGATCTGGGTGGCGGCGTCAGCGACCTGTGAGCGAGAAGTGCATGTAGTCCTTGAGGGTCACCCAGTCGCCGCCCCATTCCCAGCCGATCCTCGCGAACGAGCGCACCACCACGCCTGTTCGGTGCACCATTCCGGGCTCGTGCATCGACCGGTCGGTGTAGGGCTTCACGGCCCGGCGGAGCACAGAGCCGTCGGACGTGACGTAAGGGTTCTGCAGCGGGTTGATGTCGATCGCCCATCCGTAGGAGTGTTGCGACAGTGAGTCCGGGTTGCCGGTGGCGGGCCGGCAGTTGAACGCTGCCGTGCGGTTCCTCGTGTTGAACCAATCGATCCGTTTGGGCGGGCGATAGGCCCGAGGAAGCTCGATGCGATGGATCGGGAACCCGGCTCTGAACAGCCGGCGGAACACCCAGAGCACGTCGCTCGCCACCATCTCGTGCACTATCAACGGTCCCGTGCGCACGCGATCCTCGAAGTTCCAGTAGCTCACCTGCACGTGCCGCAGATCGGCGATCCCCACCGGGCAGCCAGGATGCCAGTTCGTTCCGACCAAGCGATCGCGCAGGAAGGGTCCGATGCTGAACACGTCACCCTCGAACCGTGGTTCGCCTTCCGCGATCACCGAGGCCCCAGAGGCTGCCTGTGTCTGTGGACCAGACGCTGGCTGTGTCTGTGGAGAAGACAGCGCCGGCGCGCCCACGGGGGCGCTTCGACATGCGGCCCCCAGGATCGCGGCGACGACGACAGCGGCACGACGGGCAGGCATTCGACGCCGTCGGCTCATGTGCAGCGGACGCTCGCATGCGTCATCAGGTTCCGTCCCGCGCGACCTGTTCGTCGTCAGGCGCGACGCCCCCGGCCGCGTGGATCGCCCAGACGTTGCAGGGACGTCCGTGGAACTCGAGCGAACCTTCGATGAGCATGCCGATGCGCTTTGCCACGCCCTCCGAAGCGGAGTTCCCGTGGGCGATGAGCGACACGAGCCGCCGCTGGCCGAGCTCGCCGAGCCCGTAGTCGCGAACCGCCGCCGCCGCCTCGGTGGCGTACCCGCAGCCCCAGCGCTCGCGAGCGAGGAGATAGCTGATCTCGATCTCGCGGCCGGTCGAGAGCTCACGCTCCACGGGACCGCAGCGGCCGATCAGCGTTCCTGAGCCTCGCAGCGTCACCGCGTGGTGGCCGTACCCCGTCGCCTCGACCACCGGCATCCATCGTTCGAGCCACTCGAGCGTTTCCTGCTCGGAGATCGGACCGTCGCCGATGAAGCGCATCACCTCCGGCTGCGCGAAGATCTCCGTGAGCTGGTCGAGGTCGCGCAGCGTGAACGGGCGGATGATGAGCCGCGGTGTCTCCAGACGCGTCGTCATCGAGTCGAGACCGTCACCGTATCGCCGCCGGTGATGTGGACCTTCCCTGCACCGAGCTCCTGGGCGCCGATCGTGGCACCGGTCTTCGATGGGTCGACGATCATCGACCGCACGCCCGTCGCAACCACCACCTTCATCGAACCGGGCTCGGGGTAGGGCTGAGGAATGAGTCCGCCGTAGTAGAAGGCCAGGATGCGTGAGGCAGACCATCCGCGGACCGCCTTGCCGTACGCGCCCCACTGCACCATGCCGACGCCGTGGCCCCACCCGCGGCCGTCGACCTCGAGGCCGCGTGCGTTGGAAGACACGGTGAACCACCCCGACGGGATCGTGACGGGCAGCCCCGAGCTCGGGTAGCGCCGCGGAAGCAGGCAGGGCGCCCAAGTGTTCACAGCGTCGCGCAGCCCGCTCGCATCGATCGTTCGCGTCTCGCCGCCACCCTTGAGCCGGATCGCCGAGCCGCCGACGGTTGCCGAGGAGATCGGGGCGCCTTCGGGCCACGAGCCCGCAGCGCGCAGCACGGTCGCGAGGTCGTCGAACGGCAGCTCGGTCCGCCAGTGTGACAGTGGCGATGCGCCGTCATCACGCTCCACGACCGGGCGCAGGTACGGAAGCGGCGCGCTGCCGAACACTTCGTCATTGCCGTAGGTCCGTCCGTTCGAGGTGGAGGAGTAGACCGTGTCGGCCGGCCGGTCGTCGTAAAGGAGCACCTGGCCTTGCGTCTGGCGCACGGCTCGGTACCAGCGCTCGATGCCCGCCGGGCGCGGCTGCGGGATGCCTCCGTACACCTGGCAGTCAGAAGTGGCGCAGATCGGGTTCTCGAGGTTCTCGCCTTCGGCGCCCGACCACCCCGTGCGCGACAGCACGTAGCTGCGCGCCGCGATGACCTGCGCCTCGAGCGCCGCCTTCGGCCACGTCGGCGGCACTTCCGCGATGCCTTCCAGGTACTCGCGGAACGAGATCATCACCGTCACGGTCAATGTGCCGTCGTCGGCGGTGCGCATCGAGAGTGCGCCGGGGTAGCGAGCGTCGAGCGAAGGTCGATAGGGACGCACGCACCGTGAGGGGCTCCACGGATACACGGCCCGCACGTGGAACGAGCCGCCCTGGGGCGCCCCGAGGAGCACGCGCTGGCCCGAGATCTCGAACGGGTCGGTGGCCGACGGCTGAGGCGGGGTCGTGGTGACCGACGAGCTCGAGGGGCTGGAAGTCGCGCTCGGCGAGCGCTCAACCGTGGGATCAGCCTCCGAGACATCGGGTGCGGAGGTGCAGGCGGCGATCAGGACCGAGATCGCGACGGCCGTGAATGGCGCGCGCACGCAGGACGCGCGGACGAGGGGGCGACGTCGCATCGTTCCCACCTTACGCGCCGACGCAACGGCCGATGCAGTGGTCGGCGCAACGCGGCGGGCGTTCGTCAGGCGGAGCGGCGTCCGGGTTCGGTGTCGCCGGCTGGTTCGCTCGGCCGGATCCAGAAGGCGAGCGCCGCCGCGAGGGCGAGCCAGAAGACCCCGAGGGCCGTGCCGGCGATCACGTCGGTGAGCCAATGTGCCCCGAGGACCAGTCTCGAGGCCGCGGCGCCGGCGATCATCAGCACCGCCCCGGTCGCCAGGAGGCGCCCTGTGCGTCGGGGCCGATCCATCGCCACGATGATCGCGATGATGCCCCAGACCGCGACAGCTTGCGCCATGTGCCCCGATGGGAACGACTCACCGCTCAGGTCGCCTGCCGCCCAATCGACCGGGGTCGGCCGGTCGAACAGCGCCTTGAGCACGGCGGTCGACGCTGCCACACCGATGAACGCTGCGCCCACCAGCAGCCCGGGGTGCCAGTCGTTCCTGCGGAACGCGAAGAACAGTCCCACCGCGAGCAGCAGAAAGAACGAGCCGCGAGCCGAGCTCGCCACCGCCAGCGCCTTCATGGGCAGGAGCATGAGCCGGTGGTCCGGGCGTTCTTCCACGGAGCTCTCGACGTCGAGATCGACCGCCGTCGGACGGTCCTCGAGCAGAGCGGCCGTCACGGCGAAGACTGCCACCGAGGCCAGCGCGCCCGTGGCCACGAGCCATCGGGCCGACGAAGGCACCCGGCGCGCGGGGGCGAAGCGGTTCTCGAGCTCTCGGATCACGTTCGGAGTTCCCATCTCATGGTCGTTGCCTGCAACGCCCTTTCGTACTCCAACACAACCAGACGTTAGGCCGCGTCTCCACCGTCGATGGTCATCGAGGGAGTGGTTGCGAGTGCGTGACGCGCGATCACCGGTGGCGGGCTCGCCGAGGAGCCGGGCGATGAAGTGTGTCAGTCTATCGCGTCGGCCGGGTCTCGTTCGAAGGCAACCGTTACGGTCTCCTCTTCCCTTCGCTCTTCTTGCCTCGCCGAGCGGCGCAGGGCCCGCTCGTCGGCGTCGGTGAGCCGGCTGCCCTGCAGCGACCGAGGCCACAGGCGCTCGGACAGCACGACGTTCAGCTCGGCACCCACGAGCGTGATCTGTGACCCGAGGTAGATCCAGCCCAGCAGTCCGATGACGAGCGCGAACGTGCCGTAGACGTCGGATGACGACGCCACCCGCTCCTCGACGATCCAGCCCCCGGCAGCGAGCAGCGCGGTCCATGCCACCCCCGCCATCGCTGCCCCGGGAAGGACGTCACGCCAAGCGAGGCTCGCCGACGTCAGCACCCGGTAGGCCACGGCGAACATGGCGACGTTGAGCGCGCCCGATCCGAGCAGGTTCAGCGTGAAGCCCAACGGCCCCGATGCGCCGGCCGCGGCCCCGGCCAGCGCCGCGGCGCCGACGACGAAGACCCCGACGATCACGAGCATCAGCGACGCTCGTCCCATCGACGCCGGCATGCCGGGGCGACGTTTGCGTGGCACGTCCCACACGGTGTTCATCGCGGTCTGGGCTGCTCGCACGCCTCCGAGCCCCGCCCACAGGGCCAACGCGAGTCCGACGGCGACCGCAACCGCGGATCCATCGATCGAGCCGACTTCCTCTCGGATCTGCGTACCGATGACTGGGAACTGCGACAGCGCCGACCTGACGAGCTGCTCCTGCAGGTCGGTCCGCCCTTTCAGCACGAGACTCGCGATCGAGGCCAGCACCATGAGCAGCGGGAAGAGCGAGAAGAACCCGTAGTAGGCGATCGCGGCGGCGAGCGAACCCGCCCCGCTCTCGCCGAAACGCTTCCCGACAGCGAGCGGGAAGGCGAGCCACGCATGCGTTCGTTGATATCGGTCCACCCATCGCAAGGGAGCGCTCGCGTCCATGGACCCGAACATTCCCTTGCAGCGGCGGTCGGAAACGGCCGCCGCCGCTGGGCGACCCTCACCGATGCGAGGTCCGAACTCGTCTCTTCCCTTCTGAGGGGTCGTTCGGGTACGGTTACCTACAGCAAACAGCTCTGATGTGTGTAGGACTTTCGGAGGGAATGAGCTTGTCCCGTACCCAGGATCCATCGTCGTCGACCCGTCACCGCGTTCGCCTCCGGCGCCTCGATGTCCCGCGCCCGTCACATGCGCCCCAGCGCCGCGATATGGAGACCATCGAGTCGGGGAGGCGCTTCTCATGGGGCCGGCGTGGAGACGCCTACTACGTCTGGGACAAGCGCACTCCCGGTGAGTCCCGCGGGCATTCCGGGGAAGCCACGGCTCGGCGCGAATTCCGGTGGCTCGAGCAGGAAGGGAAGGTCCGTCGGCACCGCCGCAGCATGCGACTCCTGTTCGGCGCCGGCCTTATCTGCATCGCCGCCGCGCCGGCGGTGATCGTGATGTATGCGGACGGGTCGGCGGGTCAGTCACAGCCCGTGGCCGATGCCGTCGAGCCCAAGCGGCTCGTCAATGACGAGGGCGGCTACGGATTCCGTGTACCGGCCGGCTGGACCGTGCAGACTTCGGAGTCGTCCTCGCAGGTGACGAGCCCGAACGGCAGCGCCACGATCTCGGTCCTGGTCGCGCCCGAAGGTGATATCGGCGCCGTCTCCGAGGCGTCGTTCGTGAGTATCGCGTCAGACTGGACCGACACGCAGGCCGAGGCGCCGCAGGCCCGCACCGTCGGCGACCTTCCAGCGATGTCCGTCGGCGGCACCGCGATCGATGGATCGGGAGAGCCGATCAGGTTCCTGTCGATCGTGATCGACTCGGGCGTGCGCAACCACGCTATCTGGGTCTCCGTGCCCGAGACCGCCGACGCCGCGACGTTCCTGCCCTCGATCGAGGAGATCCTGGAATCGTTCAAGCCACGCGAGGCGGCCTGAGGCTTAGAGGCCGAGCAGGATCGATCCGAAGATCGAATCCCATGCGGCCGCCTCTTCGTCACCCTCTAAAACCCTGTACTCCCTGAACGGGCCATCCGGTCCCATCGACTCCGCCGAAGGGAACACCAGCGGGCTGTTCGCGACCTCCGGGTGGTCGAAGCGACGAGCGATGATGCGTTCGGCGGCCGGCACCGGGCAGACGTACCAGACCCAGTCGGCGATCATCGCGGCGACGTCGGGCCGGTAGACGAAGTCCATGAAGGTCATCGCGTCCACTGGGTGCTTGGCGTTCCTCGGGATCATCATGTTGTCGGTCCAGAGCATCGCCCCTTCCTCGGGAACGAAGAACTCGACCTCGCGGCCGAGCTGCTGCTGCTGGAAGACGTCGCCCGACCATGCCTGGCTGATCCAGACGTCGCCTCTGAGCAGTGCGCCCAGGTACGACTGGTCGTAGTAGCCAGCGACGACGCCGCTGGCGCGCTGTTCACGCAGCGCGTCGGCCGCCTTCACCCAATGTCGCTCTTTCGAGCCTTCGGGCTCGACGCCGATCGAGAGCAGCGCAGTGTTGCCGAGATCCTGCAGGTCGCTCATCATGCCGACCCGTCCTTGCAGGGCCGGGTCGAACAGATCGCCGAGGCTGGTCGGCACATGTCCGAGTGCCTCGACCGCCTCGGGCCGGTACGCGATGCCCGTGATCCCCGACTGCCAGGCCACCGAATAGCGGTTGGCAGGGTCCCAAGCCGGGTCGCGCACGAGCTCGCTCGCGTGCTCGTCGAAGTTGACCAGGCGCGTGTGGTCGAGCGGAGTCAGGTATCCGGAGCTGATCAGCTTCGAGACCTCCGGCCCGTTCGTCATCACGATCAGGTCGTAGAAGGGCGCGAGACCGGCCGCGAGGTAGGGCTCGATCTCCTGCATGAAGCTCGCATTGCCCTCGATCGGGTGGAAGTAGTTGACGTTGATACCGGTCTCTTCGGTGAACAGGCTCAACGACTGGCGGTCGCCTCTCGTGAAGTCGATGTAATAGGGCCAGTTCGCGAAGTCCAGCCTTCCCGTCTCGCGCTTGGTGCGCCACCACTCGTCCCAGTCGATCGGCGCGGCGTTGACCGTTGCAGCCGCACCGGAAGGGTCCGATGGCCGGGACTCACACGCCGCAAGCAGTCCGCCGGCAGCGAGCAGGCCCGCGCCACGGCCGGCGCGACCGAGGAAGTCCCGACGGCTCCATCGGGGTTGGGACCAACGCTCGTTCGCGTGACCCGCAACTGGGGGGCCCACATATGGGGGGAAGGGTGCAACCATGTCCGAGGGAACGTAAGCCCCATCGCCCGAGTCGCACAAGGGACCAGAAGTCGGCTTTTCGCAAACCCGGCAGTTTGGGGGTTGACCTCGAGGCCACGTCGGGGCTAGAACGTCAGCGTCACCAACATCAAGAAGGGAAGGGGAAGCCCATGCGATGTGCACGTGTTCTGTCCGGCTGGCGTCTCGGCCGGCTACTCGCACTGTCGACGGCGTTGATCGTCGTCGTCGCTCCAATGACCGCGACGGCGGGCGGCGGTTCCGCCAGTGGCTCGTACGAGTTCGAGTCGCCACTGTTCGGCCTGGCAGCGAAGGGAGGCTCGCTGTTCGTCGCCGACGCAGGCGCGGGCGTGGTGCGACTGCGTGACGGCAACGGCTCGTTGATCGCCGAGCTTCCGGGTGTCACAGACGTCGCGCCCATCAACCATTCCTCGATGTACGCGGTCACCGGGGCGCCGGGCCGCAAGCTCTACCGCATCACCGACGGCGTGGTGTCGCGGGTCGCCAACCTCGGCGCGTTCGAGGCCGACGCGAACCCCGACGGCGGAGAGATCGACTCCAACCCATTCGACGTCGCCGCGCTGCCGGGCGGGCGTGCCCTCGTCGCCGATGCGGCTGCCAACGCCCTGTTGATCGTGAAGGCCGACGGCACCGTCGACTGGGTCGCCACGCTCCCCGAGCGGCTGGCGAGCACCAAGAACCTGAAGCGGCTCGTCGGGTGCCCCAAGCCTGAGCCCGACTGGGAGTTCGCCTGTGATCTTCCCGATCGGATCCCGGCTCAGCCGGTCGCCACGAGCGTCGCCGTGGGTCCCGACGGCGCCTGGTACGTCGGTGAGCTGAAGGGCTTCCCGGCGCCGAGGCGCTCCTCGCGCGTGTGGCGCATCGAGCCGGGTACGCGCCACGCCGAGTGTGGCTCGAGCCCCGACTGCGCCATCGTGGTTCGTGGGCTCACGTCGATCGTCGACCTGAACTTCGCGCACAACGGCGATCTCAACGTGGTGGAGATCGACGAGGACACGTGGCTCGCGGTGGAGTTGGGCCTGTCGACCACGGGCACGGTGAACGCGTGTGACGTGGGAACCGGAGACTGCGAGGTTGTGACCCACCTTCCGCTGCCGACGGCCGTCGCATCGACACGCCGTCACACCTACGCGACGGTTCTGTCGCTGGTGCCGGGCGAGGCGGACGTGATCAGGATCGCGTAGGGGCCTACTACGAGGCGCCCCACGGCGACTCGTGAGGTTCTGGGGGCGCGTCGCGCGGGGCATACTGGCTGCATGGCCGGTCCGCTCCGCGTGACGCGCTCGGTGATCGTGCCTCAGGGGGAGCTGCGATGGCGGTTCAGCCGTTCATCGGGGCCGGGGGGTCAGTCAGTCAACACGGCCGACTCGCGGGTCGAGCTCAGCCTCGATATCGCGTCGACGACCGCGCTCGGGCCGATCCTGCGCGCTCGGGCGCTCGAGCGCCTCGCGAGCCGGCTCGTCGATGGTGTGCTCACCGTGACTGCGTCGGAGCATCGGTCGCAGCTGCGCAACCGTGAAGCGGCGCTCGAACGTCTCGCCGAGACGTTGCGGGCGGCGGTCGCGCCGCCAGCACCACCCCGGCGACCCACGAGGGCCACCCGCGGATCGGTGCAACGCCGACTGGCCGACAAGAAGCGACGTGCGCGCACGAAGAAGCTACGCCGCCCCGACGACGATTGAACTACCCTCGGAACATGAACAGACGACTCGCTGCCCCACTTGTCGCTCTCACCCTCGCCGGGTCGACGCTCGTGGGTGCGACGCCCGCGGTCGCCGCCGACTTCCAAGCCGACGCGTGGATCAAGCTCTGCGGGCTCAGCACCGGGTGCACGATCGACCCCTTGCCGCACCCCTGGAAGGGCCGCGACATCTACAACACGACCGGCGCGAAGCAGACGGTGGCCGTCCGCATGGAAGACGGTGAGGGCGTCCGCTTCTGGATCACGGTCGAGAACGATGGCGACCAGGCCGACACCATCACGGTCGACGGGTGTCAGGGTACGCGTCAGTTCAAGGTCAACAGGGTGCTGATGGGCAAGCACAAGCGGCCGGACTGGCAAGCCATCAACGTCACGAAGCGGTTCAAGGAAGGCACTTTGGAGTTCTCGTTCCCGCCGGGTACCGAGGGCATGAAGAAGGTGTTCACCCTGAACATCCTCGCGCCGACCATGGCCGAGGGCGTCACTCACCGATGCGTGGTCACGATCCGCTCGGCAGGTCAGTGGGCAGCGCGCGACACCGTCGTCGCGAAGATGACCACCTACTGACGGGTCCCAGCTCGTCAAGATGCTCCTCGGTACGACCGATGGTTGACTCAGCGCGGATCGGTGTGGTTCGGTGTTGGCCTTCCCCAGTCGGATCGGCCGGTCGAGCCGGAGAGGACTGGGATGAGGCGGCTCCTGGCGGTGGTGTTGTCGATCCTCCTGCTGGGAATCTCCGCGCCCGCCGCGCAGGCTGAGCCCGTGATCGTCACCGGGATCTGGCCCCAAACCTACTCCCAGTTCCTGGAGATCGAGGCCGCATCGGGGGTTGGGCTGCCGTACTTCAGGAGCAGGCAGCGAGCCGGCCAGTTCGACGCGAACCTGATCGAATCCGATGGCGACGCGGCGGCAGCAGCCGGGTACTCGCTCGGGTTGAACATCCAGCCGAAAACAGGCTCAGGGCAAGATCGCACCGGCATCCCGTACACCGACATCACCGCGCAGCTGCGGGCCGGTTCGGGGCCCTACCGCGACAAGCTCGTCGCCTTCGCGAACGAGATCCTGGCTTTGCCGACCTACGGGGAGGTGACCAACTACCTGCAATTCCATTCCGAGGCGAACATCCAAGCGTTACCCGGCCAGCTCGACGCACAGCCCTACTCGGGCACGGGCCCTGAGTACCAGGAGTGCTACGAGCTCGTGCGTGCGCTGTTCGACTCGATGGGAGTCACCGACCGGATCGTGTGGCAGGTCGTGCTGTCTCGATCGGCCTTCGAGGGCAACCAGGGCGGACCGACGGCGTGGTTCCCCGCAGACTCGAGCCTGTACGACCTGGTCGGTGTCGACAGCTACCGTCGCGCGCCGAGCTGGCTCACCCCTTCGCAGTCCTTCGATAGTTCGATCACGTTCGCGAGATCGGTCGGCAAGGACATCTGGATCGATGAGACCGGCTCCGACGAGGGCAGTGTTGAGAACAGTGCCATAGCCAAGGCAGAGTGGTTCGCCGCGATGGGCTCCTACATCGATGCGAATCGCGCCGACATCGCCGGGGTCGTCTTCTCGAACGCCGCCGACGGCGGGAACTGGTTCCTGGACTCCGTGCTCTCCGGCGGACGTGCGAGCCCCACGTACACCGGCACATCGTGGGACGGGTGGCACGCCCTGGTCCAGCAGCTCACCTCGTCGCCGCCGATCGTGCACACACTCTCGGTGGCGAGAGCCGGTGAGGGCTCCGGCACGATCACGAGCGACGTCGCAGGCATCGACTGCGGCGCGATCTGCAGCACATCTGTGGAAGAGGGCACCCAGGTCACGCTGACCGCGGTCACGGACGCGGGATCGGTGTTCGAGGGTTGGAGCGGTGCCGGTGTGAGCTGCCTCGATGCCGGACCATGCACGGTCACCGTCACCGGTGACACGGTCGTCGTCGGCACGTTCCGCCTGACCCCGAAGAACCTTTCACTCTCCCTCGAAGGCACGGGGACGGGCACGGTGATCAGCTCCCCGGCCGGCATCGACTGCGGTTCGGCGTGCTCGGCCGCCTTCCCCGACGCAAGCATCGTGACGCTCACCGCGACACCCGCCGCCGGGTCGGACTTCGCAGGCTGGGCCGGCGCCTGCTCCGGAACCGGCGGCTGCACCGTGACGATGCACGCCGACCAGACGGTCGTCGCGGCGTTCGATGTCCCGCTTCCTTCCGTCACCCTGTCCGACGCCGATCCAGCCGTTGACTACGGGGGGTGGCGGGGCGTCGTCGACCCGGCAGCGAGCGGGGGCGCCTACCGCTCGAGCACCGTCAAGAACGAGAAGTTGACGTGGGCCACGACCTCGGTGACGACCTCGATCACGTGGATCGCTCGAACCGGCCCCGACCGAGGCATCGCGAACGTGACGATCGACGGCAACAGCAGGGGCACCGTGGACCTCTACGCCTCCTCACCGGGAAGCGTCTCGAACGTCTACTCGGGACTGTCGAGCGCCCGGCACACCGTCGTGATCAAGGCGCTCGGCACCAAGAACACGGCTTCCACCGGAACGTCCGTGACGCTCGATGCGTTCGTCGTGGGAGCCGCCATCGTCGAGGAGCACCATCCAGGTATCCGATACGGGGCGTGGGCGAGCACCGCGCAGGCGGCCGCGACCGACGGCACGTACCGCTCGACACCGACGAAGAACGCGACCGTGACGGTGACGTTCTCGGGCGCCTCCATCGACTGGATCACGGCCCAGGGGAGGGGCTACGGCCAGGCCTCGGTCACGATCGACGGTGTGCTCAAGGGAACCGTCGACCTCTACGCGTCGGCCATGATCTGGAGGTCCGCCGTCCCATACACCGGCCTCTCAGCCGGGGCGCACACGATGGTAATCAAAGTGCTGGGCACGAAGAACGCCGCGGCCACCGGCACGAGGATCGTCGTCGACGGATTCGTCGCGTACCCCTGATCCCGCGATCTCCACTGGGATCGCCCCGCTGTTACGCTCGATCGACCATCGACGAGACGGGAGAGCTCTATGGCCACGACGCGCATCGCAACCGTTGAATGGCACGGCGCGCTGACCGAGGGGAACGGCCGTGTGAGCCTCGACTCGAGCGGTGTGGGCGCATTCGACGTCTCGTGGCCCTCCCGCGCCGAGGAGCCCAACGGCCGCACGAGCCCCGAAGAGCTCATCGCCGCCGCACACGCGTCGTGCTTCTCGATGCAGCTGTCGGGCGGCCTCACAAAGGCAGGGAACCCTCCCACCACCTTGCACACTCGCGCCGAGGTGGACTTCCAGCCGGGTGAGGGCATCACCGGGATCCGCCTGCACGTGAGCGGCGACGTGCCCGGGCTCGATGCCGACGGCTTCCGGGCGGCCGCCGAGGTCGCCAAAGAGACCTGCCCGGTGTCGAAGGCGCTCGCCGCGGTGCCGATCTCGCTGACCGTCGCCTGAGGCGGTCGGGACCGGACACTGCCGATCACCGCGGTCGTCGGGACTCTTCGTCTTCTGCGCGGCGTCGATGCTCGGCGGCGCGGGCGAGGTCGCCTCGTCGCTCTGAGACGTGGGCCAGCGCTCGCCAAGTCCAGCCGGCGAGCTGGCGTTCACCGAGCTCCTCCGAGATCGCGATCGCGTGCCGCAGGTCGCGTTCGGCCTCGTCGAGCCTGCCCAGCTCGCGTTGGCTGATGCCGCGTTCGGCCAGCGCGTCGCCGAGCTCCCACCGAGCTCCGAGCTCGGTGAAGATCTCGATGCCGCTGTCGAAGTAGCCGAGAACGCGAGAGTCGCGGCGACGGTCGTATCGTGCTCACCATGACCGAGGACCACGTGCGCGCGAACCGGAAGAGCTGGGACGCCGACGCCGAGGAGTGGGTCGAGCGCGGCCGCAGAGACTAGGCCCGTGACGAGATCGGGTGGGGTGTCTGGCGCGTGCCCGAATCGGACTTGCAGCTGTTGCCCGAGCTCGACGGTCTCGACGTCGTGGAGCTCGGCTGTGGCACGGGGTACGTCTCGGCGTGGCTGGCGCGACGCGGCGCTCGCCCGATCGGGCTCGATGCGTCGGGACGCCAGCTCTCCACCGCTCGCGGCTTCCAGCGAGAGTTCGACCTGCGGTTCCCGCTCGTGCACGCCGATGCGGAGCGCACGCCCCTTCGCGACGCGATCTTCGACCTCGCGATCTCCGAGTACGGCGCAGCGATCTGGTGCGATCCCTACCGATGGATCCCTGAGGCAGCTCGTCTGCTTCGGCCGGGGGGCGGCTGATCTTCCTCGGGCATTCCTACCTGTCGATGCTGACTTTCCCCGACGAGGATCTGCCGGCGGGCGAGACGCTGGTGCGGCCCCACTTCGGAATGCACCGGTTCACTTGGCCCGACGAAGGCGGTTCGGTGGAGTTCGCGATCCCTCACGGCGAGATGATCCGACTGCTGCGCTCGTCGGGCTTCGAGGTGGAAGATCTCGTGGAGTACCCCGCGCCCGATGACGCCGAGACTCCGAGCGATCCGCTCGCAACCGCTGAGTGGTCGCGTCGCTGGCCGATAGAGGAAGTCTGGAAGGCCCGCAAACTCTGAGCTATACGGCCTTGCCGGGTACGCTTCCCGGCCGATGATGCCCGATCGCGACTTCGAACCGATCGCCACGGAGCGGTTGGTGCTGCGTCGCTCGCATGCCGAAGACGCCGGGGCGATCTCCGCCTACCGCAGCGACCCCGAGGTGCACCGCTACCAAGGGTGGGAGCGCACGGATCACGAGGGCGTGCATGAGGAGATCGCCGCGATGGCGGGGCGCGCGCCGGGGGAGCTAGGAGGGTGGGTGCAGCTCTCGGTGGAGCAGCGCGACACCGGTCAACTCGTCGGCGACGTCGGGTTGAGCCCGGACGAGAACGAGCCCGGTGTGATCAAGATCGGATACACGATGGACCCGGTGTTCCAGGGTCGCGGCTACGCCACCGAGGCGGTCGCGGCACTGGTCGCGTACGCGTTCGACACGCTCGGCGCCGAGGTCGTTCGCGCCTATGCCAGCGCCGAGAACCTTCCGTCGATCCGAGTCGCTGAGAAGGTGGGTCTGAAGCTTGCCGAGCAGTTCGAGCGCACGTACGACGGCGAGACCTGGCAGGGTGTGCGCTACGAGATGCGTCACCTCTGAGGTGAACACAGCATCGAGCAAGCGGAGCTGGATCGTTGCCGGGGTGGTCTGCGTTCAGTCGGCGTTCTCGGCCTGCTCGAGGTGTTCGGTCGCGAGGCGCAAGGTCCGCTCCGCCTTCGCGGTCTCGAGCTCGCCCTCGGCCGCCGCGCCCGCTGCGTCGGCGTGCTTGCGCTCGACGACCTCCAGGCGCCGCCGCATGCCTTCCAGCTCGTGAGCGAATCCGTCCGCGACATCCTTGGCCTTGCGCGCGCGACGGGCCGCGGCGTCGAGGTCGCGCCGCGCTCGGGCTACATCGGTTCGGAGCTCGGCCACGTGGGTGCGCCGCCCAGGTCGTGTCGACGTCGGGCTCGCGCTCCGCTCAGGGACGACCGCCTGTGACTCTGGATCGGCCGTGCCGCCGCCCCCTTCGAGGGGGGTGAGGCCGAACACGTCGCCGAACCCCGCGTCCGCGGCCGGCGGACGCTCGAGGGTGCCCGCGGCGAGTGCCGCCCCGGCATCGGGATCGATCGAGCACGTCTCGAGAGCCTGGGCGATCGCGTCGGCGTGCGTGCCGGCACCCCGGCCGGCTTCCTCCAGTGCCGCGATCGAGACAGCGGTGAGGTCGGCGACAGCTCCCCGGCGGGCGGCCCCCGCGGCCCGTAGCCGATCCGCGGCGCCGCGCTTCGACGAGAGGGCCGCCTGCTGGGCCGCTCGGACCTCGGCGCCGGCATCGAGCAGAGCCTGCAGGCCATCGGCATCCCGCATGACGAGCTGATCCAGTGCCCAGGCGACGACGGTCGGCTTGCGAAGCGACTTGACGGTCGCTGCCTCGCTCGTGCGACCCTCCTCGCGCAGGCGGGCGGCGAGCGCGTCACGGGCCGCGATGAAGCCCTCTGGCGCGTCGCGGAACAGCGCGACGGCGTCGTCGGGAAGCGCTCCTGCTGGAGTCATGACGCGATCCTTAGCATCATCGGGACCCTTGGCGCAGCAATCGAATCTCAGTAGGGCCCCAGTCGGTCTCAGGAGCCGAGCACGTCGAACCGGTCGGCCGCGATCCACCGGCCGCGTGAGTCGGGCGAGCGACGTCCGAGCACCTCGATCCGGAGCGTGTGCGAGCCGTCGATGAAACCGTCGATGCGCTCCACCACGGCGAACTCGCGCCTCGCCGAGTACAGGTCGACGACCCGCACGGGCTCGCCGTCGATCGACACGCGGGCCCTGCCACGATTCGGGCCGGTCACGGTCATCCAGTCGATGCCGACGCCGTCGAACCGCATCTCGACGACGGCGCCAGGCACGTCTGACATGGCGAAGGAGCCGCCCGACGCGCGCACAGCCCGCTCGACCCGCCACGCACGCGCCGGCCGCAGTGCGACGGGCACGTGTCCTTGCTCGAGCGAGCTCGGACCTTCGAAGGGATCAACGAGCGATGTCGCGACGTTGCCTACGCGGTCGACGACCGGGTTGGCGCCCTGCGGGTTCACGATCGCCTCGTAGTCTCTGCCGGGCACGAGGGGTGCGACCAGGGTCATCACGACCGTACGGACCGTGCGGTCGCATGACACGCGAGCGCCGCTGGCCGACCGGCACACGCGGTCCACGGCGACCCGCTCACCTCCCGCTCGGCGCAGCAGCACGTTCTCGGCCCCGACGCGCCTGACCGACTCGTCGAACCTCACCGTCACGGGACCGTTGAACCCTGGCGCCAACGCCGCCGCCGGGATGGGCGCGGTGATGTCGGTGACGAAGGTCGCGCGCACCGATCTGTTCCCTCGCATCGTGACCGTGCACGTCTCGTCGTTGCCCCCGCAGGCGCCGCCCCAGCCGGTGAAGTAGGCGCCGTCATCGGGACGAGCGGTGAGGGTGATGGTTGCGTTCGGGTCGGCGTTGCTGGAGCAGGTCGCGCGGCAGCCCAGCCCGCCGGGTGTGCTCGACACCTTCCCGGCGTCGCCTTCGACCTCGAGCGTGAGGCGTCGGATCGTGATCGGACCTAGCGATGTTCCCTTCATGACGTCGAGGTCGACCCTTCCCTGGATGCCCGCGACGTGGCCGTCGCTCGTGTGCTGCCAAACCCGCCATCCGTTGCCGTCCCACTCGCCGGCGGGCAGCAGGGGCGACTCGACGCCCCAATGCGCGACCCACAGCGGTACCCCGTCGCGCGCGAGCGCTCTGGAGTCGCCGGTGCGACTCGCCCACCCGTAAGGGCTCGTGTACATGAGCGGTGTCACGCCCGTGAGTCGCCGAACCTCCGCGACCCAACGGCGTGCCCACAGGGTGATGCCTCGTTGGTCGAGCCCCTTGCTCGTTTCGAGGTCGAGCACCGGCAAGAGGAAGCCGGGCTTCGGATCGGCCTGGCTCACGAACCAACGCGCTTCTTCGACCGCATCGCCCTTCGACGGGTCGGGACGGGCGAAGTGATATGCGCCCACGACGAGCCCGTTGGCCCGGGCGCCCGCGCGGTTCGTCGCGAAGGTCGGGTCGAGGTAGTCGTGCCCGTCGGTCGCCTTCAAGAACACGAAGCGCTTGCCGGCGCCGGCGACCTTCTGCCAGTCGATCGTGTCCTGCCAGTGGCTGACGTCGATGCCGGGAAGCGTAGGTCCCACCTGCGGACGCATCGGCCGCTCGTCCGTGGACCCGGCCTCACCGGCCCAACCCGCCTCACCCGACGAACCGGCGAACCCGTCGCTGGCCGAGGAGTCGCCAAGGGCGCCGGAGGCTGCCGTCGTCGGGCTCACGGCGAGCGCGGAGATAGCGAACCAACCGATGAGCAGGCGGCGGGGTGGCAATGATCGGATCGGCATGGGAACGATGGGGCGCCTGTCGAGGGTACCTGTTCCCTTTCGGCTTGTGCGGATCATCGCTGAACCCGAACCGGTGAACCCTGCCGCTACCGCATGAACGCTTCCAGTCGCTCGGCCTCGTCACGCACCTCGCGCCGGGCCGACGCCCTCAGCGAACGGCCAGTAGTCGCGGCGCGACACCATGTGGATGGTGGCCCACATCAAGGTGGCCTGCACGATCGATCCACGCTCGAGCGCTCCCGTGAGGGTCCCGCGCTTGAAGCCCGTCAAGCGCGACCACGAACCGACGTACGCGCTCGGCGCGTACTGGGTCTGCAGGCCGTCGATGCGCTCCACGGCTCGTGGCAGTGGCATGTTGGAGCGCTCGAGCAGCAGCTGGCGAGCGAGCAGCGCCCGGTTCAGCTGCCGCTCGGTGAGGGTTCGCACGATGCCTGTCGGCGCCTGGTCGGTCAGCGGTGCGAGGTGCTGAGCCCCCAACGCTCGCGTTCCATGCGCGCCAGGCGTTGCACAGCCTCGCGCACGGACTCGTCGTCGGGGTGCTCGGCGAGCCACGAACGGGCGTCGGACATGGCGCTCGACGTCTGGTGCGGGGTGGCCGCTGACGTCAGGGCGTGGAGAAGATCGTTGCGGTCCATGCGAGCAGTTCTACCCCGAGTGAGCGCCCTTGCCACGTATCCGAGCCCGTCTTCACATCAGCGTCACACTCGACCCGGCTCAGCGACGACCGAGCAGGAACCGCGCCGGTGTCGGACCCTTCCCCTTCAGGTCGATCAGCCTCTCCGGGACCGAGGTCGCGATCGCGGAACCGGAGCGTCATGGGGTCCATCGTCGGAAGGTCTGCGGGCCCGTTCACGCCGTGTCGATGCTGCCACCGGTAGACTCGCCGCGTCATGCCTGCCTCGATCGTTCTCGGCACCCAGTGGGGAGACGAGGGCAAGGGCAAGGCGGTTGACTTCCTCGCCGATCGCATGGACTACGTGGTCCGTTACCAGGGCGGCAACAACGCCGGCCACACCGTGCTCGCCGAGGGCCGGCTGCTGAAACTACAGCTGATCCCCTCGGGCATCCTCTACCCGCACATCACGTCGGTGATCGCCGACGGTGTCGTGGTCGACCCCCGCCACCTGATGAAGGAGATGGACGCGGTCCGCGCGACCGGCGTCGACGTCTCCCGTCTGGTCGTGAGCGGCAACGCGCACATGATCATGCCGTACCACCTCGAGCTCGAGAAGGTCACCGAGCGGTTCCTCGGCAAGAACGCGCTCGGCACGACGAAGCGCGGCATCGGGCCCGCGTACGGCGATAAGGCTGCACGCATCGGCCTTCGCATCCAAGATCTGTTCGACGAGAAGATCTTCCGCGAGAAGCTGGACGTCGTGCTGCGCGAGAAGAACCTGATCCTCACCAAGATCTACAACCGGCTGCCGCTCGATGCCGAGCGCATCGTCGAGGAGTACATGTCGCTCGCTGAGCGCGTCCAGCCTCATGTGGTCGACACGAGCGCGCTGCTCTACCAAGCGCTGACCGACGGCAAGCAGGTGATGTTCGAAGGCGCCCAGGGCATCTTGCTCGACCTCGACCACGGCACCTATCCGTTCGTCACCTCGTCGAACCCGGTGGCAGGAAGCGCCCTCGCGAGCGCTGGCGTCGGTCCGCATTGGGTCGAGCGTGTGGTCGGCATCATGAAGGCGTACATCACGCGCGTGGGCGCCGGTCCGTTCCCCACGGAGCTGATGGAAGAGGTGGGCGAGCGGCTCGGGACCCGAGGCAAGGAATTCGGCACCGTCACCGGGCGTCAGCGCCGATGCGGCTGGTTCGACGCGTGCCTCGGCCGGTACGCGGCGCGCCTGAACGGCCTCACCGAGCTGTTGATCACGAAGCTCGACGTGCTGAGCGGGCTCGAGACAGTCAAGATCTGCACCGGCTATCGGGCGTACGGACAGACGTTCGACGACATGCCTCCGCACCAGTCGGTCTTCCATGACGCGAGCCCGATCTACGAGGAGCTCGAAGGCTGGCACGAGGAGATCGACGAGTGTAAGACGTTCGAGGACCTTCCGAAGCAGGCGCAGGCCTACGTTCGCCGCATGGAAGAGCTCGTCGGCGTGCCGGTGAGCGTCGTGAGCGTCGGTCCGTCGCGCGAGCAGAGCTTGCAGATGAGCGCAGACGTCTAGCGTTCTCCCGACATATTCCGTAGCAGGGCTGCTACGACGACGTCGGTAGACTCGGGTTCATGACGTCGCGACGAGCATCCGGCGGGAACGCCGGATGAAGGTGCTCGTCGTCGGAGGAGGAGGCCGGGAGCACGCGCTGTGCTGGGGTCTCGTCCGCAGCCCGCGTTTAACCGACCTGGTCGCGGCGCCCGGCAACGCCGGCATCGCCGAGGTCGCGCGCGTGATCCCCGATGCGACGGCCGACGATGTGCGGGCGCTCGTATCGGTCGCCGCCCGAGAGCGACCCGATCTGATCGTCATAGGACCGGAGGCGCCGCTCGTCGCGGGGCTCGCCGATACGCTGCGCGACCGTGGTTTCGCGGTCTTCGGTCCCGGCGCCGATGCCGCCCGGCTCGAGGGTTCCAAGGCCTACGCGAAGGGCCTGATGGTCGAAGGTGGCATCCCCACGGCACGGGCTGCGTCGTTCACCGAGGTCGATCGGGCATTGGCCTTCGTCGACGCGCTCTCGGGTCGCGCCGTCGTCAAGGCCGATGGTCTCGCGGCAGGCAAGGGTGTGACCGTGGCGATGGATCGAGACGCTGCCGCTGTCGCTCTCCACGATTGTCTCGACGATCGCGTGTTCGGTGACGCCGGTACGACCGTGCTGGTCGAGGAGCTGCTCGAGGGCCCGGAGGTGTCGGCGTTCGCGCTCGTCGACTCACATTCCGTCGCGCCGCTCGCACTAAGCCAGGACTTCAAGCAGGTGGGCGACGGTGACAGGGGTCCGAACACCGGCGGCATGGGGGCGTACTCGCCGCTTCCCTGGGTCGATGCAGTCACCGAGGACCGCATCTGGACGATCGTGGGCGACACCGTCAACGCGCTCCGCGGCCGTGGCATGACCTACCGAGGGCTGCTGTACACGGGGTTCATGCTCACGGCCGACGGCCCGAAGGTGCTCGAGTACAACTGCCGGTTCGGCGACCCGGAGACAGAGGTGGTGATCCCGAGGCTCGAGAGCGACCTGGCCGATCTGCTCGAGGCAGCCGCGACCGACGCTCTCGCAGGCATCAAGGTCGCCATGAACGACGCCGCGGCAGTCACCGTGGTGCTCGCGAGCGGCGGCTACCCGGGGCCGCACACGACCGGCGTGCCGATCGAGGGCCTCGGCGATGCTGCGGCGATCGCCGGGGCCACCGTCTTCCATGCGGGCACGGTGCGGCGCGGCGATACAGTGGCGACCGCAGGTGGGCGGGTGCTGGCGGTCACGGGAACAGGCGCCACGATCGACGAGGCTCGCACGACCGCGTACAAGGCCGCCGATCGCATCACGTTCGAGGGCAAGACACATAGGCGAGACATCGCGGCGGGCGCCGCGATCTCATGAGGAAGGAGCAACGGTGAACGACGAGACGCTCCGGGCCGGGGTCCTGGCGGCCTCGCCCAGCGAGCTGGGCACGATGCGCCAGGCCGGCCTGATCCTCGAGAAGTTCGGCGTCGGCCACGAGATCCGCATCATGTCGTCGTCGCGGAATCCCGACCTCGTCGACGAGTACGCGCGCACCGCCTTCGAACGAGGCCTCAAGGTCGTCATCTGCTCGACGGGTATGTCCGGCCACCTCGCGGCCGCTGTCGCCGCCCGCACGATCCTTCCCGTCATCGGCGTGCCCATCGCGACCTCGCCGCAGATGCTCGGGCCCGAGGCGCTCGCGATCACCGCGCAGATGCCGACCGGCGTGCCGGTAGCCACCGTGGGCGTCGACGCCGCGCTGAATGCCGCGGTGCTCGCCGCGCAGATCGTCGGCATCGGCGACCCCGAGGTGCAGGCCGCCTTGTGGCGGTTCAAGGACGACCTGGCGGAGGGCCTGAAGCTTTGATCTCCCGTTACGACGTGCCCGAGGTCTCGGCGGTCTGGTCCGACGAGGCCAGGCTCGGGCACTGGCTCGAGATCGAGCTGCTGGCGGTGCAGGCGTGGTCCGAGCTCGGCGTCGTGCCGGCGGCCGACGCGGCGGCGTGCCGCACGCGCGGCTCTTTCACCGTCGAGGCTGTGCTGGAACGCGAGCAGGTCACCCGACACGACATCTCCGCGTTCGTCGACGTCGTGGCCGCCTCGATCGGCGAGGAAGGCCGGTGGATCCACTACGGCCTCACCTCGAGCGACGTGCTCGATACGGCCTTCGGGCTCCAGCTGAGGAAGGCAGCCGACCTGCTGCTCGCCCGGCTGGAACTCCTATTGATGGTCGTGAAGCGCCAGGCGCTGACGCACCGTGACACACCGATCATCGGACGCTCGCACGGCGTGCACGCCGAGCCCACGTCGTTCGGCCACAAGGTCGCGGTCTGGGCCTTCGAGCTCGACCGTGATCGGGAACGGCTTCGGCGTGCCCGCGAGGCGATCAGCGTCGGTGCGATCAGCGGCGTGGTCGGTTCCTACAGCGCCGTTGACCCCAGGGTGGAGCAACTAGTCTGTGCCAGACTAGGTGTCACACCCGCCGAGGTCAGCACCCAGGTGATACAGCGCGACCGCCACGCGGAGTACATGGCGACCCTCGCTGTGGTGGCTTCCACGCTCGACGCGATCGCGACCGAGATCCGCCACCTGGCCCGCACCGAGGTCCGAGAGGTGCAGGAGCCGTTCGCCGCGGGGCAGAAGGGCTCGAGCGCGATGCCCCACAAGCGGAACCCAGTCATCTCCGAACGGGTGAGCGGTCTCGCGCGAGTGATCCGGGGCCACGCGGTCGCGGCGCTCGAGAACGTGACCCTCTGGCACGAGCGCGACATCTCGCACTCGAGCGCCGAGCGCATGATCTTCCCCGATGCGACCGGGCTGCTCGCATTCATGCTCGAGGACCTCGCCCGCGTGGTCGACGGGCTCGTGGTCTTCCCCGAGCGCATGCGCGCGAACCTCGAGTTGCACGGAGGCATCGCCTACAGCCAGTCCGTGCTGCTCGCCCTCGTGGAAGCCGGGCTCGCGCGCGACGACGCCTATCGCATCGTGCAGCGCTCGGCCGCGGCCGCATGGGACCACGGCGAGAGCTTCCGCGATGCAGTGACCGCCGACCCCGTCGTGCGTTCAGCGCTCGACGACGCCGCGCTCGCCGGGTTGTTCGAGCCGGCGCGATTCCTGCGGAACCTCGCCCCGATGTTCGAGCGCCTCGAGAAGCTCCCCGTGGACGAGGCTCCGTGATGGGCGCGGGACAGCTCGTCACGCAGGGCAAGGTGCGCGACGTCTACGACGCCGGCGACGACGCGCTGCTGCTCGTGGCAACCGACCGTATCAGCGCCTTCGACGTCGTATTGCCCGATCCGATCCCCGACAAGGGACGGGTGCTCACGGGTCTCTCGTTGCACTGGTTCGACCGCAGCGCCGACCTCGTCGGCAACCACGTGCTGAGCAGCGATCGTGCGACGTTCCCATCGCAGTTCGCCGACGAGCCGAGCCTGGCGGGAAGAGCGCTCCTCGTCCGCCGCGCCGACGTCGTGGCGCTCGAGTGCGTCGCGCGCGGCTACCTGAGCGGTAGCGGATGGTCCCAGTACCGCGAGACCGGTGCCGTGTGTGGGGTCAGCCTGCCTGCGGGGCTCGTTGAGTCGGAGCGGCTTGCGGAACCCATCTTCACGCCGACGACGAAGGCGTCGCAGGGCCACGATCTGCCCGTCACCCCTGCCGAGGCGATCGACCTCGTGGGGCGAGGACTTTACGAGCGGCTCAGGGAGCTCACGCTTGCGGTGTACGAGCGACTCGCCACTACGGCGGGCGAGCGTGGCGTGATCGTGGCCGACACCAAGCTCGAGCTCGGGTTCGCAGGTGGCGAGCTGATACTCGTCGATGAGATCGGCACGCCCGATTCCAGCCGGTTCTGGCCGGCCGAGGAGTACCGGCCGGGACAGGCGCAGCCGAGCTTCGACAAGCAATACGTGCGCGACTGGCTCGAAGCGAGCGGTTGGGACCACGAACCGCCACCTCCGCCCCTGCCACCAGAGGTCGTCGCAGGTACGGCCGCAAGGTATCGCGAGGCGTACGAGCGCGTGACCGGGGAGCCGTTCCGCGTCTACCTCGAGCGGGCGGGCGTGACGGGCGACGCGATCCCGGCGGGCGACACGGCTTCGCTGGACGGATACCGCCGGGCGCCCGCGTGAGGTTCTCGTTCGAGGTGCTGGTGACGCTGAAGCCGGGCCTCGCCGACCCCCAAGGCAAGGCCGTCGAAGCCTCGCTCCCCGCCCTCGGCTTCGCGAACGTCTCAAGCGTGCACGTCGGGCGTCACGTGCAGCTCGATGTCGATGCGCTGGGTCAGGCGGAGGCGAGGAGCGAGGTCGATGAGATCGCCCGGCGGCTGCTGTCGAACCCGGTGATCGAAGACTTCCAGGTGCTCGAGATGGTCGAGGCCGACACAGCGCCGGAGTCGGAGCTGGAGTCGGAGTCGGAGTCGGAGCCGCCGAGGACCGGCGCTCAGTGAGCCTGCGATGATGGCCGCAGCGCCTCGGATCGGCGTGATCACGTTCCCCGGATCGCTCGACGATCGTGACGCGATCAGGGCGGTCGGGACGATGGGTGGCGAAGGCGTGGCCCTGTGGCACGCGGAGCCCGACCTGCGCGGCGTCGATGCCGTGATCCTGCCGGGCGGTTTCAGCTACGGCGACTACCTGCGGTGTGGCGCGATCGCCGGGCACGCGCCGATCCTCGATGCGGTGCGGGCGTTCGCCGAGCGAGGCGGGCCCGTGCTCGGCATCTGTAACGGCTTCCAGATCTTGTGCGAGGCGGGGTTGCTGCCGGGCGCCCTGATCCGCAACGCCTCGCTCCGGTTCATCTGCCGCGACGTGTTCGTGCGGGCCGAGACGTCGCAGACTCCGGTGACGTGCGAGCTCGTTGCGGGCGAGATAGTGGAGATCCCCGTGAAGCACGGCGAGGGTCAATTCGTCGCAACGCCCGAGCAGTTGCGCGCCATCGAGGAGCACGGTCTCGTGGTGTTCCGCTACGTCGGTGCGGGCGGTGAGGTGAACGACGCCGCCAATCCCAACGGCTCGCTCGACAACATCGCCGGGGTTCGCAACGAGGCCGGCAACGTGGTCGGTCTCATGCCGCACCCAGAGCATGCCGTCGATCCTGACCTCGGTCCGACCGGTGGACAGTCGTTGTTCGCCTCGTTGCTCGCGAGCGTGCTGGCGGGGGCGAGCGGGTGAGCGACGAGCCGTTGCACCGGCGGCTGGGGCTCGCCGACGACGAGCACGGGCGCATCTGCGAGACGCTCGGTCGTGACCCACGCCCGGCCGAGCTCGCGATGTACGGCGCGATGTGGTCCGAGCACTGCAGCTACAAGTCCTCGAAGATCCACCTGAGGACGCTTCCCACCGAAGGGAGCGCCGTGCTGGTCGGGCCGGGCGAGGACGCCGGCGCCGTCGACGTCGGCGACGGCATGGCCGCCGTCTTCAAGATGGAGTCGCACTCGCACCCCAGCGCGATCGAGCCCTACCAAGGTGCCGCGACCGGGGTGGGTGGCATCGTGCGCGACATCGTTTCGATGGGCGCTCGACCGGTGGCACTGCTCGATCCACTCGTCTTCGGGCCGCTCACCGAGGCCCGCAACCGGTGGCTGCTCGAGGGCGTGGTGGCGGGTATCGGCGGGTACGGCAACTGCATCGGGGTGCCCACGGTCGGCGGGGAGATCCGCTTCGCCGAGCCGCACTCCGCGAATCCCACCGTCGACGTGATGTGCGTGGGACTGGCCGAGGCCGACGCTCTCGTCACCGCCACGTCGCTGACCCCTCACGTGGGCTCGTTCATGGTGCTGTACGGAGCGACGACGGGCCGCGACGGCATCGGAGGCGTGAGCGTGCTGGCGAGCGCGACGCTCGACGATTCCAGCGAGGAGTCGCGGCCGAGCGTGCAGATCGGTGATCCGTTCGCCGAGAAGCTGTTGATCGAAGCCTCGCTCGAGCTGATCGAGCGAGGCCTGCTCGAGGGGCTACAGGATCTCGGAGGCGCCGGCATCACGTGTGCCGTGAGCGAGTCGGCGACGCGCGCGGGCATGGGCGCCGTGCTCGACCTCGACGCCGTGCCCCTGCGCGAGCCGGGCATGCAGGCATTCGAGATCCTGACGAGCGAGTCGCAGGAACGCATGCTCGCGCTCGTGCACCCCTCGAACCTCGACGACGTGCGGTCGGTGTGCGAGCGCTGGGGGCTGCAGATCGCGGTGATCGCCGAGCTCGTCGAAGGCGGCACGCTCACGGTGACCCACGACGGCGACCTCGTCGCCGAGGTGCCGGCCGTCTCGCTCGTCGACGAGGGCCCCGTGTACGACCGGCCGCAGGAAGCCCCTGCGAGCGTCGACATCGTCGCCGACGACCCCACGTTCCTGCCGTACGAGGGCGACACGCTGCAGTCGCTGCAGGCCGTGCTCGCGGCGCCCAACGTCGCGTCGAAGCGCTGGGTCTGGCAGCAGTACGACTCGCTTGTGCAGGGTCAGACGTTGGCCGGCGCTGGAGGCGACGCCGCGGTGGTGCGGCTTCCGGGCACCATGCGAGCGCTGGCGCTCTCGACCGACGGGAAGGGCCGCTACGGCGCCCTCGACCCGTACCTCGGAGCGATGCATGCGGTCGCTGAGTCCGCCCGCAACGTCGCGGTCACCGGGGCTCGGCCGCTCGCGATCACGAACTGTTTGAACTTCGGCAACCCGGAACGACCCGTCGTGATGTGGCAGTTCGCCGAGTCGATCCGGGGCATCCGCGATGCGTGCCTCGCGTTCGACACTCCGGTCACCGGCGGCAATGTGAGCTTCTACAACGAGTCGGCCGACTCGGCTATCTGGCCGACCCCGGTCATCGGCATGCTCGGCTTGCTCGAGGACCACCGTCTGCGGGTGCCGTCGGGATTCCCGCGGGCAGGGCTCGCCGTGTACGTGCTGGGGGAGACCTTCCCTGAGCTGGGTGGGTCGGAGTTCGCCGAGGTCGCGTTCGGGGTCGTCGCCGGGCGTCCGCCGGCCCTCGATCTCGCGAAGGAACGAGCGCTGCATTCGCTTCTCGTCGATGCCGCGCGTGCCGACGTGCTCGCGAGCGCGCACGACTGCGCTGACGGCGGTCTCGCGATCGCGCTCGTGGAATCGGCGATCGAGGGTGGCCACGGCTTCGCCGCCACGATCGCCACGGACTTGCCGCCGCACGTGGCGCTGTTCAGCGAGAGCGCTTCGCGGGCCGTGGCCTCGGTCGCGCCCGAGCACGAGCAGGTGTTCTCGGAGCTCGCCGACTCACACGGGGTGCCCGCGCAGCGGCTGGGTGAGACAGGTGGCCCCCGCGTGGTGTTCGACGGCTTGTTCGAAACGACGCTCGCGGAGCTTCGGGAGATCTACGAGACGGCGATCCCGCGACTCTTGGGACAGGTGGTCTGAGTGTCCGACCGCGCAGTGCCTGGTGGACCGTCGCGCCCGCCCCTTCGGGCGGTGACGTTCGACTTCTGGGACACGCTCGTGGCCGGCACGGCCGGAAGCGGAAGCGGGATGCGCCGGTTGCAGATCGACCGCTTCGCGGCGACGCTCGATGACTTGGACCGGCACGTGCCCGACAACGAGCTCGTCGAGGCGTTCGACGCGAATTGGGAGCGCTTCGAGGAGCGGTGGATCGCGAACACGGGTCAGTACACACCTGCCGACACGGTGGAGTTCGTGGCCGGTCGCGTCGGGCTTCGGCTCGACGAGACGCTTCGAGCCGGACTGATCGATGGTTTCCGAGAAGTGGGGGAACAGGTACCCCTGGATCTCGCCCCGGGCATCGGGGACGCGCTCGAGACGCTCCGGTCGGCGGGACTTCGCCTCGCGATCGTGTGCGATGTTGGGCTCACGTCAGCACCCACGCTGCGAGGACGTCTTCGGGGATTCGGCATGCTCGATGCGTTCGACGCATGGGCGTTCAGCGACGAGACCGGCTGGTTCAAGCCGGCGCCCGAGGCGTTCGCGCCTGCGCTCGAGGCCGTGGGACTCGGCGTCGCGGACGGCGCTTCCGTCGCGCACGTCGGCGACACTCCTCGGACCGATGTCGTCGGCGCCCTGGGGCTCGGCATGCTCGCGGTCCGGTACACGGGCTTCCGCGACGCGAAGGTGCAGTCCGACACCGTCGGCGAGGCGACCCGGCTCGGCGCCCGGATATCGGATGACCCCGACGTCGCCGTGCCCCCGTACCCAGAAGCGCACTACGTGATCGACGACCACCGCAAGCTGCCCGGTTTGCTCAGCGTGGCCTGAACACATGGGCCGCCGCTGGGTCGCGTGGTTACTGGTTCTGCCTCCTGCGTGGCTGCCTTCTCGGCTGTGCTCGTCGCGGGGACTTGGCACGGACCTGCGGAGTTTCACCTGCGAGAAGAGACGCAGGTCCTTGCGCGGTTGCTCCGGCGAAACGACGCGGGGCTCTCGTTCCCGTCGTGCGATCACCCCCAAGGCGCCGATCTCCCTTTCACGTTTCGACCACCGAGACCGTCATTCCTTCGACCGAACGAGTCGACGGGAGGGATGACCGTGTGCCCAGGGCGACGATCTTGAAGGCGGGCGCGGGGGCGATGCCGCCCTTCCAGGAGTTCCTCGAGGCCAATCGGGCGACGGTCTACCGGTTCCTCACCGCGGCGGTCGGCCTGCAGGATGCCGACGATGTCTTCCAGGAGACATTCATCGCAGCGCTTCGCGCCTACCCGCAGGTTCGCGAGCCGGGCAAGCTCGATCGGTGGGTCCTGTCGATCGCGAGCAGCAAGGCTATCGATCACCACCGAAGCGCTGGGCGACGAGCGGTGCCGACCGATGATCCGCCGGAACGACCCATGTACGACCCGCCTTTGAGCGATACCGGCGATCCGCTCTGGAGGGCGGTACGAGCGTTGCCGCCGCGCCAGCGGGTGGCGGTCGTGCACCGGCACGTGCTCGACCGTGCCTACGCTGAGATCGCCGAGCTCATGAGGTGCAGCGAACAGACGGCGAGGGCCAACGTCCACCAAGGAACGAAGCGACTGAAGGAGCTGATGGCATGAACACCAACGATCTGAAGAGGCTCGCGCCCGCGCGCGACGCCGCCGACGCCTCGCGCGTGGCCGCGATGCGGTTCGCCGAGATTGCCGTCGGCGAGAACCTCGTCGACGTAGCGGTGGCGACGATGGATTCACCCATCGGCGAGCTTTTCGTGGCGGTTACCTCGAAGGGGCTCGTGTCGATCGCGTTCGAGAGCGAGCCCCGCGACGAGGTGCTGACACGTCTGGCGCGCGAGATCTCGCCTCGCGTGCTGGAAGTCGCCGCCCCCACCGACGATGCTCGGCGCGAGCTCGAGGAATACTTCCGTGCCGGTCGTCGCAAGTTCGACTTGAGCATCGATCGCCGGCTGATCGGCGAGTTCGCGTGGAGCGTGCTGCGCGCGACGAGCCGGGTCGGGTTCGGCGAGCTCGCCACATACGGGCAGATCGCCGAGCGCATCGACCGCCCTAAGGCAGCGCGCGCGGTCGGCCGGGCCCTCGGGTCGAACCCGATCCCGATCGTGATCCCGTGTCACCGCGTCGTCGGCGCCGGCGGCTCCCTCACCGGTTACGCGGGTGGCCTTCCCAGGAAGCAGACCCTCCTGCGCCACGAAGGCTCCATCCTGTGATCGCGCTCCCCTTGAAGCCTGACAGCCCGTCCCCCGGGTCTACGTTGGCTCAAGAAGATAGTTCCTACGATATAGCTCATGGATGAGCTATATCGTAGGAAGAGTCAGTCCTATAAGCTACAAACTAGCTCATCTTTGAGCTAGAATGCAGTGATGAATCGCTACTCGACACTGAATCGCCTCTCCCGATTCGCGGAAGACCAGTGGGGTCTCGTTACCCGGCGACAAGCAGAGTCGGCCGGCATCTCCCGAGCTACCTTCACGCGCCTCGTCGCTGAGGGCGTCATCGAACGCGTGGACCACGGCGTGTACCACCTCAGCGGGGCCCCGATCTCAGAGCACCAGGAAGTTCGCGCGGCCTGGCTCCAGCTCGCGCCGGGTATCTCGGCATGGGAGCGCACGCCCGACCAAGGCGTGATCTCGCACCGCTCCGCCGCAGCCCTGTACGGGCTTGGCCATCTTCCCGCAGATCGTCATGACTTCACACTCTCGAAGCGACGCCAAACACGTCAGCCGGACGTCCGGCTTCACAAGCGGCCGCTTGAGGAAGGAGAGTGGATCTCCATCGGCGGTCTTCCCGTGACTCGGCCGTCGCGGATCGCCTCGGATCTCCTCGATGACGATGAGGACCCTGGCGCTGTCGCTCATCTGATCGCCGACGCCATCCGAGCCGTGCAAGACTACCCGGGCAACTTCGCTGACGTTCTTGCACCATACGCTGTCCGTTTTGGCCTCCGCCGAGACGATGGCCTGGCGGTCCTTCGCTGGCTCCTTGGGCTTGTCGGCGACCCGGATACCAACAGGTGGCTGGGGGAGGCCCGCGCTCACGTGACGCAGGGATCCTCGGGGAGGGACATCCCGTCATCAGGGACGCATGGATGAAATCCGGCCATTCCTACCGTAGCCCTGCCGCCTTTCGCCGAGCTCTGATTGAGGTGTGTCTGACTTAACCGCGGAAGTCGGCGCCGAAATGACCCAAGTCATAGGCTGATCTCCTCGGTGTGTTGGGCAGCACTAGCGCGAGGCGACGAGACCGGGGAGGAGAAGCCGGAGGTCATCGATCTGGTGATGCCCCCGGTGCAGCTGACGGTGTCCGTTCATGCCCGGGCTCTCGTCGAGTCGGGCTGTTTGGGATCACGCCTCATGATGGATCACGAGGCAGAACTCGTGGCCCTCGAGGTCGGCCATCACAGCCAGTCGTAGCCGTACTCCGCGAGCGCCCGTCCGGATATCCGACGGCCACCGAGGGCCTCGACGCGCGCGCAAGCCTCGTCCAGGTCCTCGACCGACACGTCCAGGTGAAGCCGGTTCTTCGTCGCCTTCGGCTCCGGGACCCGCTGGAACCGCAGGGTCGGGACGCCCGGGACGGGCAGGAGGTCGACGTAGTGCGGCCCTTCTCCGTCGGATTCCCCTACGTCCGTTCCGAACACGGCGGCCCAGAACCGCGCGAGCCTCAGGGGATCCGCGCGATCGATCGTGATCGCGTCGAGACCGCCGAGCCCGCTCATGGTCCGAGATGGTATCCGAGCCGTCGCGGAGCCGCGCGACCGATCGGATCAACTGGCCTGCGGGCGTGTAGCCTGCACGGCGTGAGCGGGTCTGCCACCCACGAGCGAGACGTCCTGGCGGCGCCACCGCCGGGATTCTCCCCCGTGGACGCCGAGCGGATCGCGGGACGCGTGTTCGGGATCGAGGGCGCCGCCTCGCCGCTCGACAGCGAGCGTGACCAGAACTTCCGGATCCAGGTCTCCGAGGGCCTCGGGTACGTGCTCAAGATCTCGAACTCGGCCGAGGACCCGGCCGTGGTCGACATGCAGACCGAGACGCTCCGGCACATCGCCCGGACGGATCCCTCACTCCCGCTAGCGAGGTCGCACCCCTCGCCCGGGGGCGACTACCACCCTCGGGTGGAGGACGGCGAGGGGGGCGCCTACCTGGCGCGTCTGATCGACTTCATGCCCGGCCGGATGTTCGAGGCACGGGAGCTCTCGCTCGAGGCCCTGCACGGCTACGGCGCGTGCGTGGCGAGGGTCGGGCGGGCGCTGCGAGGGTTCTTCCACCCCGCGGCGCGCCAGGTCCTTCTCTGGGACGTCCGGCAAGCGGCGCGGCTACGCCCGCTGCTCCCCCACATCGAGGATCCCGACGCACGGGCCGCCGTCGAGCGCGCGCTCGACCGGTTCGAGGAGCGCGTCGCCCCGGTCTTCGATCGTCTGCGGGCGCAGGTGATCCACGGGGACATGACGCTCGACAACGTCCTGCTCGACGAGCGGGGCTCGGTCACCGGCGTGATCGACTTCGGCGACATGAGCCACACGGCGCTCGTGTGCGACCTGACCTCCGCGCTGGACTCGCTCCTCGTCGGGCGCCAGGACCCGTACGAGGCGGCCGCGGCCGCGATCCGCGGGTTCGGGGAGGTCACGCCGCTCGAGGAGGACGAGGTCGAGCTGCTGCCGGACATCCTCGCCACGCGCTCCTCGGCGGCGGTCGCGATCTCGGCCTGGCGGGTCAACGAGTACCCGGAGAACGCGAACTACATCACCGGCGGGGACCAGGGGGCCCTCGAGCTCCTCGCGCTGCTCGACGGCGAGGGGCGCGACGAAGCTGCACGCCGGTTCCGCGAGGCGGCCGCCGAGGTGATGGCACGGGCCACATCGCGTTCGCCCCGCGTCGCCGCGGCCGCGCCCTCCCTCCACGCGCCGATCCCGGACGACGAGCTCATGGAACGGCGGCGCCGGGTGCTCGGGACGCTCTCGCCCCTGACGTATCCGACCCCGGTCCACCTCGTCCGCGGCGAAGGCGCCTTCATGTTCGACGCCGAGGGTCGCCCGCACCTCGACGCGTACAACAACGTCCCGGTCGTCGGGCACTGTCACCCTCGTGTGGTCGAGGCCATCTCACGACAGGCCGCCACCCTCAACACGAACACCCGCTACCTGCATGAGAACGTCGTCGAGCTCGCCGAACGGCTCACCGCCTCGATGCCCGAGGGGCTCGACACCTGCGTGTTCGTCAACTCCGGGAGCGAGGCGAACGACCTCGCCTGGCGCCTCGCGACCGCGTCGACGGACGGGGACGGCGCGGGCGCCGGCGGCGTCGTGACCGCCTACGCCTACCACGGCGTCAGCACCGCGATCCACGCGTTCACGCCGGAGGAATGGGTCGCGGGCGAGGAGCCGCCGCATGTCGTCACGGTCCGCGCGCCCGACGGCTACCGTGGGCCACATCGCCGCGAGGAGCCCGGGTGGGCCGAGGCGTACGCCGCGCACCTCGACGAGGCGTTCGCCGCACTCCGGGAGCGAGACATCCGCCCGGCGATGGTGCTGATGGACACGGGGTTCACGAGCGACGGGATCCCCATGCCCCCGCCCGAGTACCTGAAGGGAGTCCTTCGCCGTGCGCGCGAGGCCGGCGCGCTGTTCGTCGCCGACGAGGTGCAGGCCGGGTTCGGCCGCCTCGGGACGCTGTGGGGGTTCGAGGCGGCCGGCATCGTCCCCGATGTCGTCACGCTCGGCAAGCCGATGGGCAACGGCCACCCGATCGCGGCGGTCGTCACCCGCCGCGAGGTGATCGAGCGGTTCGAGTCCAAGCGCGAGTTCTTCAGCACGTTTGGCGGCAACCCGGTCGCGTGCGCGGCCGGGCTCGCGGTGCTCGACGTGCTTGAGGACGAGGACCTCCCGCGGCACGCGGTCGAGGTCGGCGACCACCTGCGCGTCGGCCTGCGCGAGCTCGCCGAGCGGCACGACGTGATCGGCGATGTCCGCGGCATGGGCCTGCTGACCGGGGTCGAGCTCGTCCGCGACCGGGGGCGTAGGGAGCCCGCCGCCGGCGAGACCGCCGCTGTCGCGAACGCGATGCGAGACCGGGGCATCCTGATCGGCACGACCGGACCTGACGGCAACGTCCTCAAGATCCGCCCGCCGCTGGTGTTCGCCCACGAGCACGCGGACCGCCTCGTCTCCACGCTCGATGAGGTCCTCGCCGCGCTCCGCGGCTGAGCCGGCAGCCGCCGAGGGCTCGTCGACGCGCCCGAGAGATAAGCATCTCGATGGATGTGGCTCCTGGGTCGCGCGACCGGGAACGTCGAGTGTTCTTCATCTGGGTAGAGGAGGCGGATGCCGTTCCTGACGATCGCCTGGCGCTCCTCGAGGATGCGGGGGGTTGCGAGCTCCCAGCGCCCAGCCCCCCAGCATGTCGGAGGCGAGCGCGAGCCGGGTCCGATCGCGCGTGGTGAGCTGCATGATCGGCTCCAGGCCCGCCTCCACGACCGACGCGGACCCCGCGACCGGCGACATCTCGGCCCTGGCCACCGCGTCGTCGCCCACGTTCACCGCATCGATGCAGCCGACCTGAGCCCGGATCGACCGGCTACGACCGCAGCCGCTCGTTGCCCGGGTCGTACAGCGGAGCCTCGACGACCCTGGCGGCGCACCGCTGGCCGAGGACGTCCACGTCGAGGACCGTGCCGGGCGCGGTGAGATCGACGGGGAGGTACGACAGCGCGATCGTCGCACCGACCACGTGGCCGCGCTCGCACGCCGAGACGTAGCCGACGATCCGGCCATCCGGAGTGGAGATGGCCTCGCTCCCGTGCGGGATCGCGTCGTCCGCCTCCACCACGAGGCAGGCTAGCCGTTCCCGGATCCCCTCCTCGCGCTGGCGGATCAGGGCCTGCCGGCCGATGAACTCGCCCTTGTCGAGCCGGACGAAGCGGTCCAACCCCGCCTCGAACGGCGTGTGGTCCGGGGAGATGTCGGCGCCCCAGAGCCGGTAGGCCTTCTCCATCCGGAGCGAGTCGAGCGCCCGGTAGCCGAAGTCGACGAGCTCGAGCGGCTCGCCCGCCTCGAGGAGCCGGTCGTACAGCGATCGCAGGTGCTCGATCGGATGGTGCAGCTCCCAGCCGAGCTCCCCCACGTAGGAGATCCGCATCGCGAGCACCGGCACGTCGCCGAGCCGGAGGCGCCGCGCGCTCATCCACGGGAACGACGCGTTCGAGAGGTCGGCGTTGGAGAGCGCGGCGAGCAGCTCGCGCGACCGGGGTCCGGCGATCGTCAGCACGCCGGTCGCATCGGTGACGTCCTCGACCACGACGTCATCCCCGGGGGGCTGATGCCGTCGGATCCAGTCCAGGTCGTGCGTCTGGGTCGCCGCCGCGCTGACGACGTAGAAGCGCTCGGGGGCGAGCCGGGTCAGCGTGAGGTCGCACTCGATCCCGCCGCGCTCCGTCAGCATCTGGGTCACGACGATCCGACCGTCCTCGCCCGGCAGCGCGTTCGCGCAGAGCCGATCGAGGAACGTGGCCGCCCCCGGGCCGCTCACCTCGTAGCCCGCGAAGCTCGTCTGGTCCAACACGCCGACGCGCTCCCGGACCGCCCGGCACTCCGCCGCGACGTGCTCCAGCCAGTTCGGCCGCCGGAACGTGAGCTCGTCGGCCGGCTCGACCCCTTCGGGCGCGAACCACAGGGGGCGCTCCCACCCGAAGCGGAAACCGAAGACCGCTCCGCGCGCCTGCAGGCGCTCGTGGAGGGAGTCGGTCTTCAGCGGCCGACCCGCCGGCCGCTCCTCACCGGGGTAGTGGATCGCGTACTCGTGCGCGTAGACGTCCAGCGCCCGCTCGACCAGGAACGGCGGCGTCGCGGCCCAGGGCCCGAACCGGCGGACGTCGACCTCCCACATGTCGTCGCTCGGCTGACCGTCCACGATCCACTCCGCGGCGTATCCGCCGGCGCCCCCCGCGAACACGATCCCGAAGATGCTGAACCCGGCCAGCACGAACAGGTTGCGTACGCCGGGGACCCAGCCCATCAGGCAGCGGCCGTCCGGCGTGTAGCCGTCGGGCCCGTTCACGATGCGGCCGATCCCCGCGTCGGCGAAGGCGGGGAACCGGTCGGCCGCGCGCAGCAGGATCTCCTCGATCCGCTCGAGGTCCGGTTCGAGCAGTCGGCTGTCGAACCCCCACGGGACGCCGTCGACGGCCCACGCCTTCGTCTCACGCTCGAAGGGACCGACGATCAGGCCGTCGCCCTCCGCCCGGACGTAGAACGAGGCCTCGGGGTCGCGGATCACGGGGATCTCGCGCTCGAGCTTCGCAACGTCGGGGATGGGTCCCGTGACCACGAACTCGTGCTCCAGCGGGACGATCGGTAGGGTCGCGCCGGCCAGCGCCGCGATCCGAGGCGCCCACATCCCCGCGGCGTTCACGACGATCTCGCACTCGATCGGGCCCGCGTCCGTCCCGACGTCCCAGCCCCCGTCCGGGCGGGGGCGCAGGCCCGTGACGCGGGTGTGGCGCGAGATCTCCACGCCGCGGGCCCGAGCGCCGGCCGCGAGCGCGTTCGTGACGCTGCTCGGATCGATGTGGCCGTCGGTGGGCATCCAGGCGCCGCCCAGGATGCCGTCGGCGTTCACGATCGGACACAGCTCGACGATCTCCTGGGGCCCGATCACCTCGAGCGGGAGCCCGAGCACCTTGGCTCTCGACCGAGCCCGCCGGTACTCGTCCATCCGATCCGGGGTCGAGGCCAGCCGGATGCTGCCGACCTCGTGCAGGCCGACCGGCTGCCCGGTCTCGGCCTCGAGTCCCCGGTACAGGTCGATGCTGCGCATCAGCAGCCTGGAGAGGTGCAGGCTCGCGTTGAACTGGGTGCACAGCCCGGCCGCGTGCCAGGTCGAGCCGCTGGTCAGCTCGCCCTTCTCGAGCAGGACGACGTCGTTCCAACCCAGCTTCGACAGGTGGTACGCGAGGGAGCATCCGCCGACGCCTCCACCGATGACGACGACGCGGGCTCGTTCCTTCACGTGGGATCCTCCTCGGAGCGCGGGCGGCCGGCTCACATGGCTCTGACCATGCGCAGCGCGAGCCCCGCGTACTGTCGAGCGATCTCGTCGAGGCTTAGCCTTCCTCCGGGCCGATACCAGAGCGCCACGTAGCTCCCCAT